>NC_018515.1:2928926-3577140 GCF_000231385.2 Desulfosporosinus meridiei DSM 13257 | reverse complement strand
GCAAAGAGAAAGGGTAAGTGCATTGGCTAAATCTATTAAGAAGGATGCAGAATGGGCCGAAGCAAAAAAGAAATGCAGGCTTAACGAAGAAACCTTGAAAATGGCTAAAGAGATGGGTTTAAATCCTAGAAGTTTAATAAAAAACATACCTAGTAAAAGTGAACAGTGGAAGGCTCCTGTAAGTGTCTGGATCCGGGAAATGTATGAGAAACGACAAGAAAATGCATTTCGGAAAAAGTCCCGCAAGAGAGAAAATCACACCTATGTCTCAAATCCCCTGGGCGGAGTTCGGAATGTTAAGAAGAGTATCGTTCCATATGCCGGAGATGGGGAGAAGTAGAGAAGAGCAAAACAAAGTACTCCGAGCTATTTGACTGGGCCCGGAGTACTTTGCTTTGCTAAGATCACCGATGTAAAATGTAAAATCCCAGACCAATCTGGGATTATTTAGATCATTGTATTAAAATATGCTTCATCCACCTGCAATTGCTTTTTTAAAATATTCTTCCATAACCGCGAAGATATTTCACCTGTCCCCTTGGAGATTTTGGTACGTTTTAAGCTTCCATCGTCCATTATTTTTCGATAAAAATAATGATCTGTATCTTTGTATAGCTCCCATCCATCCCGTTCACAAAATCGCTTTAATTCTCTCCAGCTAGGCATCAAGCAAACCTCTTACGGCATCCTCATCTTTCTGGATTAGCACCCGCATAACATAAGGGAAATGAGCTTTTCTATTGGGAGCCCCATAATATTTATCGAACTCATCCATGTATTCTTGTGCATATTCAATCAATTCTTTAGCAAACTCTGTTTTTAACGCTCCTAAACTTGCAGCATTAGCTATGATATCCAGCTCTTTCAGAGAACCACTTAAGCTGTCGTCAGCCTCTTTTTCATATTCAATAGTGAACCTATACGGTGTTAAAACAACTTCTAAATGCTCAAGAGACATAGCTGCGAGATAGTCTCTGTTCCGTTTTACCAAAGAGGGCTTTAAACGCACAACATTATCAATAAAACGTCCCCAATCTCTCCTCACATCTGTGGCATTAATAACTTCTTGCATAATTACACCCACCTTTTTCGGAACCATGCTTTCACCTCCTATTGTATATTACGTACATAGTGTACGCAATATACATTTTGAGGGAATATAACAACCCCGGTTCATCATCTGAACTCTCGGGTTGTTGCCCATGAAGAGATTCCGCAAGACAGAGGATTACAGTTTAGTCGATCGCTAAGGGTAAATCATGAATCAGTATGTTGAAGAAGCGATAGAACAGTATTCAGCAAAAGAACATAGAGATCATTAGTCAGAAATAACCGCCTCTGGCTAAGATTGCAGTTATTTCTTATAACTTATAATTCGGGCTACCGCTTGGTTAGGCAATCTGCTGGGCTGACGTGCGTGCAACACGTCAGCCCTTTACCTCCAATTCACCGCCGGGGCTGTATATTGATGTGATGATTAAAACCAAGAAAAGCACATTGACGGGACAATTTCAGCATGCTATGCTGAGAATACCAATAATTGGAGACGGAAATTGCCAAGTTAATAGTTAAGTTTTTTAATTAGCCAATGATATTAAACGAAAAGTCTTAGATAATGACAAGAGGATGTGATCTGAATGCCTGGGCAAAATCATCGGATATCTGAATTAGAGAGTATTATGCATCAAAATAATCTATTTAAGAAATTCAAATTGAGTAAATTGGGAGTATTCGGTTCTACCGCAAGAGGAGAAGTGTCTAATGATATAGATATTCTCATTGAGGACAATGTTGATTACCGATCACTTTCAGTCTTTAGAGATGAGCTCCAAAAACTTACAAATAAGCATATAGATATTGTAATTGAAAAGTATGCCAATCCCATAGTGCTGCATAGAGCAAAAAAGGAGATTATCTATGTTACCGAGCATTAAGAACGACCTCATGTATCTGCTAAATATACTTGAGTGCATCGAGAAAATCATACTGTATTCCGCAGATTGTGCCGATGCTGAAGACTTCTTGGAAAAGAATGAGCAGATGAATTTCAACGCCACTCTAAATCTTTTGACGAACATCGGTGAGAATGTTGGAAAAATCAGCAAAGAGCTTAAACAAATATATTCGGATGTAGATTGGCCGTTGATAAAAAGCTTCAGGAATCGGGTAGTTCATGACTATATTAATATTGATACTTTTATGGTATTTGATATCGTCACAAATGATCTCAAAATGCTTAGGGGTACGATTATGAATATTGTGGGAATAGAACTGGATAAGGGCAGTTTCGATACAGAGGAATACGAGGCCGCTAAGAAGAGTTTCTATTATCGGCATATTAAGTTTGATTAAATAAGTACGAGAAATGGGATAACAGCAATTCCAGAAGTGTTAAAGTACTATGGAGATAAAGAAGGTATCCATTATTGGCTTAGGGGCATTGGGAATTGGTAGGTGAACATACCATCATCTTATCCGACCTGAATGGAATTACAAGCGAGATGATTAAATGAAGAGCTTTATCGGCGGATTAAAAAGATAGAGTCGCGATACTGAATGCCAGCAACTGTTATATCGGAATGGGATTGAAGATAGTCTAAAGGGAAAAGTTTTTGTGCAAGTGAATATTGGAGAGCAAAGCAAAGTACTCCGAGCTATTTGACAGGCCCGGAGTACTTTGCTTTGCTAAGATCACCGATGTAAAACATAAAATCCCAGACCAATCTGGGACTATTAAGATCATTTTATTAAAATATGCTTCATCCGAATTTTTATCCATGAGTTGTTAGTGAGAGGTGTGACTTTTTTCACAGTAAAATTATCACAACTATCACGATACAACTTTTAATTTTGATCTAAACTTAACTTATCACCAGAGAAATAATATATATTAGGAAGGAAAACAAGAGATGAGTATGTTTGGCTTACAATAAATCAAGTTTTAGCTTGCTGATAAAGTAGTAGATACCGTTGAATTTGGACCAATTGTGGTTAAGGTTGCTCAGAAGGTAGTACATAGTGGCGCGTTTTCCTTCGATTAACTATGAGTCGTTTGGAGGCTTTACATTAGTCGTAAAAAATAATGGATGATAATGCAGGATGAAGTGAAGGGATGATAAAATTGAAACTCAAGACTAAACTGTTATTAGTGTTTTCTATTATGGTTTTTCTATCAATTGCAACCGTGGGATTGAATTTAATCACCTACAAATCATTAGACAGTGATGCTGTCTTTGTAAACAGCGCCGGAAAATTGAGAGCAAACAGCTACAGAATGGCATACCTTTCAGAACGAATTATTATTGGTGGGATTGATCAACAAACAGAGAGTAAAGAGTTACTGGAAAGGGTTGCGTTCTTTGATAACTTGATTAAGTCATTGATCAATGGGGATGAAGCTCTTGGACTAAAGAAACTAGAACAGCCAGAAATGCTGGAAAAATTGCAAGCCATTGAAGGCAAATGGAGTAATCAATACAAAACTGCCTATGAAATGATAGCTAGGGATGGAAATAAACAAGGACTAACTAGTATTGAGGATTCAGTAGATAGCTTTGTAGCTGAAGTTGACCAACTTGTTGGTGCATATTCGGCCCTATCCCAGAGTAAAGTAACCAATGCAAAAGTTATTAGTGAGCTCATGCTCTTAATCACAGTTTTCTTTGGAATATTTGGCGTGATTATGGTTAGGGCACAAGTAATACGTCCAATTGAACGTCTATCCATGGAAATGAAAGGTATTTCTTCCGGAGACGGTGATTTAACGACGCTGATCAAAATTGTAAGACAGGATGAACTTGGTGAATTGATCCTGCATTTCAACAACTTCTTAGCTAGCATTAGGGAGATAGTAATTAAGATATCAAAGTCCTCTTATGTGCTTAGTAACTCGATGCAGGGTATTTCTGGAACTAGCTATGAACTATCAAAGTCCACAGAAATGATTGCCAATGCCGTAATGGAAGTTTCTAACGGCAGCGTAGAGCAAACTGAAATGATAGGCAGTCTCAATGCTTTGGTGGAACAGATGAATGATGATGTGGGAAAGGTGCTTGATAAGGCTGAGAAACTGCTTCAGGGTTCGGCAAGCTCTAAAGCTTCTGCGGGAGAAGGAAATCAACTTCTGGAGCTTCAATCAAGAGATTTAACGAAAGTTGTTTCGAGCTTAGCAGATGCAAATACATCAGTAAAAAGGCTTGAAGGCTATTCCAATGATATTAAAGGTATTTTGGAGATAATCAATAACATATCTAGTCAAACTAATTTACTGGCGTTGAATGCCGCAATAGAGGCGGCTCGTGCGGGTGAGTCTGGAAGAGGATTCGCAGTAGTTGCAGGAGAAATAAGAAAACTAGCAGAGGGTACAAGTCAAGCTACAGTTCAAATATCCGAAATTATAAACAATATCACTGGACAAACAGTCATGGTAAGAGATAACATGGCTCAAATGGCTGAGAGCATTGAAAGTCAGTCTCAAAGCATGGATGTTGTTATGAGTAAATTAAATGAAATAGTTAACAAAGCTGAAACTACTTATACAGATGCCAAAGAAATTGAATCCATCAATTTGGTAGTCAAAGATCAATTCGGAACAATTGCAAATTCGGCGAGCAAGATTTCCGAAGTTGTGACGAATAACTCCAGCAACACACAAAACGTTGCGGCTGCGGTACAAGAACAGACAGCTTCTTTCGAAGAGGTAAGCGCGAATATGAGTGCATTGAATGATCTTTCGAGTGATCTTAAGCTTGTCGTCGGACGTTTCAAAATTTGAGTAGTGTCAAAATGCTGGGTGAGATAATTGGTGAAATTAAAAGAAACAGAATCACTCCATATAACAGATATTTGACTGATCGAAACAAGATAAATGGATTGAGGAAAAAGAGTGCGCACACAGGCCTATTAGGAAAAAGTGAAGGAGGTGGGCACAGAGGGAGGTGGGCACAGAGGGACGGTTCTCTCGTGTCATGGGCACAGAGGGACGGTTCTCTCGTGTCAAATTAGAATTGCATGGGAACGGAGGGAATAAGAAAAGACCCCCAGTGCAAGGGGTCTTACTGATTATCGTGAATATGTTCGATTTTACTCAACCTCTTATTCTCTCTCGTTTACAATATACCTGTGGTCTCGAACAGAAATTTTCCATCTTTAATTGTCACTGGGCGAACAGAGATTGCCTTTAGTTTTTGTGGTGATAGTGATGTTTTTCTATATCCGTGGTCTTTTACAGCAACGTTCATGTTCTCGTCCTCCTCGTTTGACGACTTCTCTTCCTCTTTGTTGAAATCATATCACCTTCCGAATGCCCTAATAATTATAATAACAATTCTTAGTGCTATTCCAAACGTAACTATAAAAAGGATAAAAACTATGTATGGATTGTATTTATTCATTAGTAAAGTAAAGTATTGAGCAAAAAAAACATACAAATAAATGAATATCGTTCCTAAAGCCATCGTCCTAAAAAAAGATTTCATTAAAATCACCCATAACCATTATAGACAAATAGAAGGGGTAAATCACCCCTTCTAAGCCACTTTCAAAATTTTACTTTGCGTTATATGGTTATCCCTTTAGATTCATCCGCTTTCGTAGGGGCAGCCAACTTGTCTAATTGTCTGAGATTCAAGAGCTCATCGATGAGAATCGGGGTTAAACTCTTTTTTAAGGATTCCAACAATTGAATAGCTGGATGATTTTCTTTACTAAACGAAGTGAGTTAAACTAATAAGTAAAAAAGCAACTGCAAATATTGAGGAGAAAACTAAATTGAAAAAAATCGTGCAGGTATTCATCGTTTTAGTTTTTGTAACTTTCCTAAGCTTGGCAGGGTGTTCACCAGTTCAATCTGAATCTGACAAGAAGCCTGCTTATCAAACTATTACCAGTGAAACTGCCAAGAAACGTTTAGATAATGAAAATGGTATCATTCTGGTGGATGTAAGGTCTGAAGTTGAATACGCGGAGAAGCTGAATAAGCTTATTTGATTCGGAAAAAACTGTGATCAAAATTATCCGGTTAATAGATTTTTTGTGTGACACAATAACAAGGAGCGTGGGTGAAATGTGGAAATGCCCGAAGTGCGGCCGTGAGTTCAAAAACAAGGAACAAGATCACTTTTGCGTGAAACCGAACAGCATTGACGAATATATCGCCGCACAACCGGAAGATGTGCAATCTCTGATGCAAAGTATCCGCGGAACCATCCGCGCAGCCGCACCGGAAGCCACAGAGAAAATCTCGTGGCAGATGCCGACGTTCTGGCAGGGTGAGAACCTCATCCACTTTGCTGCGTTCAAAAAACACATCGGGTTGTACCCCGGCGGCGAAGCCACATCCGAGTTCGCGGAGCGGCTCGCAGGTTATAAGACTTCCAAGGGAGCGATTCAGTTTCCGCTTGGTAAGCCGATAGATTATGAACTCATCACCGACATCGTGCGGTGGAGGGTAAAACAAGCGGAGGGTTGAATATGCCAGACTTTACATCTGAAGAGTTGAGCGAAGCGCATCGCGCCTTGCTGTCCACGCTCCACAAGTGCGAGAAGATAGATGCAACGAAACTGGGCAAGTCACAGCAAACTCTTCTTGAACGACGAATCGCTGCCCTAAAGGTTGCACTGACGCTGATCGAGAAGGAACAGGGCCAAAAAGAGCCGGGAGAATAATAATCAATTAATTTGAAGGTGATTAGATGAATATAAAATTTGATCCCAATAACGTCGTTGTTAAACTCTGTATGAGTGGGATGAGTTTGGAAGATGGTGGAAACATCGAAGATGCACTCATGATGTTTCATAAAGCATGGCACGAAGCAACAGACGACTATGAAAGATTTATAGCAGCTTATCATTTAGCTCGTCAACAAAAGAGTATTACAGACAAATTGAAATGGATGGAAACATCTTTACAGTGTGCACTAAATATCAATGATGAAAATGTTAAGAGTGCATACTCAACTTTATATTCATACATTGCCAAATGTTATGAGGAGTTGTGTGATTCATATAATGCAAAAAGAAATTATGAATTGTCAAATTCATATAAAGGTGCACCTTCTGATGAAGGACCATTTTATCATGGGACAAAGGCAGATTTGCAGGTTGGTGATTTACTGACAGCGGGTGGAAATTCAAATTACAAACCTGGGCTTATAATGAATCACATTTATTTCACCGCTAATATCAATGGCGCAGGGCTGGCAGCAGCATTAGCAAATGGAGATGGAAGAGAACGCGTTTATATAATAGAACCAACGGGTGAATTTGAAAACGACCCAAATGTTAGTGACAAAAAGTTCCCTGGTAACTTAACACGTTCTTATCGCTCACAAGAACCTTTAAGAATTATTGGTGAAGAAACAGAGTGGGCGAAACTGACAACTACGGAGCGACGCGAATGGCGCGAAAATTTAGCTAAACACAAGGGCGAAATTATCAACTGAACATATTTCATATGAGTGGCACTCATTGTTATGATCATTAGCCAGAAGTAACCGCCCCTGGCTAGGATTGCGGTTATTTCTTATAACTTATAATTCGGGCTAACCGCTTGGTTAGACAATCTGCTGGGCTGACGTGCGTACAACACGTCAGTCCTTTTGTTTTGCCAACTTTTCTAGGTTATCTTCAAGTCATTAATTATACATTTTGTAAGAATGGCAATAACTGCAGCAGGGTTTAGCAGAAAAAAGCAGAAATTATCTATGAGTAAACATAGCAAAGCGAACATCTAAAAAGGCTTAGAATCTCGTCGAATTAGATATAGGATTAAGTTCTTGGACTTAGGAGGGAAAAAATGCAAATATGCTGTACGAAAAAACTATATGACGAAATGGGAATAGTGCCTGGAAAAGGAACCGAAGAAAACGATCTATTTTGTTGGAGCGTGCATTTAATCACGGTGAAGCGCAGAAAGACGCTAGTCGCAGTCAATGACAGCAATCGCTATGGGTTTGTTCTGCATGGTTTGAAAGCCAAGGATTTCAAAAACATTAATGAGTTACTTATCCAAGGAATTAGAAATTGTTTGCGAGACGAGAAAATAAAGAGCGAAATCATCGAAAGCTATTTGAAAGCAGCCGGAGAGTTAGTTTTCTCTAAGACTAGAGGTGCTAAATACGTTGCTCGTCTCAATAAAGCCTGTGAACAGGTAAATATATTTGATGATAGATTAGAAACAAAGGAACTTTATCAGACTAATGTTGCCAAAAGGATGAATAATGACCTCATGAAAATTCCTCAGGAAGCGGTTTATACATACCCGCATGCCCTTTTGTACAGGGATTTCAAGCTTTTTGCCGGGGAAGAAATCGTTCAGTGTGAGGCTGTCGATATAATGGTCAAGCTAAATTTAGATCGCCACACAGCTTGGAGACGAGTTATTACTCCTGTAGATATTACGTTCAAACAGCTGCATATCATATTACAAGCAGTATTCGGTTGGAAAAGTTATCATCTTTATGATTTTGAGATTTTGGACGAGGCAAGTACGTGCGTTTTAAAGGTGATCAGTGAATTTGAAGAAGTTTATGAATCAAGCCCGGACTGCCCAATACGGTTAGATTCAGAGGTTAACTTCTCGGAATATGCCAAGCAGCCTAATAAAATTACGTATTGCTATGATTACGGCGACAACTGGGAGCATGAAATTACCATTCGAGGGACAAATACTGAATATAATAAAACCTATCCGGTTTGCTTAATGGGGGAAGGTGATGCACCACCGGAAGATGTGGGGGGCATTCCGGGATACGTGGAATTTTTAAAAATCATGGCTGATCCGAACCATGTTGACTATGAAACGATGCAAAAGTGGGCGCAGAGTCAATGGTATAGAAACTTTGATATAGGATTAATCAATAGAAGGTTAGAAACTATCTTACGTGTATAGTGATGTTAGTTGAGAACTGCCTGGGTCGTCGATGAAACAAAGGCTACCAATGACTAATTACTTTAAGGTATATCCATAGATTGTAAATACCGACGAAGCAAAGCATGTCCGGAATGACAACGTTGTCGTTTCTGGGGCATGCTTATTTTCTAATGATCTGATGTAATCTCAACAAGACGGATTTTAATACCTAACTCCAGGAAATAGAAGCCCATACCTCGGGAAAGCTCTGCGTTAACCCCCCTTGCCTGCATATATGCGACTCCCAGTTTCCATAAATCTTGGGAGCTATGTTCGGCTAAAAACGAATAGCGCTTACGGACATATTCATAGCCAATCTCAAAATCACTGAGGTCTTGTCTGGACATCGTTTTCCTCCGGTTTTTCTGGGGATTGTTCTCCGATTAGTTCGGCAATACTAACACCGAGAACGGTAGCGAGTTAGTTAAGGTTTGGATTGAGCCTGTAGAAAGACCATTTTAGATTTTATTTATTATGCTTCATCGATATCAACTAAATCAGCAAGTTGTTATTGTGTCACTTTGTATCGTTCTTATCTTTTTATTTGTGTCTATAGTATTCAATAAGACTACTAGTTAAAAGACTATAGAATTATATTCTAAATGTCAATAGAAAAAGATGAATTAAAATCATGATATTTACATTTGTGCGATTCAGATATAATTGAACATGAATTATATTCAGGATGTGATGAAATGAATTATGGACAGCGAATAAAGTTCTTTCGTAATACAGTTGGAATTTCAGCCAATGCTTTAGCGAAGAAAGTTGGACTGGATCCGACTACAATTTATAAAATTGAAGCCAACGATTCTAAACCCTCACTGGGTTCCCTCGAAAGCATATGCGCTGCTCTCAACATTAGTCTTGCGGAATTCTTCACAGAAGAAGAACAGGTCTTAGGACCGGAAATCCAACGACTACTGGGTACTGCGAAAAAGCTTTCACCAGAACAAATCGACTATCTTCAGAAGTTACTGGAATCGCTTAGTAAAGATTGATTTTTTGGCTTTAAGGGTACCTATAAGGTACTCTTTTATAGTTTGATCTATCGAGAGTACTCGGCGGAACATGCTTACAGGCAGTCATTTTTGTCGGTTCCGCGTAGGTTCCATGCCACTCCGCGAAACGACAAGTTTTGCCAAGTAGTAGTATCATTGTGACAAAGAAAGTGCGTCATATATTTGAAGCGGACATGCGGGGCTATTCTAATTATAAAGAAGAGTATTGTTCCATATGCTGGGGATGGGGAGAAGTAAAGCTAATCTCGGAAGGTTAATTTCAAAACCTTTGTCGTCCATTGCGTATATTCGTAAATTTTAAAGAAAAAAGATGCCGACGATTCAAGCGTCGGCATCTTTTGGGATTTCACTCATCCTGCGGCTGCTTAGGAAACTAAATTTTTACCTACTTGGTAAGCTTGTTTTAGCAACGACTGGGCATTTTCGTAAACAGCCTGCCCCTGGGCTCCGAAAATTTTCTCCAGTTTTTCGGCATCAAGGTTAACTAGGCCAGGGATTGCCATCCCGTCAGCATTAATTTCCTGGATTGTTCCATTATTCTTGTGCGCCTTTAAGTACTTCATCCAGCAATAGATCTGTGTTGCTTCCCTTTCGGGGGCTGCCTGAGATACTGAAAATGTACATGTTTTATTCCTCCTCGTTATGCAGACCGGCACAGTTCCGCGCCCTGTCATTTCTAAATGGTTAAGAGTCCCTCGGTTCGGTTTCCTGTGCTTTTTCGCAATTAATTTCCAGCTGCTTGTTTACCCATTCATCAAGATTCTTTAAGATAGGAAGCAAACTTTTGCCGTTGTCCGTTAAGGAATATTCCACCCGAGGCGGCATTTCCAGGTATTGAACGCGCTTGATTATTTTGTAATGCTCTAATTCCTGAAGGCAGTTACTTAGGGACATATTTGTAATTCCGGCTAATTCTCGTTTTAACTCATTAAAACGCAGGACGTCTTTTTTGCTTAAGGTACATAGTATGGGCAATTTCCATTTGCTGCCGAGTACTTGCAACAAATATTGAACAGGGGTAGTTAACGGCTTATCACTTCGGTTATTTCCCATCTATCGAACCCCTTTAGTCAATAAAAATACTTGGTAAAAAATAATATACTTAGTCAAAATAATTTGCGTACTTGTTTAGTTTTGACCAAGTACTATAATTATAGCATGATTAAGGTAACGAAAATAGCTGTGCAAAATGTGTTTTAAAAGTTAACCAGTCTTTAAAAATTCAAGATCATTGAAGGAGAGAACTATAGTGAAGATTATTGCTCTTAACGGCAGCCCGCGAAAAACCTGGAATACAACAACCTTGCTGAACAAAGCTCTTGAAGGGGCTGCTTCCCAAGGAGCTGAAACTGAATTGATTCATCTCAATGATTTGAATTTCAAAGGGTGCATCAGCTGCTTTGCGTGTAAACGAAAAGACGGGCAGCATGGAAAATGTGCCATGAAGGATGATTTAGCAGAGATACTGAAAAAATTAGAAACAGTTGATGGGATTATTTTTGGTTCACCGATTTACTATATGAGCATTACAGCCGGTATGAGGGCACTTTTAGAGCGATTCTTGTTTTCCCATAGCATCTATAATCCGGAAATACCAACAGTGTATCCCAGGAAAATCCCAGCCGGGTTTATCTATACTATGAACGCATCAGAAAAGCAAATCGAGCAATTTGGGCTTAAGCAAAGTTTAAATTTACATGAAATGATGATTGCCAAAACCATTGGAAATCCTCTTACAACTCTATACAGCTATGATACTTATCAATTTTCTGATTATGAAAACTATGAATCATCGATGTTCTCTGAAGAGGCTAAGGCAAAACAGAAAGCTGAACAATTTCCCCTTGATTGTCAAAGGGCTTGGGAAATGGGAATCAAGCTGGCATCCACTGAGATCTAACAACTGGGGGACTCACCAAATTACTCATGATGAAAGGGAGACAAGAGCTTCCACATCAATATATTGGTGAGTATATGAAGAATTTGAAAAAACCGGACAAAGTGGAAAGTAGGAGTGATGAATTTATGAGTATGGATCTGATTCAAGTTAGCCAGGAAAAATGTATCCGCTGTGGAATCTGTGCGGAAATCTGTCCCACAGGAAGTATCATTATCGAAAACCAAATGCCCCAGGCCACAGAACGGAATTGTATTGCCTGTGGACACTGCGTAGCTGTGTGTCCTGTGGCGGCAATAGATAACGTGAAGGCACCGCTGGCCAAACAGTTGCCCCTGGAAAATGTACCTGTCCTTGACGCTGACACTGCAGCCCGCTTTCTCCGCTCCCGACGGTCTATTCGCCGCTACAAAGAAAATCCCGTACCCCGGGAAAAAATAGTGCAGCTCCTGGATATGGCGCGCTTGGCCCCAAGCGGAGGCAACACTCAGGGTGTTTCCTATCTCGTCATTGATAACGCTGAAATACTAAGCAAAATAACGGCTGTTACCGTTGATTGGATGGAAGAACAATTAAAAAAGGGTTCTGCCTGGGCACAGTATTATAGCAGAGTGGTGGAAACTTATCGCCAAACCGGTCAAGATGTCATATTACGAAACGCTCCCTGTCTGATTATAGCTATGACCTCCAAGGACTTTCACCCCCGTGGACGGGATAATACCCATTTTTCCCTGGCCTACGCTGAGCTCTACGCCCCGGCTATTGAATTGGGAACATGTTGGGCGGGATTCTTTGAAGGGTGCGCCTCTGCCAATTATCAGCCCTTGCTGAGTATCTTGAACCTACCGGAAAACATGGTAGTCACCGGTGGATTGTTAGTAGGTTTTCCAAAGTATACTTATAAACGATTAGTGGACAGAAAACCGTTGCAAGTGTCGTGGTGGGGCTAAAGGGGTGCTTGGTACCAATTAAAATCAAACAACCCTCGCTTTTCAGGCGAGGGTTTTCAAAAAATTAGTTTTGTCAGTGCTATCGGTGAGGTTTTTTGTTCGGTCATTTCTGGGGATTAATCTATACACTCAGATAAGGAGAACCCCATCCATGAGGGGGCCCTAACCCGGTGGAATCGTCGAGAGTTTCCATCCTTTTGTTGGAAGCCTACGCTATAATACTTGCTACACTCATTGTTATGATCATGAAGAAGAAATAACCGCCCCCGTCCAAGGATTGCGGTTATTTCTTAGTAACTCGTAGTTCCGGCTAACCCTTCGGTTAGACAATCTGCCGGGCTGGCGTGCTTCCAACACGTCAGTCCTTATTAAATATTATATCCATAGATTGTAAACTATTCAACCGGCTCACATATAAAAGGCCTGAAAGAGAGAAGATCACATTGTTAGGAAAGAAGGGGAAGCAAAGTAAATGAATGTATTTTTTGTAAGCTCCCAGAGATAGCTATCCTTGTCCAGAACGATCTGGCCCTGGCCTTTTTTGATAAGTTCCCGGTCAATGAAGGACATGTTCTGATTATTCCCAAGAGGCATGTAGCAAGCTTCTTTGACCTAACCGAAGAAGAAGTTCTGGGCACCTGGAGATTAGTTCAGGAAGTAAAAGATTTGTTAGACAGCCGCTTCCATCCCATCGCTTACAATGTGGGGGTTAATGTAGGAGCAGCTGCCGGGCAGAGCGTTTTTCACGCGCATATTCATGTTATTCCCCGTTATGAGGGGGATGTCACAAACCCCCTGGGCGGAGTCCGGAATGTTAAGAAGAGTATTGTTCCATATGCCGGGGATGGGGAGAAGTAAAGCATGGCCTAGAATGACAATGTTGTCGTTTCTGGGCCATGTTTATTTTCTAATGATCTGATGAGACATTTAAGCGTATTCCTTACCTTAATGTACAATGCAGCGCTGGTATTCCGTATTAGGAAAAGCCGCCGAAATAGCTTCTTTTATCCCTGTAAGCCCGTCTGCACAGATCAGATGATATCCTTAACTCCCCGGTTCTTCAGATCGTTCAGAATTCCAAACCAGTATTTGCCGCTTTCGTTTTCTCCTATCTGCAGGTTTACGACTTCCTTCTTGCCGGACAGTGTGATCGTTGGAGAAAGATTAATAAATGATTAAAAAACTCTTTTGATATTCTAATCTTTTTTTTATATAACATTAATTTGCAACAACTATACTGAAATCGGTATGTAAACCAAACCAATTATACGGAGGTCATGTAATGAATATTAATACTAAGAAATTAGCAAAAACGACCATTCCTTTTTTTCTAATAATGTTCTCGGTTGTTTTTAGTTCCCTTATTGAGGCGATTTTCGAAAATGCAGTTCAACTTAGCATTATGGCAGCTCTAATAGTATTTATTTTGTTTGCCATTATCTTCAAAAGAAGCTTTTGTGGTTTTTTGTGCATGGTGGGGGCGCTGCAAAGAATTGTTGGATATATAGGATTCAAGCTTTTAAAAAAAAGGTTCACAGTTCCTGCAACACTCGATAAATATCTTAGAGCAGTGAAATACATCATACTTACAGGTTTTGTAGCATTATCCATTGCAAGCGGCAAGTTTCTGCTACAAGTCAGTGTTGACGATGTGTTTGAGCAATATAGCATAATATTGCCTGGATTAGCCTGGATAAGTATTATGTTGATGTTTGTAACAATTATTGGCTCATTTTTTATTGATTATTTCTTCTGCAAATATATCTGCATACAGGGCGCTATCGCCGGAGTTGCAGGTCGGTTTAGCCCCAGTGGTATCGTCCGATGCGAAGATAAGTGCATCAATTGCACGTTATGTACAAAGAAATGTCCCTCAAATCTAGAGGTGCATAAAATGAAGAAGGTAATATCGGCTGAATGTTTTAACTGCCAAAAATGCATTGTTGTATGTCCAAAGAAAGGGGCATTAACTAATAGTTTTGCAGGCAGAAAAATCCCGTTAGTTTTGTTTGTAGCAATGGCAGGAATGCTTTACATATTGTTAACCTTTTTAATACCGCTATTTTTATAGATGGTGCTATGAGCAGGTGTCGATTCATTTCTTTAACAATTAAGAATTGGTTATACAAATAGCCAATTCTTAATGTAGCATAAAAATGATAGAAGCAAAAAGACTCAAACTACGAGGGTTCGAGTCCCTTTGCTTTATTTTAGTTTGGAAAGTTAGGTGAATATAGATGCCAAAAGTTCTGAAGGGCGCCAATCAGATTTAAGACTGACTGGCGCTCCTTAGCATAGTTTTTAAAATATTTGGTGATTGGTGGAAGGAAAAGCAGGAAGTTCGGCGAAAAAGAAACTATACGTCAAATGATGTCCAAAAGACTGTTCGCTTGAAAATTGACTTAAAGCCAAAGACTTTGGGGGTTAAATAAATGCGTTACATCGGAATCGACTTAGCATGGACCTATGCCAATGAATCGGGAATTTGTGTGATCGCTGACAATGGGGAAATCGTCTATTTTGAGTCCCAGGTTTTCAGCGACGAAATGATAGCGGACATCGTTGCAGAACATGCTCAAGAAGGAGCCATCGTAGGGATTGATGCTCCTTTAATCGTGAATAACGAAACAGGTTCCAGATACTGTGACGGAGCTATTATGAGAGAGAAAATTCATGGTAAAAATCTGTCTGTTTTCACCTGCAGTAAAAGCTTTATGCTCAACCACTTCGGAGTAGTCAGAGGAGAAGAGGTCGTCAAAGCCATTCAAAAGCGGATGCCGGCTTTTGCTCTCACAGGTGACTTAACCAATAAGAAGCACGTGATTATCGAAACCTTTCCCACGGGAATAACTTTAGGCCTTTTTCCCGATGCCTTTCCTGTTAAATATAAAATCAAACATAAGATCAAATTTGAAACAACTAAAACGGAGATGGGTCGGATGGTTAACCTTTTAAAGAGGTTAAGTGATTTCAATCCCCCCGTCTATAATATAGAAGATTTCTTCAATCATTCATTGAGCATTCAAGCTATGTCTAAGAAGGGGTTTAAGAACCTTGAGGACAAGCTGGATGCTTTTTTATGCTCCTATGCTGCCTATTGGCTGGCCAATAATCAGGGGAAGGTTTTCGGTGATGATCAGGATGGGTTCATTACTATTCCAATAATAGATGAGAATGAAGTCCGTGATGGCAAATCAGAGAAGGTAAAAGTCTACAATAAACTGATTCGCGACAAGATCCCCCAGATCATCGAAGACAGCGGTAAGAAAGCTATTATTGAAAAGGTTTCAGGCCCAGTGTACCTGGGCTTATTAAACGCCAAGTTAGGGGAAGAGCTTCTGGAGTATCTGGACAGCCAGAAGGTTGAAGAACTGGCGGATTTAGTGGAAGTGGTCTACGCCATCTTGGATTATAAAGGGGTCTCTCGGCAGGAATTCAAGGATATCAGAAAGCAAAAGGTCGAGGAGAGAGGCGCTTTCCGGGATAAGCTCCTGCTTAAAGAAGTAAGCGACAGTTGAGGGGTTGAAGGGAATTGACAGAAAAGATTAAGCAGAAGGGCAGTTTGGGCAGTGTCGCTGAAGATCTCTTCGTCGAGCTGTTCTGTGATACCTTTGGTCCGGATCAAGCTGAGTATCTCTTTCTTCAGTATCCGGTCACCGATATTTATGGCAATAGACGCTCCATAGATTTTGCGCTGAAAAGTGAAGACTTAAAAATTGCCATCGAGATTGATGGTGAAACCTATCATAACCCCAATAAGGTTTCTTCTAATAAATATTATGATGACCTTGCCAAGCAAAACAGCCTGATCTATCATAACTGGAAGATTTATCGCTGGGTATACAATCAATTGAAGCACCAACCTGAAAAGGTCAAGGACGAACTGCGGATTTTTGTGGGAGAAATGCCTGCCTTCAGAATGCTAGAGGATTATCTGCCTAAGCAGAAGGGCAAGGTGATTGAACTGCGGGAACATCAACAAGCTGCTTTAGACAGCCTAGAGACCATGCGTGATCAAGGGGAGAGTATCGCTCTGCTTTATCATGCTACCGGCACGGGAAAAACTGTGACCGCAGTCAGTGACGCCAAACGTCTGGGGAAACGAACCCTGTTTCTGGCTCATACCAAAGAACTAATAACCCAGGCTAAAGGCACCTTTGAAGAACTTTGGGATCAGGCGGAGACAGGTCTCTATGTTGCCGAAGAAAAAGCTAAAGACGCTTATGTTATCTGCAGCAGTATTCAGAGTGTTGCCAGAAATCTGGAAGGGTTCAAACCCGATGACTTTGGCTATATCATCGTCGATGAATGCCATCATGGAACGGCAGATACTTATAGGAAGGTTTTGAGTTATTTCAAGCCTGAATTTACTCTGGGGCTTACGGCTACCCCGGACAGAGCCGATGGCGAGAGCATCCTGGAGGACTTTAAAAATGTGGCCCATAAACTGGATTTGCAGCAAGCCGTGGAATTAGGGGAACTTGTTCCCATCAGGTGTATCCGGGTCAAGACCAATGTGGATCTTTCCACGGTGAGAATCAATGGCATTAAATATTACGCTCAGGACTTAGAAAGTAAACTCTTTGTGCCGGAAAGAAATAAGCTCATTGCAGAAACCTATCTGAATTATGTTGGGGATAAGAAAACCGTGGTATTCTGTGCCTCCGTACAGCATGCGCAGGAGATTTCTGCCTTGTTTAAGGAAATGGGAATTCATTGCGAAGCTGTTTCCGGCTCTATGAAATCAAAAGAAAGGGCAAGGATTTTAGATCGTTATGAAGATGGAAACATCCAAGTCTTATGTGCCTGTGATCTCTTAAACGAGGGTTGGGACAGTCCGAAAACGGAAGTGTTGTTCATGGCCAGGCCAACGCTTTCCAAGACACTTTATGTTCAGCAGCTGGGCCGTGGGATGCGCAAGTGTGCGGGTAAGGACTACCTGATGGTTTTTGATTTTATTGATAATGCCGGATTGTTCAACATGCCCTACTCCTTGCATCGAATGTTTAACCTGAAGGAATATAGGGCGGGAGAGTACGTTGTCGCTTCCCAGAAACAGTTTGAAATGGACAGGGATTTAATCGCCAGAGGAGAAAAACCGTCTGTCTTTCTGGATTTCCCAGTGAATGCTGCAGATTATGAGCTGATTGATCTCTTTAACTGGCAGGATGAAGTGAAAGGGATGATATCTCAGCTGGAGTTCGTGAGAATGGTTGATGTGCAAACAGAAACCATTGAACGGTATCTGCGTGAAGGCAAGATAACCCCTGATTTAGAGGTACCCTTCGGGGATAAAAGGAGCTTTAAGTATTTTAAGGAAGCGACTGTGGAGAGCTATGCTAAACAATACGGCTGGGAGCTGATTAATCCTGCCAATATGAAAGATAAGTTTATGGATATGGTCATGACTATGGATATGAGTTTTTCCTATAAGCCGGTACTGCTCAAAGCCATGCTTGAGAATGTTGACGAAAGCGGAAGAGTTCGGGTCGAGGACATGGTTAATTACTTCATGGATTTCTATTGGGTCAGAAAAGAGAGCGGGCTGGTGGTTGAGAAGAAATCCAGTCTGTATTGCAAAGACGGATATACCCGAAAGGATGTTGAGAGAAATATCTTTAGCAATCCCTTTAAGCGGTTTGAGGATATGCGGTTTATGAGTCGGTGCCGGGATATTGAGTATGTGGAATTTAATCGGCATGTTTGGAAGAGGATGACTCAGGAGGAGAAGGAATGGATTGTTGGGCGGTGTGATGAGAAGTTGGAGGAGTATTATAGGAAGCGGGTTTAGATGCTTAAAGAAGACTTTTAGCTTTTTAATAATGAATATGTAGAAAAGAAGTGAGAGAGATTTGGTAACTGAAGACGCAGAAATTTATCTGCCAGATATGCATATTGGTGAAAACAGGAGAGATGCTGCGCCAGGGGTTCGTGGTTTTTTGTTTCAGGATTTACTTGCTGTTGAAGAGTTGATTAAAGAAGAAACAGAGTATGTTTGCTCTGAATATATCGAAGATGTTTGCGCAGTAACTAACAATGGTGTCCGCATTATTCAAGCCAAATATACACCAAAGACAAATTTGGATATTGAAGCAATTACCCGGGAGCTTTATTACCAATATATCAAGTTACGTCAGTACGGCTATAGCGGGGACATTATTCCAGTGTTAAGCTTTCATGCAGATGTAGCGACTAAGCCAGATGAGGAGATTGCAAAGCAATATTTGAATCTTTCGGAGGGACATAGGAGATTTCAGGGAACTGCTGCTGAGATTAAGTTGAAAGTTAAAGAATGTATTCAGACAGGTATCAAGAAAGAACGGGAAAACAATCTGTTCGCATCTTTCTATGAACTGGAAGACCTGAGAGACTTTCTTAGAGTGTATAAGATGGAAGAAGTGGGGGAAAGCATCAGTAGTTACCGGAAAGCACTGGGAGAGAAACTCGATACTCTCATTAAAATAGACTGTTGCCCGGTTGAGGATACGGATAATCGGCAAGACCTGTTAATTGCCTTGGCAACAAAGCTGGTGCAAGACCGCTATAATGAACCTGACCAGCCGGCAGACAATCAGGAACTGCTAAAGCACCGCAAGGTGATACGTGAAGATTTCTTCGCGGCATTAGGACAAGCGCTGGCTTTTGAACAGTCATTTAATTTTGTTATACAAAGCTTTGTGGATGAAGCATACTGTGAGCTTGTCGATGAGCAATTATCACCTGATAACCACAAACGTTTAAATCGTTTGTATGTCTCTACCAACGAGTGGGTAAAGAATAATTTGGATAGACCTTGTGGTGTTGTCCAATTGTTGAATACAGTTAGTACTGATTCAAAAGTGCCAAGTGAAAGTGACAGAGCGCAGAACCTACGTAATACGCTATATATTTGCAAAGATAGAATTATAACTTTCTATCATCAAATTTGGAAGATAAAACTTAACTTAAGACAAGAAACGTTTGAAGAGTGCTTATTACCTGGAATCGGAGAGTATATCGCATTTTCTTTCCAAAATCATAAAGACTGGTCGAGGCGTAGTATCATCATGAGTTCTATTGGGGACAGTCCAAGGAGAAAGATTCAAAATGTGCAGAAGCGGGTACGTGCTTGGAATGAACGGCCACAAAAGTGGTATCTCAGAAGTGCTGATACACGTGGATTTGGTGATTATTCGATCGATGTTGCACGCATTGCTCCGGAAGAACTGGACGTAGCGTCAATTTCACCGGATCGGTTTGTAGTAGAGTGCATGGAATGCATTGGCATTGATGAAGGTGAATGGGCAAAAAATGAAAATTGCGCTGATAGTATTTTCTCTAAAAAATGTAAATACGGAGGGAAATCATGAGTGAACAGTATCAGGAGGCGTGGCGCACATATTTTGCTAAAAATGGGTATCAACCGCTGCTTCAGATGGAGACTGACGGTCCTGAGAGCTTTATTATTGAGGAATTCTGCAATGATGATGGGACAGTACCGGAAGAATTGAGCGAAATTTACCTGTTATGCAACGAATCAGGGGTTCCATGTGAACTGTTGCTAGTGTTAGACGTTAGTGACGGCTGGAAAGAAGACGCAATAAAAGCTCTGTGCAGAGAATGGGACGAGCGGATTCTGAGCTTTTTAAACTTCGGTAGCTTACCCGGTCGCGAGCAGCAGTCACAGTATCTGCTAAAATACAATGTTATGCAGATCTTGCTTTCTGATCCTGTGATAGCACGCTGTGCCGCTGCCATGTCGGAGGAAAAGAGTACGAATATTTCACGCAAGCTGTTTGTCTCAATAGAAAATGGTGACGTTACCGAGTCGGACCTCTCAATGTTGCCCTTCTATTTTGATCAGCTGACACAGGGTACTACAGCATCGGAGTCTGAATCTGAGCTTGAACAGATACTTCCCAGGCGCGATAAAGTGATGTGTCTTTACGAAACGTATACAACGGAAAAAGCATTTTCAGAGGAAGAAGTGGCAGCAGTAAAGGAGTGGCTGGGCAATGCTAAGAATTAAGGCACTTCACATTCATATGTTTCGAATTTATCAGGATAAGAAGTTCATATTTGCCACAGAGAATGCAGAAATTGCGCCATTAGTGTTGATTTTCGGAGGTAACGGCAAGGGTAAAACTTCCATTATTGACGCAATAGAATGGTGCTTAACAGGTAATGTGCAGCATTTAAATAAACCTTATAAAATGCGCATCAAGGGTGATGCGCTGAAAGCACACAGTTTTGGCTTGCTGCGCAACAAAAACTGCAAAAAGAGGGAAGAAACTTGGGTTGAGCTGACTTTCGAGGAAGATGGTATGGAATCGACTCTTCGGCGTAGTACAACAAACTATGAGCTTGACCCAGAGAAGACGTCTTTATTCATTACACAGGCAGGAGAAACATTGACTGCGGAAATTGCACAACAATGGTTTACAAAGTGGTTTGACTCCGGCGATAGACCATTTACAGATTTTTTTTATAAATATTTTATTTGTGATTTACAGAAAGCAGAAGATTTTCGCTGTAAAAGCCGCAAGGATATGACAGAGGAATTTGAGGATTTTACACTCGAACATTCTGAAGCGAAGCAAGTGCTTGCTAATCTGGAACAACTGCAAATACAATTGGAAAATCAAGTAACAGCTTTACAAAGCGAAAAAACACCCGACGATCGGCTTACACAGTTGGAACAGGAGCAGCAAAGCCTTAAAGAAGCTGCTCAGATTCCAGTTTATGCACAACGTGCCAGCTATCCGGGCGAACGACTGGATGTGGATCAGCTGAGCCTGGAGGAGCAGGAAACACAGCTTAAAGATCTAATTGCTGGAGGGTATCATGCTGCCACAAACTGGTTGAATGAGCTTATGCTGTTGAGACGCAGGCTGACAGTAAAGGAGCAGTTTGAAGAACAAAAAGTAGATATTCAGCAAGCAATCAGAGATAAACTGTACGACCCAAATACGCTGCGTACCTTAGAGGAGCAGAGAAGGAAAATATCAGAACAGCTCCAGGGTCTAACTTATCAAACTTTGGAACAGGCCGGTAAATTTGCCTCAGAGCTGAGGTACGCTGAACTTACGCCAGCCGAGTGGCAGACGCGCTGGGGAGAATATTTTCGCTTGAATGACGCCTGGCGCAAGACAGAATCCACCTTTGAGGACTCCAAAAAGGGCGATGAGTTGCTGACTGCATTTTCAAGATTGGTGGGTGTCCGAGCACAAATTGATGACTACCGCAAGGAGAATAGAAAATGCCCATTGTGCGGCGCTGAAGAACCTTTTGCATCTAAACCGGCAGAACAACTTGCTTTGGAAGCTGAAAGTTACGTTAAGGCCCATGATGCTAAAAAACTGACGATGGAGAAGCAGGTAAAAGAGGAAAAACAGCTGTGGAAAACGTGCCAGGTCCGACTGGGTAAAGACCTGAAAGATGTCCTGAAAGCAGCGGAAGAAATATTGAATAAAGAGCTTGAGACGGATAAGAGAATTGTAGAGACTACAGCATTGTTCTTCACACAGATTGCAGCGCTAGGTTTGAATCCAGAGCAGTTTGCTGACCTCGTTACGCTCGAAATATATAATGGCTTTGCGGAGATAGATTCAGACTTAATTCGAAAACAGGAGCAGAATATTTATTCGCTGCTAACTTTTCTCGGTTATTCAGACTGCGAACAGATAACTACTGCGCCGGAGGTGGTAAGAGAAGCTATTAGGCCGCTGGGGAAAGAAGTTCCATCAATGTTTGTTTTTGAAGAACTGGAGGTACGAGAGAAAATTATATCATTACGATTACGTAAAGGAAATCGCCATTTGACGGACCTTACAAGGAAACTTGGCGAGAAGAGAAAACAAAATGATATGCTAGACGAACAGATTAAGGAAAAAGCAGAGTTAGAGAGTCTGGTTAAAGAACGGGCAAACGTACTCCGAGGAAAACTCAACCAGATGAAAAACGACGAGGTGAAAGGGGTTGCTCCCTATTTATTTAGCATTTTCAGTAAACTGGTCAAGCACTCCACCCTTGAAGGCTTCCAGCTACAGGGCAACGACGCCAAAGCGTCAGATACAAAGCTGACTTTCAGTGATGAAAATAAGAATCCTATTTTAAATATAATCAGCGATGGACAGTTGGGTGCGTTTATGCTGTCGTATTTGTTGGGCAACGCGTTCCGCCGTAAGGAGGCAGGAAGTTTTCATTGCTACTTTGTCGATGACATAACAAATAGTATGGACGATATCAATTTGGTATCCTTTATAGATCTCATTAAGTATCAGCTAGCGGAGAGTAGAAAAGGGAATGGAGAAAATGCTGCAATTCAGCAATTCTTCTTTTCCACCTGCGACGGAAACCTGAAGCGGATGTTCCAGTATAAGATGGATGGGTTTGAGATTCCTGTATCGTTGATTGATCTTGATATGTAATAAGTCCGTTCAAGAGCACGCTATATTTGTTCACCAATAATAAATAATATTATTTGGCAGCAACTAAAGATGAAGAGTCTATTTAATAAAAACTTGTTTAGATCATTCGAAATGGGAGGGCAGTTAGATCGGATCCATAAAAGGTCAAAAATATGCATATTAGTGCTATCTCATTAAACAAGCCAGCACTTTCCTTTTATTAAACAAACTTTGAATTGGGCGAACCTCCATTAGTACTCGGCGGAACTTGTCGTTCAGCAAAGGTTCCTGGACCCGACGCGGAACGACAATAAATGACAACTCTAACGTTGTTCCGTCGAATACTATCTTCGGAAAATTGTTAAACGAGAATCCCTCCAATTTGTTGTATCGCGTTCAAACAAACTGAGCAACTTATTTTCGTGATTCGTGATGACACTGTTTGTAATAAGACTAAACCTTCGTCACAGGCACAACATACAATCGAACACAGGCAGATTTTCATTTTTTCACACTTAGAGGGTAAAAGTGTTTGGGGACATCAAGTCCAAGCAACTCTTGTTCAGTGCGGCGAACACTCGCTCATTTATGAAATTGATCGGTATGATAAAACTAAACAAAGCAAAATAGATGATGCCTGCAACTTGACCAAAACCATGCCGATTCCCCCTAAATCAGGCTACGCCTTAGTCGATTCTTGGTACACATGCCCTAAGCTAATTAACGCCTATGCAGCAAAAGGTTACCAACTAATTGGTGCTCTTAAAACTAATCGCATTCTCTATCCTCAAGGAATTAGAGTATCGTCTCGATACCTTGCATCCTACGTGACTCAAAAAGAAGTTCGCCTTGTGGCTGTGAACGGTTCATCTTATTGGGTTTATAGATATGAAGGCGTTTTAAATGGGGTTGAGAATGCTGTGGTCTTATTTTGTTGGCCTAAAGAAGCCTTTCAAAAGCCAAAAACTTTGCATGTATTTTTGTGTATGGATGTCTCATTAGAAACACACACCATTTTGAATTACTACAGCAGACGATGGTCAATTGAGATATTCTTTCGACAAAGTAAGGGAAATCTTGGTTTTAATAAATACCAAGTAGTTTTAATTGCTTTTACTCATATGTACTGTACCATTGGACTACATCAACCTCTACTCTTTGGTAATGGACTGCGAAAAGTAAGAAAAGCGGTAAAAGGTCAATACATTCAATGGATTATAGTGTGGTAGGAATGGAATACCTTTAGACGTTATTTTAAAGCATCGTAAAGTTACTTAAGGAGAAGTTTAACTAATTATCTGTAAATATATGTTATGGAAATTGCTCATTTATAGATATTAAGGTATTTTTATATTAATTGCTCTTGCAACATTTAATAAGATAACTCATTATAAAAATGGTACATAAAAATTTAAAATAATCAATTTATGGAAGGGGTGGGGCCATGTTTAGAATTTGAATTAGAATTACTAGATTGAAATTCTTACCTATGAAATTACATGTATGGTGGTGACAAAAAATAATGTACGAACATGAATTTTTTATTTCGCGGTTTAAAGAAACAGAGTTGATAAACTATGTTAAAACCATACCGTTAAATAGACCTTTGGGAAAAGTGTCAATCGATAAAATGAATTTTCAAATGCTAAAAAATTCATTAGACGAATTGTTTAAAGAAGGATACAAGATAAGACGTGGCAAACCGTTAGGCCTAAAATTCTATGATGAATTAGAACGCATAGGTCAAAAAGTTGTTGAAGACCTACAACTACCAAAAGTTCAAGGGGAGATGATTTTATTCGAGTGTGCTATGCGTACAAACGTACCTGAACCTTACCTTTTAGCCTACATTTTCACAATAGACCCTGAGACATATAAGAACCATATTAACGATTGGATTGCTATAAACAGAAACATGTTATTTGAGGAGTATATAACGAATTCTGGATTTGAAACTTTTTTGGTTAAGCAGTATGCCGAATTGTGTAATTTTCGGACGGATGACATTAAGAATGAATTATCATCTATTGAATCAACGACAGAGGCAAAAACAATATCTGATATTTTAGCGTTCGAGGGAACGATTGTTGAAAAAATGGCTTTACTCTATACTTTCTTAAATGGTGATTACAGCAAGGATTTAGATATTGAAAATCGCGTGAAGTTTTGGCAGTGTTTAACAACTTGGCAAACGCAAAAGAAAGATGAACGAACATATTTGGGAGAAAGGGAGATTCTTAGGGAAACAATCAAAAAGCAAGAGGAACAGATAGAATTCTTAAACTCAAAATTGAATCAAGAAAAGCTGAAGCTTGAAACGGTCAATGTTAAACTCGAAGAAGAAGAAAAAAAGCATCTCGAATTGCAAGAAAACTTATATCATAAAGAAAATGAGGTTGAAGAATTAAAGAGTCGCTTAACAGATGAAACAACAAAGGTCGGGGAGTCACAAAGAGAACTTAGACTGATAATTGAAGCATTAAACTGTAATTCAATTTATGATGTTTTAAATACAATTAAGGAAACCGTGCGGAAAGCAAACATGTTAATGAAAGTATTCCCTAGCGATAACAACTATGTTATTGCATCAACACGAGTATTGCTAGGTAGTATACCGAAGTGGATTCCAAAGGAACAGATTATTTACATTTCGGAATGTAAAAACCCTAAATGGTATGAGGATAACCAAAGTAAGACATTATTTCTCCATCGACAGGCATTTAGAAAAACAAAAGACCTAGAAGAAGTTAAGAATATTGCCTCGGATTATTGTATGAAGGTTGTTGAAATTCCGGCACTTGACGAATCAGATTGGTTGAGAGCATTGATAGGAAAGGGAGTATAACATGGGATGGTTAGAGAATGAAACCTTAAATATGGGGGATATAGATTGGATTAAACGAAACTATATATTATTTAAAGCTCCAGGTGGTTCAGGTAACGGGAATTTCCCGTTATCTGTAGACAGGACTCCGATCGGATATCATAAAAATTTGGGTGGCATTGTAATATATCTTGAGCCCGTGTCAACATTGCCCGAGCCGATTGTAAAGTTTAACCAAGTTTCATCTCAGTCATTTGTTTCATTTGTGGAAAGAAATTTAAAAGTTCTTAATAGTATTGGTCTTCCTCATCAACCAGAGAATTATCTATCGTTCTTGAAGGAAAATCTTGCGAATAGACTTATTTTAGCCATTCCGGTTCTTCGGCCAATTAGAGACCCAAATGATTCTAGGGAACGATATTTCTATAATTTTGAGATGGTTCATATTTCAGATGAAAAACCTGAGGCAGATTCCTACGTAACCGTTCCTAGTGTTGTATCTCATATTGACCGCAGACGATTTGAGTCGATTCTCGAGAAAAAGACCCAAGTTCAATTTATACACTATAACGGAATGATGCCATGTCCTGAATTCATTGTTTGTGAAGATGTACTTTATCATGTGCCTTCGAATGCTTTAACCGCCAATCCGAGAAACATTAACACTTTTACCCCTGTAGACCCCTCACAGATAAAGAAGGTATTGCTACCGCCAGAATTTAAGGAAACAAGCCGATGCAGCTGGCAAGGGCTGTATTTTATCCCGCATAATTACGCAGAAGAATTAAGAACATTATTTAACAATGAGGGTGTCTCTTACACAGAGGAATTAAAGAACAATCACACAAATATGAATTTTATAAATTCAATTCAAACGCAAGAAGCTTCACCCGAGCCACAGACACCTGCAGGCCAGGTTACAGAATATGAGTTTCTGCAATCCTTGAAGAATTGTGTAAACGAAAGTAATTTATACTATGAAGAGAAAGATCTCTATAATTTTCATACAGCCGTAAAAACAAATTCCTTGACAATTTTGGGAGGAATGAGCGGAACTGGGAAAACGCAACTTGCGTTAGAGTATGCAAAGGCTTTAGGTTTAAAAAATGGGGAGGACTTACTTTTTATACCTATTAGCCCTTCTTATTCGGAACCTTCAGACCTTCTTGGATACCTCAACCCTTTAACAGGGGCTTATGTAGAAAGTGAAAGCGGACTGGCGAGGTTTTTATATAATGCAAGCCAAAACCCAGACCGACTTTATATGGTTATCTTTGATGAAATGAACTTAAGTCAGGTTGAATATTGGTTTAGTCCGTTTATATCACTTCTTGAGTTAAGTGAAAATCACCGAGAATTAAAATTGGTTAGTGAACGACAATATTGCTTAAACGAAGAATATCGAAAGTCAATCAAACTTGGGAAAAATGTTATTCTGATCGGAACGGCTAATTTTGACGAGACAACCAAAGAATTTAGCAATCGACTGCTCGATAGGGCCAATGTTATTTATTTGACTAAACAATCATTTTTAAATGCTAAAAATGTCAATGAAGAAGAAGTTAGCGTGCCGCCATATGATGCTATATCTGCAGACATCTTTCGCAGTTGGAGAAAGGCCGCGCAAGAATTAACTCTACTTCAAAGCATGAACGATAAAGAATTGACACTATTAGATGAAATCCATACAGAGCTAAGTAAAATTGATGCACAAAATGGAGTTAGTTTTAGGGTATGCAAAGCTATTGGTAGTTATATTGCAAACATACCATATGACGAAAATGGTAAACTTCTAATAGCTCGACGTTCTGCATTTGATTTGCAATTACGGCAAAGGGTTTTTACAAAGCTTAAAGGCCACAAAGAAATGTTAATCGAACTTTTAGGGGAATATAACCTAGATACAGATAGGGTAGTAAATAGCAAGATAATGCAACTTCTTGAAGCTTATGATGACGACAAGGAAAAGGTCTTTGAGAACTTTGAACAATCGGTTAATTTCTTAAAACAAAAGGCGAAAGAGCTGGTAATTCATGGCTATACAATGTAATGGCGAAATTCTACCATTGTCTCTAACCATCAAAGTAGGCCAGAAGGAGCATCATGTTTCTTCATTTAGTCCTGAGCTCTATGGCGATAACGGAAAAATTACCATATTAGAAGAGTATTCGCTCGATATTAGTCTTTTGTCTGACGAGGGGTTTAAGGAAACTTCTTCATTTCTTGAAGTAGAGGTTCAGGATTCCCGTGAGGTTATTACGATTCATGTCGGGGAACCTCAAAACTTGTACTCTCATAATGGTGGTTTTCCATTTAGATTGGGGTATTCAACCGTTAGGCTCTTCTGCAACGAGTCTTGCTACACTAATCTTATTAAAATATGTCCGATCCACTTAGATGAAACTCAAGTTGGTATGATACATGATTATCTCGAAGAAACCTATCGAGGCATGTGCTACGATTTATTAGAGAGAAAACGAGGTCATAACAACCCACGGTTTCAGTTTAACAAGTGGCATCATGATTATGCACGATTTCATGTCGAGCATAATCATGAAATACTTAGTTTAGTTGAAGGAATCAAATCTGATAAGTTATACCATCTTGAGAAAAAGTACCTTAATGGTCATACGGCCCAGCGAATTGATTCAAAGGTGATTAAACTTGGTATAATGAAACCCTTTGATAGAAAAGGCGAGCTAACTCATTATAGTAAGAAACATTTGTTGCAAATTGATTTGGAATTATGTGCTGCTCTAAAACACATAATCACAAACTGGATTAGTAATATTGAATCAGTGTTAGATATGGTGAATAAGGAAGCCGCAGATACTGATGATGCGATCGTTAAATTAAACTTAGATAGTATCTGGGCATATGATAAGTATCGGTCGTTGCCTTATAATGCATCCACGGTTTACTCATATTATCTAAGCAACAAATCCATAGTTAATAAAAAGAAGATAAAAGAGTTAGAGTTGCATCTTTCTATATACAATGAATGGCTTGATTCGTTGTGCTTAATAAAAAACCGCTTTTCGAAACTATTAAATGAACCTGAATTTAGCCAGATTCGTTTAATCCCTCGAAGACAGGATTATAAGTTCAATGACCGATCGTTAAAAAGGTTCTATCAGCTTTATAAAAACTCTAAGTTTGATTCTAGGGCGAATGCGGAAACAAGAAAACGTTCACCCATAGTTAAGCCAACATGGCAAGTATATGAATACTACGTAGTGTTTAAAATCATAGAGTTATTAACAGGAGTTGGCTACAGCCCTGCAGATGAGTTTTATGGGGATTTTGAAAAAACCATCTTTCAGGGCATTCCAAATGGTCAGGGCTTTTCGTTGACAAATGAGACTCATCGAATTGAAATTACCTTTAATGAAGAACTTCCGAGAAATAGACACGATGCAGAGAATTTTAATAAGCTATTTTATACAATGAATAGAAACGCGCCAGATATCAGAATAGAACTTTATGATATTCAACCTGCAGAAGAAAAGTTTCTTGGTATGTTGGTTATTGATGCTAAACACAAAAACTTTTCTGGGATATACTCGGAACGTTACAACACAAAGGACATGGAACAACTTGATTCTTATTATAGGATTAAGTATCGGGACCCTAAAAGTAAAACAGGCAGACAGGCTGTTGACAAAGTTATATGTGTTTATTCCGGAAGAGACTCTGTTGATATTAAAAACTATGAAGACGTCACCTATATTTCTTTGTTTCCTCAAATTTCACAGCAAGGTGAAATGATAACTATCGGTGAAGACGAACTTTCAAAGGAGTTTTATGAATGGGTTGGAACGAAAATTGACTAATGACAACCTGATATAAAACAAAACGAACGCGCAACAATGAACAACTTAAATATATTGATGACAAATCCAGTCTTCTCTTGGATAGCCTTAATAGGACATTTGAATAAGTAAGACCTTATTAAACGCAGCCTCTCGATTCCATTCACGAATGATCGCTGGAGACTCCTCGCATTGAATTAGAAGCCTAACTGATCTTCTAGACTTAAATATTTTGGTATTCTTTTAGGGAGTTTTGGGGTTGTCATTTATCAGCAATATTGTTATTAATAAGATGAGCCTTTGTTTTGAGATACTTCCAAAATTGTCAGATAGATACGGTTTTTCTTGCTCTAGTGCTAGGCTCAAAGCGTGTAGTTCAGTTTGACAATATGCATTGTTGTAAACATATCGTTAAGAGTTATCGTTTTTTTTTATGAATTCCAAGTCAACCTCTACAAAGATTTTGCTATAGGCTTGTTTCGGGATGCCATTACAAAGCTGAAAACATAAGTAAATCGGTACGATATTCCTTAACCGTGTTTTCTGATCTGCCTTTTATAACGACAAGATACCCTAGGTACTGTTCAACAAGGGGACAAGTTTTATTGGATTGCATTTGCTAATCATCTCCTTGCAAGTAGTATTAAGCAGCTTCTTCTTGAAAATTAGTGCAGACACAGGTCTGATGTCCTAGTAGTAAGGATATTTCCATCCGAAATTGCATCGAGGGTAACTCGGGGTGGGTTGCATGAGGAAAAGCCCAGTTGGTTGCCTAGTATCCGTGTTAACTGGGGCGAGGGAAAGAATGGCACGGTTTGTGATTAAGCATCGTCATTACTCGGCGGAACATACTTACCGGCAGTCATTTTTTGTCGTTCCGCATCGGGTCCAGGAACCTACGCGGAACGACATGTTCCGCCGATTTGTAATACCAGTTCTTCTTTGGCAAAGGAGAGCAACTGTATTAACAAAATTGCTTATTATTTGGGGAGTTGGATTCCTACATGCTTGGAGTGGCATTCATGAATTTATCAGCTTGGACAGATACAAATTCCGAAGCAATTCAAGAGTAGACCATTTAAGTGCTTTAAGTTTAGATCCTAATCTTGGTGAAGACCTTTTGTCGGGGATTAATACGGTGCCCCTAGGGCCAGATACAGGTCTTTTTACAGTTAGGTTGTGCTTGATTTCTTGGCAAGAAGCAAAGACAATAAGTCCCGCAGCGCGCTTAAGCAGTATCACTGGCGCAAAGGAATGGCGTATATCTTGGACAATTTAGCGATCTTGAAATCCTAAGGAATTATATTGCGGAGGTAATTGGAGACGTGTTATCTATTAAGCTGGAAGAACTCATTGGGTAAGGAGTCAGATGAGAATAAGGGTGTTATTTTTAGATCTTTGGCACGAAATTATAGATGCAGCGTGGCAATCAATTCATCTAAACATTAAAGAATAAGTTATCATAGACTATTCGGGTTGGTTTTAACCTTAACCTTCTACTAATCTTACAAGGAGGTGTTTCTTTGGAAGATACTCTTAATAACGAACACAGTGCTGGTTCTGCCGGGAGAATCAATTTTATTAATTCTAACAATCGAAAGGGGGTAGAGGGAAAAAGCGATTACGATTTAGCGCATAAAGATATCGTTATGATCAAAAGTATTGAAAAGCACCTTAAGCTATTTGATATTTTCAAAATAAGAAACACTCAATTAATCATTCTTATTCTGGCAGGTGCCAAAACTTTAGCCGGTGAAGCAGGACGGTTTTCCATTGAGGAAGCCCAAGAATACTTAAGTTATATGAGCAAGAGGTCCCGGGATAGAGTAATCAGAGAACTTCAGGACAAAGGTTGGATCGTATTCGACGGATTTGATTATGAAGTCCCTGGGAAAGTAAGATCCTTTTTGTCCTCTATGTTTTTATCCTTTGCCAAGGAAAACCTTTCTATAGAAGAGCAGATTAAAACCACCGTTATGCTAGCGGAGTTCGCTGATGAATTTAATATGGATGAAGAGCATACTGAGTCTCTTAAAAAAATGGGATTTCGAGAGTTGTCAGTATGGAAAGACTATCTGGAGCGTGTGATTCAAAAGAAATCACGGCGGGAAATTTTAGAGATCGGCAAGCAGACCCAAGGAATTATTAAAGTGATTAAAGATACGCAAAAAACGCTTAACAGCAATCGAAAGATTTTTACCAGAGTAAGATACGATGAATTTTTTGACGTAACAAGCAGTATTTTGGATTTAACAACCCAAATCCTATCAATGGCTATTCAATTTCAGAGAGAAAGTCAAAAAGGATTAGGTGAATTTATTTCCCCTGAAATGATAGAAGCCGCCCTACATGACGCGCCTAAGGAAATTCTGGCAAACTTTGCTGAAAAAAACTTTTCAGCACCCAAGCAAGTATTCCAACTCAGAGAGGAAATTATTGAAAGCAGGACGCGGGCGTTTTTCGAACACGAAAAAGAAGAGATCATCGCTACGCCTCCTCCAGAACCTGTGGATATCATTGAAGAAGAAATGATCATTGATCGGATGCAAAATCCTATGGAACTCTTTTATCAGGAAATTGTGTTAAAAATGAAATTGAAAGATCAAGCCCCCATGGATGAACTTCTCTTTAAAGATATCGATGGTTTCGGCTTGGCTATGTATAAGACTGGGCAACTGATCAAATTGACCGGAGAATTAAGAAGCAACAAAGAACCGGAAACTACGGGAAAAGAAATATTCGAACTCGAAGTAAACGACTCCTATAAGAAGTTAGCCGAAGGTCCCGTTGAAATTGTAACAGAGTGCAATTTGAGGAGAAGTAAGAATGGATCAAATTAATGAATCCACCATTAATCCTGAAGCGCAAAAAATATGTTCTATGTTTCATTATGGCTGGATCTCTAAAAAGGAAATTGGACCAATTGAAAGGGATCTTAAGCTGTTTCGTGATGTCCAGACCTATCTTTCCCTAATGGGCTACGAGTTGCTCAATCCTCCTGGAACCGAATGGTATGTTATACGTTTGAAAAAAGAGTATGATTCTGCTTCATTCGATTATTTTCTGAAACGAGTTAAAGGGATAGACAGGAGGCATATGGCCCTCTTAACCATCATATATACGAAGCTCGTCCTTCCGAAGGAGCTTCGTCATGTCGACCCAGAAAATGAACTGAGTCTGACCGTGGATGAGCTTGTTTACAACTATGGAGCGAAATTTCAGCAAGGTAAACAGAGCTCGCGCAAAACGATTGAAACCTTGTTGACGCCTCTAAAAAAACACCACTATATTCTCTTAGAAAAAGGTAAATCAAAAATAACTGTCGGGCCGGCCATGTATATGTTGAATAGTGATATGCTGATGGATATATGCGATTATGTCATCCAAGGTCTGACTGCAAGCCTGAACTCTATTGAAAAAATTGAAGAAGAAATAGCTGACGGTGAGGATGAGCTGGAATGATTAAAGACTTCTCAACTGTATTCTGGGGATACCTGCCTAGCACGAATGGTCCGTATAAAGTTCATGAAAAGGTCAATGCCTTTATTGGCCCATCCGGTCACGGGAAAACAACAATTTGGGATGGACTTCGCCTGATGCTGGGTGCCAGCCATTTTGAAAGCAAAAGGACATTTTCGTTTTATGTTCATAAAAAAAGTAACTGGGCTGTAGTAAGAGTAGCTTTTCATAACTTGCCGGTGAATGGGGTGCGTCCTTTTGAAGCGGCCCGAAAATTTAAAGACGAGGTTACCGCTTGTTGTAGGATCTATAAAAATGAGCAAGGTTCATGGGCCAGAGATTATTATTTATTCGATGGAGAATTTCATGATCTGAAGGATCTTCATTTTAATACCAAAGCCTACAGTGAAGTGGCGTTGACTGTGGGAAAATATCTCGAAGATTTGGAGCAATGCCTGGGGATTACAAAAGAATTTCGTAATCTGATGGCAATGAGCCCTGATACAATACGAGAAGTGGTGAACGCATCTCCACACGCAATTTTTCATTTAATCTTTGATCTGAAAGGCACAAAGGATTATAAGAAACGTTACGATAACAGTAAACAGAGGCTAAGTGAACAGGAAGTATCCATTGAGCGAGCAGAAGAAGAAATGAAGCAAGCTCAATCTCGTTTTGAAGAAACTAAACAAAAAGCACAAAAATTCCGTCTTTATCAAGCTGCGGAAAAGGAAGTTAATGGAACGAGACTAAGACTTAAAAAGCTTGAATATTTTGAATCTCAGGAGACGCTGAGGTCAATAGAAGAAGGATTAATCGAAGTTGAAGAAATGGGAAAAGCTGAGTCGGATAAAGTTAATAAGCTAACTGTAAAAATTACCGCCAAACAAGCAGAGATTGACCGATTGGAAGACGAATATAACCGTCTGGATGCGCTGGAAGAGCAAGCGAATAATGATATTATCCGATATACAAACGATAAAACACGGCAGGAACCTGAAGTTGAGAAGCTTGGTCAGCAAATTAATAGGCTTAAACAAATTGAATCGCAAAACATGGATGATTTGGACAAACTAAAAGATATTCTCACAGAGGGTCTGGAGAAAAAGAGGCTGGATTATTCTCAGGGGCAAGCGGAACTTACCCAAATCAAACAAAAGCTCTCCGATTTGGAAAGGAACCTCCTGCCTTATAAAGAAGAAGCGAAAAAGTTCAGACCAATTCTTGAGGTGAATCAAATTCCTTTTATTATGCTCGCCGATGCCATCAGTGTGAAACCGGATATGAGAAAATGGCAAGAGGCTATCGAGGCCTATATCGGCAACAACCGATACCGGATCATTGTGGAACCGGACAACTACCTTCCTGCCAAAAAAATACAGGAAAAGGCTAGATATGGGGCTCGTGTATCGTTGCCCAAGAGTGGAAAAGAACTTCCTCAAAGAAAAGATATCCCCTATTCCAGCATTCGCTCGGCTATCAATATCACCTACCAGGGAAAGGTGGAGGGGTATCTGGACCGATTGAACCACGTCTATCTTGTGGAAACGGTCGAAGAAGGCCACGCCCTTCAAGCGCGCGGGATTGAAAGTATTACGCTGGAAGGCCTGCTTCAAGATAATGATGGCGCGATTCATATGAAATACCATACTCTATGCTGCGGTAAATTAGCTATTGAAGAAGAGAAAAAGCGAGCAAAAGAATTGCTGCCGAAAAAAGAAAGCATTGTTCGAGAACTGCAGGACAGTGTCCGTAATGCCCAAGCCGAATTAGACGAAGTAAAGGAGGCTATCAAAAACCAAGAGTTATTGGCTAAGCTGCCGGAGATGCAACAAACGTATAGTCTGTTGCAGGATGGAGTAGAAAAACTTTCAATTTTGATAGAAGAAACTGCGGTGAAAAGGACTGAGGCAAAAAAGGAAAAAGAAGAAATCCGGAGAAAAGAGCTGGTTGCCAGCGAAGAAAAAATAAAATTTACTGAAAATAAAAATCAGGCCGTACAAAAGGCAGCAGATCTTTCCAGACGGTATAAGGAGTTGCAGAATAAACTTGATTCCCACGTTTTCTCTGTAGAGCGAACCTTGGCGGAAGTGAAAGCGCTGGGACTCAGTGACGATGACATCGCCTTTATCGCTTATGATGTACAAGGTAGCGCCTTTATGGACCCACAAGGGAATTTGCTTACTTCCAAGCAAATGGGCAATGAGTTGAATGTTTTACTCCTGGACAAAGAAAAGCTTTATGATTCCTCTGTCAATGAGGAAGTCGTCCGCTTGGTCGAAGCGCAGGAAGGACAAGTAGAATTTCTAGCCAAGAACCTACGCACATTAAAAGAAGACCGTTCGGATCTTGAAAGGACCTGTGATGATTTGCTATTTCAATTCCGCGGTCATATTAAAGAAATCATGAAAGATTATATTACAGAATTTGAAAGCTTTGCAGACCTACTCAAGGCTTCGGCCAAAGGAAAGTTGGTCGAAGTCACTCCAGAACCGGAAACCTGGGAAATTCATCTCTTTATTGGCTATGATGGAAAAGAACCAGTTGCAGTTGACGGTCCACACCTTAGTTCAGGGCAAAAGGCCAGTACCAGTTTAATGATTTTGCTCGCAGCTTTAAGTGAAAACAATAACGGAAAAACAACACCCATCATGTTTTTAGATGAGCCAAAGGCCCGGGTGGACGACGATCGGGGCAATGAAATTGGGCAACTTCTGCAAGTTACGGATATCCAGTATTTTATCACCCATCAACAAGGCGAGTCTTTAAAAAGCATTGATTGGATCGATCATGCCTTTACTTGTAGCGCCTGTGAGCCTGGAAAAGAATTTGCCAACCAACTTATATTAAAAAAGCGTGCTAGAAGAAACCTGCAATAAGCGAAGAAGGTATCAATAGGGGTGATGATCAAAGATGGTTCCGGAGTACATTTTAAAGATTGATGAACATCATATCGGCATAGAAGTAAGTAAACTATATAAGAATGAGTATCGTTTCCCAACTGAAATGTTAGCGAGCGGACGGAAGTATAGTGGGGTAGAGGTTACTTTAAATAAACCGCATGGTAAAAAAGTGATCATGGAATTTGTCCTTAAATTACTTTTAAAAGGTCCAAAACAGTATAAGCCTTTTGTTAATCAAGTACTTCAACGATTTACATGGTTAGATTTAAATGACTCTTTAGAAATTCTATTATTAGATGGTGTTATTCAAATCACCTTCAAAAATCAAAAGCCTCGAAAAACGGTTGATTGGCTGCCTAAAATAATACAACTTGATCCTAGGGCTATGGAATGTCTAATCGAGAGAGGTCCAGATTACAACTTAGAGCTCATGAGGATAAAAGATTCAGTAATAAACTTGCTAAGTGATAGCGGAAGCCCGATGAAAGATTATTTATTACAATGGATTGAAGATGCAGAAATAAAAGATCAATCAGGTGCTGTGATAGCGGATTGCACGTCATTTAAAAAATATAAGTCAATAGTTCTTTCGGTTGCTTACTATGTCAATTTAAAAGAAAAGGGAAGCAAATTACCTTTACGTTATTTATCAAATCAAATCTGGAGTCAGCCAGGATTATTAAATAATTACAAGAATGAAATTGCTCTTTCAGCAGGCATAACCTTGGATGAGCTTAACTCGGTGTTTCTTCCAGATATAAATAATACTTTGCATGCACCCTTAATACTAATTTCACCAGTAGAGGAATTGCAAAAATTAGTTGTTAAACTTATAGAGTCCGAAATTCAGCAAGATTCAATATTGTTTTACATAAATGAAATGAATTGCTGTCTCCAACGAATTGGTGAAGTTGTCGGAGATTCCACGGAAAGCGCCTTATATACTTTTTTGCAGGTATATAATGATTGTACGGAAAGGCTTGTTGAGGTTAGCTCCAAAGAAGTCCAGCTGTCAATCTTAAACGATTTAAAATACTCCATTAATGTTCTGAAAAAAGAGATCCTAAAGATAGGACAGATAAAACAGCAGTTTGAGCTGATCGTCTTAAAAGAAATCGGAAGTGGTTCTTTTGCCAGAGTTTATAGAGTATTTGATCCTGAATCAAATACAATTGTAGCTTGTAAAGTGCTTTTTCCGAGAAGTTACTTTAAACAGGTTTATGGAAATGATGGGGATGAATATATACTTCGGTTTAAGAGAGAGGTTAGATTGCTAACTAAAGAGTTACGGCACAAAAACATTGTAGAGGTTGAGAAGATTCAGCTGGAAGGTACACCTTTTTGGTTTACTATGCCATTAGCAAGCTTTTCTCTGGAAAAATGGATAAAAGATAATCATGATGCTTCAGTAGATCAACGTATTAAAATTTTTGATCAGATTGTATCAGGTATTAAGTACTTACATGAGAAAGATAAATATCATCGAGATTTAGCGCCAAATAACATTTTGTTATATGAAACTAAACATGGTTTGAAAGTAAAAATAGCCGATTTTGGATTGGCAAAAGATCCTGAATCAGTGTCATTTAGGACTAGCTTATCCAAAAAGAGCTATGGACAAGAAGATTTTACTGATCCCGAACAGCTAAATAATTTAGCGGACTCCACTCATCTATCTGATATTTACTCCCTGGGAGCCTTACTGTACTATTTATTAAGTAGCAAACTACCTAAAAAGAGATTTTACGTTCCAGTTATGTGTCAGAGTGTTGTTATGAAAGCTATGGATAAGAGAGGACGACGCTATCAGAGTATATATGAGTTTGAAAAAGATTTAAATGATTGTATAAAAAGTTTAGGGAATTAGTGTATGCCCTAAAGAATAACTGGATCACTTAGATGAACCATAGCATGGTTAACTGAAACTCAGAGGCTTTATGATGAAATTATACTGCTTTACTACAAAATATTATGGGTTCAGGGTATGCTTTAAAGCCCAGCGGCTATAACATATTTTTCGTTGTACAATCCAGTGAAAAAGAAGCAAAAAGGTGCTCTATAGCTATTGGTGCAGCAAATTGAATGTTTAAAAATATCTAGCATTGAAGGGAGGTACATCTTGTGTGTTAAATGTTCTATATCAGCTATTTTTAACTATGAATTCTACATCATTAATTATTGTAGTCTTTCTAATTAAAGCTCAGGTGAAAATTGGTTTATTATCCGGCTATCCTAGATGGATATCTTATATTATTTTCATTTGTATGCCAGTCCTGTTAACGGGAATTAGCTTAATATTCACTCGTTTTTTGAGCAATGACAATATTGAAGGCGATATTAGAGACTTAGAACAAGCAAACAATGCTTTTCTGCCCAGCTATTTGGGGTATTTTTTTGTTGCCCTTAGTGTTCCGTACTGCGAAACGTTGATATTTACTTTCGCTATTCTGTTCGTATTTACCTATTTTTCCCAAACGCTATATTTCAACCCCTTATTTCTATTATGGGGGTATCAATTTTACTACATTACGACAGAAAACAATGTTAAAATATTTCTTATAAGCAAAAAACGTATTCGCAGCACTCAGGGACTCAGTTTTTCGAAATTAAAGCGAATTAATAATTTCACATATATTGATAGGGGTGGCAAATAGAATGAATCATCTGATAGCAAAATTAAGGCTAAGAGGCAATGTCCCAAAATACAAAAAGTTGCTTTCTGATGTGTCTTTATACGAGTTACCTGATGACTTTGTATCCTATGTTCAGTATAGCCCTGATCATAACCTTGATGAAGATTCATGGTTTGGAATTGCTCAATTTTCGACAAAAGCATTCTGTTTGGATTTTTTAAAGACCCCTTTTAATTCAGCTGAATATGATGTGCTTAATACCATAGATGTGGACAAGCTTGATTTTTTATGCTCATATCAAAACGAAAATGAATACTATTTTCAGAATGTAACCAAAGCCCAACTACTCAGTAAAAAGCGGCTGTATTTAGGAGACGCATTTCGATATGAAGAAAACTGCAAAACAATAGTAATCAATTCTATTGCAGATGCGATTTACATAAGAGACCAGGATATTTTATATTTTAAACGGTTGCCCAAAATTTCCTGTATTTTCAAAGGAATGGACGTGCTGTATAGAGAAGCAACGGAAGTTGAGACAGCCGATTTTTTACTAAGTGAGTTTGTTCAGCTAGACGAAGAATTTTCTGTAGCCAAAGTCGGAAAGGCGAACAGGCATCGAATTGCAATGGCACTAGATACATTGAATAACTTTGAGGTAGAACAAAAAGGCACAGTAATGGACTATATCCGAGATTATTGTCCAGACTTGGAATACCAGAATAATGCCTTTAAAATAAAATCGGATGACGAACTGAAAAAACTGCTTTATGGAATAGAACAGCGTTACTATACGACGCCGGTAGGCAACGAAAAAAGATGCGCTAACTCGATCATCCGGCTTTATTAACAGCTTCAAGGAGACTGATAATATGTTGAGCGGAAAAATCCCTATTCGACTGAAAGTGTCGGAGAGATTAAGACTTCTTTTTCCGATGATGGGAGGAAAAGGGAGTTTTTGCCAATGTGCCTAGAGGTTGACTCCATCCAATTGGAAAACAAGCCCAGGACTACTAGCTAGAGAACATCCGTACTCGGCGGAATATATTGGAGTAGCCTTTTTGTCGTTCCGCGTTGGGTCCAGGAACCTGCACGGAACGACAAGTTCCGCCGAATTAAGACGCACCTAGCCCTAGGTGCGTCTTAATTGCTTTTTTCAGTTACTTGTGTTCTATGTATTCAAAGATACACTTATTAATGGTTCAATACTTTTATTAACCGCAGTAATCATCGCCTCTACAAGGCTCACTTGTAATTAAGGACTAATTAATAATATAACCTCTTTCAAAAGCCAACTGCCATAGGAATTCCCTGAATAGATTGACTGCCGATTTTCTAAAGGGTCATAAGTTGAAAAGCCGTTACCCATTTTATAGCCCAAATTTAGCAGAGTGTTTTTCCTTTATCCTCGCAATTGCTTCTCTGCCGGTAATTTTATCTTCAAGGTACAGTTTGCCAAGTGCTTGAGCATGTAAACTTGGTTGCAATCCTTCCATCGCCATTGAAGCTCTGACACTGGAGATTACTCTTTTATGATTTCTTTTACCCTTTATAACACTCGTTTTCAAAGCGATTCACCTCTTATGTTATTATACGCAAATCCATGATAATAGACAATTATTAACATGCGTTTACTCAAAATTAAGATGCAAGTAATCACTTGCCTACCAGTGGCAACTCAAGGGGTCAGGTTTATTTTGTGGTCTTTATCACGACATGATATACAGGAAATGCGCTGGCGCCTTAATGCTTACATATATCTTAAGAACTCATGATTTGTAACTATCGCCGGCTTTCCAAGCTAATACTTTATTCAATATGAACTTAACATCTTTTTTTTGAACAGGCTTAGAAAGTATTTGAAGTGGAGAAGCGGTCATAAAAGCATTAGCCTCATCGGAAGCCGATGCAAAAATAATATGGCAGGTAGTATTGTCGCGCCGAATATGTAAAGCCGTCTCCAGTCCGGTCATTCCTTTCATATAGTTATCAAGGAAGAAAAGATCAAAAAATTCCTTATCCTCGTTGAACTTTCAATAAGTGTTTCTCCGCTATCAAATTGATAAAGTTTGAATCTGACGTCATTTTCAGTTTCATATTCTTGAATTAGCATCATCAGATATTTACGCTGGATAAGCTTGTCGTCACATATACAAATGTTTAACAATGTAATACTCCTTCCTCTACTATTTCTGGACAATAATGAATTCGATATTGCGGTATAACAACAATATTATATCTTAATACTGCGTATTCTTGCAATTCCATTTTGGGTAGAATTAGATAAAATATTGTTGTATCTAATGGAGGAATCATATGCCCCCTATCAGCAGCAAGTCATATACCAAGGAAGAGAATCAATTTTTGAAGAATATAGGTTTTAAAATTCAATTTCTTCGGAAGCAGCGAGGCCTCAGTCAGAGTGAGCTTGCCGAAAAATCGGAATTGAGTTATACCACCATTAGCCATCTTGAAAGTACATCAGTCTATGGTTTATCTATTATTGCTATTTACAGAATCGCTAAAGCCCTTGACGTCGATCCGAGCCAACTTCTAATGTTTAAGTAGTCATTTAGTTTTACGCTTTAATTTGCTATTATTGTTTGTAGTATTATTGAACTCGTCATCTGACCGTTACGAAGCTCTTACAAGGGAGTAAGATTAAGTGTGATCTTACTCCCTTAAAAGCATATCCCTCGCGACTTTCGGATGGTGTTGGCAAGTTAAGGGTGCTGGAAATACAAAAGCAACAATAAAGACAGATAGACAGTCTGAGGCTATTGATATCGCGAGAAGCATAGCCCGTAATCAAGAATTAGAACTTGTAATTCATCGCCCTAACGGTCAGATAAGAGATAAAGATTCCTTCGGTAATGACCCATTTCCGCCAAGAGAGTAATATAAAACCACCGCTTTTACAGGCGGTGGCTTTAACTTGCCCCGGGCCTGACACCAACTTACTAACTTCTAAAGGCATGAAATAAATATCTTGATCAACAAGCTTCAGTAGGGACTATAAAAATAACTCTCTTTATTCTTGGGAAAAACTTTACAAAAGTAAATAATGGGAAGTGATCTGATGGTAATGATGATAATCGCGGTACTAGCAGACGATAGCGATAAGGCCTTTGCGTTGAACTTATATCATGATTATTATGGTCTTGTACGGAAGACTATTTATAATATTACCCATGATTTGGACAACCTTGAGGACCTGATTAATGATACCTTTTTAAAATTAGTTGACAAAATCTCTCTAATTCGTACTTTAAATAGTTGCAAAACGGCCGCTTATGTTTTCTATAGTTCTAGGAGTGTGGCTATCAACTTTATTAAACACAGAGACGTAGAAACAAAACACTTATATTATGGAGAAGAAAGTGACTTGGCGAAATCAATTCCAGATGGTGAAGATACGATAGTCGACAAGATTATTCAACAGGAAGAAATCGAAAAAATGGGAAATGCCATATTGAAACTTCCTGAAAACCAGAAAGAATTGTTGTATTTTAAATACATTTTGGATATGGATGATCGTGAAATCGCGCCAATTTTGAATATCGCTCCCGACAGCGTCCGGCAGTATTTAACAAGAGCCCGTAAAAACGCTAAAAAAATGATTGGCAAGGAGATGGATAATTATGACAAATAACCGTCCGGATCAAATTCGAAAAAAACTTTTTGAAGAATATGAGGACAGTTTGTTTAAGCTGGTTATGCACGATGCTGCCGAAAGGGAAGGGAAGCTTTTCCTGGAGGAAAAGGAAAAACTCAAAAATGATCCCGAATTTGCTCCTTCAAAAGAGGCAATTCAAAAATTTAGCCGGCAACTGGATACTCAGTTAAAAAAGTCACAAACTTATGCTACAAGACAACAGATGTTGAAGATTTTAAACAAAGCGGCAGTAGCAATACTGATCATGCTTGTCATTATGTTTACCACTGTTACGAGTGTGCAGGCCTTGAGAGTAAAGGTACTCAATTACTTAAAGGATATCCAGCAGCAATATACGTCTTTTGAACTAAAAGAGAACGATAATAGTTTGAACGGAGGAAATCCAGTTGTAAACTGGACCAAAGACTATGTTCCGACTTATATACCGGATGGCTATAAAGCCACTGATATATCCAGAAGTAAAATTTATAACGAAATCCAATTTAAGAACGAACAGGGAGAGTTTATTACTTATACGGAGTTAACTGAGGGCAACAGGCCTGCGCTGGATACGGAGAATGCTTCAGTCACTAAAACCGTCAATATAAACGGTCATGAGGGAACACTGGTGGAAAAGAACTCAGTGGTGACAATCATATGGGAAATGAATAGCCGTATATTTATGATTCGGGCTCAGATAAACCAGGATGTGGCAATGAAAATCTCTGAAGGAGTAAAATATATAAATTAAAATTTAAAAAATGTGTTGCAAAAAACCTCCTTGCTTGTCTTTATATAATGAAAGACATTAAAGGAGGTTTTTAGTTTATGAAACAATTTTTCTGTATGATTCTTGTGCTCCTTATGACCATTGTCTCAGCAGTTCCGGTTTACGCGGATATTGGGGCAACAAAAGAAAATCCACAAGGGGGATGATAACATGCAAACATATGGTTCAGATTCGGCCTATATAATCACGAATAAATGAAATTATTAAGTGGTTTTGCCATTTAATAAAGAAGCCTTCAGATCAACTATACCTGCAAAGTAGCGTTTGATCTGAAGGTTGCCCCTACACAAATGTAGGTTGTTTTTTATAATACTCCTACTGGGGATATTTGTGAAGGGAGATTATAGAAAAGGTGGGAAGCAATTTAATTTAAATGTCCCAAAAATAAGGTTTATTGTTACAGAATATTATCTTAAATGGGTTTTTACTTGTTTTTCACCCTGCCCTATAGAGAATATTGTTATCATCTGGTTAGTCTGTATGATAGAATTTTAAGGAGGTTATTTCTTATGAAAAAAGTTTTAACAATGATAATTTCTGCTATGTTACTTTTGTCAGTAACGATTCCTGCAGTGGCGGCATCTGATAATGCTAAGTTTTCTAACCATTCTGAGGTTAAAGCAAGAGATGACGTTTCTGTAAAAGAAATCTATAATGGAGTTTCGCCAACAGAACCAACAGACCAAACAAAAGATATTACGCCACAAGGAACAGGCATTCCAACATCAGTATGGAATATCGTAGATAATGGACAGTATGATTTTTCCGGATATTCCAATTATCAAGTTTTGTATACTAATTATAAGTTTACCGGCAAAACTAGCTATACTGTACGCATTACAAATACTGGGAGCAGTAATTTAATTTTGAAGGCCAAAAACATATTGTCGACATATTTAACTGAAACACTGGAACCAGGGCATAGTTATGGGTTTAGGGTTGATGTGCCGTCATCTACTACACAATTTTATCTTCTTTTTGATGGAGGGGGCTCAAGTATTAGCTTTGATGGTTTTATATATTAGATTTTATGGTTCTATATGGTAATACTATAGGTTGCTCAAAGCCCCGAAATCCTATATCATGGCTTTTGGGGCTTTTCCCATTTGTGATAGGTTCTTTTTGGAAGGAGTTATTTATGTCAAGTGGTATGTTGAAAATATTAGCATTACTTTTCATGTTAATAGATCATATCGGAGTTTATATTCCCGATATGCCAGTATATCTTCGTTGGATAGGAAGAATCTCCGCACCGATTTTTATATTTTGTTCTGCCTGGGGTTTTACATATACAAGCAGTAAAAAAAATTATCTTATAAGGCTTTACGTTGCCAGTTTGTTAATGGCTATAATACAAGTTTGCATTGATATAGATATGAATTTTTTTAGATCTCTTTTTTCTATGTGTATTATTATATTTTTAATAGACTCCTATAGGAATAAAGATGAAAAATTCAAGAAATACTTATGTTTCTATTTGACATGGCAAATTTTCAGTATAGCCATTTGTATTTTTTTAATAAGTACGAGATGGCTGTCGGATTATACCATCGCTTATTTTTTTTCAGCAATGTTTGGCAACATATTTTTTCTAGAGGGCGGGCTGGTTTTTGTATGTTTAGGTATTTTAATAAACCTGGCAAAAGACAAAAAAGTAGCATTATCTATAGGATATACATGTTTTTGCATTGCTTATTTCGCAGTCACAGTAACATCCTATCTGCCTCTTTTTCTTAGCAAACTGTATTGTTGGGGTCTTTCTTTTTTATTTGATCCGATTGAATATATACTAGACACGATCGTTGGCATAAGCCCCATGGCTGTGGGAGGGTCAATGTTTTTCCAAAATTACCAATGGATGATGATCATGGCTTTACCCTTTATGCTTGCCTATAATAAGAAAAGAGGGATAAAGATAAAATACTTTTTCTATATATTTTATCCTGTTCATATCGTAATACTTTTTTACCTTGGGAGTATGATTTATTGCTAAAACAAAGAAGCAGTGATGATTATCCGTAAGTTGATACTGTAATTTGCCCGTATAAAAGTAACTTGTACCCGTTATAAAACACCCATGCCAGGAGCAAGTAATAGCTGGTTAGTTCTTACTATAGGATAAACCGGCTGTAATATTTTGCAAAAGAAAGACGTGAAAGCATCATCCTTTCACGTCAAAGCATGTTTCAACTACAATCCCGTGAACCCGCTTACATCAGGCATTCTGGTGTTGCAACAGGCTTATGGTCTCCACTTGCCTTGTCACCCTGATAGAGCAATATATCTTATAGTCATATTGCATATACCACGGTACCTTGAAATGTTGAAATGGAACTACCAGAATCTACACCGAAAGGAAATTCCACATTATATATTCTTGTCTATATGATCATAAACTAATAAACACTTAGCTATTTCTAAGCCCAGTGGCACCTCAAAGTTGAGGGTTTTCAGCAGGACCATGAAGATCAGCTTGGAGAGAAGTATCCCGCTCAGTAGGCCTGCCCCCAGGCTGATCACCGCCACATACAGGGTATCGAACACCAATACTCTGGCGATATGCTTCTTCTCCATGCCCAGGATATTAAAAAGGCCAAATTCCTTTTTGCGCCGTTTGATCAGAAAGCTATGGGTATAGAAGAGAAAAATCGCCGCGAAAATAGCAATCACATAGGTGCCCAGGGACAGAATCGATTGCACTTAGGATCCGCCGGCCATTTTCCCCAAGCCCTCGTTTTCAGACAGAAAAATCATGATGTAATACATCATCACCGTGCCGATGCAGGTCAGGATGTAGGGCAGATAGGTTTGGGCATTCTTTTCAGATTGGTGGCAGCCACTTGGCATAAAAGAATCTACTCATGGCGCCCACCGCCTGTTGCCATGGTGGTCAGTGTATCGGAGATTTTCTAGTACATGGCTTTCATCCGATATTCCGGCTTTATAAAGCTGGTGAAAGACCTCCCCATCCTTAATAAACAGTACCCGTTTGGCATGGCTGGTCGCTTTCACGCTGTGGGTCACCATTAACAGGGTCTGCCCCTCCTGATTAATTTCTTTAAACAGGCGGGGCAAGCCCTCAGCGGCCTGGGAGCCCAGGGAGCCGGTGGGTTCGTCCGCCAGAATCACTAAAAGAGAACGAGAATAGTTTGAACGGAGGAAATCCAGTTGTAAACTGGACCAAAGACTATGTTCCGACTTATATACCGGATGGCTATAAAGCCACTGATATATCCAGAAGTAAAATTTATAACGAAATCCAATTTAAGAACGAACGGGGAGAGTTTATTACTTATACGGAGTTAACTGAGGGCAACAGGCCTGCGCTGGATACGGAGAATGCTTCAGTCACTAAAACCGTCGATATAAACGGTCATGAGGGAACACTGGTGGAAAAGAACTCAGTGGTGACAATCATATGGGAAATGAATAGCCGTATATTTATGATTCGGGCTCAGATAGACCAGGATGTGGCAATGAAAATCTCTGAAGGAGTAAAATATATTAATTAAAATTTAAAAAATGTGTTGCAAAAAACCTCCTTGCTTGTCTTTATATAATGAAAGACATTAAGGGAGGTTTTTAGTTTATGAAACAATTTTTCTGTATGATTCTTGTGCTCCTTATGACCATTGTCTCAGCAGTTCCGGTTTACGCGGATATTGGGGCAACAAAAGAAAATCCACAAGGAATTATTTCTCCTCAATTTACGTACATTTCCTATTTAAATCCGGGATTAGCTATAAGCTCATCGGGCTTGGCAACCTGTGTAGGAGCTTCCGCCGGCTATTTTGACTCCTACACAACGGTGGTAACTGCTGAATTGCAAAAATCCTCCGGCAGCGGCTGGAGTAAAATTAAGACATGGACGGCATCGGCAACCGGGGCTGCGATTGCCTCAGTAGAAGGGGAGTATTACGTTGTTCATGGGACTTACCGGGTTTGTGCCACCGCTAAAATCTATGATGCATCGGGCAAACTTTTGGAGACCCAATCACTATACTCCCCTATGGTGACATATTGATCGCTTGCTTGTTCTATTTTTCTAGAAATTAGTTTAACAGGTGCAATATCTCAGAGTTTTAAAAATGAATCTTCTCACTAAAATGATGCGGGCAGCTATTCTTTTGACATTTAATTTTGGAACGAACCTCGAAGTCGCTTCCTCCAAAAGATATCATCTTTACTTACAAAAAAGGGAGACAATGGAGTATTAGATCAAGGAATTTAAAAATGGATTTTATTGGACAAAGAGAATAGAGTCGTTCCTATTTCGCTTATTGAGGTAAAGATGAGGTAGAGTTTGCTTGCTTATAATTTAACTAATTGCTTAAGGATGTTACTCTTAAGAGTTTAATGTAATCTATAAATATTCGGAAAGGAGGTGATGGACAAAAATAGATGAAGGGTAGGCTATTTTTACAATTGATGAAAAGAGGTGATGCCAAAGGGGCTATTTTTAGTAGGAAAAGCTATTATTTTAATTGAAGTGGATAGAAATCACAGTCTACTTCGAAAATCAATTCTCATCTGCTTAGTTAATTAGTAATGCACAGAAAGGATGATAAATATGAAGAAGCTTTTTTCGTGTAAATCAAAAATTTTTGGTGTCATAATGACCTGTGTTGTGTTAATATCTACGATTTCAACAACAGCATTTGCTGATACTGCGTCTCCAACATATAAAACTCCCAAAATATCTGGTCATGAGTATTCCTTTACATCTGAGGTATGGACTCGATATGTTCCAAACGTTGGTTACACTGTCGAAGCAGTTGCCCCCATAAAAGCAGATGTGAATGTGCCGACAGGATATATGGGCGGCCAAGCTCGATTGTATAATTCATCTGGTTCTTTAAAGGCTTCAAGTTCCTGGACATATAATCCATCATCAACCTCTGCATTCTTCGTATATTCTTCCCGAATAAGCACTGCGGGACAATATTATGCTTATAATCAAGCTGAGTTCTATAATGGGAGTGGATACACAAGATATACTGGATATCAATCTCCGATTCAGACGTTATCAAGCTCAAAATCCGTGAGTACAACTGAAACCTTGGAGGTTATTAATGACCTAATGCTTAAGACGGAATATTCCGTTAATGACAAAGGGGAAACCTATGGCTCTGCATTATCTGAATATACAATAGGCGTAGAACCGGATTTGATTTCTGCAATTGGCACCAATGGGGTCGAAGGGTATGTTAGTGCTGATGATCTAACACCAGAGGTTTCTTCAATCAAAGAGGCACTTGAGCAAAATGGCGAGAGTGGTGATATTCGTACAATTCCTCTTTATGATGCAGATGGAACAACCGTACTTGGTGAATTCGAGTTATTAACGAGCTATGAATTAGTGGCCGATGCTAATTAACAAACAGAAATAACTTTTAAACGATATAAAGCTGGTGTAGATGCTGAATTCAATGGAACCATTTTAATTATAGTAAGAACAATAATACTGTACACTAAAAGCCTTGGATGAATGATTCAAGGCTTTTTAAAGTATATATGGGAGATAATTTGTCAACCTGAATCAAAATCAGAGTAATCCGAGAAAATTGTTTAATAAAAAACTTCTGTATAAAATGATAAAATTGATTTGCTTTTGCTGTTCTAGTGCGATAGAATAAAAGCATAATATTCTACTGTAATAGAATATTTTTTTGCGCAGAGGTGATATTAATGGGTATGAAACTTTTTGACAGTGAGTTGAAAATTATGGAGATCCTTTGGCGGGAAGGCGACACTACCGCAAAGCGGATTGCCGAAATTATCAAAGAGCAGATTGGATGGAGCAAAACCACTACCTATACAGTAATTAAAAGATGTCTCGATAAGGGCGCAATAGAAAGACAGCCAAGGGAATTTATTTGCCATCCCCTTATAACAAGAGAAGAGGCACAGGAATACGAAACTACCGAGCTAATAAACAAAATGTATGATGGAGCTGCCGATCAGCTTGTTGCTTCTGTCCTTGGAAGAAAAAATCTAGCACAGAAAGAAATTGAGCGCCTGAAGCAACTTGTAAAAAGTTTGGAGTGAGGTGGTTGATATGACTCTGTTTGAAATGAGTTTATCTTCTATTGCGATTGTTTTGACAGTGATAGTGATTCGTGCGCTGTTTCTGCATAAATTGCCCAAAAAAATATTTCTCATTCTATGGGGTATTGTACTCTGCCGACTGTTTCTGCCATTTTCAATTCACTCTGAATATAGTATTTATGCGCTCATGAATTATGTTGCTTTATATGTAGGACAAACAAATGCAATGCAGGAACAATTGATAATTTCGAAGCCTGGTTCTTTTGCTGAAGCGAACATCAACTCTGTTATTTCAAATTTTCCAATTTTATCAGTAGCGTCTTTTAACTGGATTGAAATTATTTGGTTTGTGGGTGCTATGATATCTGCTTTTGCATTTTTAATTCCTCATATCCGCTTTTGTCATGACAATAAAATGGCAATACCCCTAAAGGATGAAAAAATAAGCACATGGATTGCAGAACACCATATCAAGCGGCAGGTGCAGGTAAAACAGAGCGAAAATATTAATATTCCTGTTACATATGGAATATTAATGCCGATCATTTTACTTCCTAAGTCGATGAAACACTTAGATGAAGAACAACTGCGATTTGTACTTGTTCATGAGATGATTCATATCAAGCATTTTGATGTTTTATTGAAATGGATTTTTTTTGTAGTAGTAAGTGTACATTGGTTTAATCCCTTTGTATGGATCATGTATGTGTTGGCGAACCGTGATATAGAGTTATGTTGTGATGAAACAGTTCTTCGGACAACAGGTGGAGAATTTTCAAAAACCTCATATGCGATGACTCTTATAAGCCTTGAAGAACATAAACTCAAAGTCAATCCAATTGGAAATTATTTTAGCAGAAATCCTATTGAAGAAAGGATAGTATCTATTATGAAAACCAAAAAGAATACTGTTTTGACTGTGTTGATGGCATTTATTGTTATAGCTGCAACCTTAGCTTCTTTTTCCACAGTTTCTGCGGATGAAGAAAATTCTTTAACGAATAATGCAACTGTAGTAGCAAAAAAAGTCCCTAATTATTCAATTAACGAGCAAGGACAGACGTATGGACCTTTGCCTTACTTTGAAAACGAACAGGTAAAAGAACCGGACTTGATTAGAATGGAAGGAGAAAATGGGGTTATAGGATATATAAAAGCTACCGATATGAGTCCATCGGTTTCCTCACCGGAAGAGGCTATTGCGTACCAAGAGTCTGTTAAAGCTACTGGGGGGTATATATCAATTCCCTTGTATGAATCAGATGGCAAAACTATAATCAGCCAATTTAGAATGTATTTAAATTATTCAATCCCAGATTAAGCCGATTAAAGATTTTCGGCAATGTCGTAAATTTAGTTACTTTCCCAACCTAGACAAAGCGTCTGTTATCGATTTTGCATATACATTTTCACCAATAGTTTGAAGAATATGATGACAGTTTGATTAAGTTGGCTATATACGATGCTGCCGAAAAGGAAGGAAAGCTTTTCCTGAAGGAAAGGGAAAAACTCAAAAATGATCCCGAATTTGCTCTTTCAAAAGAGGCAATTTAAAAAATATATCTGGCAACTGGATACTCGGTTAAAAAGGTCAAAAACTTATGTTACAAGACAAACAGATGTTGAAGCTTTAAGTGGCAGTGGCAATACTGATCATGTTCGTCATTATATTTACCACTGTTATGAGTGTGCAGGCCAAAAGAAATGCTATTAAAGTGCCATGCAGAGCTAGATGCAAACAAGGCAACAGGAATTGATTAGGTTACAAAAGAGCAATACGAACGCAACCTAGAGGAGAACATCAACAATCTGGTTGAGCGGATGAAAAGGAAAGGTTATAGGCCTCAACCTGTAAGGAGGCCTTACATACCCAAGGACGAAAAGAGTATGCGTCCGCTGGGAATCCTCGTTTACGAAAACGAAATTGTATAACAAGGTCTTAACATTGCAAGGTGTTTTTCGGGGTGGAAATTAAATTTGGGGGGAGGAGTCCATATGGGAAGGGCTGGATTTTTTGGTAACATCCATTTGTTTCTCAGTTTTAGGTTATGGATTATGTTACCTTACTCTTTCAGGTACTCGGTGGAACATGCTTACGGGCAGTCACTTTTTGTCGTTCCGCGTAGGTTTCAGGAATCTGCGCGAAACGACAAGTTCCGCCGTTTGTGCTGAAGATGACGGTGAAGGTCTTACCATGAACATTGCAAGATCTTAATTATTAATCCATAAATTTGATAGCGGGAGGCCATTCTTTTAGCATATTAGCCATGTTTTGCAGCATTACCTGGGCAGCCGCCCGGTTTATTTCTTTTTGTTTCGGGTCTATTTTGGCTAAGGCGGTAAGACTTCTTAGCAGCTCTTCAAAGGTCTTGCGGATGTTTTCGCGGTGAATGGAAAATTGGGCGTCGTAGGGTATGCTAGAGTTTTTGGTCTATGCCGTTTTGAGCTGTTCTTCCAGCTCGCTGATTTTCTCGGCTGAGGGAGCCGCTTCTGTAACTTCCTTCAGTTCCGGCTGCTTTTCAGTGACTTTAGTAAGCTCCTTTTGATACTTTAGTTTAAAGTCATCCACCTGTTTCTCCAGATCTTGGGTCTGGCTGCTTAAGCGGGTAATTTCCCTGTCTTTGCCGTCCAGCTCTTTTTTAAGGCTTTCTTTCTCCTCAATGGCCTGAGCTTTTTCTGCTTGGGCCAGATTTCTGTCCTCAATCGCCTGGTTCTTTTCGTTGACTGTTTGCTGCAGCTCCCGGGTGGACATATTTTCAATTGCATTGTCTTCAACGAATTTCTCCCGCTCTTCTTCCGGGACACCTAAGAGGATAAGGGCTTGGGAGTATGTCAAATTGTGCAGCGTTGCATAATTTGAACTGTTGTTTCCTTCGGAAACGTCGAGGAGTTTAGGGCCGTACTCCTTATACATTTGCATGAGTCTGGTGGCGGTGCTTTGGGAGTAACTGACCGATTCTTTCAGCCACTGGCCCCATTCCCCATGCTTGTAATCAGCGGAATATATTGGGAGCGGCCTTTTTTTGTCGTTCCGCTTCGGGTCCAGGAACCTGCACGGAACGACAAGTTCCGTCGATTTTTGATAGTTGTTGCAAAAATTGATACAAGGGAAAGTCACAGAACAAAATCCTCACCTACATAATTACTGTAAAACAAAAACAAAGTGAGGATGGGATTGATGATTAAAATGTTTTTATCCTTAGACAAAAAATTCGACTCCAATGGTGATGTTACCGTAATGCTTTCCCTAGATACTGAGTTGATCAGAAAGGGTATCCTTGCCAAGCTAACTCCTGCCCAATTGAAAGTCCTCTTGGCGATTGCCAGCCATATTGATGATGACGGAGTAGCTTTCCCCTCCATGCGATATATCTCAGAGGTCACAGGGGTAGTCTTGAACACTGTGAATACTGCGGTAAAGGGATTGCTTGAACTTAGGATTGACGGTCTGCCAGTGGTGACACGGAAAGTCACAGGCACAGTAGGTACAATCGAGAGATACTCTGACCAATCATTTCTTGGCGACATCCAGATAATTGAAGAGTAATTCGTATTTAACACAGGGAGCGGGACTAGCGAAGTCTATGCTCTTTTTTTTATGTGACAAAACGGCCTGACTTCCTATTCCTACATGACTTTCAGAACGAAAGCGTGTGTGGGTTTATATTTTGAAAGAGTTCAATGGTATTATCTACTGTGCTACAAACACAGTAAACGGAAAGAGATACGTTGGGTTAACAACAGTCCTTCTGGACGACAAGGGGTTACGGTTGGAGGAAGTGTTTCCCATTTCTGTATTTTTTGTATTGACATAGGTAGATGTTCTATATATTATAGTTATATAGATTTATCTACATATGGAGGCCCGAATATGGCAATCAATAAAAGTCTTTTAACTGGAAGTACCACCATACTTATCTTAAAGCTACTTGACGAAAAAAATATGTACGGCTACCAGATGATTGAAGAACTCAGAAAAAAGTCAAACAATACTTTTGAGTTAAAAGCAGGAACATTATATCCATTGCTCCACACCTTAGAGCAAAAGGATATGCTCACTTCTTACGAAGAGACCGTTGATAATGCGAGGGTACGAAAGTATTACAGTATCACAAAAAAAGGTCGCAAGCATTTGAACGAGAAAAAAGAAGAATGGGAAACATTTACTGCTGCTGTAAATGCTGTTTTGGGAGGTGCAGGTTTTGCAACAACCTAGCAAAATTACCGATTATTTGGAAGCCGTGTGCCGACAGATACGTTGGAAAAAGGCTCAGTCTTCTGTTTTAGAGGAAATTGAAAACCATATAATCGATCAAAAGAACGCCTTCATTAATGATGGACTTAATGATGAAGAGGCAACAGACAAGGCAATTGCTGAGATGGGCGATCCCATTGTTGTCGGGGAGCAGCTTGACCGTGTTCATAGACCTAGGCTTGTTGGCATGGGTATAGGAATACTTTTAGTTCTAGGTATTTTGGGAACAGCGGATATGGGCAACAGTCTATTACGAATTATTGGGGTGGGAGACCAAATAGTGCTTGGGGTAAATATCCCAATTCTAGCAGAACTAATTTACTTAGTCGGAGTGTTGGTAATCATATCTTCACTTGCAGCTATTTTTGCTCCAAGGAATATAAGTAAAGTCATAATTTGGTGTCAAGGTTTTATCCTGACAGCTATTTACTTTATGGAGGTATTCCCTCGTATTAGGTTTGCTCTGCTCTTGGTTGTTGTCAATATCATTAGCTTCCTTGTCGTATACCGAATCAGTAGAAGTGTTAAAACTGGTCTAGTGTCTACTATAACGAGTTTTGCTGGACTTTTTCTATTCGTGGTAGGCACCCAAATTAATTGTTACATGTACAACCACGGAGTGAATGGCAGCTATGGTGGGTTTGAGAATGTTCCTAAAGCCTTAGCAATTATTTTTATTATGTGCTTGGGTCCTCAAATATTGATGTCAGCTTTCATATCGTCAAAAAATTCTAAAGAACAAATAGCATAATTTACAGAGAGTGACAATTAATAAGTCACTTACTAGACATAATTTACGTGTCAGGTAAGGGAATTATAAAATCTGTGGAAAGGAGGAGAATAGCACAACAAAAATCTGATACACAAAAAAGAAAAGTGGAGGGAATTTTTATGAAAATAAAAGCAAGTGTCGTATTGGTAATCGTTATGCTGTTAATGTCTTTATTGCCAATGAATGCCTTAGCTAATGGTACTGCCGAAGTCAATAGTGGCACTAAAGAAGCCAATAGTGTATTATCTTCATATTTGCTGGCTACTCAAAAAGGTGATATTAAGCAAATGGTTGCTCTATCCAATGATTCACGGGTAAGTCCCGACGCTTCTGGAATTAGTATATAACGGTTATTTTGGCAAAGGACATAATGTTATTCACAAGGATTTAAAGAGACAAGGCTTGTTTAATTCCCATCCTTATCAATTGGATTTCAGTAAGGATCAATTTACTAAAATAATGGAGATGGGTGACGTAGATGCGCAAAATGTTATTATCGATTAACCCTGAGCATGTGGAAAATATTTTTAACGGCAGTAAACAGTTCGAGTTCCGGAAAATCAAGTGTAAATCTGATGTGGATAAGATTGTTATTTATTCAACCTCACCGGTCATGCGTGTAGTTGGCGAAGTAGATTTACTTGGAGTAATCGAAGATATCCCTGATAAGGTTTGGGATATAACGGCAGAGTATTCAGGAATCACGAAAAGGTTTTACGATCAATATTTCGAGCATAAAGAAAAAGCTATCGCGTACAGGTTAGGTGAAGTGAAAAAATACCGAGAACCGTTAAAACTTTCGGATTTTGGGATCAGCTTTGCACCGCAGTCGTTTGTATATATTTGAAGGTTAGACAAAATATTCGATATTGTTAGAATGCCTATTTAGTTAAAGGAGCCTAGCCCAATGAAACTTCTCCACATAGCCGACCTGCACATCGACAAACGTGTCAACGAATTCTGTGAACCCCAGTGTCTATGGTCTGCTGGGGCCAAATGGTGCCGGCAAGACCACTCTGATTACTCGGCGGAACATGCTTACGGGCAGTCACTTTTTGTCGTTCCGCGTCGGGTCCAGGAACCTGCGCGAAACGACAAGTTCCGCCGTTTGTGCTGAAGAAGACGGTGAAGGTCTTAGCATGAACGTTGCAAGATCTTAATTATTAATCCGTAAATTTGTCTTGATAGCGGGAGGCCATTCTTTTAGCATATTAACCATGTTTTGCAGCATTTCCTGGGCAGCTGCCCGGTTTATTTCTTTTTGCTTCGGGTCTATTTTGTCTAAGGCGGTAAGACTTCTTAGCAGCGCTTCAAAAGTCTTGCGGATGTTTTCGCGGTGAATGGAAAATTGGGCGTCGTAGGGTAGGCTGGAGTTTTTGGCCTGTGCCGTTTTGAGCTGTTCTTCCAGCTCGCTGATTTTCTCGGCTGAGGGAGCCGTTTCTGTAACTTCCTTCAGTTCCAGCTGCTTTTCAGCGACTTTATCAAGCTCCTTTTGATACTTAGTTTAAAGTCCTCCACCTGTTTCTCCAGATCTTGGGTCTGGTTGCTTAAGCGGGCAATTTCCCTGTCTTTGCCGTCCAGTTCCTTTTTAAGGCCTTCTTTCTCCTCGATGGCCTGAGTTTTTTCCGCTTGGGCCTGATCTCTGTCTTCAATCGCCTGGTTCTTTTCGTTGACTGTTTGCTGCAGCTCTCGGGTGGACATATTATCAATGGCATTGTCTTCAACGAATTTCTCCCGCTCTTCTTCCGGGACACCTAAGAGGATAAAGGCTTGGGTGTAAGTCAAATTGTGCAGCGCTGCATAATTTGAACTGTTGTTTCCTTCGGAAACGTCGAGGAGTTTGGGGCCGTACTCCTTATAGATTTGCATGAGTCTGGTGGCGGTGCTTTGGGAGTAACTAACTGATTCTTTCAGCCACTGACCCCATTACCCATGATTGAGTAAAGCCTTGGCTTCTGTCAGACGCCGGCCGATCTCGACGGAGTTGATAAGCACGGTTTTATGGGTGTGATCTTTAAGCATGTTAATCTCAGCTGCAATCACGAGGGGCGTACGTTCGTTGACCACATTATTCATCTCGGTTTTCCATCCTTTATCCATATATAGATAGAATATGTGGTCGGGCCTTTGAAGGTGATTTTTAGATGAGGTACACTGCTTCGGGTTATTTGAAAGGTACCTGTTAAAAAACGTTGATTTGATGAGGCATGGAACTCTCCTTTTCCGTGTGGGCAGGGAGAATTAATCATTGAAGGAGAAATTGCCTGGGTGTTGAACAAATAGACCGTCTCGTGTTTGATAAGCTCCCTTTAAAGTAGACACCTGCGGCCGATCGTCTCCTTGACACGCTCATTCAAATGCCTCTGCAAGAAATAACCGCCCCTTGTCAGGAGGCGGTTATTTCTTGTAACTTCTAATTCAGGCTAACCTTCGGTTAGACAATCGGCTGGACTGGCGTACTTGCAACACGTCAGTCCTTTTTTTTCCTGCTTTTCTAGGTTGTCTTTAAGTCCTTAATGATAGCCAGAAGATGCTCCAATTGGCCATCGTTTAGCTTCTTTGACTCGTTAATTAAATCATTAAATTTTGTCGGAAAGCTTACTTCGTCATTAAAGAAATCCTTAGGAGGGACATTTAGGTATTCGCAGATATAAAAAAATCCTGTCATAGATGGCAGCGATTTTTTGTTTTCAATTTTATTGATATAACTTTCACTTTGTCCCAAAGACAGGCTCATATCCCTTGCGGAAACTCCTTTTTGTGTGCGGAGCGTGGTTAATCTTTCGTAAAATAAATCCTCATACATTACAATTCACCACCTTGTATATAATTATAGACAATACATCGGTTCTTTATACGGAATTACAGCATATGTTTTCGTTGACATATGGAAGCACATTCCATATAATACAAGAGGATATATGCCTCAATTCCATATTATTATGAGAAAGGTGGTTGCCTAAAATAGCAATGATTCTTGAAGGTGCCAAGATAAGGACTGCCTGCTGTCTTTCGGGACTTAGCATTAAAAGTTTTCATATAGGGTTTGACGAAAATATCGCAGGGAGCCTGCGATTGAAGCAGGTACTGATGGAACAGGCGGTCTATTTGATTCAAGCTATGAGAGTTACTCATTTCATTAGCGGTGTTGATTTATGTGTAGGTCAGTTTTTCGCAGAAATCGTCCTTGACCTTAAAAGGGACTATCCCGAAGTCACCCTAGAGTGCGTTATTCCCTGTGAGGATCAGGCGGCAAATTGGACGATAGCGCAACGTGACAGGTACTTCTCTATTGTTGAACGATGCGATAAGGAGACTCTACTGCAGCATCATTACAGTAAGGATTGCATCAGAAAGAAAAAGGAATACATGGTCAAACAAAGTAATTATGTGCTTGTAGTATGGAACGGCAAACCCGGCAGCTCGGGGAAACTCCTTTCTATTGCTCGCACCCTGGGAAAGATTGTGATTCTGATTGACTCCAGTACCTATAAAGTGTGCCTGATTTGAACGAAGAGTACGGGACGAAACTGCTTGTCTCCTCTGACAGTGACGGCCATTCAGATTCGTCACTGGTGACGAATCTAACTTACACCCAGGCGCTCATCCTCCTTGGGATCCCGGAAGAGGAGCGGGAGGAGTTTATCTCGGAGCATGATGTCGAGAGCATGACCAACTTGGAATTGCAGCAGGCCGTCAAGGACAGAGACCAGGCTATTCAGAAGAAAAAAGATCTCCAAAACGACAAGTTCTACGAGTAGGCTATGGAGATAAAAAAAAGACCTCCTTTGAGGTCTAGTTATATAAATCTATTTGTTCAATTATATGCATAAACTCGTCATCATCAATAATGCCGATTTTCTGAAAAAGTCTTGATGTTTCGATGTTGTGGATATTTTTACATTTAATAAATGAAGGATTAGCCAAACCGTAAACAGCCCATCTTATTATGGGCTCTTTAAATTTATCATAGTGAGAGGGAGGCTTTTTTGGAGGAACTGACGTAATTTCTACAATAGTAACCAATCCATTGCCAAGATTATTTATGACTAGCACAGGTCTGGATTTGAAAGCTCCTAATTGCCCTTTGTAGTAAATTCGAACTAAATAAATATCTTTTGAATCAGGCATAGGACGTTAATTCCCTTTACATTTATCATCTTCAAACCACTCTTTATGTTGGGGATTATTAGGATCAAGTTCGATCATACCGTCTTTTCCAGTAAGGACAGAAGCTTTAGTACTAATTCTATCTAACTTTTCTTTAATTGTTTCTTCCTTTTTGCTTAAAGGAGTAGCCATGGCTTTCCCCTCCTCAGTAATACTATTTTTCTTATCTTTGTCCATATCATATCACCTGCCAAAGGGTTATTCAATAATAGTATGCCCATTTATATCCATTTAGAAGGTGAGATTGAAAGGATGTTGAATCATGAAAAATGGTAATAATTAGTTTTACTGGATGACTAACTCAGCACTCAGAAAGTCCTTAATGATAATACATGGTCAAACAAAGTAATTATGTGCTTGTAGAGTTGATCAATAATGTAGAACAATGGATCTGTCCCGCTGTGTGTACGATATGACTTCATTAACCTCGAAAGCCCCCTTGTATGCTCCTAATACTGGCACAAAATACCAAAGGGATGTACAATATACTTGGACAAATTATTGTGCATTGCCTTAGCCAGAAATACTTATGAAATGAGGAAAAGACATGGAACACCAAAGGGTTGAAAAACCGCTTTCCTTCGGAGAAATCTTGGATGTGACTTTTCGGATTATTAAGGATAATTTCTCCAGGCTATTTTTGTTATTGTTCATTTTTTCAGGCCCCCTTGAACTACTGCAAAGTGTTGGCCAAAGCTTGGCTGGTACTCCCTTTCTACGAGCGCCAAGAAGTGGCCAAGGAATGGCCTCTTTCCTGGAGAGCCTTCAGCAAACGGGTACCACAGGCGGGATGTTTGACGTAATCTATAGTATCTTATGGGCATTTATAGTTGCCCCAATAACCTATGCCTCGTTAATCATTGCCACAGATCAGATTAGAAAGAAAGAGCCCTTGAATATCTCCTCCATCCTTAAACGCGCATTTTCAAGGTGCTGGGCGCTGCTCGGCGGGTGTATTGTATATGGACTTATTATGTTTGCCCTCATACTTGGTTTTGGTGGATTATTCGCAGGTTTCGGGAGTCATTTAGTAGTGATTATCCTGCTCAGTATTTGCGCCTTTTGTATTTGTCTCTTTCTTCTGACCCGCTGGAGCTTCTTTTTCGCTGCCATAGTCTTTGAGAAGGTATCCCCTGGTTTAAGGAAAAGCTGGAGCCTGACACGGGGTAATGTTTGGCGTTTAGTCGGTTTATATATTGTCCTCATGATCTTGGTGGCAATCCTATCGGCAGTCATTCAATTGGCTGTTCATTTCTTTTTAGGAAACAGCGTCCTTGCCTCTGTCCTGTTTAGCCTTGTCACGTTAATAATTTCGATGGTGAGCTACATCGCCTATGCCGTAATCTATTTTGATTTACGTGTGCGCAATGAGGCGATGGATCTGCAAGGGATGATCGAAACCTATTCAAAGACAACGAAATCCGGCAGTTCCATTGAGTTAGTTGAAACTAAGCCAGAAAGCTAAATCCGATATTCAAATAACTAACAACTACAACCAATAACCAATAACTAATCATAAACCGAATATCGAACTTGCCAAAGAAGGATGGGATCGCTTGAAGCCCCTAGACACCTTTCGAGAAGAATTACATAAAATCTTAGTCACTCAGGAGTACCAAGTTTATACCCAGGAAAGTAAAAGTCTCTTTCAGGGCTTATTTGATGAACTGAAAAATTGGCTTCACCAGATGCTCCAGAATCTTTTCCCTCATACCGATGTTGCGAAAAGCACCTCGGCGTGGCTTTCTTATGGGATTGCTACCTTAGGGACTGTCCTTCTTCTAGTGCTTCTGTTTCTCTTCATCTCTAGATTCGTCCGCCAGGGTCGGATTCATTTAGATCAGATAAGCATGTTCCAGGGACAGGCTTTCACTGCCCATGATCATCTGAGGGAGGCCCACAGACTTGCCCAAGAGGGGAACTATCATTCAGCCCTGCGCAATCTTTTCTTGGGGTTGATTATCTATTTAGATCAAAATCAGAGAATTGTTGCTAAGACCTGGAAAACGAATTGGGAGTACTACGTTGAATTGAAGGATCGCTCTGCCCAACAAGCCGATTCCTTTTACTCCCTGGCCATAAAATTTGAGGAAGCGATGTACGGCGGTCGGCCTATCACCAAGGACGATTATTGGCTTTCCCACAATCAAGTCGATAAGTGGATCCACGAGGGGGATAGCAAGTGAGCGCCAAGCAGTTCTATCAGAATCAAACCTCACGGATTTGGGTCGGCGTTTTTCTGGGGATTGGTCTGTTTATTGGTCTGGGGATAGCCTTCTTGCCCCAAGGCCCAACCCAATATCCCAAGTATGTGACAGAGTCCCCTTCTCCCTCCGGGATAAAAGCCTTCTATACTCTGCTTGAAAAAGAATTTCCTCAAGTAGAAACATGGCAAAAGCCTGCCCAGACCCTGCCTTTCTTGACCTCCCGCCAATTGATGATTATCGTGGAGCCTTCTACTCCCTTTAATAGTAGCCAGCTTGAACAGTGGATTAAATGGATGGAAGCAGGAAATCAGCTCTGGCTCCTTGACCGCAATCCAAAAGGGTTATTCCATTTAGAGACGTCACTCATAGACCCTGCTGCAAATCCGGATACAAACGTAGATATCAACCAAGAAGCGAACCTACACTCCTCAGTAGAAGGCTTCGAGGAATGGAAGGGTACCCATCTCGCCACACTTGAAACCACTGTGCGACTGGAGGCAGAATCGGAAGATCATGTTTTACTTAAAGACCAGCAGGGGATCATTGCCTTATCCCGCGTCTACGGGCAAGGGGAGTTAATGGTTCTGCTAGCCCCTGAATGGTTAACCAACAGCCTGATCCTTCAAGAAGACCATTTGCAGTTAGTGCTGCCTTTTATAGTTCGGGCTGATCCCCAAGTGATCTGGGTTAATGAATTCGTCCATAGTAATTCCCCAAGTGGTCTGGGGGTCTATCCTGAGTGGTTTGTGCTCTTATTAACTCAGGGCCTTATTAGTTTTTTATTGTGGCTCTGGTATAAAGGAAAGCGATTCGGATCTATCCGAACCCCTCGGGAATGGGTGGTTCGCTTTGGGGACGAACGAATTCGGGCCCTGGCAGCTTGGTATGAGAGAGGAAAGTTTTACAAAGAGTCCTTAGAGATTCAAGATGAATTCCTCCGTCATGCTGTCCAGGAACGATGGGGTATCCAGGCAAACCTGAGTGGGTCAGAGTTTATTGAAGCCACCTTACAGCGACTGCCGATGGCTAAACAACAACAGGGGCTCCAAACTTGGAGTGAACTGAAAAAGGCCAATCCTGATAAAATTTCTCTTAAGCTTTTTCTTAAATGGTCAAAGTTCCTAGACGATATGCAGAAAGAGGTTGAACGTCGGTGAATGGATCAATACAGAAACTATTAGCTAGCTATGAACAACAACTATTCGGCCAAACCCATAATCTAGCCCTCCTGTTAACTGCTTTCTTGGCCAGTGGGCACGTTCTGCTGGAAGGGGCTCCCGGAACCGGGAAGACAAAAATGGTTCGTGTGCTTGCCCAAATGATCGGCGGAGATTTCCGGCGTGTTCAGTTTACCCCCGATTTACTGCCCAGTGATATCACCGGCAGTACAATTTTCAACCTCAAGACTGGACAATTCGAGATTATGCGAGGACCCGTTTTCACGAACCTTTTATTGGGGGATGAGATCAACCGTACCCCTCCTAAAGCCCAAGCTGCGCTCTTGGAAGCCATGGAGGAGAAGCAGGTCACGATTCACGGTGAGACACTTCTTCTGCCAGACCCTTTCTTTGTCGTGGCCACTCAAAACCCGATAGAGTTTGAAGGGACCTATCCTCTACCCGAGGCCCAACAAGACCGGTTTTCCTTTAAACTACTGATTGACTATCCCAACCTTACTGCAGAAAAACACTTACTGAAAAGCTCCTTAGTCGATCATAGAGTCTCGGAGGAAATACCTCCGATCTTAGAACTGGCCGATTTTAAACAACTGCGGGATGATGTCCGCCTGGTCAATATTGACGACTCAATTATCGATTATATTGCGCAGATTGTCCGAAAAACCCGGGAATATGACTTGATCCGTTTGGGTGCCAGTCCTAGAGCGGGAATCTCCCTGGCAGAGTCCTGTAAGGCATGGGCATTTATTCAGGGACGAGATTATGTAACCCCCGACGATGTCAAACTAGTTGTTCGTCCAGCCTTAAGACATCGGATAATTCTGGCACCCCATATGGAATTGGAGGGTGGAACGAGTGATCAAATTATCCAAGACGTTGTGGACTCGACACCTGTTCCGCGATAAAGGGATTTTGCCGACGCGAAAATTAATCGGTTTAGTACTTGTTTGTGCACTGCCTATCTCTCTGGCAGCGTATAGGGGATTAGGATGGATTGCCTTTTTGGGACTCAATAGTCTTCTTGTTTTAGCAAGCCTCCTGGACCTATGGTTACTCCCCCGTAGGAGTCAACTCGTATGTGTTCGCATCGCCAAGGCGGACCTTGAGCGCGGGCAAGAGTTTGCGGTGGCTCTACAGCTCGCAAATAACTCCAAATCAGCTATTAAGTTTCGCTTGATTGACAATCTGCCGCCGTCGTTTCTGAATCCTTTTCCCCTGATAGGCGAAATACCCAGCGGTCAAACCCTGGAGTTGAGCTACGCTTCCCAAGCGTTGATTCGAGGGGATTATGTGCTGGATAAAGTCTTTTTTCGCTTGACGGCCAACCTTGCGCTTTGGGAGAAGCAGGTCGTTTTTCCTGCCATCACTAAGGTTCGAGTCATTCCTGATCTATCACAGGTTCGGGGGGGTTTAGCAACGGCTCAAAAATCTCTCGTTGATCATGGATCCAAGGCCAAACGAAACCGGATAGGGAGCGGAGAATTTACCCAGATCCGAACTTATATGCCCGGTGATGACCCGCGAAAAATTAACTGGCGTCAAACCGCCAAACTCTCAGAACTGATGACCAATATTTATGAGCCGGAACATGGAAAATACATTACCATTCTCCTGGACTGCGGGCGAACCATGGGTGTGGAATTAAGCCAAGGAAATAAATTGGAACGCGCCTTCGAAGCCGCCCTCAGCGTAGCGGCAGTGGCCCTTAAGCAGGGGGACTATGTTTCCGTCCTCGCTTTTTCTAATGTCATAAAAGCTTATGTACCACCAGGCAAAGGCATTGCCTATTTACGTACCATCCTGCAAGAGGTTTACACCCTGCAAGTTGATCCAGTCGAATCGAATTATGCTCAGGCTTTTCAACATTTAGAAACTGTCCAGAAAAGACAGGGTTTCCTGCTCTTGTTTAGTGATCTGGACCCATTTTTGCTGGAAGAAACCCCGCCCTTCTACCTGCAAAGGGTACGCCGCAAACACCATTTTTTGTTGTTGGGTATTCATGATCCAATGGTTGCCAAATGGCTCCGGACTGAGCCCCACACTACGCAACGGGCAATGATTAAAAGCATCGCCCAAAAAGAAGTGCTCTACAAAAAACGGTCCCTTCGACGCTGGGGACGGATGGGCATTCAGATGTTAGACGTTCCTGAGGAACAACTTGCTGCACAAGCCGTGTCCCATTATATCGATATTATTAATCGTGGAATCCTGTAGGGGACGGAGACTGTTTTCTCCCTCGTCCCCCCAGCCATACATACACAACGAGCCCAATTACTGTGAACAAAGAAAAAGCATACTTAGCCTCCAGGGAAATTTGGGCGGGAGTGATATACCCTTCTATAATGCCCGCGACAATAAACAGGGGAATTGTACCCAAAAAAAGCTGAACTGAACGTAAGGCCTGCCGTTTTAATTGGAAGGTTCGTGAATATTGACCCGGCACCAAAATGCGATAACCCATCAATAATCCAGCCCCCCCCGCTATAAAAATCGCGGTTAATTCAATCATGCCGTGGGGAACAATGTAGGCCCAGAAATCATAGAACTTGCCGTGCTGCCAGAACACTGCGGCCAAGGCTCCAATCATAATACCGTTCTTAATCAATAAATATACTGTAAAAGCTCCGAGAGTAATACCCCCGACAAAGGCGAGAAGGGCCACCTGAATGTTATTGGTCATAATCTGGGCAGATATTCCGGCTGAATCGACGATCCCATGCTGACCTAATTGATCAGGATCCACATGTTTCGCAATCTCCCCCGGCAACACTGAATAAAGATGCAATGGATCAGTGATCACCGCCAGGAATCCTCCCAGCCCTCCGATTAAGAATAAGATGAAGGCAGTCCAGACAAATCTCCGTTGTTCTATCATTAGATGGATAAAAGTACTACCAAAGAAATGTTTCAGCTGAGATAAGCTGGTTGTCCCTTGATCACGGTAGAGAAGATTATGGGCTTTAGCCACTAAGTCATTGAGGTAAATGGTTACTTCTTCCTCGGGAAAATAGGTTTGACTAAAGGAAAGATGGTTGACAGCTTTTTGATATGACATTTGGAAATAATCCACACGCTCTGCAGTCAGCGCTCGTTTTCCTTTGGAAAGCTCTTTTAAGGACTGTTCCAAGAGGTCCCAATCTTGAGCATGTTGTTTCATAAATGCTTTCAAATCCATTTGAACACCAACTTCTTGATTCTCTTCTAAAATAAGTATACCACTCCCAGAACCAAGTAGAAATTAAAAGCTCACTTGACTCGTTGACTCGACAAATTGGACAAAGGAGCCATTCACCATGAGCCTTAATCAAGTACATATCACGACGCCAGAACAGGTTTCCATCAATTTTAAGATTGCGGGGCTCGGTAGCCGGGCCAGCGCCAATATTATTGATTGGGTTATTCTGATCTTGATCAATGTTGGTATAACCTTCAGTTTAATCAAATTTAGCGAGGCTTATCCTAATACAGATCCCTTGTCTGAGGCCGCCTCCAGCTATCTCACGGCGATTATGATTGTTCTGCTGTTTCTATTATTGTGGGGTTACTTCGTTTTCTTCGAGTTTTTCAGTTCCGGCCGAACTCCGGGAAAGATGATAGTAGGGATTAAGGTTATTCAAGATAATGGCCAGTCGATCACCTTTCTGGCGTCAGCCGTCCGCAACCTTTTCCGAATCATCGATTTTCTGCCGGTCCTTTTTCTCTTGGGAATAATCATGATCTTCTTGCACTCCCGACACAAACGCATTGGTGATCTTGCAGCCGGAACATTGGTAATCTATCAACCTAAATCTAAGCGAAAAAAGAAAAACAATCCCCTGGAGAAGGTGATTGAACGCAGACTGAATACCCAGCAGATTGCCCTGGATCTCAATGAATGGTCCAAACAAAAGATTGGGATACGTGAGTGGGAATTATTAAATACCTATATGATTAGGCGAGCTTCCTTGTCCCAAGCTGATCGAGAGAATATTGCCAGACAAGTGGCCGGCATCCTCTTCCCTTTGCTAGGTGTGGACTTAGCCTATGAGCATTTCGATGAGGTTGAAAATTATCTGTTTGCGTTATACCTCCAAGTCAGGGAAGATTGGCAGTGAGAACCGAGGGTACAGGGGACGGTTCTCAAAGGGCGCAATCGGAAGTTTTGTACGTAAAAAGCCCAACTGCCGAGCATATCGACAGTTGGGACATGATCAAGACTACTTCATGATCGAACCGCAAAATTTGGATTGCCCCAGAAGAATGAAGTCGCAGTTCGTTTATATGGAGTTAATACTATTGGGTTGATTCGTAATTAAGATAAAACCCACAATCCGATCTTCATAAAAAACACCCAAACAGGCAGGAAACCAATTTTCTATTCGTCTTGTAATGGTGGGCATGATATCTTATTTTATAACCGCGGTGCGAAAGTTGAGCTATTAATTCAAATAAATTAAATGCTACAGTAAGCTTATTTGAATACAACATATAACCATAATTATTCCCTTCTTTTTTGGTGAATTTGGGCATACTAATTATTGTATATCCAATTGGAAGGTGATAAGATATGTATAAGGACAAGCATCTATCTGGGTTTGTAGAGGAGGAAAAATTTATGGCTACAGCAATAGCTCCTACACCAATTTTAAAAGGTCAGGATCTGGTTAAATTGGTGACTGATCTTAAAAAACCAGATAATAATAAAGATATGAGACAGAAAGCTTTAAAAGCTTTGTTGAGTATTTCAAAATAATGTTTTACAAAGAAGAAGAATTTGAAAATATTTTACCTATGGTGGAGCTTGTCAATTATTCCCCGGGTTATAGACTCGGGGATTTTAATTGTGGTTCAGAGGATTATAATTCATTTCTTACTAATGATGCAAAATATTATATACAAGAAAACATATGTCAAGTTAAATTATTAATTAATAAACAAAATGGTGATATCATTGCCTACATGGCTTTGAATACCGACTCTTTTTTGTTAGATCCAGAAGAAAAAGAGAAAGAGAAATTGGATATTCCCTTTAATTCTGTGCCATCTATGAAAATCGGTAAACTTGCAGTTGATATAAACTATAAAGATTTGCCTTATGGTTCATTTATGTTATGGCTAAGTATGGGATTATTAGAGAAAATAAATGAATCTGGTGTAGGGTGTAGATTTATTGCTGTTGATGCTGATATTACTGAACGAACAGATACACCTGATTTTTATTTAAAAAATGGTTTTGAGTATAATGAAAAACAAAACAAAAAAAGAGCGAAAAGTTTAAGTATGAGACTTGATGCATTCTAAGACCTCTACAAGTCGGGGATCTTTTCACATTCTATATATAATTTAATAAAAACTAGACAAGGAGGGGTTATATGCCTCTTCTTTTTTAATTGTATTTGTATAAGGAGAGGGGATATATTGGGCTATTAAGGATCAGCGGCTTTACCAGGAACTCATTCATTGACAGTCTCAAAGCCGGACGACGGTGGAATCGGCACCCATCAGTATTCTGTGGAAACTGAGGGAGCCTCTGCCATCGTTTGTGCTGAAGAAGACGATGAAGGTCTTAGCATGAACGGTGCAAGATCTTAATTATTAATTCGTAAATTTGATAGCGGGAGGCCATTCTTTTAGCATATTAACCATGTTTTGCAGCATTTCCTGGGCAGCTGCCCGGTTTATTTCTTTTTGTTTCGGGTCTATTTTGTCTAAGGCGGTAAGACTTCTTAGCAGCTCTTCAAAAGTCTTGCGGATGTTTTCGCGGTGAATGGAAAATTGGGCGTCGTAGGGTATGCTGGAGTTTTTGGCCTGTGCCGTTTTGAGTTGTTCTTCCAGCTCGCTGATTTTCTCGGCTGAGGGAGCCGCTTCTGTAATTTCTTTCAGTGCCGGCTGCTTTTCAGCGACTTTATCAAGCTCCTTTTGATACTTTAGTTTAAAGTCATCCACCTGTTTCTCCAGATCTTGGGTCTGGTTGCTTAATCGGGCAATTTCCCTGTCTTTGCCGTCCAGCTCTTTTTTAAGGCTTTCTTTCTCCTCAATGGCCTGAGATTTTTCTGCTTGGGCCTGATTTCTGTCCTCAATCGCCTGGTTCTTTTCGCTGACTGTTTGCTGCAGCTCCCGGGTGGACATATTTTCAATGGCATTGTCTTCTACGAATTTCTCCCGCTCTTCTTCCGGGAGACCTAAGAGAATAAGGGCTTGGGTGTAAGTCAAATTGTGCAGCGCTGCATAATTTGAGCTGTTGTTTCCTTCGGAAACGTCGAGGAGTTTGGGGCCGTACTCCTTATAGATTTGCATGAGTCTGGTGGCGGTGCTTTGGGAGTAATTGACCGATTCTTTCAGCCACTGGCCCCATTCCCCATGATTGAGTAAAGCCTTGGCTTCTGTCAGACGCCGGCCGATCTCGACGGAGTTGATAAGCACGGTTTTATGGGTGTGATCTTTAAGCATGTTAATCTCAGCTGCAATCACGAGGGGCGTACGTTCGTTGACCACATTATTCATCTCGGTTTTCCATCCTTTATCCATATATGGATAGAATATGTGGTCGGGCCTTTGAAGGTGATTTTTAGATGAGGTACACTGCTTCGGGTTATTTGTAAGGTACCCGTCAAAAAACGTTGATTTGATGAGGCATGCAAAGTTCTTTCGGAAAGCAGTATCGCAGTGCTCTGTGCGTCTTGCCCTTTATCAGTCAATAAGGAGCTATGGGGTTTCGATTTTGACTATGAGGCTGTTAGTATAAGAAATATTGGGGGCGTCAAGCAAAGAAGCAAGGGGGCCTGCGGCCATTGTATCGATGAGATGATTTGCATTTTTTTTCTCTAATGCCCTGAAGTCAAGAACTTATCCATTCAGGACCCGGAGTAATGATTCGAAATATTTACGAGAGCGGTCTTGAGGAAGGTGTTATATAACTCCTTAGGTATACAAGATTCAGTTAAATAAAAGTGTTGCATTCTGACTTATAATCGATTAAAATGTCAAACATAAGGTGTGCACAACCTAAAACATTCAGCAAAATTAATTATGCAAGCAATGGTGCTTTGAGGATACTCATAAGAGTAGCTCGAAGCACCATTTTGTTTTGCATGGATCACAAGGCTCAGGCCAAATTTTTTACCCGGACATTGTCGACAATCGACAATCATTAAAAAGGGACAAACTAAATTAACAGAGGAGGAGAAAAAAAATGAAGAAACGATCGGTAATTTTGACGACTCTCAGTGTGTTCATTTTGGCAGTAAGCTTGGTTGGGTGCGGTTCCGCAGCAAAGTCAGACAATCCTGCTCCTAAAGAGGCATCGACCTTAGAAAAAGCAAAACAGCAAGGGTATATTACCGTAGGATTTGCCAATGAAGCTCCTTATGCATACGCCACTCCAGATGGAAAACTAACGGGTGAAGCCGTTGAAGTCTCTCGGGCAATACTCAAAAAATTAGGGATTAATGAGATGAATGGTGTGTTGACGGAGTTTGGTTCTCTTATTCCAGGCTTAAATGCTAATCGCTTCGATATGATAACTGCCGGCATGTGGATTAATGCCGACCGGGCTAAGCAAGTTAACTTTGCAAATCCGGATTATCAAATTGGGGAAGGTATTGCCGTGAAGGCAGGAAATCCTTTGAACTTACACAGTTATGAGGATATCGCCGCTAATGCCCAGGTTAAGGTTGGGGCAATGTCCGGATCAGCGGAGATTAAAGAACTGACGGCTATCGGTGTGAAAGATTCCCAGATTGTTTCGGTTCCGGATCAGCCCTCAGCTCTGGCGGCTTTACAGTCCGGCCGGGTTAATGTCATCACAATGTCGGGACCGGCCCTGCAATCCGTCTTAGATACGGCTAAGGACTCCGGTATTGAACGGGTTAAAGAGTTTACTCAGCCTGTTATTGACGGCAAGAGTGTTGTGGGCTACGGTGCAGCAGTACTCAGAAAAGCCGACGTAGATTTCCTGGAAGCCTATAACAAAGAACTGGCCGCTATGGAGAAATCCGGGGAACTCCTGGAGATTATCAAACCTTTTGGCTTCACAGAAGAGAATTTGCCGGGAGGTATAACGGTAGAACAAGTTTTGGCCAAGTAAAGGGAGATTAATTCATGGCCCGAAGGCTGGTAGCCTCCCCCGGAGGGGAAAGAAATCACTGGCCCCCAGGCGCAAAGCCCAAAGACCTGGATGGAGGCTGCCGGCCCCAAGGCCCCATCATCATAGGACTATGAAAGGAGGAGCCCAGGTATGAGCCCGCCATTTGATATTTTGCCTATTCTCTTGCGAGGGGCAGGAGTAACCATTGAACTCACCATAGTATCTGCTGTCTTAGCCTTCCTTGTTTCCTTTCTTGTGGGCTTTGGACGGTTAGCCCAATCGAAGCTGATCAGAATTTGCTCAGGGGTCTATACTGAGTTCTTTCGGGGGACTTCACTTCTTGTCCAGCTGTTCTGGGTGTATTTTGTCTTACCCCTTTTTCACGTAAATTTAACAGCCATGCAGGCAGGAATCCTGATTCTTGGCTTACACTTCGGTGCTTATGGCTCGGAAGTCGTGCGCAGTTCCATTCTGGCCATACCCAAAGGGCAGACAGAGACGGGAATTGTCTTAAATATGAAGCCCCGACAAATTATGTGGCGGATTATTCTGCCCCAGGCTTTTCTGATCATGATTCCTACCTTTGGCAATTATCTGATTGAACTGTTAAAAGCAACGGCGGTAGTTTCCTTAATTACCTTAAATGATTTAATGTTCCAGGCCAGTATGCTGCAGAACACAACCTTGCGAACCACAGAAACTTTTGGAATGGTACTGCTCATCTATTTCTGCCTGGCCTATCCTCTTACTCTGGGAGTCCGGTATGCAGAGCGAAAAATGTCAGTTGGGAGGGCTTAAAGATGTGGGATTGGAATTTTACAGTTTCATTTTTGCCGAAATTACTTAAGTCCTTGCAGATTACCCTCAGCGCTACCTTTGTGGCCTTTCTCTTAAGCTGCCTTTTAGGCTTGCTCATCGCAGTCCTGAAAAGATCAAAAATAAAACCCATTGTTTGGCTGGTCAGCGGCGGAGTGGAATTTATCAGGAGCACACCTTTGCTGGCACAAGTATTTTTCGTCTTTTATGTGCTGCCGAAATTCGGCTTAGCTTTATCCCCCTTTTTAGCAGGGGTTTTAACCTTAGGAGTTCATTACAGCACTTATCTTTCTGAGGTCTACCGGGCAGGCATTGACTCCATTCCCAAGGGTCAGTGGGAGGCAGCCAGTGTCCTGAATTTTTCCCGCAGTCATGTTTGGTTGAAAATCATTATTCCTCAGGCAATCCCACCTATGATTCCCGTTTTCGGCAACTATTTAATTGCTTTACTAAAGGACACTCCTTTACTTTCAGCGATCACTCTAATCGAATTATTAGGCAAGGCTAAGATTATTGGGGCCGACTCCTTTCGCTACTTGGAACCCATTACGATGGCAGGTGTAATTTTTTTAGTTATGAGTTATTTGCTGTCCTTGCTTGTTCAACAAATGAACGCACAATTTAACCAAAACTTATAATTAAACTCTTATAAATGATGATGGAAAATCTCAGCGTTTAACGCTGAAACAGATAAAGGGAGGGATGAAGCGATGAAACTTCAAGCTGAAGTCAATAAATCTGAGCCCATGGTTCGTTACCGCGGTATCTCCAAGTCCTTTGGCGACCTTCATGTCTTAGATAAAATCGATTTGGACATTGCCCCCGGTGAAAAAGTAGCTGTGATTGGCCCCAGCGGTTCGGGGAAGACCACCTTGGGGCGCATGCTAGTGACCCTGGAAAAGCCCACCGCCGGGACTATCGAAGTGAATGGCGATCAGCTATGGCATAAAAACGTCAACGGCTCTTTAATGCCTGCTGATGCCAAACATTTATATAAGGTGCGCGGTCATGTGGGTATGGTCTTTCAGCAGTTTAATCTCTTCCCCCATATGACCATCCTAAGAAATGTCATGGAGGCTCCCGTGCAAGTATTAGGCGTTCCTAAAAAAGAAGCTAAGGAACAAGCTATAGCAATGCTGGAGAAGGTGGGGTTAGGTCAAAAGCTGGACAATTATCCCCGTCAGCTTTCCGGAGGTCAGCAGCAACGTGTTGCTATTGCTCGTGCCTTAGTCATGCGCCCCAAGGTTATTGTCTTCGATGAGGTCACATCAGCCCTTGATCCGGAAATGGTGGGAGAAGTCCTGACGGTTCTGAAAGAGATCGCTGCAGAAGGGAACACAACCATGCTCTTAATCACCCATGAAATGGCTTTCGCCCGTGAAGTTGCGGACCGGGTTATCTTTATGGATGGTAAAATCATTGAACAAGGCCCCCCTGAACAACTCTTCGAGAACCCCCAAAATCCCCGGACCATTTCCTTCTTAAGCAGGTTCCGCAAGTGAGGGTTTAAGGGTTGGAAACTATAACTGGTCAGGGGTTTGAGAATAAAGGAGAATGCGGAATGTTTAGCAACATCACAGAAATTGATGAATTAGTGAATCGCCATGTCTTATACCGGCAGAACTGCTTAAACTTAATTGCTTCAGAAAACTGTTCCAGTCTCGCTGTACGCAATCATTTAACCTCTGATTTCGGAAATCGTTATGGCTGTTATTCCACGGCTGATCCCGCCAATCGGGAATACCGGGGCAACAAATATATTCATGAATTTGAAATGAAAACCCAGGATTTAGTCAAGGATGTTTTTGGCGCCGCCTATGCGGACCTGAGGCCCATAGGCGGACATATTGCCGGGGTAGCATCCGTACTGGGTCTGCTTTCCCCCCATGACCTGGTTTTGGAGATACATCTCAGGGACTGGGGACATGGATTGGTGACCCTGATGCGGGAGGCCTCCCATTTACAGGAAAGCATCCGCCTGGAATTTATACCTTTTGATGAAGACCGAGCTGTGGATCTGCCTGGATTGCTCCGGATGATTCATGACTTAAAACCCAAAATGATCATTTTTGGGGGATCAGGGATGCTTTGGCCGGAACCCATTGCTGAGATAAAAGAAATTGCCTCTCGGGAAGGGATCATCCTGGTTCACGATTCTTCCCATGTTAACGGTCTCATTGCCGGAGGGGTATTTCCTAATCCCCTGCAGCAGGGAGTTGACGTTATGATCGGCAGCACTCATAAGTCCTTTCCCGGACCTCAGGGAGGCTTTATCCTCACGAATGACGGGGAAATCTATAAAAAAATCGGCAATACCTTAGGGGCTTCCTTGGTTACCAGCCATCATTTGCAGCGGCTTCCCGCTTTGGCGGTAGCCATGCTGGAAATGAAGGCCTTTGGAAAGGAGTACGGAACTCAAGTTATCAAGAATTCCCAAGCCTTAGGCAGGTATATGGAGGAAGATGGTTTCCGGGTGATTGGTTCCGCCAGGGGCTATTCCCAAACTCATTTAATTCTTGTCGATGTCAGTGACTTCGGCAGCGGTCTGGAAATCTCCAAGCAATTGGAGAAGGCTAACATCTTGTGCTCCGATGATTTTGGCCAGCTTGACCGGGAACTGCGCATTGGGACTGCTGAGGTAACCAGGAATGGCATGAGGGAAGGTGACATGAAATTTATTGCCGACTGCTTCCGGAGAATCATTATTGAAAAAGAAGAACCAGGACAAGTGGCTGAAGACATCAGGGGTTTTACAGAGCATTATCGTGATTGCCTGTATGCATTGAAGTAATAGAGCAGAGATGTTAATCAATCCTCGATATAATCAAGGTAGATTATAATTAGAAGGTTTTTTAGACTGAGGGGAGAAGTTTAACATGTGAAGCTCTTACCAGACCTGCTTTAAGACGGTATAAAAGGATTGATAAGCAGGAAAGCGGAAGGGGGTTGTTATGAGAGAGGAAAAAAGAACCGTGCCCGGCAATTTAAGTTCTTTAGTTGTGGATTATTTAAAAAACAAGATTCTTGCCGGACATTATAAAGAGGGGGACCATGTCACAGAGGTTAATGTGGCCGCAGAGCTGGGGATCAGCCGGGCTCCGGTTAGAGAGGGAATTCGGGAATTACAGAATCAGGGCCTGATGAAATCCATACCTCGCAAAGGTAACTATGTAGCCAGGATGGGGCTGGAGGATGTCAGGGAAATTTTTGATATACGAATTCTTTTGGAAAACAGCGTCCTGGAGATCATCGTCAAAGAAAACAAACTCTCAGAGACGGACTTTGGCAAATTAAATAATATTGTCAGGGATATGGAGCTGATTGCCGAAGGCTCGGGGGAAGAGACCGATAAAATCGTTGCGATGAACCAAAAAGACATGGAGTTTCACAGCTACTTATGGGAAAAATCCGGCAGTAAAAGAAGAGAAAAGGTTTTACATGATCTGAATGTTCAGCTCCAGATGGCCATGGTTATCGACACTCAGCTGACTGGTAATCTGGATGTCACGGCTAAAGATCATTATGAGATTATCCGCCATTTGCAGTTGGCTGATTTAGAAAACTGTAAAAAGGCACTGAGAAACCATATTATGACCTATAAAATGGAAGAAACAGTTGAAGAAAATCAGGCTTAATAGACAAGATGCATAGATTTCATCAGAAGATGAACCAGGAGAAAAGTCCCTCATAATATACGGAAGCAATGGCGCTTAGAGACTCTTGAAGAGTAGTTTAAAGCGCCATTGCTTTTTGTTTGGAGAGAGATTATTGCCCGTTCACCTTTTGTCGACAATCGACAAATTCTCATGGTGTTAAACAAGAATAAGGGTCAATGATTAAAACTAGTTTGTTGCTGAAAGGATGAGGGCATTGTTAAATTTCGAAGTATCTGAGTACCAAACTCGCCTGGAAAATGTGAAAAAGAGAATGAATGACCAAGGCATCAGCGTTTTGCTGGTAACGGACCCCGCCAATATGAATTATCTGACCGGTTATGACGGATGGTCCTTCTATGTTCACCAATTAGTGATTGTTTTAATTGACCGGGAACAGCCTGTCTGGATAGGGAGAGGTCAGGATGCCAATGGGGCTAAAGTTACCACTTGGTTAGACTCAGATAACATTCGAGCCTATACCGATGATTATGTGCATTCGACGGTAAAACATCCTATGGATTATGCAGCAAATGTTTTAATGGAAATGGGGTATGGTGAAGGTTCTGTGGGGGTGGAGATGGATACCTATTACTTTACGGCAAAATGCTTCGAGAGTTTGAAAAAAGGTCTGCCTAAGGCAGCTTTTAGGGATGCCAATCTTCTTGTCAATTGGGTCAGGATCATAAAATCCGACAGGGAAATCACCTATATGAAAAGAGCTGCCCGGATCGTGGAAAATGTGATGCAGACAGCTATGGATGCCGTTCAAGTCGGGGTCAGGGAATGTGATGTTGCGGCAAAGGTTTATTACGCGCAGATGACAGGTACGGAAGAATTCGGGGGGGATTACCCGGCAATTGTACCGTTGATGCCTTCCGGGGAGAGAACATCAACACCCCATTTAACCTGGAGTGACCGCAGATATGAAGAGGGTGATTTAGTGATATTGGAACTGGCCGGGTGCTATAAACGTTACCATGCCCCTTTGGCCAGAACCATGATTCTGGGAGAGCCTCCTCAAAAGGTCAAGGACTTGTCCAGTGTGGTTATTGAGGGAATTCAGGCTGCTCTTGATTTCGTCAAACCGGGAGTATGCGGGGAAGAGATTGAAGAAGTGTGGAAAAAGACCATCGAAAAAAGCGGCTTTATCAAGGACTCACGGATAGGATACTCCATGGGGCTGAATTATCCTCCGGACTGGGGCGAACACACAGCCAGTCTTCGCCCGGGGGAAAAGACAATCCTGCAGCCCAATATGACTTTTCATCTCATCCCGGGAATCTGGCAGGACGATTACGGAGTAGAGATCAGTGAACCCTTTCGGGTTACGGAAAAAGGCTGCGAATTATTCGCTGATTTTTCTCGTCAATTATTTATCAAGCATACCCCATTAAGGCAGGTAGGGATATAAAACCTTATGTAGGGAGTAAAGGACTATGGAGAAGATTAAAGACGAAATCGCTTCCTTAGAGGATGAGCTTATTGCCTTAAGACGAGATTTTCACAAGTATCCGGAATTGGGATATCAGGAATTCCGTACCTCAGGCATGATTGCAGAATACCTGAGCAGCTTGGGCTTAGAAGTTACCAGGCTGGAGAAGACAGGTGTGGTTGGCTTGTTAAAGGGTGAGGGGGGAGCAGGTAAAACCTTGCTGCTTCGTGCGGATATGGATGCCCTCCCCATCGAAGAGCAGACGGATTTAACCTTTAAATCCGAAATACCGGGAGTGATGCATGCCTGCGGTCACGATGGGCACTGTGCAATTCAACTGATTGTCGCCAAGGTCCTAGCTAATCATAAAGATGAAATTAAAGGGTGTGTGAAATTTGTTTTCCAGCCCAATGAAGAGGAGGCAGGGGCTCTGGACATGATTCAGGCCGGAGTTCTGGAAAATCCCAAGGTCGACGCTGCCTTAGCCCTGCATCTTTGGAGTGCCATTCCCAGCGGGAAAATTGGTCTGAGTGACGGGCCGGTCTTAGGAACTACTGAAGAATTCGAACTGAAAATTATCGGTAAGTCCGGCCACACATCGGCTCCCCATACAGCCCTGGACCCCATTTTAGGGGCGGCAAAAGTCATTGATGCCGTTCAGTCACTGGCCACTCGGGAATTTGACCCCTTGCTGCCTATTGTCATCATGTTCGGAAAAATTCATAGCGGCAGTGTCCGAAATGCTATTCCCGATTTTGTGGAACTGGGGGGAACCATTCGCTTCCTATTTAACAATGAATCCGTAGCTAAGCCCATGATTTTAGAAAGCTTTGAGAGAGTGATTAAGGGAACCTGTGCAGCCTTGAATTTAGACTATGAACTGAACTTTATTCCCAGCAATCCATCCCTGGTTAATGACCCGGCTATGGTTGCTTTGGTAAAGAGCGCTGCCGCAGACACCTATTCCTCCCTCGGCAATGTAGAAGTGTTTCGCAGTCTGGCAGGAGAGGATTTTGCTGAATTCAGCCAGCGAGTTCCTTCCGTCATGACCTTTGTGGGGATTAACAATCCCCAAACCAAGTCGAACTACCCCCACCATAACTCTTCCTTTGATATTGATGAAGCCATGTTGAAATACGGTGCTGAACTGCAGGTAAGATCAGCCTTGCGTTTTCTCAGCGTCTAAGGAGGGGAAATCAGACCTGAAATTATAACTAATGAGAAAAGGGGAGACAGCTATGGAATTATTAAGTAAAGAGGAGTATCAAAAAATTGCCCAAGGCATTCAATATCCTACCAAGGCATTCATTGACGGGGAGAAGGTAGAATCCGTATCAGGCAAAATCTTCAGCACAGAAAATCCTGCTACCGGAGAAAAACTGACGGAGATTACTGCTTGTAATGAAGAAGATGTTGATTTGGCTGTTAGGGCTGCCCGCAGGGCCTTTAACGACAAAAGCTGGTCCGGTCTGGCCCCAGTCCAGCGGAAAAAGGTACTGCAAACACTGAGTGAACTGATTCTGGAACACAAAGACGAACTGGCAGTCTTGGAATCCCTGGACAGCGGCAGGCCTATTTCTGATATTGCTCCCAGCGATGTCTATGAAACTGCGGAGTGTTTTGCCTGGCATGGGGAGGCTGCAGATAAGCTTGAGGATCAGGTAACAGCATCCCCTCCGGATATTGTGAGTATGATTGTAAGAGAGCCCATTGGTGTGGTGGGAGCAGTACTGCCCTGGAATTTCCCTATGCTGATGGCTGCCTGGAAACTGGGACCGATTCTGGCTGCCGGCAACAGTGTGGTAGTGAAACCCTCAAAGCTGACCACGATGACTATGCTGAGAATTGCTGAATTGGCCCAGGAAGCAGGGATACCTGCAGGAGTTTTGAACGTGGTGACCGGTTCCGGGGCTTTGGTAGGGGAAGCTATCGCTCTCCATCCGGATGTTAACCTGATAACCTTCACCGGCTCGACAGCGGTTGGCCGCACCTTGCTGGAGTACTCAGGAAAATCAAATCTAAAGCGGGTGCTTCTGGAGTTAGGCGGCAAAAACCCTTGTATTGTCATGCCTAATATTACTGATCTGGAGGCTGCCGCTGAGGAAATTGCCCAGGCTGCTTTTTGGAATATGGGTGAAAACTGCAGCGCCAACTCCAGACTGATTGTGCATAAAGACATTAAGGATGAGTTACTAAAGGCTGTTATCGAGAAAACGAAGGCTTGGACTGTGGGGGACCCCTTGGACCCACAATTTCGTTTAGGTTCTATGATTGAAAAATCTCATATGGAAAAGGTTCTGGAGTATATTGAAACCTCCAAAGCTGAAGGTGCGGATCTGGTCTATGGAGGACGCCAAATTTTGCAGGAAACGGGAGGATACTTTATCGAACCCACTATTTTTGACAATGTCACTGCAGGCATGACCATTGCTAAAGAAGAGGTCTTCGGTCCTGTATTAGCAGTGATGACTTTCAGTAACGAAGAAGAAGCCATTGAGATGGCTAATGATACGGAATATGGTCTGCACGCTTCAATCTGGTCAAAGGATGTTAATGAAGTTCATAGACTATCCAGAGGAATCCAAGCAGGCACCATCTCCGTTAACTGCTTTTCTGAAGGAGATATGGGAACCCCCTTCGGCGGGTTTAAACAATCTGGATTTATCGGCAGAGATAAGTCTTTGTGGGCCAGCCGGCAGTATACAGAAATGAAGACTATCTGGATGAAAATTTGTTAGGCGGCTATAGCCCTAAGAGATCCAATGTTGCAGTAAGGATCAATCCTGACATTATTACCAAAGAAATCGACATGATTAAGGGTCTGTTCTTAGAAAAGGAACAGACCCTTGTTGTTGGCGTTGAGGTATTTTGAAGAATATCTCGGAGGTTCATGACAACTTCTAACTCAGGATGTCTGCTTCAATTCGATAAAGCTATCCTGATGAGAGGCAGCTTTGTCTTCGCGGTTACATTTTGTAAGCCAGGACCGGAGTGTATTGATACTTAGGTTGTTTTCTGAGCACCATACGGCAGCGCTCTGGCCAGAAGCACGATAATCGTTTACCTGCTGGCGTCTAAAGATGGACTGTTCTTCGTGAGTCATGGATAATTCCTCCTCAAATAGTCTTGAGGTGATTATCTCAATTCCTAACGTTTATGGGTATGTGCAGAGTTTTTGACAATTACGTAATTAGTCGACAGCTTATTGTTATAAAAAATATTTAAATATTTTTTTTGCAAAAATTGCGGTACCAATTGATACTTTTGCAATTTTTGCATATAATATAAATGTAGTATCAATTGGTACTACATTTAAAGAGAGGGGGCGGTTAATGAGTATGAATGCTGAGTTTTCAAAATTATTTCTTTCAAAAATGCGAAGCTTGATAGTACAGGGAAAACGTCATTTTTTACCCCGGACTTATCCAGATGGCACAAGGTATATTGAACATCTTGCACGGTTAGGTATTGAGAGCATTGATGAAGCTTGGGATTACATAATGCAATTAAATGAAAGCAATTATGTAGATGGACCATTGATTGATGTTACTTCAAAACCGCCATCAGAAGACCCTGTTGTATGGGAATTTAAGTCTAAAGTTAATACCAAAGTTGCCTACATCAAGCTCAAGGATGATTTTAGACGGGGGTGCGTTTGCATTTCATTTCACGAGGATGAACCACATAGAGCAAAATAATGCTCTATGTGGACCCCGATATAAATAAATATAAAATTATAAATTATTACGGAGGAAGTTCAAATGAACGAACTAAAGAAAAAATTCTGTGATGAATGCAATGATTATTATGAAACAGAATTAAAAGAAAAAGATTCAATTATTGATTTTAAAGATGAATCAATTAAAGTTAATGAGAAATTTTTTGTGTGTAAAAACTGTGGGAATGAAGTATATGATGAAGATTGTGCAAATGATACTCTTAAAAATTTAAGTGTAAAATATTATGAGATAAAACATGGTATGGGGTTATATGATTTTAAAAGAGTACGAAATAATTACGGATTAAACCAGATACTTTTTTCGAAAATACTTAATTGGGGAAGTTCAACGGTAAAAAGATATGAATCAGGAGTATCACTTCCTGACTCTTCACACATTTCTATCTATAAAATATTAAAAAGTAATCCTGCTTCTATAATTAACTTTTATCAAGAAAACAAGGAGAATTTAACTTTTCAAGAGCAAGAAGAGATCGAAAAAAATATTAAAGAATATCTGATATCCAATAATGAGCAAAATATAATATTTGATTTATTAAGAAGTATCTACTTTTCGAAAGAACAGACTATTTTTAATGGGAATACAAAATTTAATCCGATTAAATTATTGAATCTGATTATTTTCTTTTCGAATAAATATGTTTTAAAAACAAAATTAATGAAGTTATTATGGTATGCTGACTTTTTAATGTTTAAAAATGAGGGAAAATCAATAAGTGGAATTTCATATGTGAGATTACCATATGGACCCGTTCCAAAATCACATGATTTATTACTTGGAACAATGCAAAGTATCAATGCTATAAGAATTACTGAAGAAGAAAGCTCCAATGGTTATACGAGAATAATTATTGAAGCACAAAAAGAATTTGATAAAAAAATATTTGATGGTATTGAAATCCAAATTATAAAGCACGTAAATAACTTCTTTAATGATTTTGGATCTGGTCAAATCACTGACTTCTCACATAAAGAAAAGGCTTGGCTCGAAACACCAGAAAATGAAGATATACCTTATTCATTTGCATATACCTTAAGAATTTAACTGTTCTAATATACTAAACGGCTCTTTGTGTGTTACAAATTGGAGAACTGACCACTCATCTTTCTGATGATTTTAAGAATACCTATACTGGAATTCCCTGGACACAAATCAAGGCCTTACGTAATGTAGTTGCTAATAACTATGGTAAAATTGACGATGAAAGCTTGTGGGAAACGATTACAGATGATATTCCGAAACTTAAGGACTATTGTGCCAGCATTATTCAAGATCTTGATGTTCTTGTGTAAGGTGACATTATGTTTCGTACCTCCTAACTTAATTGTACACAAAAAGACCCTGTAGAGTAGTCTCTTTTAAGCGTCTACTCTACAGGGTACAGTTTACAAGGACTGCGGTTATTTCTTTTAACCTCTGATTCGGGCTAATCAAAGGGAGCTGAACGAGTTCACTACGATTATGAGTAGTCCATACAAATGATAATTCCTTAGTTTCCAATGAGGACCAAATTAGACATGGGGAGCTCTTATTTTGCCTTTATTCTTCTTTTAAACCTGCTAGACTTCTGGCAAGGTTCTTTTTCTCTTCGAAGTTAGTAAGGGCATATAAGGCCATTTTTTGCGCCATGGGGGAACCGGCGCCATGCCAAGTACCTGCACCATGCAGGCCGGCACACCAGTTTTGAATAAACTTGGCGATTCGGAGGCGTTGTTCCGCCGGCGCTGAGGCTTTCATGAACTTGCGGACATAATGGGCTGTTTCCGGATTTTCCAATTCCAGCTCGGAAGGCATGGTTACTGCCATCCCGCCGCCAATGTCTCCGGCCCATTTCAAGATATCCCAAAAACCGTCGGCAATGGTAAGTTTGGCTGCGTTGCCAAAGATGTCATCCGGCTGAAAAAAGCCGGAGCCGGCGGGTTCCTCATGTCCTTTCAGCGCTGCGGCGATAGTACAGGCCCGAGCGGTTTCATTGATTCGAATCATGTCGGTCATCTTTTCCACAATATGAGGTGCTTTTTGAACCCCGGAGTACTCTGCGGCAAGTTGGGTGGCACCGATGATCAGGTCCGCAAAACCTACTTTACAGGCACCGCCGCAGTTCATGCGATGTGTCTTGGCAAACCGAGCGACTAATCGTCCGGAATACTTTGTTTCACCGCACATGAAAACATGTTCCCAAGGTATAAATACGTTGTCGAATACCATGATGCAAGTCTCCCTTTGCCCGTAAAGGGGATTGCCCAGATATTTCACGTCAGGGGAAAGTTCTCTTTCAGCGGTGAAGGGAGTGTACTGACAAATGTACGTTAATCCTTCGGTTCCGTTGGGTACGGCAAAGGCAACGGCGAAGTCCTCTTCTCCTTGCCGCATGCCCATAGTGGGGATTACTAAGGTCTCGTGAGAGCCGATAGCTCCACTCTGGCTAACCTTTGCTCCCCGTACCACGATGCCGTCTTCTCTTTTTTCCACGACGTGAACGTAGACGTCGGGATCCTCCTGTTCCACAGGCCGTTTAGTTCGGTCACCTTTAGCGTCGGTAACCCCTCCGCTTACTGCCAGGTCGTTTTCCTGGAGGTATTTAACATGATCGAGCAGGCGACTGTGATAATTTGTGCCTAACTCCTTGTCCATTTCCCAAGTGATACCGGCTAAGGCGTTCAATACATCCGCCCCAACGCAGCGATAATTACAAGTTCCCAGCATTTGGCTGGTTAGGGTGGCCATTTCTGACCTTTTTTCTAAATCGGCGGTGCTGGAGGAAATGTGCAGGTTTCGGCTTACCTTTTCACCTGAATATGCTGAAACGGCAGTCATAATGTCAGCGTATTTCGGATCTTCAGCCAGTTCGTAAACCCTGGCGTTAGCACGAAGAACGGTCAAGGTAGTGGAATTTTCATGAAGGTTGACCTGCTTACCGCCGAGAAAGATCCTTGGGTTATAAGCCTTCATACTCTCAAGGTATTCAGTTGCTGTTTTCATAATGAACCTCCTTTTTTAATGAAGCAGGGATAGAAGTAATATCACAAGATGTACTAACTTAATATTCAAAATATTCAACAAAGATTCTTGAACCCCTTTTTCTTAATGTTATAAATAATAAATTGGGTTATCAAAAACTTTGAATTTCAACCAAATAACAATTGTTTCCGAAACTTCGTCTTCTTAATTAACAGGAAGAATCCTTCCTCTATGATGGAGAAAGGATTCTTTTGACTATTTTCCAATTAAGTATCCGTTGATCATCTTGGAGAAAGGCCGGATATTCCAAAATGGCATAGCGCATGAATGACTTAAGTGCCGAAAGGCGTTGGTTTTGAGTGTTAGGGCTTATACATCCCGAAGCGACAAAGGCAAGCCGCCGCTCTTCTTCCATGGCTTCGAGGGTCGCGGTCTTTTTGGAGGGGAACGCGCCTTCCCCAAGACCGCAAAGAAACTTTTGGGCGGCATTCTTATTTTTTATTAATTTCTACCGTGTAAACAAGCACCTGTTTTTAAACAACAAGCCACCGTTCATAGACGGTGGCTTGAAAAGTTTAAGTGGCTATTAAATGGCAGACACCCATACCTACTATATCTTTTGAAGCTTAGACCCATCTTGTTTCATCATATATACCGATGGATCCATCGACATGACAGATAATCCTCTTGTGAAAAAGACCCAATCACCTACAATAGTTATAGCCGATACTTCATCCTTATCCGTGAGTTTTGTCCGGCTGGTACCATCAAGTTTAACTTTGTAAAGTTTGTATCCATCTGCTTTATTGCTGTAATAGATCCAGCTATTGTGCACATTTAAAGCTCCGGCAGCATCACTGGTAACTTCCCTTTTTCCCGTACCGTCGATATTCGTGGTGTATATTTTTCCATTGTTATAACTGATATAGAAAAGCTTATTGTCACTGATGCTAAAGGATTTTACATCATCATCAACAATCAAGGTTTCCTCTGTCCCATCCATAGTTGCTCTGTAAATTGGATTAGGACCCATTGCTGATGCCTTCTGATAATAGATATAACCGGAGTTTATAAAGACGTTTCTGGAATTATTTAAAATTTGCTTTGAAGCCACAAAACCATCGCCGTCAATGTAGAGGCCCCCGTCATTGGCATAGTATACTTGTTTAGCATCCTCGAAGACATAAGGCATAGCTGCAGACGAAACAAGAGAAGGTTTAGGGGAATCCTCATTTAGGATCTTTTGATATGATCCAACAACATTTGAGAAGTAAATGGAATCGCCTATGGCACTCAGATGTTCCGCACTATCGTCCAGAACTTTAGTCGCTGCTGATCCATCGGGTTTCATTTTATATAATAGAGAATTATTTTGACCGCTGCCATAATATATCCATCCATTACTTGCAGCAGCTAGTCCGGAGTTATGAAGGTTGCTCTGTATATTACCGGGATCGAGGGCGCGCCTGGATTTAAGCGTATTGAAGACAGACTCAGAAACGACGCTTGTACCGCCTAGGACAACGACGGTCTTGTTTGAAAGGGAGTTGAGGTAGATCAAGCTTACTTTCTCAGGAATCTCGTTGGGTTTTACTAAAACGATAGGGGATTGTGTCGAACCGGCAATAACTGAGCCGGAGAGGGCATCCGGAAAATTTGTTCCGGTTGCCACAAAAAGATTAGGACTAGAGTCACCGAACAGTGCCTTGGCAATCAATGCCGAGGTTTCATACTGGTCATAACCTCCAAAACGGCGGATATTTGCCTCTGGGAAAAGGTCTTGAATTTGTGCCTCCACCGCAGCACTCACCGCACCTACGCCGCCAACAATGGTGACATCCGTCGGCTCGACGTCTTTAAGATAGGATAGACTTTCAGCGGGGAGGGTGTTTTTCTCAACAAGAACCATTGGAATACCGTGTGCAGAAGCATAAGGGGAGATTGACAGAGCATCCGGAAAATTTTCGCCGGTGGCGATGATGACTTCCCCGCCTCCGGAAGGCTTGACTTGTTTAGCAACCTCTGCAGCTGTCCCGTAGTGGGTAACACCTGCCAGACGCTTAATATTATAGGGATGATAAGAATTATCGTTTAGCCTGGCTTCAAGAGTCGAAGATACCACTGCTGTTCCACCAAGGATATAGATTGTGCTCCCGGGTTTTAGAACTCGTCTTATCTCGGCGATTGTTTTCTGATTATCAGTATAAGGATTGACCAGTAAGAGCGGAGCATTTTCCACCACCCCTAGGCTTGCTCCGGCTAAAGCATCCGGAAAATTATAACCGGTGGCTAACAGTACGGCATCAGCGCTGTGATTAACAGGAAAGGTTTTTTGAGAAATAGCTATAGAAGTATCAATTAAGTCATAACCGGCAAGCCGCATATTGTCAGGAAGAAGGGAGTCCACTACAGGACCGGGAGTTGTGCGGTTATCGGCTGTGCCATCTCCCAAAATCCCCTGGTTAAAACCCCAGGTTAGCATTGAGCCTTCAGCGGTTATGATGAGATAACTGCTTGGACCGGCGGCAATCCCTTGGACATTGGTTAGGTTGGGAACGGTTACAGGGCTTAAATTAAGATGATAACCTAGATCTGTCGGTTGATCCATGGGTTTAGTAAAATCGATCCCCCAAACCCAAACCGTACCGTCTTGGCGTAAGGCGATTGTGTTACGAACACCAGCAGAAATCGCTTTGACCTCAGTCAGCCCTGCAACTTGAATCGGACTGGTACGAGAAGTTATCGTTCCATCCCCTAGTTGACCGCAACCGTTTTCTCCCCAAGCCCAGACGGTCCCGTCAGCTTTAAGGGCAGTGAAATGATCATAGCCTGCGGATACTGCAACAATGTTTGAGAGACTCTCAAGTTTTTCAGGAGAAGAAATAGTGCCTCCCCATTTCCAAACGGTTCCGTCATCAGTGAGGGCAAGAGTATGAGTTCCTTGGGCAGATACAGCGCTAATATTCACCAGACCGGGAATTTGTACGGGTGTTATTGACGATTTGCCGGTACTATTGCCAAGCTCTCCGCTGCTGTTATCTCCCCAGGCCCAGACGGTTCCGTCATTTTTTAATGCCACAGTAAATAAAGTACCGGCAGAAACAGCTTTTACGTCTGACAAGCCGGTTACTTGGACAGGAAGAAAGCTTTCTTTAAGGGTTCCGTTTCCTAATTCACCACTAAAGTTCGAGCCCCAGGTAAAAACGTCACCGTCCTTTTGAAGAGCAACAGAATGTGTGGTACCGGAAGCAATGGCTTTAACATCTGCCAGTCCTGTAACTTTCACCCGATAGGGTTTTGTATTCGTAGTGCCGTCTCCGATTTGTCCATTTTGATTGATTCCCCAACCCCAGACGGTTCCGTCTGAGTTAAGAGCCAACATAGACTGTGAGCCACCTGATGCCGCGATGAAATTATTGGTAACCCCATAGACTGGTTGCTCGGCAAATAGTGAAGACAACATAAAAACAATTATCATGAGTGCAAAGAATCCTTTATTCTTTATCAAGTAGTCACTCTTCCTTTCTACAGCAGCTTATTTATGACAGGAGTTAATTCGTTTTATCGAATGTTATTTCCTTTTGGCAAAATAATCCCTGTAGGCTTTTATTTTAAGGTAGATGACTCCAATAATTCCAGATATAATCAGAGAAAGCCCAAAAAACAAGAACCTGCAAAAGGTGGCTAATTCTTAGGTGAAATATATATTTTATGGTGTGCAAAATAGAATACATATAATAAATTGCAGGTTTTATATGAGGAGGCAAAAATATGACCATGATAGAGGAAGGTTACAAGAAAAGATATAAAGCAGGAGAAACTCCTTGGGATCTTGGCAGACCTGATTTTAACCTTATTCAGACAGTAACCACGATGGACATAATACCTTGTAAAACACTGGAAATCGGCTGCGGTACTGGTAATAACTCCATATGGCTTTCCAAAAACAACTTTGATGTTATAGGTATTGATACTTCAGAGATTGCAATACAGAAGGCCGTAGAGAAGGCTTCAATTGATAATGTCAAATGTACCTTTATTGTAAATGATATCCTTTCAAACAAGATCGATGGGGCTCCATTTGACTTTGCTTTTGACAGGGGCTGTTTTCATTCATTTAATTCGGATGAGGAACGGAAGATTTTTACTGAAAAAGTTGCTTCTCTTTTAGAAGATGATGGTCTGTGGCTTAGTCTAGTTGGCAACGCTGATGAAAAACGTGATTTTCCAGGTCCACCGCAGCGTACAGCCAGAGATATTGTCAACACTGTTGAGCCCTACTTCGAGATCCTTTCCCTGGTTTCAGGCCGTTTTGATTCTAACCACCCAAGCCCGCCTAGAGCCTGGGTTTGTCTAATGCGCAAAAGGCGTTCAGAATTAAGCGGTAAGATTTAACTAACTCTTCATGGTGAACTTAGACTTAACACAGTCGACGGGAGAAGGGGGAACTTATTTATGGTTTGGATGAACGTTAATAGACCAACCAAGAAGGTGTACCTTACACATGAATAGTAGTTGTACCTACTTGCTAGAGAAACGTGAGACAGAGTATAAAGGAATAGGTAACTTGAAATACGAAGGTCCGTTTTATTTCCTTTGAACCGCTTATCGATGAGGTTAAGAATCTTTGATTTAGCAGGTATCAACTGGGCAACTGTTGGCGGAGAAAGTGGGGTTAAGTCTTGAAGGATGAATCCTGAGTGGGTGTTATCCATCAAGAATGACTGCGACTATCAAGGCGTTAGCTTTTATTTCAAACAATGGGGTGGGATAAACAAGAAGAAAAATGGTTCGATTATTGTTGGGGAAGACTTGGGATGCTATGCCGGAAATCGGGGCTAATGATCTGGGAGGGAAGCTAAAGGAGGCACCAGTAATGATCGTAGACTATCCTTCAAGAGTGGAGCTGGATAATTGGTTGAAGGTATGTTTATGGAACTACATAGATAGAAGTATGAGATTTTGACAGCAAAATGATTTACCATAATAATGTAGCAAAACCATATAGATTTACTTGGTTTTAAACTTAGATATGTTATACTGTGAAAGTAATATTTAACGGGGGCGTTTTAGATTCGCTCGGGGAAACGGTGACAAAAGTTGCGCGTCGAGATTCCACCTGGTCTCGTTAAACGGTGGACAAAAATAGTTAACGAAAATAATTACGCTCTAGCTGCCTAAGTGCCGCTAGCATTCTGCCTTCAGAACCTACGATGAAGGGTCGGAGTGTCAATTTAGTAGGATGCTCTAATGTCAATGCTCGGAGACATTAGCTAAGATCATCGAGCTAGCCTGAACTGATTCCTTGCCTTTAGGAGTCACAACCGGCGAACTTTAAATTAAAGGATACACGCGTAGACGCTTTTGTGTCAGTTCTTCGATACAGGAGTGCAAATCTCCTCGCTTCCACCAAAACATAACTCAACATTTTAAACGATTAAAACACATATTAAAGTCCAGCAATGCTGGGCTTTTCGGCTTGCTGGGGGGATTAGCATCGTTTTGAGCGGTGCTTTTTGTGCTCTTGAGTTCTTTTAACGGATAAAGGGTTTTAGGGAAAACTAAATGGAAAAAGCAACCATAGCTGTTATTCTAGGTTATTCTTTTTGAGTTTTTGTCGTTTCCAAGGTTTCAAAACAGAGATGCTTACTAAAAAAATATTTATCCCCAACGGAATACTTCCCCAGGTCAATTGCATTTTTTCGTCGTATAAATAATGTGGGTTTATCAAAGCTAGTGCATGCTCGTTCGCAGAAATTTGCGCCATCCCATTAAGCCATGGTCCTAGAAAAAAGGTTCCAAACAACATTAGTACGACCCGTAGCAATCCATTTTACAGTAAGCCAATGGAACTTAAAAAATCCCCAAGGGGTCATTATCGAGTACACTAATCCCGTTAGTGAACCTCCCCACCTACACTACATTAGAGGTAGGGGCTTCCGGCAAGCCCAAAATGCATGTCTCAATGGCATCTCGCTTAGAGATACCTCACCCGAGGCAGCGAGTACATTCGGTAAGGCCGGCAACTATATGCAATTCTTGCATACGGTACAGGTTCATGGCATCTACTACTTCCCGCTTTAGGCGATCCGTAGATACTTTTGTTGATCCAATAATATTTCCCGGAACTTCCCATATTTGTAGTTACTCAAGATGTTCTTCGCTCCGTGGATATCCCGATGTTCCTGATAACCGCAAGTACAATTGTAAATCCTAGAGGATGGTTTCTTTCTGCCTTCGGCGAACACAGTGTGTTCGTTCCCACAAACGGGACACGTTTGTGTTGTATAGGATTCATCGACTTTTTGTAGACTTATTCCCTTTCCCCAGGATATACGGGCCGGATATATGTTGTTACAGAATGCAGGCTATGCTCCGGAAGAAGTGTACATGTTAAAGGACATAGCTGAATTACGAGAACAGTTGGCCGGCAGCAATAACCCGGATAAGAGAGCCTTCATCCGTAATAAGCTGAGAGAGATGGATTTAAACTATAGCATGATGATAGAACGTCAAAAAAGGAGAAAGTAGAGGGATGATGAAGTCAATCACTTACCGGAAATTAGGGCAAGAGGAGATTGGCCTGGATTTATTAGACACTTTCCATCGATATCAAGAAGTCAAACGTTGTTGGAGAAAAGAAGGTAATCAATGGATTTTTGTGGCGGGTCTTAGAAGAACAATAAGCCGCCTCTTGTTATGAGGCGGCCTGAACCCTGTGAATAGCCAGGGATAAGTTTCATTATTTCGTCTGGAAGATTATGCTATAATTGTTGCAGCAGGTTGTCGAGGGACGGTTAGCCACACCCTTTTAGAAAGGGGGTGGTAGGATGATCTCAATGGTTGAGGCGATGTATTTAATGATTGCATTTGCTACACTCGTTGTTATGATCATGAAGAAGAAATAACCGCCCCTAGCTAAGGACGGCGGTTATTTCTTATAACCCCTAATTCAGGCTAACCGTACGGTTAGACAAGCTGCCGGGCTGGCGTGATTGCAACACGTCAGTCCTTTTATAATATTATACCCACGGACTGTAAAATATGCAACCGGGTCACAGGGTAACAATGAAGAGAGAAAAATGAAATCAGTTCTTTTTGACAGCCTTTCTTACGGGGCAAGGGGCTGAGTGATCTGGATAAGTTCGCTTCTATAATGGTGGAATCGGCCCCCATCAGTATTGTGTGGAAAATGAGGGAGCCGCTCCTGGGGTTTGTGCTGAAGATGACGGTGAAGGTCTTACCCTGAACATTGCAAGATCTTAATTATTAATCCGTAAATTTGTCTTGATAGCGGGAGGCCATTCTTTTAGCATATTAGCCATGTTTTGCAGCATTTCCTGGGCAGCCGCCCGGTTTATTTCTTTTTGTTTCGGGTCCATTTTGGCTAAGGCGGTAAGACTTCTCAGCAGCTCTTCAAAGGTCTTACGGATGTTTTCGCGGTGAATGGAAAATTGGGCGTCGTAGGGTATGCTGGAGTTTTTGGCCTGTGCCGTTTTGAGCTGTTCTTCCAGCTCGCTGATTTTCTCGGCTGAGGGAGCCGCTTCTGTAACTTCCTTCAGTTCCGGCTGCTTTTCAGCGACTTTATCAAGCTCCTTTTGATACTTTAGTTTAAAGCCATCCACCTGTTTCGCCAGATCTTGGGTCTGGTTGCTTAAGCGGGCAATTTCCCTGTCTTTGCCGTCCAGCTCTTTTTTAAGGCTTTCTTTCTCCTCAATGGCCTGAGCTTTTTCTGCTTGGGCCTGATCTCTGTCCTCAATCGCCTGGTTCTTTTCGTTGACTGTTTGCTGCAGCTCCCGGGTGGACATATTATCAATTGCATTGTCTTCAACGAATTTCTCCCGCTCTTCTTCCGGGAGACCTAAGAGGATAAGGGCTTGGGTGTAAGTCAAATTGTGCAGCGTTGCATAATTTGAGCTGTTGTTTCCTTCGGAAACGTCGAGGAGTTTGGGGCCGTACTCCTTATAGATTTGCATGAGTCTGGTGGCGGTGCTTTGGGAGTAACTGACTGATTCTTTCAGCCACTGGCCCCATTCCCCATGCTTAAGCATTGCCTTGGCTTCTGTCAGACGCCGGCCGATCTCGACGGAGTTGATAAGCACGGTTTTATGGGTGTGATCTTTAAGCATGTTAATCTCAGCAGCAATCACAAGGGGCGTACGTTCGTTGACCACATTATTCATCTCGGTTTTCCATCCTTTATCCATATATGGATAGAATATGTGGCCGGGCCTTTGAAGGTGATTTTTAGATGAGGTACACTGCTTCGGGTTATTTGTTAAGCTACCTGTTAAAAACGTCAATCTACATTATATTGAATGTAGGGGTATTCTTGTCTATTATTCACTTTTTCGGCATGTTTCGCCGGCAAAGTGGAATATAGTTGTTGGTAAGAAAATTTCTTATTAATAAGATTGAGGTGTTACCAATGAACATAGTGTAGGAGTTCGAAGTAATGATGAAATATGATTGAAGAAAACGGGTATGTTTGATAATATCTCATCAAACCCTCTTTATGAGAAGTGAATATGATTGGTAGGACAAATTGTGAAAGAAAGAAAACACTTGGGAATTGTATACGTAGTCATCGGTTTTATCCTTGGGTTGTCCCTATACAGGTTTGACGTATTGCTGGATTCTCTTAACTACCCATTAATATACCCTTGGTCAATTGTTATCATTTCCTTTATGATCACCGGGTGGGTTATAGGTAATCTCCTAAATAAGATATTTACCGCGCAGCGGAAAAGAGAACAAGTTATAGTAGCGGAACATAAGCGCTTGCACGAATTGTTTAATAGTCTTCCTGGAATTGTGATAGTAGTGGGAGAAAATTATAATGTGCGATTTGCGAACACTAATTATATTGCAGAATTCGGAGAGCGCGAAGGCAAGTATTGTTTCGATATGTTTGGGAAAGAGAGGCCCTGTGAAAACTGTAGGATTGAAGAGATATTCTTAAACGGCCTACCTATTAAAAATGAGGAAATATTTCAGAACAACAAAATCTATGAGGTGAAATTTCAACCGTTTAATGATATTGATGGATCGAGGCTTGTAATAAAAACACTTTATGATATCACAGAGCGAAAAAAGGCTGAGCAAGAAGTATCACGACTACAAATTAAAATGACACATCTAGAACGTCTAAACTTAGTCGGACAAATGGCTGCTGGGATTGCACATGAAATCAGAAATCCAATGACAACTGTACGAGGATATCTCCAGTTATTGGGGAACAGACTGGAGTACCAAGAACAGAGAAGTACGTTTGAACTCATGATTGAAGAACTTGATCGGGCAAATATGATTATTACAGATTTCCTATCAATTGCGAAGAATTCAACTGGAGAGCGCTATAACCAAAATATTAATCAAGTTATGCGACACTTGTATCCTTTGCTTGAGGCAGACACGTATTCTCAAAATAAAAAAATTGTGTTTGAAGAAGGTGAAATTCCTGATATTCTAATAAATCCAGAAGAGATATCACAATTAATTCTAAATTTATGCCGTAACGGCGTAGAGGCAATGGAGGTAGGTGGAACTATAACGATTCGAACATATGTTGAGGATGCACATGTGGTATTCTCAGTTGCGGATGAAGGAGGCGGGATCCATTCAGAGTACTTGGATAAGCTCGGAACACCGTTTTTTACGACAAAGGAGAGTGGCACAGGACTTGGGTTAAGTACTTGTTATAACATTGCAGATCGACATAATGCTAGGATCGACATTGAGAGTAGTGCCAACGGGACAACATTCTTTGTGCGTTTTCCTAGGGTTATTAAAAATCAATGAAATAATTATATAAATATTTTACCAAAACATACGGCCGTCTTTGTGACAGGTGGACTTCATAATAGTAAATCTATTGATAAACTCACGGAGGACTATATTTATCCTTAAGCATAATTAATAATAACTGGCTACTATCTTTTTTAGACAATAGCCAGTTATTGTGAGTTTTTTAGAAAATAACACCTAATGCGATAAGAATTAAAATTGCGATTGCAATAATTCCTGCACCGACGTAATTTCCTCCACCGTAGCCTGCACCGCCACATGCTCCACCCATACCGAAACCTGTGCCAGCAAAACCACCATAACCCATTCCGTACATCAATTTTCCTCCTTTGAATTTAGAATACGATTCCCATTGCAATTAAGAGAAGAATAATTACTACTACTACTGCTATACCAGGTAAAAAATTAGGACCACATCCACCATCAACACCGGCTCCACCAAATGCCATTGGTATTCCTCCTTTGTTATAAGATAATACATAATATGTAATACGGAGGCTAAATGGAACAATATGGAAATGATGGACGTGATCATGATACTTTACCATAGCTGGAGTAATAATGAGTAAGATGTGGAATGGAAGTTAATATATAAATCAGGTAAGAGGTAAATTAAATGAATATGCTTTTAAGGGAATTTAAATTATTTATAGGTTCATCAATCTTTGTTTGGGTGTATCTAATAATCCTTTTACTTGGGGGAGTAACAAGAATTGCTGAGGCAGCCTGTGGAATTTTGCTTGTGAGTATTTTTATATTCCCATTAATAATTATCTGGGGAATAATAGTACCGGTAGGGAATATTTACTTTCACTTAAAGATAAAGAAGGCCGTACATAAAGGCAGAATTGTAGTTTTCTTTACTTTATCCTGGGTATTATTTAATTTAGCCTATAATGGTATCATAACTGGCTACCAAACTTATGAAGAAATATATGTTTTTGGAGGAGTCGAGGGGCATAAAAGTCTTGAAGATAAACTAAAAACTTATATTAATAAGAATTATGAGAATGTAGATAACATATATTATTCAACTAAATCTGCTCTATTTGTTCCACAGAATGAGAGCCAAATGAATGGAGATAATGTACCCATGGTTATTGCGAATTTCCAGATAAAAGGCAAGGGTACTGGATGTGTAACTGTTGAATATGTAAATCATAAATGGCAAGAACCTGATGAAAGATATCATTCAGTGAATAAGTAGGATTAAGCGTTAAGATTTAACTAACTCTTCATGGTGAACATTTGCAAGTTTTTTTCGCTAATGCCCTTCCGTAATCTGTAACCATAGAATGGTCCAACTCATCATGTCCGGCATATACTGATGCAAATGATGAAAGGAGTACGTTATTATGTTTACAGAGAAACATGATACACTGCGTAATATTATAAAACGATTTCAGAATTTGAACCTAAATTCAACCTGTTGTCATAAGAGAATAAAGTGGCTTAGACCATCCGCTTTCAGGGCTGTCAATAACTCTACTCAACAAAGTGTTGCTGCAGACACTCCCGTCGTCCCAGTGATGTATCCAAATCAAATATTTGATTTAAACAATGAATATGACCCTGTTAGCTCGACCTTTACTCCAAAACAAGATGGAATTTATTCAGTTATTGCCAGTGTGGATTTTTATCCGGATATTATTCAAGTTAATCATAGAGTGTTAATAAGTATCCAGATAAATGGAAATCCTGTCGTTGTTGATAACGATTTTTTTGGTGAAATCACGTTTCGAAATGTGACAAGTGTTTCTGCAATCCTCCAATTAACTGCAGGAGATGCAGTGAATGTCTCTGCTGCAAGTTCCACTAACGGTTTTCTCACGGATGTTCCACTAGGTATGCACTTTGAAGCAGCAAGGCTTCCATCTCCACTAATTAACGATCCATCAACTACTATAATAACTTCCAGTTCCAGTATTTTCTGTGGGAGAGATCTTTAAGAATATTGAACCGAATTCGGATCAAGCATATTAACTCGAGATAAGAATAATTTGCCTATGGTTTATGACCAATAGGCTTTTTATAATATCCTAGTCGCATGTGGCTAGGATCAGAAATTAATTGAGAGTCTTGACGGAAGTTCCATTGGATACTTTTGTTTAAAGTGGAGTAAGCAAAGTGCAGCGCTACTTTGCAGGGGGAAATTGCCTGAATGTTGAATATAGTTACTGCGTTCCGAGTGAAAAACAAAGGAGTGATGGAATTGTTGACCTTAATGGCAACCTTGAAGGTAAAAACCGGCAAAGAGGCTGAAGTGGCCGAAATTTGTGCGCAATTGGCCAAAGAAGTTCTGGCTAAGGAAAAGGACTGTTTGATGTACATACCTCATGTGGTAAAAAATGACCCGACTGAAATTGTTTTCTTTGAAAAATACAAGGATAAGGAGGCCTTCAAAGTCCATGGGCGTTCAGCTTATTTTCAGGCGGCAGCCCAAAAGTTTGAAGAACTTTTGGAGGGTAAGATCCAGGTGAAATTTTTGGAAGAAGTTTAGGTGGCTGCAGGTGAGGACTTGGTAATGTTGGGGTGAGGAACAAAGCAGGCCGCCTCGTGTTATGAGGCGGCTAACCCTTGTTTTCTAGGCCTTGTCAGATATCCCAACCCACTTCTCATACAATAAATTATGCATCTGCCTTTTTACGAGAATGAACAACCCTCTAATCACCGCTCAGTGATAGTAATAGATTCTATGGCCACACTTCCGCCTCTAACCACTTCAATGCTTTGGAAATCACTGCTCAAGAGTGAAATCAGAGCGTTGTTCTTGCTTTCCGTTTGCACGCATTCCATTAAAACACTTTCTTTATCATAATCTGTGATTGAAACCCCAAAGACCTCGGCAATTCTGAACAATTCATCCAGATCCCCTTTAGAGCATTTTCTGACTTTAACAAAGAGTAATTCCTTCATATGAATGGGAGTATCAGTAAAATCGACGACCTTGATGACTTCTACACAGCGATTTAATTGCTTCTTAATTTGTTCAAAGGTCTCATCGTCACTGATTAATCTTATGGTCATTCTGGAAACAGTTTCATCCTCTGTCATGCCCACCGTCAGACTTTCTAAATTATAGGCTTTGCCGGAAAACAGGCCTGAAATCTTGGCCAATACTCCGATATCATTTTCCACAAAAAGTGAAAGCCAGCGCTTTTCCATGTTTTTTTCCTCCTTAGTACTCTAATACTTAATGTTCTAAAATCATCTCATACAATGGTTTGCCGCCTTGGACCATAGGCAGAACAAGATCGTCTTTGTCAATGATAAATTCGATGATCGTAGGACCATGGGTGTTTTCTAAGGCCTGTTGGAAGGCAGACGCAATTTCCTCTTCTGTGGTCACCCGGATACCTTCCGCTCCGTAAGCTTTAGCCAAGGCTACAAAATCCGGTGAATAGGGAGGACATTGATCACTTGTACCGCTGCATTTTCTGGGGCATGATTTCCTCCGTCTGGTACAGATACTTGAATAATTCTTCTCGAAAAAGAGGGTTTGCACCTGTCTTACCATGCCTAAAGAACTGTTGTTAAACAGGCAGATAATCACAGGAAGCTCCTCAGCCACAGCAGTAGCCAGCTCTTGAATGTTCATCTGCATTCCCCCGTCACCGGAAATGCAAATCACCGTTTTATCCTCATTACCCAGTTTGGCACCTAGGGCAGCAGGGAAACCATAGCCCATTGTTCCCATACCCCCTGAAGTTAAGAGCTGCATATTCCTATTTAACTCTAAAAACTGAATGGTCCACATTTGGTGTTGGCCCACGTCCGTCACGACGATGGCGTCTTGGCAGGTTTCATTGATATGGTCAATGACTTTTTTAGCTGTCAGCCCGTTGTTACTCTGCATAGTAAGGGGGTGTGCCGCTTGCCAGCTTAAAAGCTGCTGCAGCCATTCCGCTGTCTCATGCTCGTTTACATAGTTAAGCATAGCTGTAATGGCTTCTTTGGCGTCGGCGACAATGGGTATATCCACCTTGATATTCTTGGAGATGGCAGCTGAATCAATATCGATATGCACGATTTTAGCCTTGCGGGCAAATTCACTGATTTTACTCGTAACCCGATCACTGAATCTTGTTCCGATGGAAAAGAGCAGATCACATTCCGTAACGGCCATATTGGCGGCATAACTGCCATGCATGCCTACGTTGCCGAGATAGTAGGGATGTTTCGTATCAATACTGCCTTTGCCCATCATGGTGGTGACCACAGGAATCTTGGTCAGTTCCACCAGCTTGGTCAGTTCAGCCTGGGCTCCGGCGATATTGACGCCTCCGCCAATCAGGAAAATCGGTTTTTTGGAAGTATTTAATAAATCTATCGCCTTTTTAAGCTGTCCGATGTGGACTTTTGTACTTGGCTTGTACCCCCGGATATTCACCTTGTCCGGATATTCATCACTGCCTAGCTCCACCATAACATTCTTAGGCAAATCAACTAAGACCGGACCGGGTTTCCCGGTTCTGGCAATATAGAAAGCTTCTTTGAGTATTCTGCCTAGATTCTTGCGATCGTTAACAATAACTCCATGTTTACAAATATTTCTGGTGATCCCGACGATATCGGCCTCCTGAAAGGCATCGTCTCCAATCAGGCTGGAGGCAACCTGCCCTGATAAGCAAACCAGCGGCACACTGTCATAGTAAGCGGTTGCAATTCCGGTGACCATATTTGCCGCGCCGGGACCGCCGGTCACCAGGCAGACTCCCACTTTACCTGTCGAACGTGCATAACCGTCTGCCTCATGAACCAGGGCCTGCTCATGGCGCGGCAAGACAACTTTAATATCGTCCTGGTGATAAAGTTCGTCGAAAATATCCGTTACCAGCCCGCCCGGATAACCAAAGATTGTATCTACTCCTTCTTCCTGTAACGCTTTTACCAATAAACTGGTGCCTCTGATTTGTTCCATAGTCTTGTCTCCTCCTTAAAAATTTATAAAAGGAAATAAAAAACCCTAAGCTAAATTTTACTTTAGCTTAGGGCGAATCTACTTCCGTGTTACCACCTAAATTCAGAGGAAAAACCTCTGCACTCTGTCAGTACGGAAAACATGTATGGTTCTGAATAAAATCAGCACGACTACTGTAATCGATACCGCTTTCCTTGTAACGGCGGAAACTCCGTTGAAGTCTACTAAAGATTTCTCTCGTTCGGTTCACTGCTCAAAGGCTACTTCCATACTTCCTCCATGAAGATTCGCACCAACCATCTTCTCTCTTAAATATCGGGAGTATGTACTTCTCCTAATCATCGCATTGCAATTTGCTTTTGTTTGGTCAGTATACCAAGGATCTTAGCCGGTGTCAATATCAGAATAATGATTTAAAATACAGTTATACAACACAATTTAACGCTATTTATTCATAACCCGGTTCATAAGGCGCATAGAAGACATTCATGAAAACCTAATTAAACGCTTCTTATGCAGGGAGTTTATAAATTCCTTCCTAGAAAAAGAGTATGTCCCTAAAGCCAGCCAAATTAAACCAAAGCTTATAAGGTCCACCCTCGTGAAGGATTCTTTAAACAAGAAAATCCCCAGTAAAAGGCCAATGCTGGGAGACAGATATTGGATGAATCCCAGGGTTGATAAGGGGACACATTTGGCAGCCTGAGCAAATAATAAAAGAGGTGTGGCTGTGATAACTCCGGTCATAACCACTAAGATCCAGATATTCAGCGGCAGAGCGCTTAAAGAACTTGTGCCTTCGACTTGTTTATAAACCATGTACCCTAAAGCTAAGGGCGTAATCATCATTGTTTCCATGGTAAGGCCAATGATGGAGGAGAGGTTCGACAGCTTCTTAACTAATCCATAGAGGCCAAAAGAAATTGCCAGGGACAGAGCAATCCAAGGGATTTGTCCATATTGAAACGTGATGATCAGCACACCTAACAAGGCTAATCCTAATGAGGTAATCTGCCAGCGGTCAATTCTCTCATGTAAGACGGTAACCCCTAATAGCACCGTAAACAGCGGATTAATATAATAACCTAAACTTGTTTCAATGACATGATTACAATTCACCGCCCAGATATAGATAAACCAGTTAGCACTGATTAAGAGCGAGCCCAAAAAAACCCCAATTAAGGTTTTCGGAGTTGAAATAACCTGTTTAAGGTCCTTTAAGCCTCCAATAATTATCATAATGAGCAGGAGAAATACAAAGGACCAGGTAATTCGAGAAGCAAGTATTTCGTCCGCATTAATTTGCTTTAAGGCTTTCCAATATAAAGGGAGAATTCCCCATAACAGATAAGACAAAACAGCATAAACAATTCCCCGACTTTGAGATTTTCCACTTAAAGCCTTCATCAGTCGATTCAGCAATTAAATATCCCCAATCCTCAATTTGTTTGACGGAATATGATATTTTTATAATAGGGTATATCCAGATGAATAAGCTTTAATACTTCCGCATTTATTCTGAAAATCCTCCTAGGATCGTGAAAATACCTACACTCGGCGTGACATTGGTACTTAAACGTATCGGTGTAATCGAAGAAATAAATCCAGCAATGAAATGGCTGATTGAAGAAGTGCTCCCTTCCTTAATTATCTGAATTTATAATGCCTATATTTATTGGATTATGGAATAGCTTTTCTATTGAGTGCTCATAATGTTAGGAAGAAAAGGTATCTATAGAGGAGCACGGCAACTCGTATGGATTTGCCGGTTGATTATGTGAGGTCGTGCTTAACGTAAAAAAAGAGCATACATATGTAAGGCGAAAAACCGGCATATTCCAGTATTTACGCAAGATATTAGAGAGCGATTTGTTTATAACAGCACTAGAATGACAGGGCAAATAATGTAAATAAATAATGAAAGGATGATTAATAATGAGTATCTTAGAAGATGTGATGAAAGCAATGAAAGAAGCAGGAAAACCTGTGAGTGCGGGAGAAATTGAGAAGATTACAGGATTGGACCGTAAAGAAATAGATAAAGCATTTAAAGAATTGAAAAAGGAAAATATGATTACTTCTCCTGTACGATGTAAATGGGAACCTATCAACTGAATAAAAGGTTGAATATCTCGAACTCCGTAGTCTGACCCGATTGACATCATCACAGAAATATAATAAACAAGGTTATAACCCAGTCCAAAGGTCCTCCGACATGAAACACGGAGGGCTTTTAGGCTGGGTTTCTTTAAGATAGGAGTGGAAGGGGTTAGGCGCTTTGTAAGTCAGGAGCTGACAGTAATTCGCACTCGAAATCACACGGTTTTTCGCACTAAATATATAAAAATATTCGTTGTGAATTCGGGTGTGATTTTTATTATACTTCATATAATCTGGGCAGAATTTAGAGGTAGCTTGACTCCAGGAGGTTTTAATTTGAGACTGGTTAAACCTAAATGAGTAAAGGATTACCTGAATGCTTATTCGGGAGATTCCGGAGTTGAACAAAACGTACGCGAAAAGTCGCACGTCCATGCGCGGGTTATTGATTGGAGGGGCGAAGTGGTAGGAATAATAGTCCAATTGGTACTATCATGGTTAATACTTGGGATTTTACAAAAACAAAGTTTATCTGCACTAGGGTTCTATCCCCCAAAAAAGAGAATACTGCAATTATTTCTTGGCTTATTGTTTGCTAGCATGTCATGTATTTTGGTTGAAATTTTAAACTCAGAATTAACCCATCTATCTTGGAAACTAAATGACAATTTGAATTATATGGACATACCGAACTACCTGTGGTGGAATTTAAAGTCCGTTTTATTTGAAGAGTTTATTTTCAGAGGAGCATTACTTTATATTGCCATACAAAGGCTAGGTGCTAAAAAAGGAATTGTTCTTTCTGCCATTTGTTTTGGTATATATCATTGGTTCTCTTATGGCTTGTTTGGAAATATTGCATCAATGGTAATAGTTTTTTTAATAACAGGTTTCATGGGCTTAATATGGGCTTTAGGATTTTTAAAGTCTAAGTCAATGGCATTACCTATAGGTCTTCATTTGGGGTGGAATTTTACCACGAACGCTATTTTTTCTAAAGGCCCAATGGGAGATCAAATATTAATTCCAGTGAAAGGATTGTACTATACTCAGCTAACAGGAGTGCCATCATTAGTCAACTTTCTTACACAAAATATTGGGGTTACAATGTTAACTTATTTATTTATTAAGTTCTATGCACAAAAAGAATGTGATAATTATTGATGATCTCGTAAGAAAAAGAATTAATGCTTTATCGTTTTAGGGTTCCTCAGAGGGGCCACCGTCCGTGGTGGCCTCTCTGAAACTGGGGGCGTACGGCTCCGGATAAAGTGTTCCCTGTTGTTCCTATTCAAAGATAAGAGTTGCCGGAGGATTCAGATTGCTCCGGGATAGCAAGGTGTATGACAGTACTACCATTATCTCGGGTAATTCTTCTCTGCGATAAGCTATTGACATTTGCTGTTCTAAAGCATTAGAATAAACATAATGTACTAACGCTTTAGAATGGTGGCGATATAAATGCAACAGGAAATTCCAAAGGTCACAGAGCGCGAGCTTGAAATTATGGAGATTATCTGGAAGAACAAGGAAATGTTCGCTGTGGATATTGCAGCCCATTTCCTAAAACCGGAAAACGGTGCTCATTTCAAGAATACTACTTACACCTTTATCAAACGTCTCGTTGAGAAAGGGATAATTGAGCGGAGGGAGCCGGGGTTCAACTGCGTTCCCCTTTTTGGACGGGATGAAATACTAATCAGCGAAACAAAGTCCTTTATCGACAGAGTTTATCAAGGCTCCTTTAATCAGTTATTTTCTCAATTTATTAAAAATAAGGCTCTGTCCAATGGGGAATTGAAAGAGCTCCAGGACTTGATCGACAAAACGGTCAAAGGAGGGGATGAAAATGCTTGAGAACATTTTCAAAGGGGTACTGAATATCAGCTTGTATGCAACTGTTGTGGCTGTGGCAATTATGCTGATAAAAGTAGTATGCGGCAAACGGCTGTCTTCTTCCTTTCATTACGGAATATGGTTTGTATTTCTGTTCAAATTGGTGATTCCTTTTGATATCAAAAGTATGTTTAGCCTGTTTACCTTGTTTAATCAAGTTACTCCTTTCCCTGTCCTGGATAAGGTCAATAGGGTGTTGCCGCCAATGACCACTGGTGTATTGATCAATCCTGTAAATCAGCAGCCTCCAGTCTTAACTCCAGAATTGCCTGTTCCTGTACACGGACTTGACCTCTGGAATGTCGCAGCGCTGATTTGGGTTCTCGGTATTCTGGTGATGTTCGCTGTGTTGTTATTCTCTTATCTCAAAACGTCCAGAATTCTTAGGGCAACAGTAGAAGAACCGGACGACAGACGGTTAGGTCTGTTGGAAAAATGTAAAGCTGACCTGAAGATGCGCAGCAAAGCCTCGCTTTACTTCACGGGGTCCTTTGAGATACCGTTTATTTTTGGCTTTCTTAAGCCTGTGATTATCCTGCCCGAGGGCATTTATAGGAACCTGACAGACGAAAGGATCATAGCAATCCTCTCCCACGAGCTGATGCATATCAAACGCAGGGATTACCTGGTCAATCTTATTTTGTTCCTGCTTAAAGCGGTTTATTGGTTTAATCCGGTAGTCTGGTTGTCCTTCGCTTGGCTGAAAAACGACGGAGAACGGGCGTGTGACAGGGCGGTTGTTAGAAACTATTCCAGTGAAAGGCGCAGGGAATATGCAAGGGCATTGGTGGATGTTGCTTCTTGTGTGGGGAAACGAAGGCCGGTTATAGCCGTATCCGCTTTTACGGAGGGAAATTTAAAGGATAGAGTGAAAAACGTCTTGAACGGTCGGAAATATCCTTTTATAGCTTCTTTTGCTGCGGTTGCAGTAGTGATCATTGCCGGAATTGTATTGCTTACGGGGGCACTTCCCAAGAGCGAAGATAAAAGTCCTGGTGCAAGTATAACCGAAACTCAGGATGAAGGTGCTGAAGCAGAAGTTATCAGTTTAGTTGAGAATTTCGGCAAGAAACTTCAGGCAGTTCCCCTTACTGCGCCAAAAGATTACGTAAACAAAAGTATCCAAGAGAACTACGGAGACCTTGTTTCCCCCGAGCTTTTGTCGGCATGGCAAAAAGATCTTCAGAATGTTCCGGGCAGGGTGGTCTCAAGTCCATGGCCGGATCGAATAGGAATTCTAAGCATTGAGAAATCAACGAAATCTGAGTATGACGTGAAGGGTGAAGTCTTGGAGATAACGAGTGTGGAGATGCAAAATGGCGGTGTTGCCGCCAAGCGGCCAATTGATCTTAGCGTAGGGAAAGTTGAAAATCGCTGGTTGATTACCGCTGTCCATCTTGGTGCCTACGTGGAAACTGACCCTAAGGTGTACCAAAATCCTCAATATGGTTTTAATTTTTCCTTGCCGGAGAGTTGGCAAGGCCATTCGATAATCATGTCTACCTGGGAAGGTTTAGGCTTGAAAGGTTCACTAGGAGAAATTGTGGAAACGGGACCGCTGATTTCCATCCGGCATCCTCAATGGACTGCTCAAAACCAACGACAGGATATTCCGATTATGATATTTACACATGCCCAATGGAGCTCCCTGCAGCGGGAAGAGTTTCATATTGGAGCGGCACCCATCGGACCAAGCGAGCTTGCTCATAACAGCAAATACGTTTTTGCCCTTCCTGCGCGCTACAACTTCGCTTTTCCAACAGGCTTTGAAGAAGTGGAAAATATTTTAAAGAATAATCCACTCCAGGCTTACGAACAAACTTCTTGAACTAACTGCCGCCGCTTATCCTTGGAGAGCCGTTTGCGGGAAGACTTATTTGTGGATTCGTTAGATATGTCAATGATTATTGGAGATCTGGAGGATGAATTCGAGATAACCCATTACTGATGAGGAGTTTGCAAATGTGGGAATTCCATGCCAAGGGTTTATTAGCTAGATTCCGTTCAACATGCGGGAGATACGTTGAAAATCCTTGGCTTGGTCAGCTTATTGATGATCTTAAAATGCAAAGTATTCTGTGTGGTAAATTATGGATCACCCCGACCTCCCCATACATAAACTAATGTATAGCTCATTAGATACTAAAGATATGGGGGTGACGAAATGTCAGTTGGAGATTATTATTCGCTCTGCAACAGATACAGAGGCAGAGCCGTTGAAATCAGTACTCATGACGGAAGAATTCACCGTGGTATTATTGGGGATGTTGACTATGACAGAGTATATTTACAACCGCTTAGTCGCACAAGAAATTTGGGCGGCTTTAGCTACGGTTGGTATGGTTATCCTGGTTTTGGTGCAGGAGTTGCGTTTGGTTCAATTGCCACATTAGTTTTACTTCCTCTGCTCTTCATCTAATCTTATAGTGGTGTCCTTACAAAGTAGATAGACGAAAAGACCGAAGCTCTCGGTCTTTTCGTCTATCTTTACAAGCGGAACGTTTTCATTGTTAGTGTCTCGATGTTCAACTTCAGCTGAACGAGTTCACTCGTTAGCTTTATTAACTGTCTAGGTTTTTAACTTAGGATCTTAGCAGTTGGGGTACCAAGGAGATCGTTAAGTGTTAGCGCGTTTTGTTCCATAAATTTCTTAACTAAATAATACCCAACACAGTACCCTGCCATTCGGGGATAATTATCTAAGCCATAGAGTATGGCTTGGTGTTTATGAGCAGTTTTTAATAAATCTTTGTTAGGTTGCACTAAGGTTTTCCATAGTATCTCTAGCTCATCAACTGAATAATATGACGTCCAAGTTGCTATAAACCCTTCACCAAATCTTTCGCGGACTGCATTTTCGGCTAATCCTTCCAAAACAATAGTGTCGAGCAATTTATAATGCTCTTCACTTTTTTTATATCTATATAGCCGACAGACATGGTTGTATTCATGAGTGAATAATGACCTTATTTCCTTTTCCAAGGTATCTCCGGAAATAAATAATATAAGTTTATCCTTAAAGGCCAGGCCTGATTTTCCGTTGAAATCTATTTTTATCTTAGGGTTATTAATATCTGATGGAAAAATAAAGACTGGGATATTGGGCCCTTCCCACAGTTTCTGAAGGTGTTGCATTTCAGCTTGTACAATTTCCCATACCTTATTGTTATGTAACTTTCTCACTTCCTCGGTTCCGTTCATGAAGGGGCGATACATACCATGCATGGTTAAATAATCATAGATTTCCCAGGCTTCAGCACCTTCAAAGTAATTCATTAATTTTTCACATAGTTTAATTGGCTGTTCATATAAATCCTCTAACCACTTGTCCGTCCTAATAATGCTCATAAAGCACCCCTAGCTTGTATCTGGTCTATAAGTATGTTGCTTTTAAATACCTCAAAACTATAATGGCAGAACCCTTCAGTGACAAATTATTCCCGCGATCATACTATACTATAGTAATTTAACACAAGGATGTGACTGAAATTGGATTACACATATCTCGATTGTTTGGCATCCTTCGGAGTTGGGGGGGCTCACCCCGGAGGGCTTAAACTTACCAAAGGTCTTTTATCAAGGGAGTATATAGACCAAGAAAAGTCAATCCTTGACGTTGGTTGTGGAACAGGTCAGACATCGGCATACATTGCTGAAAAGTACCGATGCTCTGTTACTTCCTTGGATTGTAATACTACAATGTTATTGAAAGCAAAACAAAGGTTTTCATCCTTACAACTACCGATTAATGTTGTGTATGGAAGTGCCGAAAATTTGCCTTTCATTAATGAATCATTTGATTTTATCCTTTCAGAATCGGTAACTTCCTTTACAAATGTCCCCTTAACAATCATGGAATTTAAAAGAGTGCTTAAGACAAAGGGTGTATTACTCGCCATTGAAATGGTTCTTGAGGATTCACTTTCCAAGGAAGATCTTATAACAATGGTTGAATTTTATGGAGTTTCACAATTACTAACTCAGTCAGAATGGTATAACCTTTTTCATAAGGCTGGTTTTAATGAAATAACTGTGGAAATATTCAAATCAGAATTTGACGAAAAGGAGAATGATATTGATTCCGCTTCTGATTTTTTACTTTCGGAAAACATAGACGATCAATTACTTGAAATATTTGAAAAGCATGAGCACCTAAGCAAAAAATATGGGGATAGACTAAGTTTTTGTATCTTTAGATGTAGTGTTTAATATCACGGGCTGTCAGTTATTATTCGTTCACTATCACGATATCATCCGATTTGCCAATTTGATTATAGTTGAACAACTCTGCTTCAATGTTGAGGGTGTTTGCTGCAATAGGCTTTAGGATGATAGCTTCATTGTCCTTCCCAGGAATGCGAGGAATGAAAGAAATTATCAAGGTCAAAGACCTTGATTTTGTCCCCCCGGTCAACGATGTCAGAGGGGTCGGAACAACGATTATCGGCTATCTGATGATGTTTATCTTGCTGCAGTCTGTAATGTTTATGTTTACCCTGGCTGAAGTGCAGACTGGGACAATAACAAAAGGAGGATATGATATAATGAAGAAAATAGACTTAAAATTAATATAAGAAACCAAATACGGGGGATGGTATTTTGAAAATCATTGATGCGCATTTGCATTTTTCATGTCGCTCTGGATTTAATGAAACGGCGAAAAATATATCTCAAGTGGAATTTAGTGCTCAAGGGCTCAGACAAGAGTTTGAACAAGCCGGTGTTGTAGCTGGAATCATCATGTCAACGCCCAGTCGAGATCCCAACCAACCTTCGGGGAGTCCGGAAGAATTTGTTTTGGCAGATGGGACTGTAGAAGGTTTGCTTTCTTGCGTAGGCGTCAATCCTGAAAGGCTTAAGGAAGATCATAAAGAACTTGATTATATTGAAGGAGAACTTAAAAAAAGGGGAGTGACAGGGATTAAACTCTATCCCGGTTATTTTCCATATTACGTGTATGATTCGATTTATGATCCGATCTATGAGCTTGCTCGCAAATACCAAGTTCCCGTGGCGATTCATTGTGGGGATACACAATCCCCAAAAGGGCTTTTAAAATATTCCCATCCTTTAACCATTGATGAGTTAGCTGTAAAACAAGAGGACGTTACGTTTGTGATCTGTCATATGGGCGTCCCGTGGATGATTGATGCAGCAGAGGTCACCGCCAAGAATCATAATGTTTACGCAGACTTATCTGGACTCATCGCAGGGAATAAAGAGCACGTGATGAAAATCAAAGATAAAAGGCTTTACGTCGAGTATATACAACAAGCTTTAGTCATTTCGAATTGCTATAATAAAGTTCTATTTGGATCAGATTGGCCACTTGTACCAATTAAACCTTATGTAGAATTTATTAAGCATGTTATACCGGAAGAGTATCACGAAGCTGTATTTTATCGAAATGCGCTTACGGTTTATCCCAAACTTAATGAAATTTTGTAAGAGAATGCTACTTTTAATTGTTACGGCGGATCCGCCAGCAATCACGTGAGTGAAGCCTTTGGTGGCAGTTACGGCCTGTCACTGCTGCTCTTTAAGTAAAAGTAAATATCCCTGAATCTCATAAAAGTTAAGGAGGCGTTGCAGGTATGAATCTACCCAATAAGTTGGTCGTGATCTGGACTAGTGGGGATAGGGAAGTTGCTATCCGAATGGCCTTAATGTATACCCTTAATTCAAAGCTCAAGGAATGGTGGGATGAGGTATCCCTGATCGTTTGGGGGCCTTCGGCCAAACTTCTCACGGAAGATCAGCAATTGCAGGAATATGCGGCGAAAATAAAACAGGCCGGGGTGGAGGTTTTGGCCTGCAAGGCTTGCGCCGATAGTTACGGGGTGTCGGAAGTTTTAGAGAATATGGGCATAAACGTAATGTATACAGGTCAGGTGCTGACAGATTTCCTGAAAGACGAAACTACGAAGGTTCTTACGGTCTGATTTTCCAGAAGCCAAAGTGTATTTACATGAAGAAGTTAAGGAATCATTGCATAATTCATGCGGAACGAGAGTTGAATAACATGAAACCTCAACCTTGGGAGAATACATAATTTCCTGAGGTTTTCTTATAAGCCAAATCCTACGCGGAGTAAACTATATTGTGAAAGGCTAAGCACAAATTTGCTTAAATATGGATTTGTCTTATAATTTAGTTTAGGTTTTCCCAAAATATTTGGTAATCTTATACTCTGAAAGCCTGAATCAGGAATTGTAATAATGAAAGAGAGACCTCTAAATGAACAAGGGTAATTTTAACGACTTTCAATTAAGTAGTGAATTATTAAAAGCAATTAGCTTACTAAATTTCATCAGTCCCAGTAAAGTTCAGGAGCAAGTGATCCCGGCAGTCTTGGCCCAAAAGGATATCATCGTCAAGTCCCAGACCGGAAGCGGAAAGACGGCGGCCTTTGCTATCCCTATTTGTGAATTAGTGGATTGGGAACAGAATAAACCCCAGGCATTAGTGCTTACCCCCACCAGAGAACTCGCAGTTCAGGTCAAAGAAGATCTGTTTCATATCGGCAGATTTAGAAGAATAAAAGTAGCAGCAATTTTTGGGAAGTACCCTTTTCATGTTCAAGAAAAGGAACTTAAACAAAAAACCCATGTTGTGGTTGGAACCCCGGGTCGCTTGATCGATCATATTGAAAGAGGAACCTTGGATATATCAAATATAAAATACCTAGTCATTGATGAAGCCGATGAAATGTTGAATATGGGCTTTATCGAGCAAATCGAAAGGATCATTGCCAACTTGTCTCATGAACGGGTGACCGTTTTATTGTCAGCGACAATGCCCCAAGACATCAATGTTTTATGCAGTAAGATTATGCGAAATCCCATTCGCGTGGAAATCGAAGAACAGAATCCTGCGGCCGACCGGATCGCTCAGGAAAGATATCTTGTTGATCAGACAGATAAGATGAAGCTTCTTCAAGATCTAACGATGGTTGAAAACCCGGACAGTTGTATGATCTTTTGCAATACTAAGCAAACTGTCGATGAAGTTTACACAGAACTCCTGAAGCTGGACTATTCTTGTGATAAACTTCATGGCGGAATGGAACAACGAGATCGATTGAATGTCATGAAGGATTTTAAACAAGGATATTTCAGATATCTATGTGCGACAGATGTTGCCTCAAGAGGTCTGGATATCGAGGACATTACCTTGGTCATCAATTATGACATCCCCTACGACCGAGAAAGCTATGTTCATCGGATCGGAAGAACAGGACGAGTCAACAAACTGGGTAAAGCCATAACCTTTGTTACCAAAAATGAAGACAAGTTTTTAAAGGAAATCCACGACTACATCGGCAAAGAGATTCTTCTAAAGGAAAGACCGGATGAAGCAACGGTACATGAGTCAAAACAGGATTTTATGGCGAAAAACAATACTTTGCCAGAAATCAAGGAAACAAAAGGCGTGCAGTTGAGTACCGAAATCATGAAGATCCATGTGAATGCCGGGAAGAAAACAAAGATGAGACCCGTCGACATTGTGGGCACGCTTTGCAGTATTGAGGGCATAACCCCGGCAGATATCGGAATCATCAATATCCTGGATGTATCAACCTTTGTTGAAATCTTAAACAATAAGGGTGAGTTGGTGCTGCAGAATCTGCAGAACACTCCGATTAAGGGCCGGCTTCGGAAGGTAAGCAAAGCAGACCGGTAAACTCAAGAACTAGGTGCTTTAACGCAGGCATTTGCCAACACTTCAATCGGACGTCCTCTTCACTATCATTTTGTAATAAGCATGCTGTAGGTTAAACATACAGAAAATTACCCACAGACTTTAGAAATTCCAGAATTATTGACAACAGTTCATACTGAATTAACGAACCCTACTAATTCATATTAATTCTCGTTGCAGTCGGGAATATTAAAAAATGTATCAATCGTATTATCGTAGACGAGATCAGATAGGATAGGCTTTCTCTGTGGAATAACGTTTAAAATTTAAGGAGGGTTCTTTTTATGGCTCATTTACTAGATACATTGCAAGCGGGCGCGTTGACCCTGCATAATCGTCTGATTATGCCTCCCATGGCCACCGCCAAGTCCGAAGCGGACGGTGGTGTAAGCAAGGCGGTCCTCGACTATTATCAAGAAAAATCGAAGGGCGGCTGTTTCTCGCTCATCGTAGTTGAACATAGCTTTGTAAGTCCCGAAGGTAAAGCTAGCAAGAATCAACTCTGTGTTGCTAATGATCATCTGGTGGAAGGATTACGTAGTTTAGCCCAGGTTATTCACAGCAATGGTTCAAAAGCAGTGATGCAAATTAATCATGCCGGAAGCGCCACCACTCAGGAAGTCATCGGTGAGATTCCGGTCGCTCCCTCCCCAGTTCCTCATCCTTGGAATGGAAATACCCCTAAAGAGCTTAGCAAACAGGAAATTACCGATATCGTCCAAGCCTTTCAGGATGCTGCTCGTCGTGTCAAGGAAGCAGGCTTTGACGGAGTGGAGATCCATTCTGCCCACGGCTACCTACTTAACCAATTTTTCTCCCCCTTAAGCAACAAGCGAACCGATGAGTATGGTGGAACGATTCATAATCGCCTTCGCCTCCATCTGCAGATTATCGCAGCAGTCAAAGCTGTTGTGGGCAACGATTTCCCACTACTCTTACGGTTAGGGTCTTGCGATTATAAGGAAGGCGGCATCACGATTGAAGATAGTCAGATAGCGGCTAAAGAATTCGAGAAAGCAGGCATCACCATTCTGGATATTTCCGGCAGTTTCTTAGGTTATAAATCTCCGGGGAGTTCTGAGCAAGGCTATTTCTCCCCTCTGACCGAAGCGATTAAAAAGGTTGTATCCATTCCTGTCATTCTAACTGGCGGCATCACTGAACCCCAAGCGGCTGAGAAATTGTTGGTGGCAGAAAAAGCTGACCTCATCGGCGTCGGTCGCGCGGTACTACAGGATTCTCAATGGGCGAAACGGGCAATTGAAACGTTGCGATGACTTTTGCCGCAGTCGTTTTTTCGATAAGGACGGTCGATCGCCGTAAAATAGCTGAGCACTGACTTTACAGAAAAGCGAGCGGTCAGCATAGGATTTGCTGATTCCATCTAGAGAAATCCCTTGCTTTCCGGAACGGTCACTTTGTTCGAGATGCAGGTCGTTTTTTTTGCGTTCTAAGATCGGCCTGTTTAATTTAGTCAGGCGATCTAAAGCCTTTTGCATCTTTTTAATCTTTTTCTGTTGTTCTTGATAATTTGTAAACTCTGAGAGCAGGCGGCTCTCTTTTTCTTTCTGATAGTCGGTATAGTTCGTTTGATAAGTTATGGCTTCCCCGTCTTCCAGCTTAATGATTTTAAGTAACGGCCGGCAGGATCCCCTTAATCATTGGAATACAGTTCTATAATTTTGAGGAAAAGACAAATCTTTCAAAAAATTCGAGTTAAGATTACATCAGATTTAAATATATGTGTTATAATATTTAGAAGATTATGAATGAAGATTCATTCTTTTTATAATGAAAATCAAAAATATTTAGAGGAGTTGAAGGAATGTTAGAGGAGACAATGAAAGCTCTGGTCTATCATGGGCCAGGCAACTATAGCTTAGATGATGTGCCGGTACCTAAAATAACCAACCCTAAGGATGCTATTGGAAAAGTTACTTTAGCAGCAATCTGTACAAGCGATATTCATATGGTGCAAGGCCATATTCCAACCGCTCCCATGCCCAAAATTGTAGGTCATGAGTTTTGTGTGGAAATCGTCGAAACTGGCTCCGAAGTTAAACATTTAAAACCTGGTATGCGTTGTATTGTATTTCCAGCTGTTTTTTGTGGTCAGTGTAAAATGTGCAAAAGCGGTCTGCCGGGCTTATGTGAAAAATATGGTATATTTGGTGTAGGGGAACTTGAAGGGTCACAAGCAGAATATGTACTGATACCTAAAGCAGACATATTCTGCATACCTATACCTAGCGTCTTAAAAGAAGAAGATGTCATTCTCGTACCCGATATGTTAGCAACAGGTTGGTTCGGCGTGAAGAATGGGGAAGTTAATCCTGAAAAAATAGTGGCGGTTGTAGGTGTTGGACCCGTTGGAATGTCAGCTTGTTTAATTGCCAAATCAATTTTTGGAGCGAAGAAAGTGATTGCTATAGATTTGTTGCCCGAGCGCTTAGAGCTTTTACAACGCAATCATGCAGTTGATGCGGTCATTAATTCAGGCACCGAAAATGTAAAAGAGAGAATTAAAGAGATTACCAAAGGGGCTGGCGTGGATGTAACCATTGAATCGGGTGGCGTCCAACAAACTTTTGAACTGGCCACAAGAATTACTAAATTTGGTGGAATCGTGTCTACAGTAGCAGTATTTTCCAAACCTTTAACCTTATACATGGATAAAATTTTTGCCAAGAACCTTACAATAAAAATGGGAATTCATAAAGGAGAAGGTATTGGGGAAATGCTTAAAAAAATAAAAGAAGGTAAACTCGATGCACGATTTATGCTAACACACACCAAACCTTTAAATGATATTTTAGAAGGTTACGATGTTTTTAGTCACCAAAAAGACGGTTGTGTCAAATGGGCAATAACTCCTTATGAGAGATAGGTATCAGCCGGGTCAATGGGCTAGGGCGATATCAAGTAAAAATTAGCATAGAGTTCTTTGAGGCACTCAAGAAATTGGGTGCCTTTTAAGGAGGAAGAAAATTGTGTTCTATATTAGAGCCCTAAATAATTACTGCTTTTACAATGGAGGCAGACTAATTTAAGTTTAGACTATAGGAGCGTCGTAAAAATCAACTCCTTTATGATTGAAAGGAACCACTGAATGGAATATATAATATGAAAGTATTTTATGATAAGGAGACATAAAATGGATTTGTCACCAGAAAAACGTGAAGAACTACTTAGAACATTAAAAGCCCGTTTTGAGAAAAACATGAAGCGTCATGAAGGGATTGAATGGGCTAAAGTACAAGCAAAGATAGAAGATAATACTGAAAGACTATGGTCGCTTAATGAAATGGAAAGAACAGGCGGTGAACCGGATGTTCTTGGTCTTGACCCAAAGACCGGCCAATACATTTCTTATGATTGTTCTGAAGAAAGTCCTAAAGGCCGCCGAAGCCTATGTTATGACCATGAGGCGCTGGAGTCAAGAAAAGAAAATAGACCCAAAAACAACGTCATTGATATGGCTGCTACCATGGGAATTGAGCTTTTAACTGAAGAAGAATACCGGAACTTACAGAAACTTGGAAAGTACGACACTAAGACATCTAGTTGGATAAAAACGCCTGCTGATATTAGAAAGCTCGGTGGTGCCATCTTTGCGGATTTTCGTTACGGCAATGTCTTCGTGTATCACAACGGAGCCGAATCTTACTATGCTGCCAGAGGGTTCCGAGGCTTGTTGAGGGTGTAAATATAAAACAGTGCGCTGTACAGGGAACAGTGATTTTGGTCCGCATAATCTCTTGAAAACTTCATGCGCCGCAGGCCGATATAACGTTTAACTTCCATGAGGGAATGAACTGTGATGACAAAGGAAGGGAACAAAAACTATGAAAAATGCCAAGGGAAACATCATTACAGCGATTATTTGGGTTGCACTTATCTTAATCTCATATTATTTTCTGCTTGTGCCTATTAACATCCAATCAGTGGGTTTCTGGGCATACTTTTGCAGCATGCTTCTTTTGGGTGCCGGATTATTTCTTTTGCCCCAAGTAGCCGTTAACGAAAAAAAGATTACCTTAAAGAAGAAGCCGCAAGCATGGTCTTATCTGCTCAGGGCGTCAATGCTTATAATAGCAGTTGTCGGAATAATGGAAATTTATTCTACGCCATTATTCCATGCTCACCGATACGCTACTTTAATTGAAAAGCAGGAAGGGAATTTTGCAGAAGATGTTGCAGAAATAGCCTTTAATCAAGTCCCAACCGTTGATAGAGATACCGCCCAAAGATTGGGAGACAGAAAAATGGGTGAGATCGTTGAATTGGTCTCACAGTTTAGTGTTGCTTCGGATTATACGCAAATCAATTACCAGGGAAAGCCGGTTAGAGTGTCCCCCTTGGAATATGCCGGGTTCTTTAAATGGCTTAATAATAAGCAAGCCGGACTTCCAAATTATATTATGGTCGATATGATTAACGGAAAAGTAACTCTGGAAAAACCAAAACACGCTATCATGTATTCAGAAAGCGAACGATTTGGAAGAAATGTAGAACGATACTTAAGATTTAATTATATGAACGATATTTTCGGGAACTTTAGCTTTGAAGTTGATGAAGAAGGTACACCATATTGGATTGTAGCAGTGCTTGAAAAGAAAATTGGTCTTTTCGGAGGTACTGACGTAAAAGAAGTGATTATGTTAAATGCTTCAACAGGAGAGCATCAAAAAATAGGCATTGAAGAGGTTCCAACCTGGGTGGATACAGTCTTTGAGTCTGAACTTGTGGTAGAACAAGTTAATTACAATGGTAAATATCAAGGTGGTTTTTGGAATTCAGTCGTTGGACAACGAGGTGTGCTTGCTTCAACAGATGGATACAACTATCTAGCCATTAATGATGATGTGTATTTGTATACAGGAATAACCTCTGTAGTGCGTGATGAATCAAATATTGGGTTTATCCTAGTCAATCTACGAACAAAAGATATGACATTTTACAGTATACCGTCAGCCGAAGAATATTCCGCTATGGAAAGCGCTCAAGGTGCAGTACAAGAGAAAGGGTATGTCTCGACGTTTCCTCTTCTTTTAAATATCAACGGAAAGCCAACCTATTTCATGTCTTTAAAAGATAACGCAGGGCTTATTAAGATGTATGCGTTAGTAGATGCTGAGGATTATCAAAAGGTAATTATCGGTATTACTGTAGAAGAAACTTTTGCAATGTTTACGAATAAGGGTACAGCCACAACCGAAAAAGTTTCAGAACTCAAAGAACAGTTTGATGTAACAGCTAAGATCACTAATATTCAAAATCTCGTTATCGAAGGAAATACTTATTACTATATCCTGTTAGAAGGACAGGAGGATGTCTTTACTGCAAATATCTCCCAATCAGAAAGATTACCCTTCCTAAAAATTGGCGATACAATCAGTGTGAAATATGTAGAAGAAAAAGAAACAGTCAATAGTATCGTGAAGCTGCTTTAGTAATCAAATTAACATGAGTAAATACTAATGCCCTATGAACAGGATTTTTCTTTTTAGACGTAGTTGGAACTTTCGGCCAAGAGAACAGTTAAGCGAAGTAGATTCTCCTTGACAACTCCAGACTATTGCAGTAGTATAAACTAAAACTATTGCAATAGTCTGGAGTTATTTTCTTGAACAATATCGAACTTAATATGAATTGTGAGGGAGATGACAGTTTGAAAAGGAAGATACAATTAGTTCTCATGTTTGGCTTGCTTTGTGCCTTGTTATGGTCATCGTTAGGGTTCAGCAAGCCTGGACTTAGTACAGGTAAGAGTGAACCAGAGAATACTGATGAAGGCTTACCTGTGGCAGGGCAGCATTTGCAAAATAATTTTAATAACGAAAATAATTGGCTAACGATCAGCGGAATATCAACAAATTATGTCAAGTTGGAAGATATAAACCCTAGCATGGTTCCTGAGATAAAGATGGATCTGAACATTGATTCTTTGGGCGATTTGATTGTCAGAGAAACAAACGACGGGCTTCTCTGCGGTTATAAAGTAAATCTTGCAACGAGTTTGGTTAATGAAAATAATTCTAAAAGCTGGCCTAAAATATTGAAGCTGGATCTTGAAGGCAACGTTGTCTGGGACAAGGTTTACATGTACCCGACAATCTCGGGAGAGATCAATAATCTGCAGGTTTTTCCTGATGGAAGTTATGTCTTTTCAGTTCAGACATCTCCCCGTTACAGTGAGCAGGGCATGATTTGCGAAAAAAGTATCCTTGTAAAATGTGATAAGAATGGGGAAGAACTTTGGCAACGGGAGTTTGACGATGATCTAGGGGATATGCTGCGGTATCTTTTTATCACTGAGAAGGAAGAAATCCTGGCGGTAGGAAAGTGGTTGGGTGAAAACGGGAAACAGACGAGGGGTGGAGAATTCGATATTGTCATTACGAAACTGGCTAAAGATGGTCAGGTCATACAGCAAAAAGGGTATGGGGGCAGTGGCTTTGAAAATCTTGACGGTGCAAAATATGACAAGGATCTGGGAATGCTCATCAATGGCCACACGACATCACAAAATGGAGATTTCGGACTGCCTGAAGGACAAAAGTTTGCTGATTTTGTTGCTAGGATCGCTGTAAACCTTTCCTTGCAATGGGTAGTCAAGACTAACGAAAACGAACACTTTGTCTACAATCAACTTGGCCTTGCTGACGGTTATGTCTATGTTCTTGGTGACAAGGGGAGCAGCGTCATTGAAGGTACTCTTGTCAGCGGATTTCTAATCAAGCTTGATGAAAATGGAAACAGAGTATGGTTGAAATCCGACCTTCATAAGGGGTTGTGGGGGAGTGTTTTATCTTTGCTTCCAAATAACAAGATTATTATTGCGGCAGGACAACAAAATCAAGGCAGTATCTTGGTTGTTGATTATAATGGGCAGGAAGAGAAAAGAATGGATGATATAAAATATGCGGCAGGGAAGATCAGGCCCACGTCGGACGGCGGTTACATAGTTACTGCTGTCAGGGAAATAAAATGTATACCTCAACCGGCCTATGTCTCTTCCATTTGGTATGATACTGAGCTTGTAGTGATCAAATATAAGCATGATAACACTATTGAATGGCGAAAAACTTATGATAAGTACAAAGATGAAAGGGATTTGGATTTTGTGTTTCCTTTAGCTAATGGTAAGGTTATGGTCATAGGTTGAATAAGAAGATTAACCGGCCACTCTTTGATAAGTTACCTAACGATTGCAAAACTCTTAAAAGAGACGTCTAAAGCTCAAATCTGTAACTATTGCCGGTTTTCCAAGCTAATATTTATTCAATATGGACTTAACATCTTCTTTTTGGACAGGCTTAGACAGCATTTGAAGTGGAGAAGCGATCATAAGTAAGCATATGCCTCGCGCCATTCGGCGCGAGGCATATGCTTACTTATGGTTGTTGATGTTACTGGGAGGGGGGCTTCCCTGGAATCATCCTTTTGCCCATCAAGGATAAGTTTCATCCTTATATCTGGAAGATTATGCTATAATGCTTATGACAGGTTATCTTTAAGTTCATAAAGTGATGTAAGTTGTTTGGGGAGAGGTAAATTAAAATGAGAAAAAACATAATTATTATATTGGTTATTTTTGTTCTTTTCATTACTGGCTGTAGCAAATCAAGTGCAAATACTGAAGGTTATCTTAGCAGTGGCACCTTACTTGATACAAATGCAAAAGACATTATGCCAACTCTTGATGATTTACCAGAATACCGGCATATGGAATACAGATATACTCATAAATCATTTGTATTTGAATCTAACTCGGTTGCTCTCATTGTATACTACGATGATAAAACGTATAAGAGTGAAAAGGAAAAATTAGGAGAAAAATATACCTTTCTAGATCAAAAAATCTTTGACGCTAACATAAGTAAAGATATTATTCCTGAACATGAGTTTTCAATCAATAGTTATTCTTTTAAGGTTGTGGCCGGTAATGGAGAAGACAATACACGATTTCCGAAATCTTTCGGTATGATTGGAACATCTGAAGAGAACAAAAGCATTGCATATTTGTATTTTAACGATACGGATTTAGATTATATCGGAGAAGAAAATATGGCTAATTTTGTTAAGGAGTATTTTGAATACGATTTTTAGAGCAATATAATACCCACTATGCCCCACACCGGATAACCAATCTTACCAATCTCCAATCACATTACAAATTCAGGATTATCCAAGTCGGATTACGGGCGAGTTTGATATTAGAATTAAATAGTTGAGGCGATGTATCTCATGATTGCATTCGCGACACTCATTGTTATCAGGCCGCCTCATACTCGAGGCGGCCAGCGGATGATATTCGCTCAATATGTTGTTAGAAGGACTGGAGGATGATATTTATTAACCTGGTGGATTGAACAAACTTGTACTGAGATATTTTTCCCCTCCATCAGAGAAGAGGACTACCACAAAGCCTTCCTTCATATCCTTGATGCATTCCAGGGCCGCAAGCATGGCGGCCCCACTGCTCATACCCACAAAAATCCCTTCCTGTAATACGATGTCCCTGCACATGGCAAAGGCTGCTTCAGATTCAATCATTATCGTCCGATCAATTTTCGTTGGATCGTAGATCTCTGGGACAATTGCCTCCTCCATATTTTTGAGGCCTTGAATGTAGTGGCCGAGAACAGGGTGAGCCTCCACGATCTGAATATTGGAATTTCTATTTTTTAGTCCCATTCCTACACCCATGATGGTTCCAGATGTACCAAGTGCCGAGACAAAATGGGTGACCTTTCCCTGGGTATCCTCCCAGATTTCATTGGCTGTAGTATAATAATGGGCCAGCTTGTTGAATTCATTGGAAAACTGGTTCGGCATAAAATACTTATCAGGATTATTGCGGCAGAGTTCCTTAGTTTTCCTAATCGCTCCGTCAGTTCCCTGGGAAGCCTCCGTAAGGATAATTTTTGCGCCAAAAGCTTCTATCATTTTACGACGCTCAATGGAAACAGACTCGCTCATGACTATTTCCACGGAATAACCTTTTACTGCGCCTGTCATGGCTAGGCCAATTCCGGTATTACCAGAGGTAGGTTCAATGATAATTTTATCTCGAGTTAAGGCACCGCTTTCCTCTGCTTGCTCAATCATTTTTAAGGCAATCCGGTCCTTGATACTACCAGTTGGGTTGAAACTCTCCAGCTTTGCGTAGAGCTGAACATCTGGATTGGGGTTTAGCTTGTTGATTCTGACTAGAGGAGTATGTCCAATAGTAGCAAGAATATTGTTGAACATGTACTTCATCCTTCCAGTATTTTTACCTATTAATATATTATACATCTGCAGTAGGCAGGAATGAGAAAAGAAGTACAATATCCCTTCTTTAAGCTCATAAACCATTATATAATGGGACAGGAGGGTATTGTGAATGCGATGAAAATAAACTTAAATAGCTATGGACTACTCTCGTGCCATGTTTTCTGATGGTCGCCTTCATTACGACTATTCGGGTTTCTTCCGCTGTTGGGGCTGTAAGCCTAGTCATATTCTACACCGTGGAAAACAAAAGGGGAGAAGGTACCTTCCTGAGAGTAAAGATACTAAATTTGGCTGTTAACTTTATCGGCAGTATCATAGGGTTTTGCGGCGAACATTTTATTAAACAGCAAGGGAGCTGCAACGGTTATCCAAAATCCTATGCTAAGATAGCGTATGTAATCTGATGTAAGGGTTTCGCCCAGTACTTCCTTGACAATAATCTTAAGGGCAATCAGTATGGTCATACCAAGAATAAACTTAATAACCTGCTGCCAGATCAGGCCCTTTGCTTCATAATGTATGTACCGGGAATCCAGCAGGTACCCGATGATAAAGCTGGAGAAGGTTCCGGCGATTTTGTAATAGTCATGGGTTCGTACAAGAATCATACCCAGCAGCATTGGAATAAACAGGATTAGCAGCAGTGCCTTCCGGTTTGTCCTTTCGGCATAGCTGAATACAAAATTGGCGGCATATACCCAGGCAAAACCCGCAACTGCTCCGACCGCTACATCCAGAAGTGTATGGACTCCTAGATAGAGCCTGGACATAGCCATAAGGATCACCAGTATGATCCCTGCAGCATAGATCCATCTTCTTCGGAATGCTGATGCTGCGGCTGTGCTCAAGGCCGATATACCCTGAGTATGACCGCTGGGGAAGGAATAGCCTGTGGCTGTTTCTGGTCTTATAGGGATAATGCTTTTATCCAGTACAAAAGGTCTTGGTATTTTAAAAGCCTCTTTCAAAGAAAAATTGAATATCCAAGATGTCAGGTAGGCAAAGCCAATCACGTAACCGGACTTTTTACTCACACACCACAATATTAGGCATAAAATCGCAATAGCAAAATAGTCTTCACCCAATACGGTAATCGAAGTAAAAACCTGGTCTAGCACAGGATTTCTGATAGATTGAATCCACTTAAGCATTTCCAGTAAATATTCCATTGATTGATACCCCCCTCGTCGCACGATTGCTCCTTTTCTTACTATAAAGTAAATTTTTAAAAAAATACACCCCCGACGGGTGGAGCTATCCCGTCGTAGGGTGTAGTTGTCTTGAGCTTAGGAATACAATTGTATCCTGATCGGTCTGAATTTGAATCAAGTGGTTGATAGTTCCTTGCTTTGGCTTAATAATTCCTTATTTTGTTTGTATTTCAGGAATCCTCCTACTCCCAGAAGTTCGGCATAGGGAGCAAATTTTAAAAATGCTAAGTTAGTCCAAATGTAGCCAAAATTATTAAATGACCCACCGGCTAGGAACTGTACATTCATAAACATTGCTAAAAGAGCAAACCAGAATATCCGAAATCCCAGGAGCATTGATAAACCCACTAACAGTTCGAAAATTACTACTAAGGTATCTGTCACACCTGGCATACTTAGAAAGATATTTTGCGCTAGCCAAGAAAATCCTTTGTTAATGTATAGTGGATCGAAGTTGGTAACCTTTGGACCTGCTATATTAGTAATGAGAGTTTCAATTTTTCCGGCTGAATTTAGTTTGCCATCAGAAAACCAAGCTAACTTGTGCGAAGCAGACTCTACCCAAGCCCATCCATAGATTAATCTTGTTACTGTGAAGATGATCACCAATAAAGCAACTTTCCGATCTCTAAACTGTGTCTTTACTGTTTCAATATAAGATGTCATAAAATCTCCTCCTAAAATAATTTAAATAGATTCTTTTACACCTGGTTAAAGCTAAAGAAGAATAGAGCCTTAGGTATAAACATCTGGTGAAGTGTGTAATTATAATGTTATAATTATTATAAATTAAATATTAATATAAGTAAAGAATTAATTTATTATTTTTAAATATTCTTCAATGGTCTTGAATAATTCAGCACAGAATAAGCCTCCTCCTGTAGAGTTTCAAATATCTGCAGGAGGAGGCTTTGCCGAATAACCTTGGGGAATTGCACCCCTGTATCGAGAACTACCACAAAAGCGTCTAAGTGTGTATGCTTTAATTTAAAGTTTGCCTGTCTTGACTCCTAAAGGCAGAATTGAACCCAGACTTAACTCATCTGATTCTCTCCCCACGGAGCAAGGCCTGGAGGTCAGCAAGCCCTACTTTCCACCCATCGGCTAGTTGTAAGGCTGTCTGCTTGACCATTGCATATCCCTGAACTACTTTCCACGTAAAGCTCACGGCTGGTTCATCAAACGTGTAATCACACATCCACGGCTTGGGTTTGGTCAGGCGCCCCTCCTTCTCGAACAGGCGTTCCAGAGGAGTCCCAACCCCGGCTTCGATCTTACTATAGTTAAAAGCTTCGGGGTTACCAACCGAGCGTAGAAACTCCCCGTTTTGCATAAGTTCATTGAAAGATAACGTCGGATCAAACGGGATATACCCGATTTTAGTCGGCAGGCCCCACTCTTTTAGCTTGAGCAAAGCCTGGCGGTTTTGCTCGACTGTCGTTCCTTTGCCGTAGCGGTCGAGTATACGCTGAACGCCTGACTCGATGCCCATGCGAACCTCTACGCACCCTATGTCACGCAAAGCCTTGAAAAGGTCTTCCTCCACGTTGTCTACCCGGCACTCTATCGAAAACTTTAAACGCAGATCACGCCGCCGCAATTCCTCGATAAAATCCCAGGCCCTCCGAACCCCCACCTCACCGCGGCCGAAGAAGTTATCATCTAAAAAATCAAGATGGCTCACCTTGTAACGTCGCTGCAGTTCCTCGATCTCGTCGACGACGTTGCCGGCGCTGCGTGGGCGCCACTTTGGCCCGGGCGATTTAGCATTCATTGCAGCTGGACAGCAAAAGATACAGTGCCCATCGCACCCTCTGGAGGAGATAACCATTGGCAGTCGGCCCCATCTGAGGATATGTGGCAGCGTATCCCGAGCCGGGAAAGGCAGCGCATCGAGATCCTCTATGAGAGGGCGAGGTCCGTTGGCCCTAACCGTGTCGCCATCCCGATAATGCAGGCCGAGTATCTTAGTTAAAGAATCTCCTGAGGGTCTCGGGGAGCCGCACGAGTTGAGGGCCTCCAGCAGCTCCGGCAGCGTTTCCTCGCCCTCCCCAACCATGAGGCTATCCAGGCCTGGAACTAATCCTAGAATATCAGACTCCATCATCGTAGCGACTGGCCCGCCCGCTGTAATATGTCCTGTGTAGCCTCCGCGACGCAGACGCTCCACCAGGTCGATCACAATTGGCATGTTGACTTGGAGCAGACGAAAGCCGACCAGATCTGGCTTTTGGTCCTGAACGTATTTGAGCGTTGCGGACACACCGAGCCGGAAAAGTGACGCATCAAGAATGGTAACTTGGTATCCTAACTGCCTGAGAACGGCAGCCAAGTAACCGAGACCGAGATTTTCGCTGTGAGGTTCCCAAAGCCGGAGATCCGCAGGTGGGTTGATGAGCATGATTTTTCGGAATGCAACGTGCATAGTAGTCCTCCTTATTTCATTTTGAACTCGTATTTTTTCCTAGCACTATTCGTACCTTCGTCGAACTGATTAGGGTAACTCTCTCCCCCCAATATTACTCGACATGTGGTTACATGAACATTGATATATCGTATTAATTACACATTTATCCTCTATTTCCTTCAATTAGAACAAAAGATAGTAATTCCGAATACGCTCCGTTAATTTAGTTTTTGTTCTTCCTTTCGATTGTTTTTAACATTGTTCAACTTGAAAGATGTCAAGGGGATTTCTTTTCTTACCAATAAGTTCAATTATTGCAGATTGGAGATCAGGAGGATGAATTCGAAATAACCATTACTCATGAGTTTCTAGGACTTCTCAGATATCCTAACCCACTTCTCGTACAAAAAATTAAGTCGGCTTTCAATTGTTTCCCGTTCATCCTGAAATGAAGCTAGTCTTGATGAGTCAAAAGAAATTGCAGGAGTAGACATTTGTACCTCAATATTGAGAATTTGTTGTTCCAGTGCGGTTATTTCCTTTTCTAGTTGAGTGGCTGATTTATCTGGATTAGCCGTCTTTGGATCAGACGCTTTAACCTGCTGGTCACATTCAATAGAAAGGCTATACGAACTGTCTGTTTTACCTGCGAGCTTAATAATTTGTTGGTTCTTTCTTTCCAGATAGTCATTATAATTCCCCAAGTACGCAGTAATCTCGCCTTGGTTAAGCACCCAAACCTTGTGAGCCAAACGATTGATAAAATACCGGTCGTGAGAGACTGCCAGAAGCGTGCCGGGAAACTCCTCTAAGGCTTCTTCCAGAGCTTCCCGGGAATCAATGTCCAGGTGATTCGTAGGTTCATCGAGCAATAACAGATTTGGCCTTTGGTACATAAGTAATGCTAGTTGCAGCCGACTCCATTCTCCACCGGACAAACTGCTAATCTTCTGGAAGACGTCGGAACCGTAGAAGAGAAATTTTGATAACTGTTTTCTGGCTTCACCTTCTTCCATGTCCAGTTCTGCACGGAAATATTGAAGGACGGTTTGGTCGGACTTGAGGGGTGCACTGTCTTGAGAAAGATATCCGATGTCAACTCGTGAGCCAAGACGTATTTCACCGTGATCTGGGTTTTCCTGATCTAAGATTAGTTTTAGAAGAGTACTTTTACCGCAGCCGTTTTTTCCGATGAGGACGGTTCGATCGCCGTAGAATAACTGGGCACTGACTTTACAGAAAAGCGAGCGGTTAGCATAGGATTTGCTGATTCCTTCCAGTGAAATCACTTGCTTTCCGGAACGGTCACTTTGTTCGAGATGCAGGTCGATTTTTTTGCGTTCTAAGATCGGTCTCTTTAATTTAACCATTCGATCTAGGGCCTTTTGCATTGATGCGGCACGGCGATGAAAACCGGGATTCGGCGGATTGCAGTTGCCCCACTCAATTAATTGTTTGATGGATTCCTGCATCTTTCTAATCTTTTTCTGTTGTTCTTGATAATTTGTAAACTCAGAGAGCAAGCGGCTCTCTTTTTCTATCTGATAGTCCGTATAGTTGGTTTGATAAGTTACGGCTTCCCTGTCATCAAGTTCAATGATTTTAGTTATCACTCTATTTAAAAAGTAGCGGTCATGAGAAACAACGATAATGGTGCCCTTATAGTTATTTAAAAAGGTCTCAAGCCATTCGATGGAAGACATGTCCAGGTGATTGGTTGGTTCGTCTAGTAATAAAATATCAGGCTGGGTCAATAGTAAGGCAGCTAAGCCCACTTTCGTTTTTTCTCCGCCGGATAAAGAGGAAAATGGCCGCGGATAGTAATCTGCCGTGATACCGAGTCCAATGGCAATCCCGTCGATATAGGAAGGGATTTGGTATCCACCAGCCTCTTCGAACTTTTCCTGAAGTTTGCCATATTCCAGTATAAGCTGACTAAGTTTATTCTCGGTGTTCATGGGGTCGGACATTTTTTGCGCGAATTGTTCTAGTTGGTGCTGCCACTTCTTTATTTCTTGAAAGCACTGTTCCAATACTTCATAGACGCTCATGTTGTCGTTATATTCGGGGGCCTGAGCCAAGAAACCAATCCTGGCATTTTTGCGTATGGCGATTTGCCCTTGTTCAGGGTGAAGGGATCCTATGATTAATTTCAAGATTGTGGACTTTCCTGTTCCGTTACGGCCTATTAGGCCTACTCGTTCTCCTTGCCTGATTTCAAAGGAGACGTCGGTAAGCACTTCATTGGTGCCAAAAGATAGTTTAATGTGTTGAAAATTTATAATCATGTTCATTCTCCTTTAGGGAAATGACACTTTCACGGATTTAAGCATAAAAAAACCGCAGGGAAATGTCCCTACGGTCGCAGCTTTAAGGTTTCGTTGCGGGTCATGGTAGGCGTGTCATTTCGTGATTTTGTTGATCCGTACTCAGTTGCTTAAAAATGGGCACAGCTATCCCGTTAAATGAAACTGCATACATAATTCCGAAAATTGTTACTGGCAACTGTTCAAGACGGAGCATTGCAAAATCACGATTCATCCTACCACACCTCCTTAACTGAATGATATGAATATAGTAACATAATTTTTGTGGAATAATCAACAACTGTATCTGACAAAACAAGCTGGATTATTAGAGTTTAAGAGTGACGACTGGTAAGAAACAGCGGAATTTCAGGACTCTGCCACTAAGAAAAATCTGAGGAACAAGTTAAAATTATGCTGTATAATGAAGAAGAAATAACCGCCCCTAGTCGGATGGCGGTTATTTCTTGTAATCTCTAATTCGGGCTAACCGTTTGGTTAGACAATCTGGCGGGCTGGCGTGATTGCAACACGTCAGTCCTTTTCTACGATTGCTTACCTCTGTACCGCTTGGAAATATATGGAGCGTTCTGTTGCTGGGTCTGTAATAAAGTAGTGCCTAAGATTAGGCAGAGAATGCAGCTTTGAAGTCTTAATGTAAAAAATAGTATAGTAATAGGAATATTACTATTTTATTGGATTTTTTATAAAAAAGTCCTTTGTTATATACAAAAACAGAAAATATATATAAATGACTAGACTAGGCTCGTAATATTTTTTTTACAACTGTGGAACTTTTTAACCCTATCATGAATCCTAAGTACTGAAATGCATTTCCAATTGAAATAGTTGAGGTGAGGATCAAAGCGTGAAAAAAGATCTAATTGGGAGGGCTCGGCAGGGTGACCTTGACGCTTGGGAAGTATTAATCCGGGAAATCTATCCCCATGCTTCTAAACAGGCTTTCTGCCTGCTGAGAGATAAAGATCTGGCCCAGGATGCCGTCCAAAACACTATACTTAAGGTTTTTAATAACCTGTCAGGCTTAAAAGATGAGGTTGCTTTTACCGGTTGGTGGCGGCGGATATTAACCAACGAAGTATACCTGTTGCTGCGTTTCAGCAGCAGGGTAATGCCGGGGATATCACCGGAACTTCTAACTACCGGGGAACTGTCTGTCGAGGATGCAGTCACGCTAAAGTTGGAAATGGGGCAGGCGATTAAAAGGCTTCCTCTGGAACAACAGCAAATCCTACTTGATATTGATCTGCGAGGATTGAATTTACAGGAAGCTGCTGAAGAATACAATCTACCTCTGGGAACAGTCAAGTCTCGGTTATTTCGGGCTCGGGCCCGTCTGCAGGAGACACTGAAAGATTATCGAAAAAAGCCAAAGGAGCGATTAGACATGACGTTAGAGTCATCAGATATCAAGGATCGAATTTGTGACTATTTGGAAGGAACCATGGAGGCAGCGGCCAGAAATTCTTTTGAGCAAGAACTTTCGCAAAACCCTGCCTGGCAAGAGGAGATGAAAAAGCAGAAGGACTTTTTGACATTCTTGCATTCATTAACCGGAAAAATAACCCTTTCCGTAGCCGAGATTAAGGATAAGGTGCAGGCGGTGATAGAGAAAACAGAGGATTACGAGGAAATCGTGGATGCTACTTTCTTTGAGCAGGGAAAACCGACCACCATGACCTCCCATATCTGGTTTAAAAAGCCCGATTGCTATCGGACAGACGGGGACAGTGGGGTAACCGGGCCCATAACGGTAATTATGAAAGACGGAGTTATGTTGAGTTGGCTTGCCGATAAGCGCCAAGTCAGTAAACTTATCTTAAGCCAGGAATACAGAGAACGCGGCAACTTTAATTTCCCGGACAGCCTCAAGGCCATGGTCGAGAATAAATCTAGCCGGATCTTAGGTACGGAATACCTGCAAGGTCGACCCGTTCTTCATGTGCAATTCAGTGAAAAAGTCCCCGGGCTGGGGGAAATGAATACGCATCACTGGATGGACAAAGAAACCTGGATGCCAATACGAACTGAATATTATAATGTCAAAGGAGAGCTGGTAAACCGCAGGGAAGTGAGGGAGCTTCGCCTCAATCAGGGACTGCCTGATTCCCTGTTTGAACTAGATCTTCCTGAAGGGGTAACTATTGAGGAGGAAAACACTCAAGTTCTCAATCTTCCTCAGGATATAATCCTGACGGAGGCAGCAGAGCGTTTTGATCAAGTGCCCTATATTTTGGAGGGTCAGAATTATAAGATCAAACACCAATGGATTGAAGTAAAAGAGGGTAAAGGTGCTCTGCTCAGTATGTATTTCGTCCTAGGTGAGCAGAACCCGTTGTTGATTGTTACCCAAGGGCCGGTGCCGCATACCAATCTACCTCCAAATGCTAGTCAAGAACCCGTAGAACTTGAGTTTGACGGCAGGAAAGCAACCGGAGGACTCATTAAGATAGATTTAGCGGGTGTCAAATATATGCTCGATTGGCAGGACAATGGCTACTATTATTCCTGCGGCGGGCAGCTAGAAAAGGATGAGTTGCTCAAAATTCCCGGAAAATTGACCCGGGTATTACCGCGCCTTAGTGAGTAGCGTATGATACGAGTCCAAATTTAAATAAAGCATATACCTATGCGTTGGTAATAGGATTCTTTGCTGAATGCCTGCCGACATCTGTTGTACCACGGTGGAAGTATCGTTGGCCCCGATCAACTGCTCTTGTATGCCTTTAGAGACATCTAAAATTGAACCCGCAACCTGATTCGCGGCTTGAGATGACTGGTCGACACTGGCTGTCATCTCCTCTGCCGATGCCGCTACCAGCTCTGAAGACGTATCGATTTTCTTCACAAGATTGCGTAGATTACCTGCCATCGTTTCAAAGGTCCGTGCTAAACGCCCCATTTCATCCTGTGATTGCACATCAATGCTGGTTACGCTCAGATCGCTGCCGTCAATTCTGCTAGCCACCCCTTCTAGAATCTGCAATGGTTTTGCAATATGGGTGGCTGTTAAAAACAAAAATAGCTAAAATTAGTACTGTTCCTCTTTTTACGAATGAGGGGGCTTCGCCTCAAACAGGGACTGCCTGATTCCCTGTTTGAACTGGATCTTCTACCGGAGAACACAATTTCAGAAGGACTCACCAGTCTGGCAGGACTTATCCTGTTTCTGGGAATCTGGAAAAAAATTAACCTTGCGTTCGGCGAATAGTCTAGGGATAAGTTTCGTCTTTTTGTCTAAAAGAATAGGCGTGAATAGGTGATTATTTGAACTCCTAGAGATTTTTGCATCTATCTCTTCTCTTGGAAATATTGGTAAATACCCATATGTATGTATTGTACATAATAAAAGAAATCGGTAAGGCCCACATGCTCAACCATGATCTTTCAGAAAGATCGATGAAATAATAGTAGTACAATCCACCTAAATATATGCTAGCTGATGCAACTAATTTAGCAATCATTTTGGCCTTGAGATAAGAGGGCTTACTATTTTTGTTATAGGATAGTGAAAATGTTGGTTTTAGTTTTTGAACGATTGCTGTCAATAGAATGAAAGTCGCTAATATAAACATCGTTTCTATAGTATCCAAATTTATCAGTCTGTGGAGTTCCTCCGAAGACAATATATCCCACCCCTTTTAATTCACATTCCCTATAAGCATTTCGGTAAGATCTTTAACTAACTTCCCCTGTTCGTCACAGATCTTTGCTCTGACCAAATCATTCTCTATAGTGAAGTAAAGAATATATTTGCTTCTGAAATCACCTTTCACTACAGGGATTGTGGGATCAGGTATGCTTTTTCTGGCAATGTTAACCGGCCCAAAGAGATTCTCATCTTCGAGGATAACTTTGGGTTCTTGTTCATAACTACATATCTTTAGCTTACCCCTATGGTTCGCATCATAACTGGCATAGATTAATGAATAATCCTGATTGTAGGTAGTTGAGGAGACAGCAGGCACAGCTCCTAGAGGATCTGTGTTAAAAGGAATAGTATCCAATTTAAGCATATTTGGGTTATCGGATCTGTTTCTTCTAACCATAAAAATATTTAAGGTTTGATCATTAGCTGAGCTAGGGGAGTCATTGTTCAAACTCATACCGATAAAACCGTATCCATCCTCGATAGCTTGTGCTTGAACAACCTTGATTACAAGTGGGTTATTAGAGATGGTTAAGGGCATACCATCAAAAGCCATGGAGTAGAGGTCAATCCCGTTACTAGTAAGTGTTGTATAGGTAAGGGTACGGTCTAGGGTGTTGGCATTGATTACTTGATAGGGTTTTCGCAAGAAGGTCATATCTTGGTTGGCTGGGCTATTTGTTTCGAAAAAAGGAAAGGCCCCTTGCTCAAAATTCTTTACATATAGTAAATTATCATTGGCTCTAGAGTAATAGAGGTTACCTTTGAAATCCATACTATTAGCTTCATTAAAACCATCGATGGGTATGAGCTCCTGTTTAGGATACAAATTCTGCTTATCATCCCTGGAGAGGGTAGTTTTAACCACTCCATCTCTGTAAGCTGTAATTATACTCTTTTCTGAGAAGGGACTAGCAAACAAAATAACATCCTCAAGGTATTGGTGAGTCGGAAATTCTGCTAAGAGTGTACTCTTACCGGTAGCAACATCTAAATAGGATAGGTAAGAATAACTAATATCATCCTTGAGATTTGTCGCTAAAACTAAAACAGCGTTTTCAGTTAATATAGAATTATCTAGCCAAACAATATTTTTAATTTGGCCGAACTTTGAAGAAGTAAATTCAAGAAAAGGTTCCCGAAAGTTGGGCTTAGGAAGTGCCTTGTAGGTGGAAAGTTGAGTGAAAGCAGTAGCCAATAATACGACAAGTGTAAAGAAGAACATAAAGTATTTCTTCATATCTTGGACCAATACCCCCCTCCATAATATGGTATAATAATTAATTATATCACAAATTAGCTGGTCTAAAGGAGCGGAGCGAATGTCTATAACTGATAAATTAAACGAACAGTTTCAAGCTATTCATAAAGTTATTTGGATTATTTTGCTGCCCGTAATTTTAGATATTGGCGAACTAAGTCTTTTTGAAAGAATTTTGAAGAGTGAATACCAGCCTATCTCCAGACTATTCAACTTAAAAATAGGGTTTATTTCAGCCCCACCTAGTATTAGATATATCTTGGAAGATTTCCCGTCTCTGATCTTTCAGTATAATTATTTGAGCCCTTTTCAAGGAGTTATAAATCAAGTCAACCTGGCTAACGTGTTACTTCTTTTATCGATTGTTCTTGTCACAAGTTTTTTGAATAGTGGTTATATGTCCGTTATTGGCCAAGCTGGGTATAAAAGGGTAACTGTCAAAGACTTTTTCAGAGAGGGTAATAAATTATGGTTTAAGTTTTTTATCCTTGCGCTTTTGGAGGTTATCCCCTTTCTCTTGATCTTAATTAAAAGGGAATTTGGTTATTTTAGTTTGGGATATGTTGCTTTAGTTTACGTAAAGTACTCAATGGTTGTTGATCAAGTAAGTATAAGGGATAATTTTAAACTTGGAATTAGTTTCTTGTTTAAAAACTTAGGTTTAACCATCAAGATGGCCTTTTCTTTTGGGATTTTGTTTTCTCTTGTGGGGATAAGTATTCACCCTTTAGCAGCCATGGGCTTCTATGGCATTGTCATCGGAGCAATTATTACTGCTTATTTTGGAGCAATTATTAATAAAGCTGTGCTGGAGATCTATCGAGAGGTATCCGAAAAACAACATTAAGTTCAGTGATCGTAAACGATACTATGATTGTTTTATAAGCTATCACCCAAACAGGGAAGATCCATCAGAGGTGGTTTCTTTTGTTCGGGAATACCTTGAGGAAGAACTGTCAAAGTATGTAGTTTCGTTAGAAACACAAATGAAATCTCTATCAAGCAATGTTAAATGCACGGTCATTTGCATTCTGAACTTAACACCAAAATAACGCCCCGAGTGGGGGCGTTATTTTATTTGACCTTTTCATGCCATTCTTATCTTCTATTCGAAAAGATTAGTAGATTCAGTAAAATTTACACAAAAATTTGAAGAGACATGGTATAATTTTTTAGTTAGGCTAGAACATTATTAAATGGTTATGATAATTCGTTTTAAACATAACGTCTAGATATAGTAAGGAGGAATTCTATGATCCAATTTACAAATTATAAATGCCCTGAAGGATCAGATACCAGCGGTTTCACAGAGAGAGTGGTGGAAAAGGTGGGTTTGCCTTTTCCCGAGGCTTACACTTATGGAGAAGGGATGGCCAGGATTGCTTGCACCCTGCGAGAAGCAGAAGGAGGCACCCTCTGTATGGTGCCTTTCTGTCATACCGTTGAAGCGGAAAATTTAGGCGGCAATATCAAGCTGGGAACGGCAGCCATTGGGCCACGCTGTCGGGAACCGGTGTGCCAAGATGAAGAAGATTTGTTGGGCTTACCCGCTTTAGATTTTGAGAAAGGTCGCTTAAAAGAGACCCTGGAAGCAGTGAAACTTCTTAAAGCAGCCAAGGAAGCGGTTGGCATTGAGATCTGCGGCCCAATGACGATCTTAAACAATTTAAGCGATATTAGCAGAGTCTTTAAGATCTGGAGAAAAAATCCCGAAGTCATTGAAAAAGTAGTAGAGAAGATACGCCTTCAGCTGTTACGGTATATTGAAAAATCCCTCGAAGTTGGAGTGGACTTCATTGCCTTTGAAGATCCTGTGGGGGGGCTGAATATCCTTGGGCCCAAATACTTTGAATTGCAGGGACGACATTTTTCTAGACCTTTTGTGGAAGAAGCATTGAAGATAATTGGCGGGCAGGTGGTAATGCATCTCTGTCCTAAGACTGCCCTTCAGTTAACGGCGCTGGGAATGGCTGAGTGGGAAAGCTACCCTTTGCCTGAACCCATGTCCTATGCCCAAGCCTGTTTGGAACTGCGAGGTCAAGTTAACTTTGTAGGAAATGTCTGTATCCATAATCGTAATAGCATGCTCAAGGATGCCCAAATCAAGACCTTAAAGCTTCGAACATCTTAATTTCCAGTGACCTTGTTCAGCTAAAGCTGAACATCAAACACCCACTTACAAGAAGGGGAGTCTCGGTATTGATTAACAGAAGTCAAAAGGGGGAACTGCTATGCATAAACAAGACCAAATGACACCCAATGAACGGCTTCAAGCTTTTATGAAAGGAGAAAAAATGGATCGCATCCTGGCGATGCCAATCTTAGTTTCCATCTCCCACAGAGTTTCAGGGATGACCCATCGAGAAAAACGTGCTTCGGCACTCAAGCAGGCCCAGTCCCAAATCGACTGTTATCAACGTTATGGGAACGATATGATGATTATTGAATATGGTCTGCACGGGATAGGCACCGCCCTGGGGTCAGAAATGAATGATCCCGAGGATAGTCTGCCTGCAATCGTAAATCACGTTTTACAAAATCTTAAAGATATCGATCAACTGGATTTCAACAAAACCAAAAAAGAAAATGATCCTTGGTTTGCCAGAACTTTAGAGGCTTGTGAAATCTGCCAGGAAAAGATGGGGCAGGAGGTGCCGACAGGGGTATTGATTACAGGACCTTTCACAGCCGTCTCCAGTATCTTGCCCACTGAAAACCTTTTAAGGGCAACCCGTAAAGATCCGGCCTCGATCCACCGGCTGCTTCGCCTGTGTACCGACGCTCTTAAGGATATTTATAAAGAATATATTGAGCGCGGCATTATTATTCTCATGTGTGATCCGATTGCCTCAGGCACCCTCCTGAAAAAGAGCCAATACGTAGAATTCGTGAAGCCCTATGCCACGGAATTGATGGACTATATACATCAATTGGGGGGTATGTGCTGCTATCACATCTGTGGCAATACGACGAGTATTGTCATGGAAATGGTGGATACAGGACCGGATATGCTGAGTATTGATAACCTGGTGGATCTGGAATATGTGAAAGAACAAGTGGGCAAACGTTTACCCATCTTAGGGAATGTTCCGCCTGTAGACGTGCTGATGCTTGGCTCCAGATCAGACATTTTTGAATCGGTTAAGACCTGTATCCTCAAGGGGAAAGACAGCCCTATGGGCTATATTATTGCTTCCGGTTGTGACATTACGCAAAATGTGCCTGTTGAGAATATAGACCACATGATGGAAGCAGTTCGCAAATATGGACGCTATCCCATGGATGAAGGGTTATTAAATGAACCCGCAACGGATCATTAATCAACAAATTAGAAGGTAAGGTGAAGGGTCATGGTTAAGTCAAAAGAAGAATTATTGCAACAATTATCTGATTGTGTATTTGAAATGGACGATGAAAATGCAGCCGATATAGCCAAAGAATATATTGAAGCAGGTTACGAAGCACTTGACGGGGTTCTCCATGGACTTGTTGATGGCATGAACCGCGCCGGTCAAATGTATGAAGAAGAAGAGTATTTTGTTACCGACCTTTTGGTGTGCTCCGATGCTATGTATAATGGTCTGGATGTTTTAAGAGAGCATCTGCCTAAAGAGAAGGATGCAGGTGCAGTTAACTACAGATGTGTTATCGGCGTTGTAGAAGGGGATACCCATGATATTGGCAAAAACCTGGTGCGCATCATGCTCGAAACCGCCGGATTTGAAATGTATGATTTGGGCAGAGATGTCCCCCTCCAGAGTTTCGTGGAAAAAGCAAAGGATGTAGATGCCCAGCTAATTTGTCTTTCCACTCTGATGACTACCACTATGCCTGGTATGAAAGAGGTGGTAGATATCCTCGTCAAAGAAGGAATCAGAGACAAAGTAAAAGTTATGATCGGCGGCGGACCCCTTTCTCAAGCCTATTGTAATCAAATTAACGCTGATGGTTATGCCGTTAACGCCACCGGGGCGGTAACTTTGGCCAAACAATTAGTGGGAATGGTTTAGACTTTGGAACAGGACCAGAAAGGAAGTCCTTATGGATTCAAAAGAAAGACTTCTCAACGCTCTAAAGGGTGTAAAGACTGATCGCTCACCCTGTATTTGCCCGGGTGGGATGATGAATATGGTGGTCACTGCCTTGATGGAAAAGGCCGACATTCATTGGCCGGAAGCGCATACTGATCCTATAAAAATGGCGGGCCTGGCCAAGGCAGTGTATGATTATGGTTGTTTCGAAAATTACGGCGTACCCTTCTGTATGACTATTGAAGCGGAACAGCTGGGTGCTATTGTGGACTTGGGTTCCGCCATTTATGAACCGCATGTCACTGGGTATGCCTTCGAGGATCTTTCTCAATGGAGGAAATTACCTCCCCTAGAGCCCCACAGCAAACGGGCAAAAGTGGTGCTGGATGCCATTAAAATTCTGAAAGAACAGGCTGATCAGGTGCCTATTATCGGTAATCTTTCCGGGCCTGTCAGTGTTGCCACTTCCCTCATTGAACCGGTTGTTTACTATAAGGCTTTAAGACGCCGTAAAGAAGAGGCACATGCTTTCATGAAGTTTGTCACGGAAGGTCTGATTAGTTTCGGTCGGGCTCAGATCGAAGCAGGAGCGGATGTGATTGCCATCTCGGACCCCAGTGGCACAGGGGAAATCTTAGGCCCGCGTTTATTTGATGAATACGTAGTGACTTATCTCAATCAATTAATCGATGGGCTCCGCGAGCTAAATCCAGAAATACCTATTATTGTGCACATCTGCGGACGGATGCATAAAGTTTATGAACCACTGAATAAACTTCGTGCTGATGCCCACAGCTTTGACTCTATTGTCAGCATCAAAGAGTCGAAAAAAATGTTGCCAGGTAAGACTATGATGGGTAATGTAAGTACCTTTGCTTTGGAGTTTGCTGATGCAGACCGCATTCGCGTTATGACTCAGAAGGTAATGGCAGACGGGTCAGATATTATCGCGCCTGCTTGTGGTCTAGGAACTAAGTCTTCCCTGGAAAATATCCAGGCAATGTTGAGGGCCGTTCAAGGAAAATAGTTATGAAGCTCACGTAGCTTATGAAGTGTAGGATTTAGAGGCTGTGTACCGGAAAACGAGGTTTTAGCATGCATACAATTGCCTTACCCAGACAAACTATAAAATTCTCTTATGATATAAGGGAAGGGGAGAATCTCTTAAATATTCTTGTTGACCAGCAGATTTTCATTGAAAGTCCCTGTGGTGGACGAGGAAGCTGTGGCAAGTGTAAGATTAAACATTTAGGAGGAGACTTGACACCTCTATCTGCCGACGAGAAAGAACGCCTTACCCCAAAAGAGATCGCAGATGGTATCCGTTTAGCCTGTCTTAGCTATCCGACAGGGGATTTGGAGATCGACATCGTTGATCAGGAGGAAAATCACCAGGTTCTGACAGGAGGGTATGTACCGGAGTATGAACCCAATCCGGCAATCCGGAAAGAGACCATTGAGATCATCAAGCCTACTCTGGAAGACCAAACCCCTTATGAACTGTTGTTGGCAACGGCCCTGGGTGTGAATCAGCTGCCTTGGGATGTGCTCCGCCAAATTACCATGGGGGAGGGAACCTATACTGGGGTATTCAATCAAGATCAACTGATTGGGATTGAAAAAGGGGATACTCGTGAAAGACTTTACGGAGTCGCTGTGGATATCGGAACGACCACCGTTGTAGCAGCACTCATCGACTTAAGGACAGGAGCTGAAATTGATAGCGAAGCGGCCATCAACGCTCAGAAAAATTATGGTCAGGATGTGCTTACCCGCATCACCTATGTTCTCGAACATGGTAAGGAGGGGCGGAATCAGTTACAGACAGCCATTGTAGATTCCTTAAACGAGATGCTGAACACCATGTGTGAAAGGCAGCAGATCTCCCCCTCCTTGATCTATGAAATCGCGATTGCCGCTAATTGCACGATGATGCATATGGTTTTGGGAGTTGATCCCCTCTCGATTGGGAAAGCTCCTTATGCCCCCATCTTTGTCGGAGCCAAAGATGTTAAAGCAAGGGATGTGGGTTTAACTGCCCTATCCTCATTTGGGCGGGTCTATTGTCTGCCAGCCGTTTCTTCTTATATAGGAGCAGATATCGTGGCAGGGGCTTATGTGGCCGGGCTCCACAACAGGAAGGATAAAGTACTCTTTATCGATATTGGTACCAATGGAGAAATCGTTCTCTCCGACGGGGAAAAATTAGTCTCTTGCTCCTGTGCAGCGGGACCCGCCCTGGAAGGGATGAATATCAGCTGCGGTATGCGTGCAGCGGATGGGGCCATCGAGGAAGTCCGTTTCGATAACGAGCAGGGTTTTGCTCTGAAAGTTATCGGAAATATTGCTCCCCTGGGTTTGTGTGGCAGTGGGATAATGGCCGCGATCCGGGAATTGTTAAAACATGAGTTTATAACTGCCCGCGGAAATATTGTTAAGTCTGAGGAGTTAGAGGCTGGGGACCCGAGACTGCCCTATCTTGACCTAGATGGTAAGAAACGACGAATTCGTATCGGAGAAGGCCCCCATAAAATCCTCATTACCCAGGGAGATGTGCGCCAGGTTCAACTGGCCAAGAGTGCGATTTTATCTGGATTTGTGGCCCTGGTAAAGGCTATGGATCTCTCATTTTCGGATCTGGATGAGGTGATTGTGGCTGGTCAGTTCGGCGCTCATCTATCTATAGAAAGTTTGGTAGGGACAGATATTTTACCCCAGGCTGTCCGTGATAAAATCACCTACATCGGTAATTCCTCAAAAACTGGGGCTTATCTGGCTCTGATGTCCCTGGAAACCCGCCGAGAAATGATAAAGCTGGCCCGAGACTTTAGCTATCTCGAATTGAGCGTGACCAAAGGTTATGAACGATTATTTGCTGAATGCTCTCAATTTAAGGTTTAGTTGTTCGTAGGAGTTATACGTAAGTTTGTATATCCGCACCCTTCTCAAGAAACCTAGATGCTGTGCTCCCTCCAAGATTTTCATTTTCAAAATCTCCAACCCTCTATAAACATGGACCCTTAACTAAGGGTGCGTAATGCCAGTGTAAGGAGTTATAGGCAATGCATATTTTACTTTTTGGCGGATTTCTGGGTTCAGGCAAAACTTCAATTATCTTGCAAGTTGCTCGATATCTGACAGCAGAATTTTCGGTACAACAGTTGGCTAGTGGCAAACCTTCTTTGGTAATTATTGAAAATGAAGTAGGGGAAACGGGCATTGATGATAAGATTCTCAAAGCAGAAGGACTAAATGTTCGGGAACTTATTGCCGGCTGTATCTGTTGTACCCTGAACGCAGAGCTTACCGTCTGTCTTAATAAAATTCAGGAGGAGCTATCCCCAGAATGGGTGATCATTGAGACAACGGGAATGGCCTTCCCCCATACAATCGCGGAAACCATTACTAAGTATGGGAAGGGCATAGATAGTCTGAAGACCATTGTTGTGGCTGATGCAGAACGCTGGGATGATCTTTCTGCGATCATGCCCGGTTTAATAGAAGAACAAATCACTGGAGCAAACGTCATTCTCTTGAACAAAATCGACTGTTTAGAACCTGAGCAAGTTAAGGAAGTTTCAGAAGACATTAAAGGGATCAATCCTTCAGGCCTTTTCTATGCAATATCCGCCCACGAGGAAGTTGATCCTCAAATCTGGGGCAAAGCGGTGACTAATGGTGAGTGATCAGGATTTACTTAAGTGCTCTACAAAGCATTCTGAGCCGGCAATTTTTTCAGAGACCTACAGCCTGGCGCTTTTAGAAAAGGTAAAGTCCGAAAGGGTTACACAAGCTCTCACTCAATGGATTGAAGAGATCAGGGATTGGACAAGTGCTAAGGCTTATTTTGTTGGACATATTAAAGTTTTTGTTGAGGGCCAGGAGAATTTATGGTTATCGTCTACCGGCAGAAGGATTAGTTGTCAACAATCCCAGGGGTGGAGTGAGTGGTCTTTAGATAGTGCCACCCTCTGTGTGACAGTGATTGTTTTTGGAACGACCAAGGAAGCCTTGCAGGTAACAGCCGAAGAAAGTCTGAAAACCTGTTTTAAGACATCCTTGCCCAATATGATAAATGGTTTTTAGCGAAAGGGTCTAAGGTATTAGTATGCCTTAGACCCTTCATAGCAATCAAGTTATAGAGCTCATCATGTCGTATACGTCTAGTTTCATTTGTCTTCACTTGGATTGGCGGATATGAAAGTGATTGTGCTGGATCTTTAATGTATGCAGCGTCCCGCAAGCCAAGCATTGTTTACGTTCGTCGTCTTTGAAGCGCATCTCTCCAATATGTCCACCGCAGCAGGTTACTTCAACGCTAATGATTTTGCCGTTATTATGGAAATTAACACGGTAGTCATTAACCTTACCTTCGTTCTGATAGTCCATAATTTTTTCACCCTTTCGGATATTTTGGCTAACCCAAATATAACATTCGATGAAAATGGTGGCAATTTCTAAATTTACCAGAATAAGTAATGCGATGCCTGAATTTGTTTCCTAATGGCTTTTAGAGGATAAGGGCATGGGAGTAAGTCGAATTGTGCAGCGTTGAGGTGGCAAGCATGAAAAGATCGAGGCGAAATATATTACCCTTAAAACGCACTTATGGTATAATAAAAAGGCTTGAACATATAGAAGGCGGTGAACTTATGAATGAAAATCAGGTGGGCGTAATACTTGAAGAAGTTCGGGATATGTTCAAAACCCTGGCTGAGGGACAGCGGATTATTGAAAATAGGTTGGGAAAAGTAGAAGAAGGACAGAAAGTATTAGAAGAAGGACAAAAGGTACTAGAAAATGGACAGAAGGTACTAGAAAATGGGCAGAAATCATTAGAATCTGATATGAAGAAAGTAAAATCAGATTTACAAATAATTAAGTCATTCGTTATTGCTGCAGATAATAGTTTTAACGACTATGAGAGCAGAATTAAGGCTTTAGAGAAAAAAACTGCAAATCTATAAATATAAGACAAAGCACTCGCGCAATTCGCAGGTGCTTTTTAGTTGCCTCGCAGTGTTTTCGATTTCTTTGCCTACATTTGTGTCATTCCGGAAATTCTGAGTCTTCTCGCTGCACGATTAAATAAACTAGGAGGAAAGTTATGAATAAAAAACGCTGGGTTTCTATAGCTGTTATCATTGTATTGTTAGTAGTGTATATCCGTACAGATGTTGTTTCTACAGGGGAAAAAACTGGAACAACGACAGGAAAATTGGGAGATCCCCTATCAATGTTATCTTCAAAATCACCATTTAGTACTGAGACTTATCAAGAAGGACTAGGCCAAACCATTGCTATTCTTAACGTAGACGGGACAATTGAGTCGGGCAATGCATTGTCAGCCGGTACCAATACCTTTGATCAACAGGTGTTTTTACAGGAAGTCGAAAACGCCTTTAAAAATCCGGAAATAAAAGCAATCATTCTGGCAGTGGATTCACCTGGCGGTGGCGTGTATGAGAGTGATCAAATTTATCAGAAACTAAAGAGCTTAAAAGACATATACCAAAAACCTTTAGTTGTATCTATGGGTTCAATGGCAGCTTCAGGAGGGTATTATATTTCTATGCCGGCGGATAAGATTCTTGCGAATCGTTTTACGATGACCGGATCAATCGGCGTCATTATGTCAACATATAATTACAGCCAGCTTGCAGATAAATGGGGTATTGAGGAGCTGGTTTTCAAAAGTGGTAAAAATAAAGACATCTTGAATCCCATGCGTGATACGACGCAGGAAGAAATGCAGATCATGCAGGGGATCATTGATGAGTATTATGGTTATTTTGTAGATGTCGTGGCTGAAGGAAGGAAAATGGACCGACAGGCAGTCATCAGTATTGCTGATGGAAGGGTTTATACAGCGTCGCAGGCCAAGTCACTGGGCTTAATAGACCAAATAGGCGATTTGGACGGAGCTATTACCGAAGCTGCAAAAATGATTAACGAAACAAACCCTAAAGTTATTAAATACAAAAAAGACGATCTATTCAATTGGAATACACTCTTGTCCCTTCCGTCGTCGCGACTTGACTTTTCAGGGATCAAAGAGGATTTGCAGAACAGTGCGGTACCTACAGCTATGTACCTATACCGCTAAAGGATGGTGATTAATCAATGGATATCATTAATGAGCACAGCGGCCATCAGTTAATGGAAAGTGGAAACGTTATAACTCTGAGAGTCGTGGGATTTTGGACCAGATTTTTTGCCTTTATCATTGATCTGTTGGTCATTGCTATGAGCAGTCAGATATTTTTCCGCCTTGTATGGCCGTCAGGTCTGGAAACAACATCAATCAAATCGTTTATTCTCATCAATTCACTCTTCCCCGGTATCTGGGGAAGCCTATATTTTGTTTTGATGACTATGTATTTTGGACAAACGCTGGGAAAAATGATCCTGGGAATTAAAGTCGTAAGGAAGGATGGACATCCTCTCAGCTGGCTTACAGTCATCATGCGGGAAGTCGCCGGAAGAATATTGGCACAGTTGCTGGGTACCTACCTGGGTTATCTGGTTTGTGCATTTCATCCTCGGAAGCAGGGATTGTCTGATATCCTAGGCGATACCTATGTGGTTTATGCTGGTGCTAATAAGTTGGGTAGATTGGTGCAGATCCCAGCTGACCCAGCAGCAGCAAAATAGTCGATTTGACTTGAGTTATACAAAGAAGACAGATCTTCCTCGTCAGGGGGAAGATCTGTCTTCTTTGGGTGAACTGTGGATCAAAGAAAACACCAGAATATCCAACTAATAATAAGAAAAGTAATAATTGCCATGTTAGCTGACCTACCTCATATTAGATTTCACATTCATAAAATACTAGTTGTCATATATACTTGATTCAATCAAATAACACAGTATTAATTTGATAAAACCCAACACTACATTTGTATTCTTATAAATAGGCTCTTAGAGGCGAGAGGTGGTTTATATGCAAATAGAGGAAATTATATCCCGAGAAAAAGAGGCTCTCAAAATTCATGAATACGCTTTTATCAAGGCTGAGGAAGTTATTTTTTCACAGGAAGTAAGAGGATTATGCGAAAAAAACTCATGTAGAATGTACGGTACTTCATGGGCCTGTCCACCGGCAACTGGCAGTGTCGAAGACTGCAAAAAGCAATGTCAAGAATATGAGCAGGCTCTAATTTTTACAACAGTGACTCAGCTAAAGAAGAAGTACGACATGGCTGGTTGGCGTGAAGCAAGAATTGCGCACGAGGCAGTTACTGAAAAAGTTGCGGAGATTTTTCGTAAGGAATTTAGCAATCCAATAATTCTTTCAACAGAAGGTTGTACTATCTGTCTGAAATGTACTTATCCGGAGAATCCCTGCCGCTTTCCTAAGCGTATGTTCCCAGCAACAGAGAGCTATGGCATCCTGGTAATGCAACTGGCCCCCTCAGTAGGCATTCGTTACAACAATGGACCCGACAAAGTAACTTATTTTAGTATGGTGTTTTTTTCTGAATAGGTGCCTTACTAGAAGTGTGTAAAGTGCCATTAATCCCTAAAAGCAACATTAGTTATTTACTATAACCTATTATCTACCGGCTATTCTTATTTCGTGCAGTGTATTTCGACAACGGTCCCATGGAAAGCTTCTGGGGCATTCTCAATGCGAAATGTACTACCTTAGCAAGTTTAAGGATTCTGACAGCCTGGTGGCGGCGATTGAGCAGTACATATATTTCTACAACTATGAACGACGGCAAAGGAAGCTGAACAAAATGTCTCCGATGATGTACCGCCAGTTTGTAGAAAACGCTGCATAAAAAAACTGGACTCCATTCTGACGGAGTCCAGTAAACCGTTTTTCTTTTTGATTGTCTACTTGACAGGGAGCAGTTCAGTTATGAGGCGGCCTGAATCTTGGGAACATTTTTGATTCGATTTAGAATTCGGTATTATCAAATTTGCGAAGTATGCCGAGAGGACTGAAATAAATAAGGTAGTTCCTACACTCCACATACAGGCCGAATTTCTCTTTATAGTGGGCAAGTGTTAGATCTAAGAAATCTTCCGTCACTCCCAAAAAATCAGCTAAATCATAACGGTTACAAATACATGCTTCAAATGCATCGATGAGTTTTTCTAAGGGTACTAATTTTTCATAGGCCCAATTTCTGGCTCTTTTTTCTTGCTTTATATTGGAGGTGTTTTTCTGATCTAGAATATTTCCAAAGGATGTGCGATAGTGTCCATATTCTTCGGCTAGAATACATGCTTTTTCCTTTTCATCTATAATACTTGAAGGATTAAGTGTTATCACATTGTCAAAATATAAACCTTTCAAAGATTCGCTGTGGAATTTGTGCTCTATTACCTCGACGCCTTCCTTTTCAAGCTCCAAAATTAAACTCTCATAATTCATGTGACATCTCCTTGCGCAAGACTACTTTTTTCTTTTAGAGGCTATGAATTTAATGAAATTGCTGATCTCTTCAGTTTCTTCCTTTGTAAAATTCATATTTTCAAAATGAGCCGCGATGGTGGAAGGAATGTTTATGGGCTCAACCGAACTTCCAACTTTCTGGGGGGGGGTTGAAATTGGATCTTGGATGGAAATGGAGTTTCCACCCAAGACGATATCATCGGGGGAGTCAGTTTTGCCAATAAGATAATCCCAAGTGCATTCGAAATGATCGGCAATTTTAGACATAGTCTCTTCAACGGGGAGCTTGTTGGATCGTATATGATCTAATTCCTTTGGCGAGATGTCCAATATCGCACCAAGAGAGCTCAGGGACATGCCGTTTTTTTTACATAGCTGAATAAGGTTACTGAAATCTATTTCTTTGTCATCCAGGAAACAACTCGCGGTAACATTTAAAGCTTGAGCAAGATCTATTAACGTGGTTAAGCTTGGATTATATCGATCCGATTCCACGTCAGCTAGATAGGACCTTGAAATTCCGGCCTTTTCTGCAAGTTTAACTTGAGTAAGACCTTTTTGTTTTCTGAATTGTTTAATTCGCTCGCCCACACCCACGGTGTTCCCTCCTTGAATATTTGTTCGGCATATCAGACATTTATATTATAGAGCAGAATTGTCGGAACAACAAGTAATTTAATTTTTCAAATGTGACGGAAATACAAGTGAGTAATCGCAAATTTAAGTACGAGCTATCTAATTAAACTCAGTAGGGGTTTTTTCGCCTTGAGCAAATGACGGATATACAATACAATTACCACTAGATCAACAGAGAAGGGAATGACGGAAATACAAGATGAAATAGGACAACTGCAAATTAACCCGAAAGAGGTAAAGATTGTTGACGTTTATGAGAGGAGGATGTAAGAATGTTAAAACTCAAAGGGGATATTATGGATGATCAAGCAGAGAAAAAAAGCAAAAAGCCTGAGTGGTACCTGCTAACGATCAGAAGACTTTCTCAATATCCGGAGGATAAAAAGCGGCTTTGCATTTTGAATGCTCAGCTGGGAAACGAACTACCTAAGACGACAGCGAGCTACTCCCTAACTCCAGCATCCACAAAGACTAGCGATCAAACAGCGGGGATTGCTTCAAAACGTTGGGAGACAGCGCGAGAGATTAATGAGTGTACACTTCGTATCAGGGAGATAGATATTATCCTCGCTGGATTTGGAGAAGACGAAAGGAAGATAATTGAGTATCGCTACTTTAGTAAACATAATTATGACTGGTGGGTAGCAAAACAGATGAAAATACCTCTTCGGACTTATTATCGTGTAAGAGATGAACTGTTGTCAGAGGTGGCTATTTTATTAGGAATATATAAACGTGATTAGGGGAGTTGGGAGTGAAAGTTTGGCACTTTTTTGGCAGAGGGTTTGCACTTTGTTTGGAAAAAAGCGTGATACAATAATATTGTGAAAGAAGTTAGGAACGAGACCCGCTCTAACATAATCCTCCTCTGGCTAGAACGCTCCGATGTTTGGGGCGTTCATTTTTATCTCATTAAAGCGAGGTGCAAGCCGTGAAAACCAGAACCAAACCCTGCCCCTTATTCTCACCAATAAAACCAAAACCAAAACTTAAAGAAACCTGTGCCAACTGTTTAAAATGGACGGGGAAGCTATGTGGGGATAAAGGCGAGTTTAAGGAGAACTACGAGGATACCGCCCAGTTTAAGGCTTGGGACCGGATGATGCGAAGAAACCGAGGAGTAACGATGGTATGAGCGAGATTCTGTTCCGGCTAGTTCTTTCAGAAGAGTCAAGGTTTGGGGACAATAGTTCTAACAATCGGGGCTAAGCAAGTCCTTTTGGAAGGATTGAAGAGAGGGGGGTAATACTCTGACACATTAAGAACTCTTATCTGAACAGCGATCATGAAAGACTTTAAAGAACTCATTAAAACAATGTCCATTAGAAAAATTGGACAGCGCCCGAGATTTATGAGCCAAAGCTAATCAGCTTGCTCTAAAAAATCGTAATCGGTCGAGGTCAAGGAGATGATTTGATGATCACCGTCAATAGTGTCCTAGATGGCGTTATTGCCGCTCTGGATCAGAGCTTCCCCAATATTGGCACATACAGCGAAGAGAGTGATCAAGGCTTGGTAGAGCCTTATTTTTATGTAAAGCTGTTTCCTATGTCACAAAATCAGCTGCTGGGTCAGCATTATCAGCGCAATCACTTATTCGATATTCATTACTTTGCAGGGAGTAATGAGGCCTTACATGACATGGCTGAGCAATTGTATGACAAACTGGAGCTGATCAGCGTGGACGGCGGCCTCGTTAGAGGCAGCGGAATGCGACACGAAATTGTCAACGGAGTACTTCATTGGTTTGTGGCTTACAATTTTCATGTTAAGCGAAGTGTTGAACCAGATCCATTAATGGGGTCTATGAGACAGGAGGGATATTTACGTGGTTAAAACTGAAAAAAGAGATAAGCAGCTCCCTAAGATTTATAGTAAACAGCAGATTTTGAAGTCCAAGCAATATTTCCGCAAGGATTTGCTGGAGGCGCTCTTGGAAGAAGGACAGAAATACAGTCACGATCAGGTCAAAAAGATTCTTGAGGATTTTCTAAAAAGGGAGGCTAAATAAGATGGCAGCAGGTACATGGACGACTCAAAATAAAATACGACCGGGAGTGTATGTTAATTTTAAATCAGAGCCCCAGGTAGTAGGTGCACTTGGAGAGCGAGGGATTGTTTCTCTTCCGCTTTTGCTCTCATGGGGTGAGCCTAATAAAATCATCAGCCTTGAGGCGGGTGAAGATACCTTCGTCAAGCTGGGCTATCCGATGGGGGATGCCAAACTGCTTTTAGTTAGAGAGGCTTTGAAACAAGCCAAAACCCTGCTTTTATACAGACTTAATGTTGGGACAAAGGCAGCCGTGACAACTGGTAACCTTACGGTCACAGCCAAATGGGGCGGTATCAGAGGGAATGATGTGTCTCTGGTCATTCAGGAAAACATTGACGATAATACTAAATTTGATGTTACCACATTAGTGGATGGGGCTGAAGTAGATCAGCAAACTGTTCCCTATATCGCGGATCTGGTAGAAAATGATTGGGTCGTATTTTCGGGCACAGGAGCTTTGACAGAAACGGCGGGCGTCCCTTTGATGGGAGGAGCAGATGGCACGATCACCAATCAGACTTATGTTGACTACTTGGCAGCAGTCGAGATCTATGACTTTAACACAATAGCCTTGCCTTCGACAGACGATACTCTTAAAGCAACATTCGCAGCGTTTTGCCAACGTCTTCGAGATAACGAAGGAAAAAAGATTCAGGTCGTGCTGGAAAACTATCCAACAGCTGATTATGAAGGCGTGATCAGTGTGAAGAACGGAGTCATTCTTGCCAACGGCACAACCCTCAGTGCAGCTCAAGCTACTGCCTGGGTAGCCGGTGCAACTGCAGGTGCTCAAGTGAATGAATCTCTAACCTATCAGGCTTATGATGGGGCAGTGGATGTAGCTCCGAGGTATACCAATGCACAGATCATTGCAGCGTTGCGGGCTGGGGAATTTATTTTCACAGCCAATGACAACCGAGCCATCGTCGAGCAGGACATTAATACTCTAACCACATCGAGCTTAGAAAAAGGTAAGCAGTTTGCCAAGAACCGCGTGATCAGAGTTCTCGATGGAATTAATAACGATTTTGTCCAGCTTTTCAGTGAGTTTTACATTGGGCAGGTATCCAATAATGCTGATGGACGAAACCTGTTAAAAACCCAGTGTGTCAAATATATGGAAACACTTCAGAGCATGGATGCTGTCCAGAATTTTGACTCTCAAGCAGATTTGACAGTCCAAACGGGTAATGAATTAGATAGTGTCTATATTGAGGCATATGCTCAGCCGGTAGATTCTATTGAGAAAATCTATGTGAAAGTGCAGGTGAGATAAGCTATGGCATTTCTTAAAGCAGAAGATGCAATATCCGGAAAGCAAGGTAAGGCTTTTGTCACAATTAATGGCCGCGTGGAAGAGTTGTTTTATGCCAAAACAGTGGAAGCGACTATCGAAAAAACGAAGGCTGATGTACCGATATTGGGAAAAACCAACGTCGGCAAAAAGGCAGCCGGTTGGTCTGGGACCGGAACACTGACGATTTATTACTTTACGAGCATGTTCAGGGCGCTGATGATGGAATATATCAAGACGGGCAAAGATTTTTACTTTGATCTGCAGATTGTCAATGAGGACCCTGCCTCTACAGTTGGCAAACAGACCTCCGTCCTCAAGGATTGCAACTTGGACAGCGTGGTGGCTGCAGCCTTCGATGCGACGTCAGATGACCCCTTGGAGGAAGAATTACCCTTTACGTTTGACGATTTTGATCTTTTGGACCAGTTTAATGCTCCGGTTGTGAGATAAGTCGTATCCTCGTGGTAGTTATCATAGAAATCAGAAATTCTGGAGGAAGAGAAAATGAGTGATTTACAAGCATTTTTTGCGCAAAATGCAGGATCTGATCTCAGCAAAGAGGTTGTCATATCCGAGCGGTTTAAGGACAATGACGGCAAGTCAATACCCTGGAAAATCCATAGCATAACTGAAGCTGAAAATGAAGAGTACCGAAAAGCAGCCACTCGGAAAGTTAAGGGAAAAAATGGTTCACAGCAGTCTGAAATAGATCAGAACATCTATCTGGCCAAAATCATCGTGGCAAGTGTCAGCTTCCCTGATCTGAAAAATGCTGAGTTGCAAAAATCTTACGGCGTCATAGGCGCTGAAGAGCTGCTGCGCAAGATGCTGTTTCCCGGTGAATATGCGACCCTTGTTCAGCAGGTGCAAGAACTGAACGGTTTTGATCAAAGCCTGGAAGACCTGATGGATGAGGTAAAAAACTAATTGAGGAGGGCGAGGGTGAGTGGAATTACGCTTACTACGCCCTCCACGAACTCCATATTCCCCCCGATGAGCTGGCCCAAAAAACACGAGAAGCTAAGGCCGCTATCTTTGCCATGATTGATATTCGAATTAAAAAGGAAAGACAAGATAGGGCGAAGATAAAGAAGAAATAATGTCTAGTGTTCCTAAGCTTCTTCTTTTCCTATTTGACAGGGGCAATTGATCAGTAGGATTTATAAGGAAGAGGATTGTACGACGGAGATATTGGCAAGTCTTAAGCCTCAAACTTGCCTGATTTATCTTTCAGCTTGTGTTAAAATTCAACAATTATGGTATGCTAAAGACAGAAGTTACGTATCGTAACAGCAAGAAGCCATGCTGCAAACATGACTCCTTGTGTAACAGCCGCTTAAAAGGGCGGACGGCTTAGGGTGACGGATAGACCGCAAACCTTTCGGCAGGGGCGGTCTATTTCCGTTTATGGAAAGAAAGTATTAACACCACCAATGTCGCGAATGAAATCATAAGCCGACCGCCCTGCAAGCCTTTTCTGTTACCAAATTTATCATAGCATATAAGCACTCGAAACAGAGTGCTTTTTATTATGCGCAAAAGGAGGTTTCCGATTTGGCAACAGTTGATTCAATCTTGAAGTTTTTTAATGCATCCTCTCGCGTCCAGGCAACTGTCGAAATGTTTACGGAGTTAGGAAAAGCAAGCATTGGTGGCGCAATGGAGCAGCGAAAAACTCAAGATATGTTTATCGCCCGGACCGGAAATACAGAAATTGGGACTGCCATGTTCGATAAGTTCAAAAGGGAGGCACTCGCCACCGGGCAGGATGTCAATAAAGCCTTGCAGAGTAGTCTTACATTTCTTTCGTCCACCCAGAATGTAGACCAACTATCCAAGCTGAATGATTTTGCATTTCGTCTAAACGCTTTTGACAATGCTGGCAATGGGATTGAAGGGGCAGCATCCGCTGTTAAGGAAGCGATGTCCGGCAACACCGCTTCTTTGGCTAAACGCTTCAGTATATCAGACTTCGATATGGAGGCCTTTAAAATTGAGGATCTAGGCAAGTCGGGAAACATTGATGGTTTCATTAAAGCGTTTGATCAGCTCCTCGAAAAACAAAATATGGGACAAGCGGCCTTTGATCAAATGATGAAGTCTCCAACAAAACAGTTGGAAATTTTAACGAACAATATGAAATCCAGCTTTGCTGATGCAGGGCAACAAGCCACTGAAGCCCTTACTCCTCTCATGATTAGATTGAATGATGCCTTTCAGGAGGGAAGCTTTCAGCCATTTTTTGAGGGTCTGAGCATAGGTTTATTCTTGATCGTTACCGGCCTTCAGTGGCTCGTGAGTACCGGGGAAGGAGTCTGGCCTCTTCTACTACAAGGGTTATCAATGATTGGCGATGTCGCTTATAATGTGGGAATCATTCTTGTGGGGCTCTCTCCATTCATTCTAGGGATAGCAGCAGCTTGGGGAATCTATAACGCAGTTATATTTATCACGGGGACACTAATTCCATTGATCACAGCGCTTACAGCTGGCTGGTCCCTGGTAACTCTCCAATTAGCGGGAGCAATATCGTTTGCCTTATTAAAGCAAAGAGTGTTCAATTTTGTGATGAGCATGAATCCTATCGGAATAGTTATAGCTTTAATCGTAGGGTTAATCACAGCATTAGGGACCTTCGCTATAGTCACAAACGGCATTAGGAATGTATTTAGCTCAGCTTTTGGGTTCGTTGTGGATGTTGTTCAGAGCGCAATAAACTTTATCCTTGGAAGTATCAACAATGCTATCAATGCGATTAACAAAGTGGCTGGATTTTTCGGTGACCTTCTAGGCATAGATGCTAAACAGATACAGGAAATCGAATTTCAGGCTGACTTCTCCCAATTTAAAAAAGCCGGACAAGATTTTATTGAAAATATCAGCCTCGATGATATTAAGAAGAAATTTGGTCTAGCTGATTTGGGAAAGGCGGATACTTCGACTTTGGATCAACAAAAAATCTTGAATAGCTGGAACGGAGGAGCAGGCAGTATTCCCGCCATCGACCGCGTCAACGAAGTCGGTAAAATAAACAACACCGTGGACATCTCCAGCGAAGACCTAAAGACTATGCGTGAACTGGCTGAAATGAAGAACATTCAAAACTTTGTGACCCTTACTCCGACGGTGGCCGTGACAACAGGGGATATTCACAACGGGCAGAGTGTAGATTCAATTATAGTAAAGATTAAGACGATGCTGGAGAGCGAAATTTCCTCATCTGCTCAGGGGGTGTATGCGTAATGCCGTATGGAATAGAATTGAGCTTTAATGACAAGGCTGAAATCTTTCAACTACCTGTTATGCCGGGGTCCCTTGAAATCAGCGAAGCCATAAGCAGCAAGACTTATGACATTGTTGGTTTAAGAGAAATCAATGTGATCAAGAATCTCAAGCTCAGCCAATATGGATTTAGCAGTCTTTTCCCTGCTCAGCGTTATCCATTTGTAACGGTACAAACCCTTTTGCAGCCCATTGAATACGTAAGATTCATCGTAAAGTGGATGGAGTCCGCACAGCCTATTCGCTTTATTTTTATTTCTGATCGCTACAATATCAACACCTTGGCCAGTATTGAGAGTTTCGACTGGAAAGAAGTAGCTGGTGGGGCAGGAGACATTGACTACAACATTAAGCTGAAAATGTATGTACCCTATACCGCACAGAAGGTTGAGATCAGCTCAAATCCAAGCGCTGCTGGCGTTGCGACAACAGCAGCTCCAGCGCGCCCGGATGAGACACAACAGCCTAAAACTTATACACTCGTGGCTGGTGATACACTTTGGGCAGTTGCCAAACAGTTTCTTGGCAACGGAGCACGTTGGCCGGAAATTCAGAGAATAAACGATATTACTGATGCCGAGATCAAGCGACTGCAGATCGGCAGGGTTTTAAAGCTGCCCTAAAAGGAGGTTCTTGGTTATGCTGAAAATACTAATCGATAAGAAAGACGGCGACGTGTGGGACATTTCTAGCCTGGTAGCCGATGTGAGCTGGAAAACCAGCCGGATTGGTAAAGCAGGCAGCTTGGACTTCACACTCATCAAAAACGCCCCTGGCCAAGACAAAACGTTTAAATATAGTAATGGGGATATTGTCAGCGTTCAAAGGGCAGAAGATGGAGCCAAGGCCTTTTTTGGCTATATTTTTTCCATTGATGGGGGAAGGGATGAGGCAGTTAAGATAACTTGCTATGACCAAATACGCTACCTCATGTCCAATGATACTTATGTGTTTACCAACATTACAGCGTCTGAGGTGGTTCAAAAGATCGCTGCCGACTTCAATCTCAAGCTCGGCCAAATTGATGATACCGGCTACAGGATTCCCACCATGAGCGAAAACGATAAAAAGCTTCTAGACGTCATCTGCAAGGCGTTGGATCTAACCCTTATTAACTCTGGAAAAAACTACGTCTTCTTCGATGACTTCGGTTCTTTATCCGTTAGAAATGTAGAGGATCTGTTGCTGGACTTTGTCGTCGGGGATAATAGTCTCATGACGGACTATGTCCATAAACTATCGATTGACTCCGACACCTATAACAAAATTAAGCTTTATAAGGACAACAAAGACACCGGCAGGCGTGAGGTCTATTGTGCCCAAGACAGCGTAAATATGGCGAAGTGGGGCGTCCTACAGCTCTACCAAAGTGTGGACGAAGACATGAACTCTGCTCAGATCAATGAGCTTCTTGATACGCTGGCCACATTGAAAAACCGAGAGTCAAAGACTCTGAAGATTGAAGCCATCGGCGATCTTCGGGTAAGGGCAGGAAGCTATGTTCGAATCCAGATTCAAGAGTACGGAATCAATCAGCCTTTTCTGGTGGATGAATGTACCCATAGTTTTGACGGAGCAGATCATAAAATGAGCCTAGAACTTAAAGCAATTATGAAGGTGATATAATGGCAAGTTTACTGGATGTCATAAAGACTGCAGGAATGGACGCAGTGGGAGCCTCTAACCCCGTAACCGTGATGTCTGGAGAAGTCATGACAGTTAATCCGCTCAGTGTGATGGTCGATCAACGATTCACGCTTACGGCGGATTTTTTAATGGTACCGGAAAGTATGACTTCGTTTGAACTTGATCTCGAGCATACTCACCAATACACTGACGACGGTTCATCGAGAAATAGTGCCAAAGCTCTAACAACCAAGATCGTAATCCGCGGAGGTCTCAAGGCTGGAGATATGGTTCTGTTGCTTCGAGTTCAGGGTGGTCAAAAATTTGTAATTTTAGATAAGGTGGTGACGCTATGATTCCTGTAGGGAGAACCTTAACCAATGATGCGATTCAAGAAATAGAGCAGCCGTCACTCACTTGGAAGCTGGATGTGGCCAAAGATCGAATTGTAGGCAGGTTAGACGGAATCGAGGCAGTCAAGCAGTCCGTCTATAAGATATTGCTGACTCCACGCTTGCACCATTTGATTTACACAGCTAACTATGGTTCTGAGCTCGAGAAGTTAATCGGTAGCAATCCGATTTTTGTCCAATCGGAAATAAGCCGGATGATTGGAGAAGCCCTGACTCAAGATGATCGAATTTCTTCTATTGAAAATGTTCAAATCACAGCTGCAGGGGATGGTCTATTGATTGAATTTACAGTGATCAGCAGCTATGGGAGCTTTGATATGACTCAGGAGGTGAAGGTTTAGTGTATGAAGCACAAACTTACGAGTTAATACTGAAAAGAATGTTGGACAGGGTTGACGTAGACCTAGACAAACGAGAGGGCAGCATCATTTATGATGCCCTATCCCCGGCTGCAGCAGAGTTGGCTCAGGCCTATGCAGGGCTAGAGATCAATCTAAGGCTATTCTCGGCTCAGACTTCAAGCGGAGACTATCTGGAATACAGGACAGCAGATTATGGAGTAACTCGTAAAGCTGCTACGAAGGCACTACGGAAAGCCCTGTTCTTTGGAAAAGATAATCTACCTTTGGAGGTGGCCGTGGGCAGTCGCTTTTCCATAGAGAAGGTTAACTATCAGACTATGGAAAGAATTTCAACCGGTCAGTATAGTTTGGAGTGTGAGATTGCAGGAAGCAGAGGAAACCAGAACTTCGGAACTATGTTGCCCATTGACTTTATTAGTGGACTTGTAAGGGCGGAGCTGGTCGATATTTTGATTCCTGGAGTAGATACAGAGTCGGATGACGAGCTCAGAAAGCGATATCTGCAGCGAGTTCGGCAGCCGGCAACCTCGGGAAATGCTGCTCAGTATCGGCAGTGGGCCACAGAAGTACCCGGCGTAGGAGATGCCAAAGTCTTTCCGTTATGGGCAGGACCTGGAACAGTGAAGCTTGCCATAGTGGATACCGAAAAACAGCCAGCCTCCTTAACCTTAGTGGATGAGGTTATGAAATACCTTGAAACCGTCCGGCCAATTGGTGCTGCAGTGACTGTTGTTTCGGCAGCCGCTAAGGGGGTTAATGTTTCAGCTGGAGTAGTGTTGGCCTCAGGTTATGCTATCCAAGCTGTGACAGATGCTTTTAGTGCATCCATGGAAGCCTATTTGCAAGAGATGGCTTTTACGGGTACCTATGTCAGTTATGCCAAAGTTGGGACATTACTGCTTAGCACACCTGGCATCATTGACTATGTCAGTTTAACGCTTAATAACGGCAATGCAAACGTTGCTTTACGGGATGAAGAAATACCGGTGCTTGGAACCGTAGGACTGGGGGTATGAAAAAATGCCCTATCCTGAGCAGATTGACCAGTTATCGCCAAAGTTCAATAGAAAGCCAGATGGCAGTGCTTATGCCGTTGAAGAAGAACTGCCAATTTTCGAGGGGGTGTATAGCGGGCTTTTAGGCCATGACAATATCACGAACAGCACGATCAGGGTTTATACGGAGTCACGTTTTGCTGGAGAAGAGATCACAAACTTTATTGTTTCAATCCCATCAGAATCCCCTTGGAAGCGGATGATTAAAATCTTTGCCAGTGTGGGTAAAGTGTATGTGACCTATGAGACTCTCGGGGATATGGTGGAGGCAGAAGATATCAATTTACTGCAAGAAAGTCTTATAGCGACTCAACAAGCGTTAGAGAGCTATAAGAAAAAGGGTATCGTTGATGGTGGAACATTTTTGGAGGAGGTGTAATTTGTGGCCCAAACAATAAGAATTCGTCGTGGTACAAAAACTGAGTTGATCGCTTTGGGTGCCTTGTTAACGGGGGAAATGGGACTATGCACAGATACTAAGGAAGTTTACATCGGGGACGGAATCGCCAATATTTTTGTTGGTCGGGTACTATCAGGCACAGAAGCGGCTCGGCCTAATGCAGGAGTATCGGGAAGGTTTTATTATGTTACTAGCGGAACTAATGTGGGTAATCTCTACCTGGATGATGGTGCAGTCTGGGAGCGAGTCAATGCGCAAAAACTGACGGATCTGACGGGAACCTTAGATGACATTGCTGATGGAACCACCTATGCCAAGGTCAAAAAATCAGATCTCACAAATGGTCAGGTTAATAAAGTGTCCGATGGAACGAACACTAAAACTGCAGTAGAAATAAAGACTCATATTGACGATTCTGCTAAACACAGATTGATCAATGACGCCGGGACGACGATAACTGATTTGTGGAGTGCTCAAAAAATAAACAACGAAATTGAGTTAGCCAAACATAATATCGAACCTCAAGCAAGCGTCAAGGATCAGAATCTTACCGCTCCCCCTGGGTCGCCAACGACGGGAGACCGATATATTATTCCCGCCAGTGCCACTGGGGCATGGGTCAGCCAGGCTACAAAAATTGCTGAGTGGAATGGTGCATCTTGGCTTTTTTACACACCCCAGACAGGTTGGACATGTTATGTCGATGATGAGCAAAAAGTGTATTCCTGGAACGGAACCGCTTGGGTAAGAACTGGCGGGGCTCTGCAAACTATCACCGCCGGTAATGGTCTAACTGGAGGCGGTCAGGCAGACACGGTCAGCATAACAGTTGGGGCGGGAAACGGGATCGCGGTAGGAACAACCACAGTGAGTGCTAAAGCAGGGAAAGGAATTCTCGTCAACAGCACTGGTATAGAAGCCAACATTGATACCAGCAGTATTGTCTATGATGCTGGCAACGGAAACAGGCTGATGGTATCTGTCGTGGATGGAGGAACCTTTTAGGGAGGAGATGATATGCCAAGGAAAGTAATGATCCAAATTAGGCGTGGTCTTGAAGCCAGTATCGGAACGCTGGCTATAGGTGAGTTAGGTTTTTGTACGGATACCAAAAAACTTTATATTGGAACGGATAGCGGCAATGAGTTGCTTGTCGCGGCGCAAACAGTTGGAGATATGCTAAAAAGTATTTATGACACTGATAATGACGGTAAAGTCGATGCGGCTGAGGCAGCAGAAAGTGTGCCATGGTCTGGTGTGACCGAGAAACCAAGCACCTTTGCGCCAAGCGCACATACGCATAGTCCTTCTGCAATTACTCAGGATTCTAGCAATAGACTTGTTACAGATGCAGAGAAGTCTACATGGAACTCGAAACAAGATGCCCTGGCTTATATTCCGGCAAATAAAGCTGGGGATACTTTTGAGGGAAAGATTAATCTTCCTGCCTCGACAGACTCCACGGCTTCCCTTAACCTTCCCCATGGTGTAACACCAACGAGCCCTGTTAATGGAGACGTATGGACAACGACTACGGGAATCATTACCCGCATCAATGGGTCAACCAGAACACTGGCTCATACAAGCACTTGGAGCACGGTATCTCAAGCAGAAGCAGAAGCAGGTGTTGCGACATCCACCAGATTATGGACTGCCCAAAGAGTGGCCCAAGCGATCGTCGCGAACGCTATGCCCAAGGGCGCAGTAACCTGGGACCAATTAAAGGGGGTGTAAGTCTAGTGGGATATGGAAATCAACTTTATGGCACAACCACTTTTGGCACAGAGGGCAGTGACGGTAATCTGACTGAATACACGATTCCTGACCTCATGAGATATTTGCCTGAGTATTATCAGAGCATTCGAGAAATGAAAAAACTCCAAGAGACTGCATCGGATGAGATGGGTCTTTTTTTATATGCCATTGACGATATGCTGAGTCAATGTTTTGTGGATACTGCCACATGGAGATTGGATTGCTGGGAAAGCGAGTTAGGTTTAACGACAGAGGCTAATAAGCCTATCGAGCGGAGAAGAGAGTCTATAAAAGCAAAAATTCGCGGCTCTGGCACAACCACCAAGCATATGATCTTGGATACTGCATCCGCCTTTTCGGGCGGGGAGGTGGATGTCATCGAGTATCCGGCAGAATATCGCTTTGAGGTACGGTTTATTGGGGTAAAAGGTATCCCGTCTAACATGCCAGGGTTTATTCAGATGCTGGAACAAATTAAGCCGTCCCATTTAGATTACAGTTTTAAGTATTCCTATACTTGGTGGGATTCTTTGAAATATCTCACTTGGAATAGCGTGAACCTGATGACTTGGAATGAACTGAGAGTGTATGAGTAAAGGAGATAAGCTATGCAAACGACGGCGAATTTAGGGTTAAAAAAGCCCGAAGGTACAGATGTTGTCAATATCCAAGACTTTAATGATAATGCGGATCTGTTGGATACAGCAGTGGCGGCAAAGGAAACTACGGCTGGGGCACAGGCGAAAGCGAATACAGCGGAGGCTAATGCAAAGGCTTATACAGATACCAAAGTTGCTGGTTTGGTTAATTCCGCTCCTGCTGCCCTGGACACATTAAAGGAACTAGCTAATGCCTTAGGGAGTGACCCCAATTATGCGGCCACGACGGCAACACTCATCGGTACCAAGGCACCGTTGGTGTCGCCCGCACTTGAGGGAACGCCTACAGCAACAACTGCCGCGGTTGATACGAGTACGACACAGGTTGCTACAACCGCTTTTGTGCTCGGCCAGGCCGGGACAACTGCACCGACCATGAATGGGACAGCGGGAGTAGGGGCTTCGAAGAGATATGCCAGAGCAGATCATGTTCATCCTGTTGATACGAGCAGGGTTGGGCAGGTGGATTTTGCTGCGCATTTGGCGGATGTGGCGAAACATGTTACTGCCGAAAAGCAAACGCTGTGGAATTCTAAATATTCGAAGCCAGCTCTAGGTATTCCAACAACCGACCTAGCAGCAGCTGTACAGACCGCCATAACTAAAGCTACGTCTTTGTCGGTGGCTACTACGTCAGACACTAGGTACGTTCTTTCGCACATAGTTATGGCGTGGAACGAAGCTGTAGTAGCGCAAAACACATGGGGTACTTTGAAATCAGTCAGCCTTACCCGATTAAAGGGCCACGACACACTGACTATCAATATGGAGTCACTGAGATTTAACGCTACCTCGAATACAGCGCAAGCGGCTGGCTATGGGACGCGTTTTTATTTAAACGGAGTCCAAAAGGTTTACTACGCGTCTGGTCGTGACTTGAGCGCGGATATTGACTTAACAGATATAGCTGTAGGTGCTTCTTATTCAATAAGAATTGACGTCTACAACGGCAACACTTCAAGTCCTACGTATATGTACGCCAACGCAACACTTGATTACAAAACAAACGAAGTGTACGCACTACAATAAAGGGAGGGCTAAACTTGCGTTACTATGCCGTTGTATCTAAAAAAGAAAGCGTAGTTACTAATTGCGCAGCTGTAGCAGAAGGTGCTATAGTTCGAGTGAAAGAAAACGAGATTCTATACGAAATATCCCAAGATACGTACGACGCTATAGGTAGTAAACAAGCTTACTACGAAATAAAGAACGAAGAGTTAATAATTCTTGAATTAACAGATATACCACCAGAACCCGAACCGCAACCAACCGAAAACGAAATTTTAAGGGATTATGTACTAAACCTCGATTATAGATTAATTATGATGGAACTAGGATTATAAGGAGGAGTTTTACATGCATACATTAACTTATACACTTTGCAAATCGAAAATTGAAAAAAAACAATTCATCTCGTTTGAACAAATGCATGAAATGCTAGATGTCTTTTACGCAGGAGAACGACTTACTACAGATGAATATCAAGAGTTATCTACATTATTATCATCACAACGGCAAACAGCTTAATACGCAGTTGACCCATTATGCGCAGAAAACGCCTAAATACGGGGTGTTATTTTTATGTCTCTAGAAAGGACAGTGGCAATATGGTCGATCAAGAAGTACTAATAGACATAAGAGAACGCCTCGTGAGAGTGGAGACAAAACTAGATACCCAAAACGGATTGAGAGAAAAGGTAGACTGCATCGAAAACAAGGCTACAGAAACGGAAGCTAGGTCAAAATCAAACTCTCACCGTATCGACAAACTCGAAGCAAACAATACATGGCTCTGGCGCACAGTCGTCGGGGCCTTTATTAGTACAGCGATTGCCGTAATCGCAATTATTAAATGAGCTTTTTATTCGAAGGAGCTGGTTAAGTGAAAGCAGTCATAAACTACGGCCACGGCCCTAAAGACATTGGTTATGATCCTGGAGCCATTGGGCCAACAGGTTATCAGGAGGCCATGCAAAATAAAGAAGTTGGAGAATTAGTCGTCACGAAGTTGAAAAAGAACGGCTGGGAGATCCTTGCAATTCAAGACGGAGATCTATGGGATGTGACAAACCAAGCGAACGACTATAAGCCACACTACTTTTTATCAATCCACGCCAACTCCTTCACAGATCCCAATGCCCACGGAATTGAAACGATAGCCTTAGGAGCTGGCGGGAAGGGAGAAAAGATAGCTAAGGAGATCCAGAAGGAGTTAGTCGCTGCAACTGGCCTCACTAATCGGGGGATTAAGTTTAATAATCTCCACGTGCTCAGGGAAACGGATTGCCCCGCGGTCTTGGTGGAGATCGGTTTTATCTCAAATCCCGCTGAAGAGGCACTCATGAAACAAGACCGGTTTGATGAGTCGGTGTCTTCGGCAATCTGCAGGGGCTTCAGCCGTGCTGTTGGTATCCCTTATACAGAATCGGTTAAAGATACTGCTCTAAATCCAGTACCTACCGTTATGTATCGTGTCATTCTAAATGACAAGCAGACCATGGCATTAAGTTATCAAGATGCTGCAATCGCCGAAGTAAAAAAGGCAGTTGAGGCAGGTCAAGCTCAAAAAGGAGCCGTACAGCGCAACACTGACAGCGTTAATGTTTTTGAGTATACCATGACACAAAACAATAACTGAGAAAATCTGAAGGGGCATTGGTCAGTTCCGGGGATTGGGTATGGGCAAAAAGGTTTAAGTTTATCTACAGCTGTATTTGAAAGGGAGGAAAACAGAGGTGGATGTTATTTTAGCGTATCTCCAGAATTACTGGGGGATAATCCTATTCGTTATAGGCTTTATCACCTTCTTGGTAACTCAAGGGAAGGCTGAGGCTGCACAGATCATTCTCTCGCTTATGCTCCGAGCTGAGAAGGAAGCAGAGTGTCTGGTGCTCAAAAACGGGGATGAAAAGTTTTCCTTTGTAGTTGATTATGGTTACCGGTTACTGCCCAGGACTGCGCGGCTGTTTATTACTTATACAATGTTTTCGGATATGGCTAAAATATTTTATGCTAGTGCAAAGAATTACTTATTAGGGATAAAAAATTCTGACGAGAATCAAAAGCCGAAACAGGTATGAATGTGAGGGGTTTGTTAAGCTTGAAAAGGGAGATGCAGTTAGTGCTTATGCTAAGTTTGCTTTGTACTTTATTATGGTGATCTCAAGCGTTCAGCAAGCCTGATCTTGCTACGGTAAGAGTAATCCAGTGAATACTGATGAAGGCTGGCAGAGCTAAATTTGCCTTGATATCAGTGGAATACAAACAAATAAAGCAAGTGCTTTTGAGAAAGAATTTGATGTAGTATAACCTCCTACTTATAATGATTCATAACACCAGCTGTTGAATCATTATAAGACAGGAGGTTATTTATGTTTACCTTAAATATCAATGGTGAAGATGTCTTTGCTATGAGTGACAAACGTTTATTACTCTTTTTAAGAGACGATTTGCGGATTGCTTCGGTAAAAGATGGCTGCAGTGAAGGGGCCTGCGGGACATGTATGGTTTTAGTGGATGGCAAAGCGCTTAAGGCTTGCGTGCAGAAAGTATCGAAGTTCGTAGGAAAACGGATTCTCACCGTTGAAGGCTTGAGTGATTTGCAGTGTCCCTATTATGTCCATGGTGCAGTGGCTAAGGCTCTGGGTTATGAGAAGAAGGACGTTCAGGTTATCCAGGATGTCACCGGCGGGGACCTTGGCGGTAAGGAAGCCTTCCCTTCCATTCTTGCTTGTCAAACCGCAGTTGCAGCCAAAAAGGCCAACAAGCCGGTGAAGGTGATCTTTGAGCGGCGGGAAGACATGGAGTTTACTTCCAAACGTCATCCCTCCATTTGCACCTATAAAGTTGCCGTGAAAGACGGAGAAATTACCGGGATGGATATTGATGCTGTCCAAAGAACACTGGTGTATACAGCAGCGAGGCCCATCAGAGGATGTCTCATATAGATTGAGATATCCTCCATTTCATTGTCCAGAAAGCCTTTGAGATTCCAGGGGGATGATTCCGAAGGAACTGAATTTGCTGTTTGGAATAATTGACCATCAAATTTCGAAGAATAACTATGAATTCGTTTTGATTAGGAACAACCCAAGAATGAGGGAGGGTTAAGATTGTCAGAATCCGAGAGTTATTATCAGTTGGCTCGTCGCCGAGGAGTAACGCGCAGGGACTTTCTCAAATTCTGCGCCTTAACAGGTGCTATGTTGGGGCTGGATGCCGCCGAGTTTCCAAAGATTGTCCAGGCCCTGGAGACTAAACCGCGTTTACCCGTGATTTACCTTAATTTACAGGAATGCACGTGTTGCACGGAATCCTTGTTGCGCTCTGCCCATCCGCTTATCGCAGATCTGATTTTTAATATGATTTCGTTGGACTACATGGAGCCGTTACAAGCGGCCGCAGGAAAACAAGCTGAAGAGATCCGCTTAAAGACGATGAAGGATTATCCCGGAGCGTACTTATTAATAGTAGAAGGAAGCGCAACCCTAGGTGATGGCGGAGTATATTGTACTATTGGCGGTAAGTCATCGACAGAGCTTTTAAAAGAGGTCGCGAATGGTGCCGCTGCAGTCATTGCCTATGGATCATGTGCCACAAATGCTTGTGTACAAGGGGCTTATCCTAATCCCACCCAAGCTGTTCCGATTCGGAAGGTTGTCAAAAACAAACCGGTTATTGATGTGCCGGGGTGTCCTCCCATTGCTGAAGTAATTACAGGGACGATTGTTCACTATCTTACTTATGGAAAAATACCGGAGCTGACAAACCTGGGGAGGCCGAAGGCATTCTATCAACATCGTGTTCATGATAATTGTGTACGACGGGCGTTCTTTGACGCCGGTCAGTTTGTGGAGAGCTTCGATGACGCCGGAGCAAAACAAGGATGGTGTCTGTATAAGGTTGGATGTAAAGGTCCAACGACCTATAATGCTTGTGCTATTACAGAATGGAATGACGGGGTGAGTTACCCCATTAAATCAGGTCATCCTTGTATCGGCTGTTCGGAAAACAATTATTTCGATAATACTCCCTTCTATACACGCTTAGCAATGATTCCCAACAATGCCATTGGCAAAGATGCAGATACCATAGGAGCAGGGGTTTTGGGACTTACAGGAATCGCAGTCGCAGCCCACGCGGGAATGACGGCGGTTGTGAAAAACCGTGAAAAGAACGGAAAGGAATCAAACCATGACAAGAATCGTAATTGACCCTATTACCCGAATAGAAGGACATTTGCGTATTGAGGCAGTAGTAGAGGGAAATCGCATCATTGATGCGATTAGTACCGGGACTGTATTTAGAGGAATTGAAAAAATAGTTGAAAACAGGGATCCTCGCGATGTATGGGCCTTTGTCCAAAGGATCTGTGGTGTATGTACGCATATTCATGCTTTAACATCGATTCGTGCGGTTGAAGACGCGTTGGATATTCGTATTCCTAAAAATGCTAATTATATTCGCAATATTATGACCGCAACTCAGTTTGTCCAAGATCACGTGATTCATTTTTATCATTTGCATGGTTTTGACTGGATCGACGTTCTAAGTGCCCTTAAGGCTGACCCGGTTCAAACAAGTGCTCTGGCCCGATCCATCTCTAATTGGCCCAACTCCTCGGATGGCTATTTCCGAGATGTGCAAAAGAAAGTAAAAACCTTAGTGGAAAGCGGTCAACTTGGGATTTTTGCCAATGCCTATTGGGGACATCCTGCCTATCGCTTACCGACCGAGGCTAATTTGATGGGGGTTGCTCATTATATCGAAGCTTTAACCTGGCAGAAAGAAGTGGCTAAGATTCATACTATCTTCGGTGGAAAAAATCCTCATCCCAACTATTTAGTAGGGGGGATGGCCAGTACCCTAAACATGGATGACAATAGTGTGATTAATACGGAACGCTTGAATTTGGTGAAGACCAAGATCGATGAGGCTCAAGTCTTTGTGGATCAGGTGCTTATTCCGGATATTTTGGCCATTGCTAGTTTTTACAAGCAGGATCTTTATGGTGGGGGAGGCGGAAATTACCTGGCTTATGGAGGAATACCAACCGGTGATATCCGTGAACCGGAAAGCTTCTTGTTTCCCAGTGGAGTTATATTAAACCGAGACCTCAGCAAGGTGCACGACATCGATCTCAAAGACCCCAAGCAAATCCAAGAATTTGTCTCTCATTCCTGGTATCGTTACGACGATCCTAAAGTGGGATTACATCCCTGGCAGGGAAAGACGGAAGCCGCTTATGATGGACCGAGGCCACCTTATACTAATGTCGATGAGAAAAAGGGGTACAGTTGGATCAAGGAACCACGTTGGCAAGGGCAGGCAATGGAAGTTGGTCCTTTAGCACGATTCGTAATTGCCTATGCCAGAGGAAACAAAGAGATTAAAGGGCTGGTAGATGATGCCCTTCATCGTTTGGATCTCCCGTTGACAGCTCTGTTCTCAACCTTGGGGCGAACTCTAGCCCGGGCCTTAGAATCAAAATACTTAGTAAATCAATTAGCCGGATTTTATTCGAATTTAGTGGCTAATATTAAAGCAGGGGACAGTCAGACCTTTAACGGAGAAAAATGGGAGCCGGAGAAATGGCCTGCTCAAGCCCAGGGCGTTGGCTTTGCAGAGGCACCCAGGGGAGCCTTAGGACACTGGGTTAAGATAAACAATGGCAAGGTCAGTGCCTATCAAGCCGTGGTTCCAACGACTTGGAATGCTTCCCCACGAGATGACTCTGGTCAGAAAGGCCCTTACGAATCCTCTTTACTGGACACCCCTATAGTGAACGAAGACCAGCCTTTGGAACTGCTCCGCACTATTCATTCTTTTGATCCCTGTTTAGCGTGTGCTACCCATTTATTAACACCTCAAGGAGAGGAAATTCTCAAGGTCAGGGTACTTTAAGAAAGGAGGAGTTTAAAGATGGGTCTGCTTAGGCGTCAAGTATATGTCTGGCAATTCCCAATCCGGTTTTTTCATTGGGTTAACGCTGTGGCTATCACAGTCTTATTTCTGACTGGAATGTATATCGGACACCCTATTTTTGTGTCACCAGGTGAGGCGGTTCGGAATTTTTTTGTAGGAAATGTACGTTACTGGCATGGCATATTCGCCTATGTTTTCACCGCCAATATGTTATTTCGGCTGTATTGGTATTGGGTAGGAAATGAGTACTCAAAATTCCGATTTTGGAAGAAGGATTTTTGGCAAGATGTTGTGGCCACCTTTAAGTACTATACATTTCTGGCACCGGAACATACAGTCAAAGTGGGTCATAATGCCCTGGCTCAACTTATGTATCTCATCTTCATTTGGATTTCCAGTCTTTTTATGATCCTCACGGGCTTTGCTATGCGCGGAGGCAGTAACCCGAATGGAATCGTGCAAACTCTGTTTGGCTGGGTTGTTGTAAATTTTCGAGGCGAGTATCAGGTTCGTAATCTGCACCACCTTGTCGCCTGGGGATATGCTATTTTCTTATTGAGCCACCTTTATATGGTCATCCGCCAAGAGCTCTTAGATGATGACGGTACGATATCGGCAATGGTTAGCGGCTACAAATTTATGATATGCTCTGATGCTCTGGAAGAAGAGACACAAGAGAGGCTTCTGAAAGAGTAATCTAAATACGAATTCGCCATATTATGGTGTAATTAGAGCATAGGGGAATTTTGGATCATAGTGAACTCAAGACTGCTCTTTGAGGCCCCACTGATGATGTGTTATAATATGGTAATAGGGCGAGGCCAAAATTAAGCTTAGATAATCGAATAGCTGATATTATGGGGGCGAGTTTTAATGTCAATATTTCCTCATAGTAGTGATAAAAAACATACCTATGCAGATTATCTTACCTACAGTCAATAGTATCGTGAAGCTGGGGAATGAATATTAATTATGTTAGATAATGAAGTAAAATGGTTTAAATGAAAAGGGTGGCATTGTACTTGAGTAATATGAAAACACATTTCCAAGACAAGTCAACTGTAGAAGACATCAGGAAGCGATTTGACAACGATGTTGATCGTTTCTCAAGTCTTGATACTGGGCAGGTTTCCACAGTCGATGCTCCGCTTGCTATGGAGTTAATTACCCAAGCTGCGGTATCAAGTACTACAGACATCAAAAGAGTCCTGGATATAGGCTGTGGAGCCGGCAACAACACTTTGAAACTTCTTCAGTATGCCAGTCCCTTTGATTGTGACCTTGTTGACTTAAGTCAACCTATGCTCGACAGGGCACATACTAGGATTGCGGCGGCCAATTCGGGTGAAATCAGAACTTTTCAAGGTGATTTCCGCATGCTCGATTTACCGGACCAAAGGTACGATATTATCCTGGCTGCTGCCGTCTTACATCACCTGCGAGATGATCAAGACTGGGAAAATGTGTTCCACAAGATTTATAGATTGACAGCACCAGGCGGAAGTGTTTGGATTACGGATTTAGTATCCCATGAAACCAAGCAAGTTCAAAAGATGATGTGGGATAGATATGGAGCATATTTGTGCTCAATTGGCGGAGAGGAGTATAAAAACAACGTATTTTCCTACACTGACAAAGAGGATTCGCCTCGTTCCGTCACATATCAATTGGACTTGCTTCGAAAAGTTGGATTTGACCACGTTGAACTGTTACACAAGAATTCATGTTTTGCAGCTTTTGGAGCTATTAAAAGAGTCTAATAAGCCGTTAGAAAAACTAAGGGCGCCGATCAGTTGATTGGGTGCCTTTTTCATGCATACTTTGGTGCAATCTTAAAGGCAGTATGCGTCTTTGAGGTTATTGCCCCACCTATTTACGAAAGCGGCCTGACGATCTTAACTTAAATTTGCCTTTGTACTCGTTTTCCCGGTTCCCATAAAAATATGACGTCGCCAAAATACTTTGGGGGCGTCATATTTTTATGGGAATTACCCTAGTCGCTAAAGCAAAATGTCGCTTAGATTATAAGCCCTAAATAGTTGCTGCACTTTAACAAGGGTGGAAGGGTAATTCCAAGCCTTGTCGAATTTATTTCTTAAGTAGCCTCGGCAAAGAATCCCAGATTGAAGGAAAATTGCAAATGAAAAAAAGAAGTTTAATTCTGCAGTTATTCATTATGCTGTTTATCATTCTCCAATGCCTCATTGCCTTTTTGGCGTATTCGACTTATAAATATGCGGAATCAGTTATTCTCAAAGAGGTGATTCAGCTGAACACTAATATGCTTCAGCAGATTGCCATCAGGATCAACCAGGAATTAAAGGATGTTGAAGTTCTGGCCAGCCGCATTGCCTATGATACAAGTATTATTGAATCCCTGAAAAAAGGCTCAGGTGGAGAGAGTGCCAACAAGGAACAGCTTCTGAAAATTGAAGGAATTATGTCGGGTTACATCTGGTCTTATCGAAGTACGGCCATGCTCATCGACGCCCATTTGATTGATAAGCGCGGCAATACCTATTCCACCTCCTATTCCATGTCCTCCAATCAGGAGGCTGACTTAGCAGCCTTTGACAAAGCTCTGGAAAATGGCCAGGGTATTGAAATTTTCCCCATCAAGTCTTACTTTACCTCCACAGGAGGATATAATTATTATTTCCAGGTAGCCAGAAAAGTTGAAGACTATATTTCCAAACAAGACTATGGGGTGCTCTTGTTAAATGTCAATGAAAAACTACTGGGTGATAATTATATTCGCTTGACCAATGAAGAAAAAGATTTCTTTATCGTTGATCAGGATGGGCTGATCATTTCTCACCAGGATAAAGATAAAATCACTGAAAAGCTGAATAGCTTTGTGGAAGCTAATAGCAAAAACAAGCTGAATAACTATTATTTGCAAGATGATAAGCTCTTTATTTCTCAACCGATCAGCGGTTGCGGCTGGTACCTTGTGGAGTCGGTTTCTTTAGCAAGTGCCTTGCTGCCTCTCAAAAAAATTGAGCTGTTTTTAATTGCCTTTGGGATTTTATGCACTTTACTGACGGGTGTGGTACTATGCGTTGTGGCAAGAAAGATTGCAGAACCCTTAAGTTTACTCAGGAACAAAATGACTGAATTCAATGATGGTAATCTTTCCATTCAAATTCAGGATAGTACTTATAAGGAGTTTTCGGAAATCTCCATTTCCTTTAATGAACTGATTCAGCGGGTGAATTTTTTGCTTAAAGAAAACATCAACAATGAACGACAAAAACGTTTGCTGGAGCTTGATTTTTTGCGAGCTCAAATTAACCCCCATTTTATCTATAACACCTTAAGCTCCATTCGTTTTTATGTGGAAATGGGGAAAAACAAAGAAGCTGAGGAGATGCTTTATCATTTTTCTAAGCTGTTGCGCAGGGTACTGTCCCGCGGAGATGAATTCGTCCTGTTAAGAGATGAGGTTAAGCACCTGGAGGACTATGTAGTTCTGCAAAAGATGAGGTATGCCAACGCCTTTCTCGTGGAATTTTTACTGGCTGAAAACACCTTAAATGCTCAGATCCCCTCCTTTATCCTGCAGCCAATTATTGAAAACGCTATTTTTTACGGCTTGCAGGTCAATCGATTGATTGTGATTAAGGTGGAAGCTGAATTGGCAGATGATGATTTATATATCAAGATTTCCGACAACGGAATCGGCATGAGCCAGGAGAAAATTACCGAGATCTTTAATAAAGAGGTTCAGATGAGCAGAGTAGGAATTTTAAATGTGCATGAACGAATTAGAATTCTTTACGGAGGTGCCTACGGTCTGACCATTGAACAGAATGAACCGGAAGGAACTAAAGTGATTCTTAAATTACACTATGCTTAGGAGGAACTATGTTAAGAATTGTCATTGCAGATGATGAACTGCCCATTCGGGAGTGGTTGAACTATTGTCTGAAAGATAAAAATACCAAGTTAAAGATAGTTGGAATCGCTTCTGATGGTTTGCAGGCCCAAGAGCTGGCGGTGCAAGAGAAGCCTGATGTGGTGATTATGGATATCAGGATGCCGAAAATGGATGGAATTACGGCGATGAAAAATATTAAGAAAGTACTGCCTCAGACGGAATTTGTTATCTTGACAAATTACGCTGATTTTTCCTACGCTAAACAAGCAATTACCTGCGGTGCAAAGGAATACATCTTAAAGTCTGAATTAAGAAGCTCGGAATTAATTGAAATACTGGTAAAAATTGAAGAGGAGCGTTATACCCAATATGACAGACCAAGAATTGCGGATCAGTTGGAACGTGCGGCCCAAAAAACTTTGACAGAGCATTCCGGTGAGCATATTGATACCAACAACCAATTTATTGAAAAGGCTTTAATGTATATTCATGAACATTTCGACAAAACCATTTCCCTGGCGGATGTTGCCGGCCAGGTGTATCGGTCTCCTGAGTATTTCAGCCGCTTGTTTAAAGAGGTAACCGGCGAAAACTTTAGTATTTACCTGATTAATTATCGACTGACCCAAGCGCGAAAACTATTAATCAATACAGATTTTAAAATTACGGATATAGCCTATAGGGTAGGGTACCAGAACCCAAGTTATTTCTCCAGGCTTTACAAGAAGTATATGGGAATTACCCCAGAGGATGAGCGGAGAAAAAACAGCCTTAAAGCAAAATAGTGCTAAATGTTAAGAAAGTGACATGGGCTGGTGCACAGCAGCAAGATAGTGCTAGAAACTCGACATGACCGTTACTATCTGAGCGGCTTATTTTTGTTACAATTAGGTTAAGATTTGAAGGGCTGATCCTGATCCAATGGCAAAAACTAGATTTAATTGGGGGGTAAGAGAAATGTTAAAGAAAAGATCCAAATTGACGGCAGCTGTCTTGGCCGTCTTAATGCTGTTTTTACTGACAGCATGCGGCACCACTAAAGTAGTAGATTCAGGTAAAAAAGGTGCAAGCGATTACAAAATGGTTCTGATATTACCCGGTCCTATTAACGATCAAAGCTGGAATGCCACAAACTACGCCGGGCTGGTTAAGTCCAATGCAACTCTGGGCACAAAAATGGAATACGTGGAAAACGTACAGGCGGCTGATTATGAGTCTACCTTTAGAAATTATGCTGAGCGTGGTTATAACCTGATTATGGCAGCAGGTACTCAATTTGATGAAGCGGCCAATAAGGTTGCGGAGAGCTATCCGAAAACAACCTTTTGCGTCGTCAATGGTATGGTTAGCAAGGGTCCAAATGTCGCTCCAATTTTTCCGAAAGAATATGAGGCCAGTTATATAGCAGCCTTAATGGCTGGAGAAGTTAGCAAAAACGGTCAATTTGCTACAATCGGCGGTTTCCCCAATAAGGCTATGGAGCATTTGTTGGATGTCTATGAAAAAGTTGCTGTGGATCTTGCTAAAGAGCGCGGAATTTCAGGTGCCAAAGCAGTCCGTGCCTATGCCAATAGCTGGGATGATGTAGCTTTAGGCAAACAAATGGCCTCTACAATGATTGACAATGGTGCCGATGTGATGTTTGTTTATGCCAATCAGGTTGGCTTAGGCTCTATCCAGGCTACCAAAGAAAAAGGGGCTAAGTTCATCGGTTTCTCGGGAGATCAGACTACCATTGATCCTAATACAGTAGTCAGTTCCGTGGTTTTTGATTTTGAAACCTTTTATGTCTGGGCTATTCAAAAATACCTGGATGGCAGTTTAGACGGCAACAAAGTCCATGAAGCAGGAATCGCTGAGAATATCTTTAAACCGGTCTATACAGCTAACATCAGTAAAGATATTCAAGACAAAGTAGCTGCAGGCATGGAAAAAGCTAAAAAAGGTGAAGTTGATTTTAACGCAATGTTTGTGAATAAATAGACCGCATGCTCGGGTCGGGAGGCTTCGCCCACATCCGCTCACCCAGCACTCCGAGGCTCGCCCACTGGCTTTCGTGGGAGCTTCGCCAAACCTCAGGGTAATACCTGATGTGAACCTGTGGCTACGCTTCCCACGAAAGCTTTGTGTGCCGTACTGCCTCTCCATGCAATGGGGTCACTCCTGTGGATCGAAGCCTCCCTGTCTTTTGGGTCTACTTTCTTAAGCGTGTTTTGGGGTATTTTTCAGAGTAGAAGTTCGTTTTAATTTTATAAAAGGTACTTAAGGATAAATAAATAAATCAAAAAATAGCGGTTCCGAGAGGTGCCTCTATTTTTTTGAACAGGTGGTGAAATTGTGGAGACAGCTTTTTTTGAACTTAGGGGGATCAGTAAATACTTTGCTAAAGTTGTAGCTAATAAAGATGTTTCTTTTTCCATTCAAAGAGGGGAAGTTTTAGCTTTGTTAGGAGAAAACGGAGCAGGTAAAAGTACGATTATGAAGATCCTCTACGGACTATATAAGGCTGACGAAGGGAAGCTATTTAAAGATGGCAAAGAGATAAAAATAGATTCGCCTAAGGAGGCCATGGAGCTGGGGATTTCCATGATCCAACAGCATTTTTCTCTGGTGCCTGCTCACTCAGTGACCGAAAATATTATCTTAGGCAATGTTAAGGGAATAATTGAGCAGAAGTTGCTTGGGGAAGAAATCAAAAGGTTGGCTAAGCTTTATGGTTTCGAGCTTAATCCTGATGACTATATCCGCGACTTGGCCGTGGGTGTTCAACAGAAGGTGGAAATTTTAAAGGCTCTGTATCAAAAAACCAATCTGTTAATTATGGATGAACCAACGGCAGTTCTCACCCCTCAAGAGGCTGAAAACCTCATGGGCTTTGTCAGAGATTTTACCGCCCAAGGTAATTCGGTTATTTTTATCACCCACAAGTTAAAAGAGGTCATGAGTGTTGCAGATCGAATTATTGTCATGAGGGCAGGAAGGGTCTACGGAGACATAAAACGGGCTGAGACCAATGAACTGGAATTATCTAAATTGATGATCGGCCGAGATTTAAATTGGGTAACTAAAGATGAGCGGCAGGAATCTCTTGATCAGGAAGTGCGCTTGGAACTCCAACAGGTTACCCTGCAGGAGAAAACCGGGGTTCCGGCCTTAAAGGATATTTCGTTGACCTTGCACAAAGGAGAAATTCTGGGGATTGCAGGGGTTAGCGGCAATGGCCAGCAGGAACTCTGCGAAATAGTGTGTGGTGCTCTTTTGCCGACAAAGGGAAGAGTCTTTTTAGATGGGGAGGATGTTACTGAACGGAAAATCAGAGACAGGATTGATTTGGGAATTGGCTATGTTCCTGCGGACAGAAGCAGTGACGGCATGATTATGGATATGTCCATTGCCGAGAATATGCTGCTGAAGAGTAGTTACGATAAAAAATGGCAAAAGCGCGGGTTTATTGACAAGCAAAGGCTTAATCAATACGCCTTACAGGAGATCCGGGACTATTCAATTAAGGCTCCTTCTCCGGAGACCATTGCCCGGGGTTTATCAGGGGGCAATCAACAAAAAGTGGTTTTAGCCAGAGAAGTGGATAATGGAGAGAAGGTAATAGTCTTCGATCAACCGACCAGAGGGTTAGATCTGGGTGCGGTTAACCACATTCACCAAGTTATTCTTAAGGAACGTGCCAAAGGAAAAAGTATTTTACTGGTTTCTACTGAGCTTTCGGAGATTTTTGCCCTTTCTGACAGGATTGCGATCTTGTATAAGGGGGAAATACAAGGGGTATTTAACAGTGCGGAGCTTACCACGGAAAAGATTGGTCTGTTAATGGCCGGATTTCGGGAAGGAGAGGTGAGCAATGATGCAGGCTAAGCTAAGAGATCTCCTGATCACCAATATTTTGGCCATTGTCTTAGGACTCGTTGCCAGTGGGTTAATGCTGCTTTTTCTGGGTAAAAACCCTATTAACGCCTATAGCGTACTAATTACCTCGGTGGTGCGCGACGGATATACCTTTGCTGACATCTTTGTGAAAGCAACCCCCTTAATGTTCACTGCTTTAGCCTTTGCTTTTACTTACAAAGCTAATTTGTACAATATTGGTGCCCAAGGGCAGTTTTACATTGGTGCGATAATCGCCGCCGCCGGATCCTTGTTTCTTCAGAACATCCTGCCCGGTTGGCTGGTTCTGATTATTACTTTGCTTCTAACCATTGTTGGAGGCGGTCTCTGGGGGGCATTTGTCGGTTTTGTTAAGGCTAAGTACAATTCCAATGAATTTTTAGTTAGTATGATGTCCACTTATGTGGCTTTGGCCATAATGAATTATTCCCTGCGAACCTTTCTCATAGAAGGGAAAGCTGAATACCCTCAAACGGATGCCCTGGCTGCGTCTGTCTGGCTGCCTCGTATCATTCCCGGTACCAGGCTGCACATTGGTTTTGTTTTGGCAGTACTGGCCTGCGTTGGAGTTTGGGTTCTGCTTTACAAGACGACCCTGGGTTATCGCATCAGGGCCGTAGGTTATAATGCAGGAGCTGCGGAAATGTCAGGCATCAATGCCAAGAAACTTTATATCCTGGCCTTTTTTATCAGTGGAGCCTTAGCCGGAGTGGCAGGATTTACGGAAGTTAACGGGGTGCAGCATATGTTGGTTCAGGGCTTTAATCCAGACCTGGGAGCAGCTGGGATTGGCATTGCCATTTTAGCCAATGGCAACCCCATAGGCATAATTTTTGCCGCTACTTTATTTGGTGCGCTGAAGGTTGGTGGTACTATTATGGGACAGATGTCAGGGATCCCTTCAAGTATCATTGAATTGATGCAAGGCTTTGTGATGGTTTTTGTCATTCTCTCGTATTTTGTTCGGACCTGGTTGGAAAATAACCGGGAAAAACGCAAATTACAAAAGGCGGTGGCAAAATGATCTATTTGTTAAGTGTAACAATCATGATGGGGACGCCATTGCTGTTTGGAGCTCTAGCCGAAGTTATTGCCGAACGAACAGGGATGATGGTAACGGCGATTGAAGGTATCTTTTTAATGGGTGCCTGGGCCGGTTTTGTGGGAGGGTATTTAAGCGGTAGTTTGACCTTAGGATTTTTATCAGCCATGCTGGCCGGTTTATTGGTGGCAGCTTTATATGGCTGGATCTGCATCTATTTAAAGCAGCATCAAGTGGTTACAGGGGTGGCCATCAATCTTTTGGCAGTGGGCCTTTGTTCATTTTTGTACCGGGTCATTTTTGGAGTTCCTATAACTCCGTTAACCGTTAATCCTTTAGCAACGATTCCAATTCCCCTGCTTTCAGATATTCCTCTGCTGGGGCCAATACTGTTTAATCAAACTATATTGACCTACATTATCTATTTGTTGGCACCCCTCTCTTATTTCATGCTCTATAAAACTTCTATCGGTTTAACCATCCGGTCCGCCGGGGAAAATCCTGAAGCAGTGGATGTGGCAGGAATCAATGTTCTTAGGGTTCGCTTTCTTACGGTGCTGTTAGCAGGGGTTATGGGCGGAGTAGCCGGTGCTTTTTATTCCATTGGTTTTCTGGGCATGTTTACGACGAATATTATTGGTGGTCGTGGTTGGATTGCTTTTGCCATTTGCTTTTTAGGCAATTGGAATCCCAAAGGAGCAGTTATTGGTACCCTGGCTTTCGGATTTGCTGAAGCAATTGCTATTTATATGCAGTCTACAGGGAACAGTGCATTATTTCCCAATGAATTGTTTATTGCTCTGCCCTATATTATGACGATTGTTCTAACCGTATCCAGAAAATCCTTTAGTGTACCTGCTAAATTGGGAGTTCCTTATGTGAAAGAGAATTAACTTCCGGGGACTAGTGCTGATGGGTCGCCGTGATAAAACCATATACTTATGGATACACTTCGGGTAAGTTTACCTGGAGTGTTCTTTTTTTGTTTTTTACTTTATTATAAGGTACCTGTAAAAAAAGATTGACAAAAAGGTAAGGTACCTGTAATATTTAATCATAAGGTACCTTACAAGAACAAAACATCAATCGAAGGAGAGGATATAACATGGGAGAAAAAAACTTTGACTTAATCATGCAACTTACCCGGGTTGAATGGCTGCTTCACAGGTACCATCAACAAAACCACATGAATTTTGGACCTATGGGAGATCCCCGCAGAGGGCAAGGCAGGGTGTTAGGGATTCTTAAGATGAAGCCGGAAATTAGCCAAAAAGACTTATCCTACCTGCTGGACATGAGACCCCAATCCTTAGGAGAACTTCTTTCTAAGTTGGAGAAAAGCGGGTATATTACTCGTGAACAATCGGAAACCGACCGCCGGGTTATGAATATTAAGCTTACAAAAGAGGGAATTGAAGCAACTGAATCAACTGAACAGGAATTCAGTTTTGATAAGTTGTTTGATTGCCTGAGTGAAGACGAACAAAAGACTATGAGCGGCTTTCTTGACCGTATTATCAAAACACTCGAAACTCAACTTGGGGATGAAGGACCAGAATTTAATTTTGACCCTCGCTTTCATGGGGGAAATCCATTTGACCGCCGGTTTCAATTTGGCCCTCGGCCTGGAATGGGGCATGGACGACGACCTGGCCCATACCCAGATAAACCTGAATAAAAAATGATTTGTAGTACAGCAGCGATCTAAAGGCACTGCGGCAACCTCTTGTAACAGTGCCTTATTTTTTTGCGCCAATTTTAAGGGTTTACTAGGTAAAGGAGTGTTGAATATGGTGGAAAGTATTGAAAAAATAGATGATCAAGCATCTCTATACTATCTGAAAGAGGCCCCAGTTTCCAAAGCTATTATGCACATGGTTATTCCTATGATGCTGAGTTTTATTGTTACTATCATCTACAATATTACGGATGCCTTTTTTATTGGAAAACTTGACAACACAGCGATGATGGCGTCAGTTACTCTGGCCTTGGCCTTTTCCTGCATATTAATGGCCCTAGGCCACTTGTTCGGAGTGGGGGCAGGAACTTATGTGTCAAGACTTTTAGGCGAAGGCAATTCAGAAAGGGCCAAAAGAGTTTGTTCCATAAACTTTTGGTCATCAATCCTCACAGGGATCATCTTTATGGCGTTGTGTCTGCCTTTGCTGTCTCCGATCTTGCAGCTTTTGGGAGCACAGGGGGACACATTGCTCTACACAAGAAATTATATTCTGGTGTTTGTGATTGGCGCTCCGATTGTTATTGCCAATCTTTCTCTGGAAGAAACTGTCCGGGCTGAGGGGGCATCTACAGCCTCTATGATTGGTTTGACAGCTGGTATCGTCGTTAATATAATACTTGACCCCATTTTTATCTTTCTTCTAGACCTGGATATCATGGGGGCAGCACTTGCTTCTGTGCTTGGTAATATGGTCTCTGTAGCATGGTTTATCTATTATCTGCAGCGAAAAAGTACAGTTCAGAGTGTAGCAATTAAGAATTTTAAACCAAGTAAAGAGATTTATAAGAATATTATTAAAGTTGGAATTTCAGCCTTTTTGCTGGATGGTTTTATGGTGATTACCACCTTGTTATTTAATAATTATTCCATGCTCTATGGTAATAGTGTTGTTGCCGGGTTAGGTATCTCCCAAAGAGTTATTCAAATTATTGACTTTGTGGGAATGGGTTTTTCCATGGGCGCCGTACCCCTGATTGCCTACTCCTATTCAGCTAAGAATCGGGAGCGGTTACGGCTAATTATCAAAACTACAGCCTTATACATGGTGGGTATTACTTTAGGGTTGTCATTAATTCTCTTCGCCCTCAGGTCCCAAGTTATAGGCATCTTTAGCATTGACCCTGAGGTTATTGCAATCGGCCAAACAATCCTGGTTGCCCAGCTTTGCTCGACCATATTTGCCGGGCTATCTGCACTTTTTACAGGTATATTTCAAGCCTTTGGCACAGGTGTACAATCCACGGTTATGTCCTCTCTAAGGGGTGTTATATTTATTCCTATTTTGATTTGCGGAAATTTGATATTTGCTGTCAATGGCGTTATTTGGGCTAATACAATTTCGGAAGGACTTACCTGTTTAGTAGGGCTTATCCTGTTTCTGGGAATCTCAAAAAAAATTAATCGAAGTACTCATGAAGTATAGTCACCCAATTAGGAATTTGAACTAGTTATCTAGATTGGAGGGACGAGAATGCTAGCAGCGTATAGAACAATTGATAATATCATCATTAACACAAATAAACCCGAAGAAAAGGGCTCTTGGATAAATCTGACCAATCCGACTGAAGATGAAATTGCCCTTGTGACCAATGCAACTGGAATGGAATTTGATCGTTTCCTAAAAGGTGCTTTAGACGATGAAGAGCGACCCCGAATTGAAACTGAGAATGAGCAAATTTTAGTGATCATCAATGTCCCAATAATGCAAAATGCCACAGTAATCTACGAAACGATTCCTCTCGGGATTATCTTAATGGAAAATAGTTTTGTGTAAGTTTAAGCATTAATCTATCTAATAAAGTCTATCAAAGCAAAAGAGTGACCAACTTGCGAGTAGTCACTCTTTTGCTTTATAAATTTGATGAGGTTAAATTTGTTATTACATTAGAAGGGAAAGAACTCTAAAGTTATTTAAACCAAGATTATTGTTACAAAAGGCCTTTAGGAAAAAGCCTACTCAATCCGAGCTGCAATTGGCAACCAGGTTTCTTTGGTCAGAAAGCTCTCATCCACTTGCGCTTCTAACTCTAAAAACCGTTTATAGGGGATACTAAATGAAAGGATGTCCTTGTCGATAAATTTACGTGCAGAGGGATCAGTTAGCCCTACAATGCACTTGGGATTATCATTCTCTACTTGCTCTAGAGCATAGAGTACGGACTGATGACAGCCGGCACCAAAATCTATTTTGACATTGTCTTGAGTCGATTTATCATAATTAGCGAACTGTACCAGTCCAGATAATTGGTCGGCATTCACTAGAAAGATAACGATTTCCGGTGTTTCGTCCTCAGCCAACTCTAGTAAAGGTTTAAAGACAATATAAGTTTTTGGGGTAACTTCCGGTAATCCGGTAGCAAATTTTGCTGCAAGCTCAGGACTTTTCTTATAGAATTCTCCTTCTCTATTACCGACACCGCCGGTTGACAAGAAATATTCAATAAAGCCTAATTGAAAGCGGTTGAAACCAAGGCCAACTTTGCCCCCTACACATGAGGCTGTTTTCTCGTCAAAAACAGCGACACGGCCTTTGGCGGCAGCACTTAACATAGAAATCACACAGCCCCATTTTCCTTCCTTAAACTGTAAGGCCCCTTCAGGTTTGAGATCTGTACGAAATACTGCAACGGGTTGGGTTTTAAGTTTTATGGAACCGGCAATCTTGCTTTTCATACGTACACCTCTTATTCTTCTTATTCTTTTTCTTTTTCTTAATAATTCAGAATAGCATTGGAGTTTTCCTTGATTATAAAAGGAACTAGCTGTGATTAATTAGGCGTAATTATTTCATATTAGTTGCCTCCTTATCGTTTCATTTCACCCTAATCTGCCCTGCACTATAGTTGTCAGAACAACTATAACCGTAAAATAATATTAGCTGATATTATCGTAGATTTGATTTAACAGTTTGATCATTTCTGCGACTTTTTGTTGTTCGATTCCTTTTGTGGCTTCATCTAATAATTCAACAGCCTTAGGAACTAATTCCTCTTTTAATGCCCAACCACGATTAGTTAGAAAAACTTGATAAGATCTTCTATCTACTGGATGGGGCTTACGGACAATTAATTCTTTGGTTTCTAATTTTTCAAGAATGCGATTAGTATTTGGTTTATCTTTAAAGATCATATCAGCCAACTCTTTAGGGGTAAGACCTTCTCGTGTCCATAAACAGTTAAGTACAGACCATTGTTCCGGTGTTACATTATATTCATAGAATCGTTGAAATAACTTATTTTTAAGCTTTGTATTTGTCTTACTTAGGATAAATCCCAATGAATCCTCTAATTTAAACTCCATTAAATTATCACCTCAGTTGTCTTAACAACTATATTATAAATGCGTTGTATTATTCAGTCAATATCAAGATATAATCCGATTTTGAGTTATAATATATTAGAAAGAAGATTCATTGATTTGCTGGCGCAATTAGACAATACTTATCCAATCAAGAACCGAAGTGGTTGATTAAGGTTTATGGAACTAAGATAGATGAATCATATCATAGTCTCCCAAAGGAGTAATTAACTTATAAAAGAGAAGATAACATGATTGTGAATGGTAATTAATCATGTTATTATTTTCATAAACTTGGTTTTGCTGAGATAATCTATGCTAAAGGAGATGTTGTAATGAGTAAAAAGGTACTCATTGTTGGTGGAGTTGCAGGCGGAGCCAGTGCTGCAGCACGCTTGCGCCGGTTGGATGAAGAGGCGGAAATCATTATCTTTGAGCGGGGAGAACATATATCATATGCTAACTGCGGCTTACCCTATTATGTCAGTGGAGTTATTAATGAGCGGGAGGCTCTCTTGGTTTCGAAGCCTGAAGCGATGAGAAACCGCTTCCGTATTGATGTGAGAATCTTTAGTGAGGTTACCCGTATTTTTCCTGAGGAAAAGGCCATCGAAGTTCAAGAACAGAGTGGCAAGGTCTATCGAGAATCTTATGATCAATTGATCCTTTCTCCCGGGGCAGCTCCGCTCCGTCCGCCGATTCCCGGGATCAATGACATCGAGGCTCTTGTTGTACGTAATGTTACAGATATTGATCAGATTAAACGATTTATCGATGAGCAGAATCCTAAAACGGCAGCAGTCGTAGGCGGGGGCTTTATTGGTTTGGAAATGGCTGAAAATCTTCATGCCAGAGGAGTAGATACAACGATCATAGAAATGAGCGATCAGGTCATGGCTCCGCTGGATTTTGAAATGGCTGCAATCCTGCATGAGCACATTTTTAATAAAGGAATCAATCTCATTTTGGAAGATGGGGTGAAATCCTTTGCTAAAAAGGATAATGGGACTGTTATTACACTCCAAAGCGGTGGGGAAGTACAAGTTGATTTGACAATCATGGCGATCGGGGTAAAACCGGAAATTAAATTAGCCAAGGAAGCCGGGCTAACTATCGGAGAGTTAGGCGGCATTAAAGTTAATGAGCGACTCCAGACCTCAGACCCTAATATTTACGCTGTTGGGGATGTCATTGAAGTAAAACACTTAGTCACAGGACAAGCTGCTCTCTTACCCCTTGCCGGTCCTGCTAATAAACAAGGCCGCATTGTTGCCGACGTTATCGCAGGTCGGGATAGCCGGTATAAGGGTACCCAAGGGACTGCCATCGCCAAGGTCTTTGATTTAGTGGCAGCGTCGACTGGGGCAAATGAAAAAATGCTTAAGAAATTAGGAATTCCTCATGAGGTGTTGTTTACGCACTCCAATTCCCACGCCGGGTATTATCCGGGAGCAACAAGATTATCCATGAAACTTATCTTTGATAAAAGCAATGGCCGAGTCCTGGGTGCCCAAGCTGTGGGAGCTCAGGGTGTCGATAAACGGATCGATGATATCGCCGGGGTAATCCGTAACCAAGGTACTATCTATGATTTACAGGACCTGGAACTGGCCTACGCCCCGCCCTTTTCATCAGCTAAAGATCCGGTGAACATGGCTGGCTATGTGGCGGAAAACATCATTAATGGTGATGTTAAAATGATCCATTGGCAGGAACTTAGTAAACTTAATGCAAAAGATATATGTATTATTGATGTACGGGATGAAGAGGAACGAAAAGCTAAGTTTATCCGTGGCTCGTTGCATATACCTGTCAACGACCTGCGCAGCAAATTATCGGAACTTCCCAAAGATAAGGAAATCGTAGTTTACTGTGAGATTGGGCTCAGAGGCTACGTTGCTTATCGAATCTTGACTCAGCACGGATTTACTCAAGTTAGGAATTTGTGCGGAGGTTGGGTCACTTATTACCCAGCTGTTTTCGGATAAGTTTTCACGAATTATCATGAAAAATTCTACCCATTAGGGGATAGATGATATATTGAGAGCGACCTGTTGTTACCGTGAATTATCGCAAAAAGCCCCGGCATTCCTGAATCAGTGCCGGGTTTTTTTGCGTCTTACTTTTTTCTATGATTCAGTTCTTCATGAGAAGAGTGTTCACTTCTTTAGGGGAATCAACTTACTAAAGCTTTCCAGACTAAGAAGTGCTATTATATTAGTAGTATTTCAGGAATGGAGATTATTACAATGCCAACAGGAAAGAAGCTAATTTATCCGATATTATTGTCAGTTGTCTTATTATGGGGCCTAAATGTTGTAATGATTAAGTTTTTAACTCAGCAAATGTCCCCGATCTTGGTAGCTGCAGTACGAATGCCCCTGGCGGGAATTATATTGCTGTTTTTTGTTTTTAAGAAATATGGGCTGTACAATCCAAGTAAAAAACAATGGGGATTGCTTTTTTGTATAGGACTAATCTCTGTTTGCCTGCATCAATTGCTTTTGGGGTACGGAGTTTCTGTGACATCATCCACCAATGCTTCACTTATCCTGGCCTTAAATCCTCTGACTACAGCGCTTCTGGCTTCCATATTTGTTCAGGAGAAATTCACCAGGAATTTAGGGCTTGGCATACTACTTGGGTTTGCGGGAGTTGTGTTGGTTGTGTTTTCAAAATCCCCGGAGGGTACTATCCAATTTTCCTTAATCGGAGATGTTGCGATGGTATTAGCCATGTTGACCTATGTCATTGGGGGTTTGCTCATTAAAAAGCTGTTGGAAAACCCGATTCCAACCTTAGTAGTGACTGCCTATTCTACCTTAATAGGGGGTCTATTGTTAAATTTGGGGACGCTGGTTTCCTTTGGGCCTGCGGTTTATGGACAGATTCACTTATCATCTACAGCAATACTTGTCTTATTAATATCAGCTTGGGGAGCTACAGCTCTAGGTACCTTAGGATGGAATGACGGTATAAAACAGTTGGGGGCCAACAGAACGGCTATGTTTTTAAATGGTATGCCTTTTGCGAGCATGTTCGGTGGATTCGTCTTTTTAAATGAGAAAATCGCCTGGATACATATCTTAGCACTTATCCTTACTACGTTAGGGATTGTGATTGGAAGTATTCCCAAAACGAAGGTCATTCTTTTGGAGTCCTGCAAACAATAGACTTGTTGTTAAATAAGAACAAGGGACAAAGGCGGACTTCGGGGATCTTTTTAGGGATCTAGAAGCTGCCTTTTACTTTATACTTGACATGACTCACTCAAGCACTTTCAGGGTAGGAGTTAAATGCAGAGTCAGAGGCCGGCCAGTAATGGCCAGGAATAAAGATACAAGTACGTACTTTTCTGTGCCTATATAAAGGAGGTAATTAATTTTAAGTCCCTTTTAAGATCTTGATTATTTAGTTGAAGGGATAGAGGAAGTTTAGCGAAGAACTAAAAACTAATTTGGCTAAGGGGAACTTGGAGGTAAAAACGAATGAAGCGGAAAATTCTTTTAGCAACAATCATAGTTATCCTACTTATAACCGGATGTGGGAAAACGGCTCCAGCTGATACCAACTCCCAACCTAGGGAGCAATCTGAGGCATCCCCCGCATTAGATACTAAAGCCCATCCACCGGAAGGGACTTTTCAGTTCAGTCCGCATAATCTTAAAGATATCGTGGGCTTTAGGCCCATTGAAAATCAATCCTTCATGGTGGATTTAAATTCCTGGGGAAAGGTTAAATTCGTCTCCGGAAAATTGACAGGAGGCAACCATATACCTGTAGTCTTTTACCTAACCGATAAAGATGGGGAGATCCTATATGATTTTCAGGCAAATCTTCCTTATATGGTAGACGTTAAAGCCGTTTCCTTTGAAGATGTCAGTAAAGACGGTCTAAAAGATATAATTATTATTGTAGATGATGCTTATCCCGGACAAGGGAATAATCCTCTAGCTACCGTCTATTTTCAAAAATCCGATGGGTCCTTTGCTAATGATCTGGTGTTAGATCAAAAGATAAACGATTCAAAGAACAATAGAGATGTAAAAACTGTAGAAAGCTACCTGTCTGGGCCCAGAGCTCAATGAGCGGCGGAAGGCAAAAAAACCTGAAAGAAGGCATTCCCCTATCAAGTAGCTTGATATTTGAACAAGTCAAGATATATAATTGAATAATAATAAGTAATAATAATACAAAGATAATCATGAATTGTTTAATGTATTTCGCTATCGACTGGCAGCCAAAGCGCAAACAGCGTCGGCAACGAACAGTGTCTCTTCTCGAGTGTTGAAATGAGAGAATGAAAAGCGGACGGAGCCGGATAGTTTGAGTCCATCATGCATTAAAGGTGCACAATGTGCCCCTGCGCGTACTGCGATGCCATACTTCTCAAAAAGCAGAGTTGCGACTTGAGCGGAATCATATCCTTGGATATTGAGGGAGACTATGGGTGTACGAAGTGGCGCGGCTAAATCTCCATAGAGGGTAACCCCGGGGATATCCGCTAGGGAATGGGCAAACAGGCGCGCCCAGGTATCTGCTTGGTTGTGGATTGTCGATAGTCCGGTGGACTGGATATATTGCACGCCGGCCAGTAGTCCTGCGATACCGTGGGCATTTTGCGTCCCGGCTTCCAGGGCATCGGGCAATTCCCCGGGATGTTTGGAGTCGAAGGAATGATGGCCGCTTCCTCCGACATACAGAGATTCGGGCCTGTAATTGGGCCCTAAACAGAGTCCGCCGGTGCCTTGGGGCCCGAAGAGTGATTTATGCCCTGTAAAGCAGAGGGCGGATATGTTTTTCATCTCAATAGGCAAAAGTCCGGCGCTTTGTGAGGCGTCAACAATGAAATCCAGGCCGCGTTCAGCACATAATTCACCGACAGATTGGATATCGAAGACGTTGCCGGTAACATTGGAAGCATGGGTAAGTACTACTGCCCCGGTATCCGGACGGATGGCCGAAGAGATTGCTTCTGTGGAAACGCATCCTAAGCTGTCACAAGGGACAATGGTATAATTACCCCGTTTGTAGATAGGCCGCAGTACCGAATTGTGCTCAGCGGCGGTTGTCACAATATGCCCCCGGATTCCGGAAATGGCGATGTTTAAGGCAACGGTGGCGTTAGGAGCGAATACCACACGCATAGGATCATCAACCCCAAAGAGGGAAGCCAAGGCAATTCGTGCTTCCATCAACATGCGAAGAGCGTCCAGGGCCGGTGCATGTGCTCCCCGAGAAGCGTTGCCAAAGGTATCCATAGCCCGCACAACAGCTTCCTTGACGCAAGGAGGTTTCTGAAGAGTTGTTGCGGCATTGTCCAGATAAATCATTTTTTTCTCCTATCTCTAATAAAAGGTATTTTTATATTTTAGTATAAGTTAAACCTCTGTGTAAAGGAAGGGATTCTCATGATGAGTTTATTGTCAAACTGTACCTCAGGAGGCTGCGGAGCCAAGATTGGTCCGGGCGAACTATCCAAGGTGTTGTCCGGTATGCCGGTTTTTGGTAACCCTAACCTGTTGGTAGGCTTTGATGCCTCGGATGATGCTGCTGTTTATCAAATTAATCAGGACACTGCCATTGTTTCCACAGTGGATTTCTTTTCACCCATGGTGGACGATGGTCGCTCCTTTGGCCGAATCGCGGCAGCTAATGCCTTAAGCGATGTATATTCCATGGGAGGTACACCACTTTTTGCTCTCAATCTCGTTTGTTATCCCGAGAGAATGGAGCTGGACGCCTTGGGAGAAATATTATTGGGCGGGGCTGAAAAAATCCAAGAGGCGGGAGCGGTACTTTGCGGGGGCCATTCCATCTATGACAAAGAGCCCAAATATGGGCTGGCAGTCACCGGACGTATCGACCCGAAACAAATCTGGCGCAATAATACTCCGGTTCCGGGGGATCAACTGATCCTTACCAAACCCCTGGGGATTGGCATTGTCATGGCTGCCCTGCGGGGAGAAATGGCCGATGATCAAGCCGTTCAGTCGGCGATTTCCTCCATGCAGAGGCTCAATAAATATGCGGCGGAGAAGATGCACAGTTTTCCCATTAATGCCTGCACAGATATCACCGGTTTCGGACTGTTGGCCCATGCCAGAGAAATGGCTGGGGATGCTACATCCTTGGTCATATATAGCTCGGAATTGCCTTATATCCCTCAGGCTTATACCTATGCCGGAGATTTCTTGATAACTGCAGCTGGCCAGCGCAATCGCAACCATATGCAAGGCTTTGTGGGTCTCGGCGATACCCCCTTTGCCTTGCAGGAATTGATGTTCGATCCCCAGACCTCGGGAGGGCTGTTTCTCAGCGCCCCGAAATCCTGTGCTCAAGAGCTGTTAAGTGCCATTCAGGAAGTGGAACCCCAGGCTAGAATCGTAGGTGAAGTGCTCCAACCGCAAAATTCACTGATTTTAGTACGCTAAGGAGGAATATTTATGAATAACATTGATTGTCTTGGGCTGGTCTGCCCTATCCCGGTCATAAAAGCTAAAAAAGCCCTGGAGGGCTTGGGGGACGCAGGCGGCGTGGTAGCTGTTTTAGTCGATAACGACATCGCCCGCCAAAATCTGCAAAAGATGGCCACAGAACTGGGTTATCAAAGCGAATATGAGCAGAGAGAAGACGGTAATATCCAGGTTACCATCGTAGCAGGAGAAGGCTGCGCTGTGGAAAGCTGCCCGACAGAAGGAGATTCGGGCCTGGTTGTAGCCATTGGCCGGAATACCATGGGGGAAGGAAGTCAGGAGCTGGGCCAAATACTGATTAAAGGTTTTGTTTTTGCCCTCAGAGAGCTGACGCCGCCGCCCACCCATGTTTTGTTTTTTAATTCGGGAGTACGCCTTACAAGTAGTGACTCTAACTGTTTGGAAGACCTGCGTGCTTTGGAAGCAGCGGGGACGGTTATCCTGACCTGCGGAACCTGCACTAATTATTTCGAAATTACGGAGAAGCTGGGAGTCGGTGAGATCGCTAACATGTACGGTATTGTTACCGCAATGGCTGGGGCGAAGCGGCTTATCAATATTTAGGAGGATCCTTTGTGTCGTACATTCTTACATTTACCAGTACCCATGGGGCTATTTTAGCCGAAAAAACCCTCCTGCAGGCCGGTCATTCCGTAGGGGTGATGCCCTTGCCCTCCGGCATCAAAGCCGGCTGCGGCATCGCCCTTCGGGTAGCGGATTATATTGGGGCAAAGTCCCTGCTGCAGGAGAATAACATAGTTGTAGCGGCTGTCTATCAAGCAATGTTAAATTCACAGGAGACGGTGTACAGCGAGGTTAAGGGATAAGTGGCGGCCACAGGCCGGCCCTCTCAAGGCGGAAACACGGGTTCGAATCCCGTTGGGGCTACCAAAGGCGCCACTAGCTCAGCTGGTAGAGCATCCGACTCTTAATCGGCAGGTCCCTGGTTCGAATCCTGGGTGGCGCACCAGAGATTATTAAATCCCGCAAGTAATTGCGGGATTTTTCCATATTTTAAAGGTTCAAACCAGGCATTCACTGGTCTTTGGTGTACTTTAAAGTGTACTGATAGCCTTGGTGAAGGTAGAGTTCCTTAATATCCTTGCTGATTAACAGATTTACATCAAGATTAGTGAAAAACTCAATCCCTATGCCGCAGCTTATGCTCAGAATTCTGGGCAGGGGCTTAACTTCCGCTGGAATGTTATTGCTGCGCAAAAACCGGTGAAACCTTATTGCTCCGGAAGGGGTAAAAAATACTGCGAAATATTCTTTGCTTGCTTCCATTTTCTGAAAATCTCCTTTTAAGTTGTGCACTATGTAACTGTCAAACGGGAAAGTAACGTTGTCAGGAAGGGGTTATTACTCAATATAAATATGAAGATCCTTGTTAAATGGGAACCGGATCAGAGCCATGGACATTTTTTTCTGAATTGTTTGTCAAAAAGCCAATGAACTGCCGGACGAAGTATATCCCTTCGTATTAAACACCGGCCGCAAACTCTCTCATTACAACGTGTTTACCAAAAATTTAGAAGCTCTGGGCAGTTACTCTCCCGAAGAGCTTGCTGAGATTAATCCCACAGATGCTCAGCACCTGGGCGTTAAAGAAGGGAAACGTGTTAAGGTGGCCTTACGGCGGGGAGAACTGGAAACGAAAATCCGCATAACTGAGCGGGTTACCCCAGAGGATGATCTTCCATTATATGAAGACCCCGGCCAATGTCTTAACCAATGGAGCTGCGGATAAAGTATCCCAAACCTATGAGCATAAAGCTTGCGGAGTAAAAATCACTAAGCCTAATCTAAATCTAAAAGCGCTTTCTTAAGGAATGGATCACATAGTCCACATCTTGGAGGGAGTTAAAGTGGCCGAAACTAAAGCGGACGGTACCCTGAGGAAACGTTCCCAGGGTCCGGTGGGCTGCCGGAGCGCAATGGAGGCCGCAGCGGGTCATGATTCCAAAGTCCTTGAATAGTTCATAACTAACCTGGGCATTGTCATGGTTCAAAAAGTTAAGAGAAGCTATTCCGGTCCGCTCATGTTTGGGATCGGGACCAAGGAGCTGAATGCCCGGCAGGGTTTGCACATTTTCCATAAACCTCTGCACAAGGCTCAGCTCCTTTTCTCTTATGGCAGGAATCCCTTCCCTGATTAAGTATTTAAGTGAGGCATTGAGGCCGTAAATTCCCGGCAGGTTTAAAGTGCCCGCTTCGAAACGATCAGGCAGATAGCTGGGCTGGAAGACGCTGTCTGAGGCGCTGCCTGTTCCCCCTTCGATTAGGGGTTCAACCAGAGAGGCTAATTGATCGCTTAGGTAAAAGCCGCCGATTCCTTGAGGTCCCAAGAGACCTTTATGGCCTGTAAAGGCAAAAGCATCTGCCTGAAGGGCTAAAAAATCAATGCTTAAGAAGCCGGCTGTTTGAGCACTGTCAACGATGAAGAACAATTTATGCTCCCGGCACAGTTGGCCCACTTCCTCTAAAGGCATGATCGTACCGCTGACATTGGAGGCATGAGTTATAACAACCGCTTTGGTATTTGATTTGATTTGCAGTCTTAAATCGCCGGGGGAAAGTTCCCCTTGGTGATTGCAGTGGACCGCCGATACTTCAACCCCTTTTTCAGCCAGAGAAGCCAGGGGTCGCATCACTGCGTTATGTTCCATGGTAGAAACCAGCACGTGATTTCCCGGTTTCAGCAGCCCTTTAAGGATAACATTCAGACTTTCCGTAATGTTTTTCGTAAAAATAACGTTTTCCGGTTTCGGGAAGTTAAACAGGCGGCAAAGGAGCTCCCGGGTTTCATAAACGATGTTGGCAGTCTCAAAAGATGCCGAGTAAAGCCCACGGTTAATATTAACGCCGCTATTAGTGAGAAATCCGGCCACAGCTGCAGCCACCCCAGGAGCCTTAGGGAAAGAGGTGGCTGCATTATCTAAATATATTCCGTCCATAACATCATTCCTTTAGTAAGGGCTTCCTTATTTTCTGAAGCCCTTACTATTTATTATGTTTACGCCTTGGCCTAATAGACTAATTGGTACTGATTCCCTTTAATTGCATAAATTTTCTCGATTTTCTCAGAAATAATCCCGCCAAGATCTTGACTGAAGTCAAATTTGACGCCCATGCCGCAGCTGGAAGTCAGCTTGCGGGGTAAGGGGATCAATTCTCCCGGATAGTTAAACTTCTGAATGGTTTTGGCGAATTTGATCAGACAATCTGCCAGGCCAGCGTGTCGTGATTCGCTGTAGATCAGTTCTTCCCCTCTTGTGAAAATGCATGCATTTCATTTGCGTCTATATATAATGTGGTGATTTGTAAATGTTCTTCTTTAGGTACTGGTCAACTCTTTGTAGCTCCACAGATGATGTGTTATAATATGGCAATGCTTAATATTTCAGATAGTCGGATAGTTGATATTATGGGGGCGAGGTTTAATGTCAATATTTCCGCATAGTAGTGATAAGAAATATACCTATGCAGATTATCTTACCTGGACGGATGGAGAAAGATGGGAAATAATTGATGGCGTGCCCCATATGCAATCTGCTCCTACATGGCAGCATCAAGCCATATCCAGTGAACTTATGTTGCAATTTGGTGAATACTTACGGAATAAGCCCTGTAGAATTTTTGCTTCACCTTTCGATTTAAGGATACCTGAATTAAATGAAGAAGACGAAGAAACAACGTTTGTATGTCAGCCTGATCTTACTATCATTTGTGATAATGCTGGTTTAAAAGGTACTGGGTATTATGGTACTCCCACCCTGATTATTGAAATATCATCTCCCTCAACCGCAAGGATAGATAAGCTTTTTAAGTTTAATAAATTTGAAATGGCCGGGGTTAAAGAGTATTGGGTCATTGAACCAGATGGTAAGTTCGTGAGCGTATTTACCTTACAGAACAATAAGCGCTATGGACGGCCAGCTGTTTATTCAGATGAAGAAAAAATAACCGTGAGCGCCTTACCGGACTTGATAATTGATCTTAATCCGGTTTTTGCTGCTTTGTAAAATGGACTTGATATGCTAGATTTTAATGAAGAAAAAGTTGAAAGTCTGGCATAATCTTATACTAAAAGCCTAAAGTGATTCGCGCTTAAGTGGATCACTTTAGGCTTTAGTTGTTCATCTAAATCTTATTGGGCAAAAATTTGATAAATATTCTCTTCTTAAACTCAGCAATTCAGGTCAAGAAATACTTCTCCGGTTGATTTATGCTAGATACGGGAGGTGAGAAAATGAATCAGGTTGAAGCAATAAGGGCAGTGCAAAAAATGCAGGATTATATTGAGAATCACATATATGAAGAGATTACCCTTAAGCAGCTCTCAAATGCTGCAGGATATTCATCCTGGCACTCAGCGATTTTCAAAGAGACAACAGGGAGAACCCCATTTCACTTTCAGCGGATGTATCATATGCTTTAAAGCATTTTCAAAGCTTTCCTTTCATATTTCAATCAAAGGGGATCAGGATATGGATTACAAATTAATCGAAAAAGATTCGTTTAAAGTGATCGGCAAGACTAAAAGAATAACAACTCTGGATGGAGAAAATTTAAATTTGGTTCCGCTTTTTTGGAAGGAATGCCAGGCGGACGGATCCTATGAAAAAATTTGCTCCATGGCAGGCGGCATGGGGGTCTTTGGGATTTGTCTGGATTTTGAACCCAACTATGAAGCCTTTACCTATATGATTGCTGTGGAGGACAATGGGGAAACTCCGGCAGATTTTTCGTCTGTTGAGATACCTACTGCACGGTGGGCAGTGTTTGAGTCAGTTGGTCCCATGCCGGGTGCCATACAGAAGGTATGGGAACGGATTTATTCCGAATGGATTCCTGCAACGGGTTATCAGCAAGAGGAAGGACCACAATTGGAGTTTATCCACTGGGTGATATATCTGCTCCGGATTATAAGTGTGAGGTTTGGATTCCGATAAAAAAGTAAGGTAATGACACCGTAACGTGATTTCCTCACCGCGATTACGCAGTTTTACCATACCCTGTTATTGGTCTATTCAGCGCTAAAGATCTATTGAAGATTTATGTTACTGTGATATGGAAAACCACTGAAAAGTTTTTTCAGTGGTTTTTGTCCTGTCGCGCGGGCCCGCTCATCAGTAACTATAATTTTACTTGAAAGTGAAAATTATCGGAAAGAAAATGGTAACGATCAGCGCCCACAGTGAATAGATCGGCAAATATCGCGTAATGGCAGCTTCAATCATCTCCACTTTAACTTTACCCAGTATAAACCGGAAATAATTAACCGTAATCCTCAATAAGTGGACAAATACAATTAGATTCATACCCAAAACTGCCAACCGGTTTGGAGTTATGCCATATGAAGTTAATCTGAACAAGATAGCCGATAAGGCTACGCAGTCAATTACTATAGCAACTGTTAACAATGCGAAGATTATTCGGTCATTGAAAGTTATTTTTGAACCAGTTTCTCTTCCAGCGACGGAAAAAATCGTGATTGCTAAGACCAGGATCAGCATTAAGTTAAATATTAATAAGAATTCTCTATCAGTATAAGGATTCTTCTGGGTTACGATAATTGTAGCTAAATAGACACCTAAGGTTATTAAAACTAAAGGACTAAAAACCTTTGCTAAGTAAGGCGCAATATTTTTGGTTATGCCCCTGGCCCTCGCTAAATAAGTACCAACAAAGGGTGCAGCAGCAACTCCATAAATTGCAATGTTGTTCATATAAAAATCTTCTATTTTGACTTGAATTGCCGCAAATAAACCAATGGTCAAAGCTGTTAAAACGACACCACAAATAAGTAACAGACCGGCACTAATTAAAAGCTCACCGTTGTACTTCAGGTATTCCAATACTTTTCCTGGTTGCAGGCGATAGTCTCCCGTGAAGGAAAGGGCAACTAACGACCATAAGAAAAAGGGTAAATGCAAATTTGCCAAAATAATACTGTCTGTGAATTTTACAGGTAGAAAGTTTAGGTAAATCAATGCCACCAGGTAGAATAGGCTAATTGACAGAATAAGCTTTTTCGAAGGGCGGTTCTTTAAAAGAAAATAGACTGAAAGCAAAGGAAAAATCGAAAAAACAATATTTGCCGGATTAATTAATTCTTTTTCAATGGATGGTAACAAAAACCTGGCAATTGTTCCCGCCAGCAACGAAATCACAATTACTAGCAGAAGGTCTTTCCACCTAGTATCAGTTTCCATCTTTTCATTCCTTGGTATATCAAAATTTAGCCTTTCCTGCCAAACTTTCAGGATAGTTAGATTCTGATTTTCTCTAAATACCTCGGGAAAGGCTTTAATAAATTTCTCGGGCTCCTGCCGATAATACCTTTCCAATTCAGCTGGCTGTTCAAGATTTTCAGAAATGAAGTTTTCCATAATAACCTCCAATAAATCTAATTCTTAAAGTATTTGAGACCTTTAACAACAGTGGTGCTCGACTCATAAACAGCACCTCAGTTATCATGAGTTAAGTTTGAACTGAGTAAATTGTAATGTATTATTTATTGAATATCAATAAATAAATATTGGTATTTGCTGTTTTGTTATTGTAATACAATAATTTAATTTGGTGCTACGAGGACCAAAAACGTGGACTGAACGTAGGGAGGACATTTTTCTAGGGTGCCTATCAACTTACTTTCAAGTTGATAGAAAATGTATGGAATGAACATTGGATTATAGTATAAAGAATAAGTCTATGCGAAAACTATCTCATTTTAATGAGGTAGTTTTTTGTTGGTAAATACTTTGTTATTATTTTCCCATTGACCCCTATGGCCCCGGGGGGTATAATGTAATTACTGAAGCAGGTAAAGCTTGCTGTCGAAGCTCGAAATCGACTCGGAAATAAACTAAGCATTTACAAGTCAAACTATAAGTTACTAAGCTTTTATGGAGGGATATTTCTATGACAAAAAAAGTACTCATAGTTGGCGGTGTAGCTGGAGGAGCCTCCGCTGCTGCGCGTCTTAGAAGACTAGATGAACAGGCCCAGATCATCTTGTTTGAAAGAGATGACTATATTTCATTCGCCAACTGCGGTTTGCCCTATTACATCGGTGAAACTATTACGGAACGGGAGAAACTTCTTGTCCAAACTCCTGAGGCTATGAAAGCTAGGTTTAACATTGATGTGAGAATTAATAGTGAAGTTGTTGGCATTGACACAGAAAAGAAAATCGTGACAGTCAGAAGTAAGGATCAAGGGATTTACGAAGAATCCTATGATGCTCTAGTATTATCACCGGGAGCCAAAGCTCTTCGGCCCAATATTCCGGGGATAGACAGCTCGAAAATATTTACTTTGAGAAACATTCCAGACACAGATAAAGTTAAGGCCTATGTTGATCAAAAAGGTATAAGTAGCGCTCTAGTTATTGGCGGCGGTTTTGTCGGAGTTGAAATGGCTGAAAACCTGATCGAGAGAGGTTTGAAGGTCACTTTAGTCGAAGCCGCTCCTCACATTTTAGCTCCTTTTGATTCAGACATGGTGGTAATGGCTGAAAAGGAATTAGCTGAAAATGGCGTGGATCTTATCTTGGGTGACGGGGTTAAAGCTTTTAAAGAGGTTGGTAGTCAAATCGAAGTAACCTTGGGCAGCCAAAAAATGGTGACTGCTGATCTAGTCATTCTGGCCATCGGGGTTGCACCTGACACTGCTTTTTTGAAAGACTCGGGAATAGGGTTAGGCCCAAAAGGCCATATCATCGTTGATGAAAGAATGCAGACCAATGTAAAGGGTGTTTACGCAGTAGGAGATGCCATCGAGGTTGTCGACTTTATTACCGGAGAAAAGACGGCTATCCCTTTGGCCGGACCGGCCAACAAGCAAGGAAGAATTGCTGCGGATAATATTGAGGGTTTGAATTCCATTTATAAGGGCACTCAAGGAACCTCGATCCTTAAAGTTTTCAGCTTGACGGCGGCCAGCACGGGAGCCAATGAGCGAAGTCTGCAAAAAGCCAATCTGTCTTATCGAGTCGTCTACGTTCATCCCGTGGCTCATGCCTCCTATTACCCGGCTGCTTTACAGCTGACATTGAAACTGATTTTTAATGATGAAGGCCGAGTTTTGGGAGCACAGGGAATCGGTTATGATGGTGTTGACAAACGAATTGATGTTATTGCTGCTGTCATTCGCTTAAAAGGCACGGTAGACGACTTAGCCGAATTAGAATTAGCCTACGCACCGCCTTTCTCCTCGGCCAAAGACCCGGTAAATATGGCGGGATTTTCAGCGCAAAACCTACTGGCCGGCAGAACTCATGTTGTGGCTTGGAAGGATATGGAGTTGGCAGAACTTAAGGATTCAATTCTTCTGGATGTACGAACGGAAGAGGAATATAACAATGGACACTTACCCGGTTCCATCAACATTCCCTTGGACAGCTTAAGAGACAGGATGGACGAGTTAGACAGGAATAAACAGATAGTAGAGTACTGTCAAGTAGGCTTAAGGGGCTATATAGCAGACAGGATCTTAAGTCAAAATGGTTATAACGTCTTAAATATTACCGGGGGCTATAAAACTGTAGCGTTACAAGAATTCGATCCTCAAAAGATAAGCTCTGAGAGTCAACAATCCGATTCAGAACTAGTTGAAGTGGATACCCCTCATGGGCATTTTGATAAAAGCATTGATGCTTGCGGTCTTTGTTGTCCCGGGCCATTAATGCAGGTTAAGGCTGCTATGGATCCGTTGAAACAAGGTCAAATCCTCAAGATTTTGGCTTCTGATCCGGGCTTTTATGAGGATATTAAAGCTTGGAGTAAAAGAACCAATAATCAACTGATAGACGTAGCCAAGGCCGGAGGGGTTATTACAGCATTCATTAAAAAAGGTGCGCCAAGGGACTCAGTTCAGCAAGAACCGGCAGCTGCAACTTTAAAGGATAATAAGACAATAGTGGTTTTTAGCGGAGATTTGGATAAAGCTATAGCCTCCTTCATCATTGCCAATGGAGCTGCGTCCATGGGCAAGAAAGTCACGATGTTTTTCACCTTTTGGGGATTAAATATTTTGCGTAAACACGAAAAGGTCAGCACTCAAAAGGGCTTTATGGATAAGATGTTCAGCATGATGATGCCGAGGGGAAGTAAACGTCTTAAGTTGTCGAACATGAACATGCTAGGCATGGGCGGAAAAATGATCAGAAAAGTTATGAAGGACAAAAATGTTTCTTCCCTGGAAGATCTTATCAGTGCCGCAATGTGCAATGGAGTAGAGGTAGTAGCCTGCCAAATGTCCATGGATGTGATGGGTCTAAAACAAGAGGAACTGCTGGATGGCGTTAAAATTGGCGGAGTGGGTTATTATTTAGGAGAAGCAGAGGATTCAAACGTTAATTTATTTATTTAAACCCGCCAGAGCCTACCGATAATTATTGGTCAAAAGCTAAGCCCGGAGATTTTTGTCTCTGGGCTTATGTTAATTTAACCTAAAGCTGCCTTCATGTCTTCTCCGGCGGTAAGTATTCGTGTATACATTGTTATAATGGCAACAAGAACGAAAAAAATAAAGTATAATTAAAAACATTGAATTATTAAAAAGGTTTCACTTCTCAGAAACCCTTTGTATTAAGTACCTTTGGTAAAGCCGAGTAAATAAGCATGGAGGAAGATTATGAGTAGTTTTAAAAGAGTGATGGTAGCCAATAGAGGCGAAATCGCTATTAGGGTATTTAGAGCTTGTAATGAGCTGGGAATAAGGACTGTTGCGATATATTCCAACGAAGACAAATACTCCCTCTTTAGAAGCAAAGCCGACGAGGCTTATCTCATCGGTGAAGGCAGAAGTCCGGTTGACGCTTACCTGAATATTGAGGAAATCATCAGTCTGGCAATCAAAAAGGGCGTAGATGCAATCCATCCGGGATACGGCTTTTTGTCGGAAAATCCTGAATTTGCCAAACGTTGCGAGCAGGAAGGTATCGAATTCATTGGACCGACGGCAAAGATGATGGACTCCCTAGGCGACAAGATCAAGTCAAAGATTGTCGCTAAGGAAGTCGGAGTTCCTATCATTCCAGGTTATGAGAAGGATATTAAAACTGTGGCTGAAGCAAGAAGGTACGCGAAAGAATGCGGTTATCCTCTGATGCTTAAGGCAGCTGCCGGAGGCGGCGGAAGGGGAATGCGCATCGTCAGAGATGAAAGTGAGCTGGAGTCTGGCTTTTTAAGCGCTAAAAGCGAGGCGAAAAAAGCCTTTGGCATTGATCATATTTTCATGGAAAAATTCATAGAAAAACCCAAACATATCGAGGTGCAAGTCCTCGGGGACAAGTACGGCAATATTGTACACATGTTTGAAAGAGACTGTTCGATCCAGAGAAGGCATCAGAAGGTCGTAGAGTTCACGCCAGCCTTTTCCATCCCCCAGGAAATTAGAGATAATATTTATCAGGATGCACTAAAGATCGCCAAGGCTGTAAACTACAGGAACGCCGGAACCCTTGAATTCCTGGTAGACGACCAAGGGAGTTATTATTTCATTGAAATGAATCCGCGGATCCAGGTTGAGCACACGGTTACAGAGATGGTAACGGGAATAGATATCGTCCAGGCACAGATCCTGATCGCCCAAGGATACGCCTTGAATTCTCCGGAGATTGGGATAAACTCCCAGGAGGATATCATGCTCAACGGGTATTCCATTCAATGCAGAGTCACGACAGAGGATCCCGCGACTAATTTCGCTCCTGACACAGGGAAGATCGAATCCTACAAGACGGGTTCGGGATTCGGGATCAGATTGGACGGCGGAAACGGATTCACTGGCGCAGAAATCAGTCCCTATTATGATAGCCTCCTCTTCAAGAACATCTCCTGGTCCAGGAGTTTTCAGGATGCCATCAAGAAATCCATCCGATCTATAACGGAGACTCAAATTACTGGGGTCAAGACCAATATGGGATTTTTAATCAACGTTCTCAATCACCCACAGTTTCTCAACGGAGAATGTCATACTGGTTTTATCGAGGAAAATCCTGATTTAATCTCCCTTACCCAGAAAACGGATGATGAAAGCCGGCTTCTGAAATTCCTCGGCAATGTGGTAGTCAATGAGACGAGGGGGTTAAAGCAGGATTATGATGTTCCTAAGGTACCCGAAATTGAAGGTGTTACTCCGCAGGATCTGAGTGGAACCAAGCAGATCCTTGATGCTCAAGGTGCAGAGGGGCTTGTCAACTGGATAAAATCTCAGAAGAAAGTATTGCTTACAGACACGACCATGCGGGATGCTCATCAGTCGCTGATGGCGACAAGGATTAGGACCAAGGATATGATTAAGATTGCCAAGGCAACTTCAGTCTACGGTAAAGATCTATTTTCTCTTGAAATGTGGGGGGGCGCAACCTTTGACGTGGCCTACAGATTCCTCAAAGAGTCTCCTTGGGCTAGGCTGGAGCAGCTGAGGAAACGAGTCCCGAATATCCTCTTCCAGATGCTCATAAGAGGAGCGAATGGGGTAGGCTATAAGAACTATCCGGACAATGTCATCAAAGAATTTATTAAAGAGTCAGCAGCTACGGGTATTGATGTCTTTAGAATCTTCGACTCTCTAAATGAGCTGAGAGGCATGGAACTCTCTATCGAGGAAGTCTTAAAGAACGGGAAGATCGCTGAAGCCTGTATTTGTTATACGGGAGACATCCTTGACAGTAAGAAGGAAAAGTATAATTTAGATTACTATATCAAGCTTGCGAAAGAGATAGAAAAAACCGGTGCCCATATTCTGTGTATAAAAGACATGTCGGCCCTCTTAAAGCCCCATGCCGCCTTTAAGCTGGTCAGCGCCTTGAAAAACGAGATCGGTATTCCTGTTCATCTTCATATCCACGACACCACCGGTAATGGGGTGGCAACGGTACACATGGCTGTGGAAGCGGGGGTAGATATTGTAGACACTGCCTTTAACAGTATGTCAGGACTTACGAGCCAACCAGCCATGAATTCTATTGCTGCAGCTCTTAAAAATATGGATAGGGACCCGGGAATTGATTTGAAAGGAATCCAAAAGGTGTCAGACTACTGGGAAACGGTACGACCGGTTTATGGCAAATTCGAGTCGGGTTTGAAATCGGGATCTGCTGAAATTTATAAGTATGAGATTCCCGGAGGGCAGTACTCCAATCTTAAGCCTCAGGTGGAAAGTTTCGGGCTTGGGCATAAATTTTCTGAGATTAAGGAAATGTACAAGACAGTTAACGAGATGTTGGGGGATATCGTTAAAGTCACTCCGTCCTCGAAAGTCGTAGGGGATTTTGCCATATTTATGGTTCAAAATAACCTCACTTCAGAGAATATTTACGAGAAAGCAGAGCATATGACCTTTCCTGATTCCGTCGTAGCTTATTTTAAAGGGATGATGGGTCAGCCCATGGGAGGTTTCCCGGAGAAACTCCAGAAGTTAGTTCTGAAGGGGGAAAAACCCATCACTGAGCGTCCAGGCGAACTGCTCCCAGATGAGGATTTTGACAAAATCTCTAATCACCTGAGGGAAAAATTTGAGTTTGAACCAACTAAAAAGGATATCCTGAGCCATGCCTTGTATCCGGAAGTGTTTGAAGGTTTCTTGAAAATTGTAGCCGAATACGGAGACCTGAGCAGGCTCGGGAGCGACGTGTTCTTCCATGGTCTACATGAAGGAGAGATTATCGAGGCTGAGGTCGCAGAAGGAAGGAGTCTGATGATCAAGCTCCGCTCCATTGGTAAGCCGGATCTGGAAGGATACAGAACTCTAGTGTTTGAAGTCAACAGGAATAGAAGAGAAATCAAAATCAAGGATAAGAGCTGGAGCGATATCAACCTTCTTAGCCAATCTGGAGAATACAGTTTGACGGAGATGGCAGACCCTGACAATAAGAATGAGATTGGATCCCCTATCCCAGGGACTGTGGTGACGTTAATGGTAAAAGAAGGAGATCAGGTAACTCAAAATCAGACCCTGGTGGTTGTCGAAGCTATGAAAATGGAAACAAGGATATCCAGTTCTTTCTCAGGGATTGTCAGATCGGTGAAAATAAAAGAAGGACAGCAAGTCAAGGCTGGTGAACTCCTGATTGTCGTTGAATAATGAGTATTAAAAAAAGTTGGTTTTCCTCGAGGTGAGGAAAACCAACTTCTAAACAGTTTTACGGGAATGCCAAGAAGCAGGGAAAAAGTCCTTTGAAGAGGAACAAGTGTATGAGGGAATAATAATCTTTCAGGCACAAAGGAGAGGTTGGAAATGGAAGTAGTCCTACGAAAATATCAGGATACGGATATACCTGCAATGATGAGGATTTGGAATCATGTTGTTCAAGAGTCCAATGCATTTCCCCAAATAGAACAACTTAGTGAAGAGGGGGCCAAAAATCTTTTTTACTCTCAAACCTTTACTGGAGTGGCAACAGTTGAGAATGAAGTTTTGGGGTTGTACATATTACACCCCAACAACATAGGAAGATGCGGACATATTGCTAATGCCTCTTATGCTGTTAGTGAAAATTATCGAGGGCTTCATATTGGAGAAAAGCTGGTGCGTCACTCTATGAAAGTGGCACGAGAATCCGGATTCTTGTTATTGCAATTTAATGCGGTGGTCAGTACTAATGCCGGAGCAATTCATCTTTATGAGCAAATGGGATTTCAGAGATTAGGCGTCATCCCGAAAGGTTATTTGCTTGGCAACGGAAACTATGAGAACATTATCCTTTACTATATTGAATTGTAGGATCACTGAGGAGCAATCTCCTTAAGATGGATATAAGTGCGAGAGTGATACAAAACATTAAGACGGAGTTCAATAAGGGTAAATAACGAAGAGTGACCGGCCTAGGAGTAGGATGGTCACTCTTCCTCGCCTGTGATCTAGTTGTTCGGCGATAGATCCTGGGTTATCAAGAATGAATATTAGAGATATTGCCCTAATATCTGAATATATTTAAAATTATCTTTATAAATGATAAAATACAGTTGGTTGCAGTATGCTTAAGAACCATGTTGTACTCAAAGATATTACAATTGAGGTGTGCTATGATGCTCCTTAAAGATGGAACCAATCCTCGGATTTCATACTTGAACCTCGGAGACAGTATCGGTAAAGCAGTCAGAATTTTCATGGAACTGAAGATTGCTATTATTCCTGTGTTAAATGGAGAGGGCGGACTTTTGAGTATTTTTAGCAGGAGTAGTCTTTATCGGGCAATCTTAGATGGTGCAACTCATAAGGATATCATTGATCCTTACCTGATACAAGAAGTAATCAGTATCTCGGACGATATCCCCGACGATCAGTTAGCTAATTTTGTGAAGATGAGTCAAGTAGGTTCCGTTCCGGTTGTTAACAGAGAGGGAAAGGTCGTTGGTCTGTTATGTAAAGCCAATATGGTTATGACCCTATTCAGACATTCGGAGCTATTAAACGTACAATTGAAAGCAATTTTGGATTCCATGCATAATGGTGTGATTGCCGTTGACAGCCATGGGATCGTCACACACCTTAACATCGGGGCCAGTCGAATATTAGGCTTGAAAGCGGATACATCCCTTAATCGGCCCTTTCAGCAATTACTGCCTAAACTAGATTTAACCCCGGCATTAGTTAATGGTGAGGTTAAAATCGGGCTAAGGTACAGACATCGTAATGTTACAATGGTCGTCAATATTACGCCTTTAAAAATTGGCGGTAATATTGCCGGAGGAATTGTTATTTTTCAAGACCTCACTGACTTGGAACAAGCAGCAAGAGAGTTGGAAACTGTTAAAGCCCTCAACAAGACCTTTGATACAGTTCTCAATATTATTCAGGACGGAATCATTGTGGTGGATGAGACGGGAAAAACCACACTTATAAACCAAGCAATGGCGGATTTTTTAACATTAACTCCCCAAGAAGTGATTGGTAAACATATTACAGAGATTATTGAGTCAAGCAGGTTACACCTAGTGGCAAGCTCCGGCATTTTGGAAACAAGTGAAGTGCTTACAATACGAGGCAAACCGTTAATTGTTTCACGGTTGCCCATCATCAAAGAAGGAGAAGTGGTTGGAGCCGTCGGAAAAGCGGTATTTCCTCAACTTGCTGAAGTACGGGAGCTGGCTGAAAAGATTCGGCTATTAGAAAATAAGGTGAATTTTTTCCAGGAAGAATTACAGAAAAACAAAACCGCGCAAGAGGTTATCAAGGATATTGTTGGCGAGAGTACTGAAATGAAGAAACTTAAAGAAGAGATAACCCTTGTTGCCTCGAGTCGTTCAACGGTGTTAATCACTGGGGAGAGCGGTACTGGAAAGGAAGGTGTAGCTCATGCGATTCATCTTTGCAGTGACCGCTGCCAAGGCCCTTTCATAAAAGTCAACTGTGCGGCAATTCCGGAAAATCTAATTGAGGCAGAAATGTTTGGTTATGTTAGCGGTGCCTTTACCGGTGCGGCTAAGGCCGGCAAACCGGGGCGTCTGGAGATCGCTAATGGAGGAACTCTCTTTCTGGATGAAATAGGGGATATGCCCATGGCTTTACAATCCAAGTTATTGAGGGTATTGCAAGACCGTGAATTTGAACGGTTAGGTAGTACAAAGACGATTAAGGTGAATGTCCGCATTTTAGCTGCTACTAATAAAAACCTTTATCAAGGGATATCTGAAGGAGAGTTCCGAGCGGATCTTTACTATCGATTAAATGTGATCAATTTGCATTTGCCGCCCCTACGTGAACGTACGGACGATATTCAACCCTTAACCCATTTTTTTATTACAAAATTCAATAAGATTTTAAAACTAAACGTCAGTGGTATTGCAGATAATGCCATGAAGACTTTGTTGAACTACTCATGGCCGGGGAATATTCGTGAACTGGAAAATGTCGTCGAAAGGGCTGTAAACTATTCGCGCTGTGGCTTGCTTCTGTTAGAGCATTTACCCAATCATTTACTGAACAGCAGCCCTAGAGAAAACCCCCTATCCGCGGGAAATATTCGTCACCAAGAGAAAATCGCTGGTATTGAAAGAGATATGATTGTTCGCGCTCTTGAAAAGGCTGGAGGTAATAAAACCAAGGCTGCAAAACTCCTAAATCTTAGTCGGTCAAGGCTTTACGATAAACTAGATAAATATGATCTCAAGTATTGAGGTGTGAGTTAAACAAACGTCCCGGAAGCGGACACATTTAGAACAAATGTGTCCGCTTCCGGGACGTTTTTCTAGTGCCAAGACTTAGTTGGATTCGAAGCTTATGAGAATAAGTTGAACAACAATGATTTTTCTGGAGTGGCGAATAACAAGGCCTATGGCTCAATAAATGCTGTTAACCCTAGTGAGTCAAGAATTTAAGGCAGAAAACAAAGTCTGTTAAACCTTAGTTGGCACACTAATTGCAAAATAGTTATATTATTCAGAATTAACAAACAAAAAAGTGGATTAATTACTATTCAAACATTATGGTTCTGGAGTCTTATGAACCAACAACTGGAGGGGTTAATGAATAACAATCTTGGTCAAGACTTCAACAAATAGTAAGGAGGAAAATCAAATGTCCAAAATAACCCAAAAGCTTGAATTAACTAGAAAAACCTATTATAAGGGTGCGAAAATAAGTGCCTTTGGTGAAAGAGTACCGGATTATTCAACCATGGGCAGAAAAATTGGCAATACCTATGCTAAACAACGAGAAGTTGTTTGTGTAGAAGCCTGTAGAACTCCTTATGGGAAATCCTTAGGAGCTTTAGTTGAGTTTGATGCTGCTGAGTTAGGAGCATTGGCTATTAAGGAAGTCATTCGCCGGACAGAGGGCAAAGTTGCTCCTGGCGATGTGGATTATGTGATCATGGGCCATGTGGTTCAGGCCGGCTGTGGTCAAGTTCCAAGTCGTCAAGCTACTCTTTTAGCAGGGCTTCCCGAATATGTGCCTTCCATTACGGTTAATAAGGTTTGTTCCTCTGGGGTTAAAACCATTGACTTAGGGGCCCAAATGATTGCGTTGGGAAGAGCCGAGATCGTTATAGCGGGGGGACAGGAAAGCATGAGCAACATCCCCTTTGCCCTTCCGGATATGAGACGGGGAAAAAGGATGGGTTTTCTAAATGCTGATTGCGAGGACTTGATGGTTAAAGATGGACTCTGGGACTCTATCTACAATCGTCATATGGCCATTCATGGTTCAGAAGTGGCGGATGAATTTGGGTTTAGCCGTGAAGAACTGGATGAATGGGCCTTACATTCTCAGTTGGCTGCAGCAGAGGCTATAGCGGCGGGAAAACTTGATGATGAAATATTCCCCATTGCAATCCATAAGGGTAAAGATATTTTTGAGCAGGATGAAGGACCACGGGGCAATTCCACAATGGAAGGCTTGGCTAAGCTTGGACCGGTTTTCAATCACACAAGCGCTGTTACAGGAAAACCCGGCAGTGTAACCGCCGGAAACGCGCCGGGAACTAATGATGGCGGAGATGTGTGCCTGCTCATGAGCCGAGCTAAGGCTGAAGAATTAGGTTTAAAGCCTCTATTTACCATCGTAGATTACGCAGAAGTATCCCAACCTACCAAAGATATTGCCACTGTTCCGGGGCTTTCCATTAAGAAGGTTTTGGAACAAAATCAAATGACCTTGGATGAGGTTAAACTTATTGAGATTAATGAAGCCTTTGCAGCTGTAGCCCTGGTTAGTGCACGAAGCATCTTAGGGATGACCAAGGATGAGATGCTGGAAAAGGTTAATGTAAATGGCGGTGCCATTGCCTATGGTCACCCCATTGGAGCAACGGGAGCCAGGATTGTTATGACACTGGCTTATGAGCTAAAACGCCGCGGGGGCGGATATGGAATCTGTGGAATCTGTGCCGGTCATGCCCAAGGGGATGCCATGCTTATCCGTGTCGATGCTGACTAAGAGACGGAATTTCAGACAACGTTTAGAATTGGAGTGGAGTTAAATGGATTTTAGACTGAGTGAAGAAACCCTTATGGTTAAAGAGATGGTTAAAAAGTTTGCCAAAAGCCAAGTTGAACCAATGGCCGAAAAAATTGATAAAAGTCATGAGTTTCCCATGGAAACCTGGAACAAGATGAGAGAGCTAGGGCTGACAGGATTTCCTATTCCTGAAGAATGGGGTGGGGGGGGAGGTACTTACCTAGACTTTGCCATCATCATTGAAGAATTGGCTAAAGCCTGTGCCTCAACGGCGGTTATCACCAGCGTACACACTGGTTTGGGATGTATGAGTATCTACCTTTATGGCAGTCAGAGATTAAAAGAGAAATATCTGAGAAAGCTCTCCACCGGTGAAATCATTGGGGCTTATGCTTTGACTGAGCCTAACGCGGGATCTGACGCTGCTGCCCTTAAAACAAGGGCGGAAGATAAAGGGGATCATTTCTTAGTCAACGGCAGCAAAATATTTATTACCAATGGCGGGCATGCCACCACCTACTGTACCTTTGTTAAAACAGATCCTTCTCAGCCAAAAGGCAAAGGAATAACCTGTTTGATCATTGAAAAAGACACCCCCGGCTTTACCATTGGCAAACCGGTGGCCAAGATGGGTATGAATGCTGATCCTACTTGTGAACTTTATTTTGAAAATGTAAAAGTACCGAAAGAGAATGTTCTGGGCGAAGTCAATAATGGTTTTTCCGTTGCTATGGGATTACTGGCTGGTGGCCGCATTACCATTGGAGCTCAAGGATTAGGGATCGCCGAAGGGGCTTTGGACTACACAAACCATTATATTAAGGAACGACAGCAATTCGATAAGCCCTTAGCGGCTAATCAGGGGGTTCAGTTTATGATAGCAGACATGGCGACAAGAATAGATGCCGCCCAAATGCTTATTTACAGGGCTGCTTGGCTCAAGGATAATCATCTGCCCCATAACAAAGAAGCCTCAATGGCTAAGTTCTTTGCTACAGATACAGCCATGGAAGTGACGACGAATTGCGTGCAGTTAATGGGCGGATATGGCTATTGTTCAGAGTTTCCTGTTGAACGTATGATGAGGGATGCAAAAATCACCCAAATTTATGAAGGGTCTAATCAAATCCAACGGATGATTATTGGCCGTGAAGTCATCGGTCGTTTTTAGTAATTCTGAAAACGATTCTTGATGAAATTATCTGATTAAGCTCTCGAAGTCTAATAATAAATTACTATCTTTAAAGGGGGTTTTAGGAATGGCTAGGCCTAAAATTGTGAGTCTTACTGAAGCAGTAGGACAGATTAATGACGGGGATATGTTAACCTTTGGAGGGTTTACGGTTTGGCGTCGTCCTATGGCGGCTATTTACGAGTTAATTCGCCAGAAAAAGCGCAATTTGCATCTCGTAGAAGTTAATGGCGGAACTCATGATGACATGCTCGTAGGGGCCGGATGTGTGGGAATCTGGGAATCAAGTTGGTGCGGACACGAACTTTATGGGAAATTCGGCAGTAATCTGGCCCGTAAAATAGAAAAAGGTGAGATTCTCTACGAAGACTGGGCACATATTCATATCTTAAACAGACTGACTGCCGGATCGAAGGGACTGCCCTTTTTGCCCACCTATTCTGCCATGGGGTGTGATATGTTAAATCCGGAGAACGATAACCTTGGTAAGGCCGGACTCCGTGACGGATCTAACCCCCATATTGGTAAATTAAAATACGCCATGTACCAAGAGCCTTTTACGAATTCGGAAATTGTTTTGGTTCCCGCCGCTAATCCAGATTGGTGTATTACTCACGTTCAAATGGTCGGCGCGGAAGGCACCGTTCGAGTGGATGGCCTAAAATTCAGCGATCAAGAAGTTATCAAGGCGTCTAAACATAACATTATTATTGCTGAACAAGTGGTTCCGGAAGAATATTTACGTCGAGAACCCACCCGCAACATGATAGGGGGGTATCTGGTAGATTATATTGTCGAGCAGCCTTGGGGGGCTCACCCAACAGGTTTGTATGGCGTACACGAACCTGACGGAGAATTTATCTCTAACTTCTTTAAGGCTACCCGAACACAAGAGGGTTTTGATCAGTGGGCTGAAGAATGGATCTTTGGAGTTAAAGACTTCCAAGAATATCTTAGCAAGCTAGGAGTTACGCGTTTGGAATCCCTCAAAGCCAATCCGGCTCTCGGCTATTCTTCCACCATGAAAAGGGGGTCAAGATAATGGAAAACAAACAAGGCCATTCTAAACCCGGTGAGTTTAAGCCCATGGATCTTTTGGCTTGTGCTGCAGCACGGGAAGTAAAGGATGGAGAGATTGTCTTTGCGGGAACAGGCCTCCCAATGTTAGCCATCATGGTAGCTCAGCATACCCAAGCGCCTACTGCAGTCTGTATCTATGAATCAGGCTCCATTGACGGTAGACCTATAGATCTGCCGACCTCCGTTGCCGATGCCCGCTGCAGTTATCAGGCGGCAGTTGGTGATGGCTTAACTGACGTCTTCGGTCAGCTCCAGTCCGGCAAAGTGGATTTGGCCTATCTGGGTGGTGCAGAAGTGGATCTCTATGGCAATGTCAATTGTACCTTTATGGGCGGCCCCACAGGGAAAAGGCTGACGGGGAGCGGTGGTAACTCTGATATTCATTCCCTTGCTAAGCGCAGCGTTTTAATCATGCCACAATTTGGTCAAAAACGTCGTTTTGTTGAGAGAGTCAGCTATATTACCTCGCCTGGCTGGAAAATTCCACATTGGCCGGATAAAGAATGGGTTCCCAAACAGGAGGTTTATGGGCCGGCGTTCAATGGGGGGCCAGCTGCTGTTATTTCAGATATGGGTGTTTACCGTTTTGATGAAAAGGGCGAAATGTATCTAGATACGGTCCACCCTGGATTTACGCCGGAAGAATGCCGGGAAAACTGTAGTTTTGATCTGAATATTTCTAAGTGTAAAGGTGAAACTCTGACTCCTACTTATGAGGAATTGGAACTGCTCTATAAAGTCATCGACCCAGAGGGAATTATTATGAAGTAATGATTAAAAAACATTGACGACAGAGTGATTTTGTAATAGGCTTATTCTAAATCAATAAATGAAATGCTATAACTTTTGCTGTTTCTGATATCAAACAGCCAGGAGTTATAGCATTTTTTTGTGGGAGGAAGGAATAGCTTGAAAATCAAAAACTTTGCCGAGATGGCCTATCTGTTGGGGCTGATTATTCTGGCCTTAGGCGTGGCACTAATGGAAAAGGCCGACCTCGGCATTTCTATGGTAGTTGCCCCAGCCTATTTAATATCCTTGAAAGTTAATTTTCTCACATTTGGCATGGCTGAATATACTCTCCAGGCCGTTCTGCTGATTTTCGTCTGTCTGTTGCTGGGCCAGTTTAAGCTGTCTTACTGTTTCTCTTTTGTCACGGCAGTTATTTATGGCTTGGTGTTGGATGGTTGGATCTGGATGCTGAATGATGTAACCGCTGCTACGCTGAGTATCCGCATCCCTCTATATTTAGTAGGTATGCTCTTTTGCGCCATGGGTATTTCACTGCTCTTTCACACTTATCTTGCACCTGAAGTTTATGAACTGTTCGTAAAAGAAGTTTCTAAAAAGTACAGGATAGATATTAATAAGTTTAAAATTGGCTATGACTGCACCAGCTGTGCCGTGGCCGTGGCCATGTCGTACCTTTTCTTTAATAGCCTGCGCGGTGTTGGTATCGGCACGGTAATTTGCGCTCTGGTTAACGGCCTCATAATTGCTCAATGCAGCAAGTTTTTTGAAAAGCATATTGATTTCTCTCCAAAATTACCTTCTGTGCAAAAATATTTTTGAGTAGTATTTTAGTTATTTATCCTGTTTTGATCAGCTATAATTGACATTTGCTACGTATTTGTAATAAACTAGGGTATACCTAAAAACGAGAGGATGGTTTTTTTGTTAAATGTGTCTGTAATGGTGATTTTCAACTAAACAGTTGAGAGAGGTTACTTTATAAAACGTGGGTGTTAAACCTGCTTTTTTAAGTGCACCTTTCTGAAAGCGCAACCTTTGCGTTTTTGGATAACGCCTTACAGATTACGTCCTACAATAACCATTTGAGTTATAAACAGTGTCACCCTTTGTCGATAAGCTTAACAAAGCTGACATTGTAACTATGGCGATTATTATCGTATAGTTTTGTAGAGTGTAACAGGCATGTCCTGTGGCACTCTATTTATTTTCTCAATAGCGTTAAGTGATTTTATATCAGTTAAAATCATTGCCCACAGGAGTATTCTGCGTATTTTTGGGAACTAAAGATCCTGAAAATAAGGTAATCTCTCTTGTGGGCATTTTAATTGTATAGGGAGGATTTTTGATGAATGCCAACAATACATTGGAATTTAATATAATACTTGAAACTTTGGCTGAGCATGCACTTTCCCAAAAGGCAAGGGAAAAATTGCTCTCCCTAAAGCCATTTTTAAATGAGCGAGAGTGCAAAGCCAAAATGCAGGAAACAACAGAAGCACGCAAAATTTTAGAGGGTATAGGCACGCCACCCCTGGCCTCAATGAAAGAGTTGGATAAAATTCTGGATTTAACAGAGAAAGGCTCAATGCTGGCCCCTGAACAGCTCACAGGTATTTGTGGTTTTATTTCTTCCTGCAAAAGAACGAAGAAATATCTTAACAAGGCTGAAGCCTTTAATACGGGTATAGCTTTTTATGGTCATTCTTTAAGTCCACTGGATATGCTTTTTGGGGAAATTGAGCGCTGTATCAGAAATGAAGGGGTTGACGATGGTGCTTCTTCAGTCCTTCGTGACATTCGCAGAAAAATAGAAAACACAAAATCTGCCGTTAAAATAAAGCTAGAGGACATTCTGCGCAGCAAAAAGGAATGGTTCACAGATGGATATGTCACCATCCGTAATGGACGGTTTGTCTTGCCGGTTAAAAAAGGCTATAAAAATCAGTTGAGCGGAACAGTCATTGATACTTCAAGCACTGGCAGCACCTGTTTTATTGAGCCAGCAGCAGTCAGAAAGCTGCAGGAGGAATTGTCCCTTTTACAAATTGATGAAGATAATGAGATTAGAAAAATATTATACACCCTTACCGTACTTGTTGAAGAGCATATTAATGAGTTGAGAATCAACAAGGACTGCATGGAAACCTTGGACTTTATATTTGCCAAGGCAAAGCTGTCCATCGAGATGAAAGCAGTTCCTGTGTCCATTACAACAGAACGAAAAATCATCATAAAGCAGGGAAGACACCCTTTATTGAAGCCAGACCTCTGTATTCCTCTTGATTTTGAGATTCTAGGGGGCCTGGGTGATGATGCTATTAACGGGGTTGTAATTACCGGGCCGAATACAGGGGGAAAAACCGTTGCCTTAAAAACCATTGGCTTACTGTCAATTATGGCTCAAAGTGGACTTCACGTTCCTGTGTCCCCAGGCAGTGTATTTTCTATGCATAACAGTGTTTTCTGCGATATCGGTGATGGGCAAAGCATTTCTGAGAATCTATCTACTTTTTCCTCCCATATCCAAAATATTGTAGCTATTCTCCAGGAGGTATCAAGGGAAAGTCTGGTTTTGCTTGATGAGTTAGGCTCCGGTACAGACCCTGCTGAGGGAATGGGACTAGCAATTGCAATTTTAGCGGAATTAAATCAGCGAGGCTGTCTTTTTGTGGCCACCACCCATTACCCGGAAATCAAGGATTTTGCCAAGAACACAAAAGGACTTATGAATGCCCGTATGGAGTTTGATCGGGAAAACTTACAGCCCCTATACAGACTACAAATTGGCGAGGCCGGGGAAAGCTGTGCCTTATACATTGCCAAAAGATTAGGCTTTCCCGGGCATATGCTGAAGCGAGCACAAATGGAAGCCTATGGCGGCAGATCCTCTAAGTTAAGAGACAGACCAACTATTATGTTTGATGAGGATAACACTAATGATGAGGACAACACCAAAAAATCAGACAATGTTTCCCACAACAAAATTCAAAAAGAAATTCCAAAGGAAAAAACACCCTCACGGAGCGAAAGCTTTAATATAGGTGACTGTGTAAGAGTTTACCCCCAAAAATCTCTGGGGATTGTTTACAGGAGAACCAATGAAAAAGGCGAGCTTGGCGTGCAGATTAAAGATAAGAAGCAGCTGATTAATCACAAGCGGTTAAAGCTTTTCCTTCCCGCCAGCGAACTCTATCCGGAGGATTATGATTTTTCGATTATTTTCGATACGGTGGCAATCCGCAAGGCCAGACACCAGTTAGCAAAAGGGCACGATGTAATAATAGAATATGAGGAGCATGATTAAGAGGAAAACAGAGATAGAACTGGATAATATATTTAAACCTGCTCAAGCTCACCAGTCATTTACTCAAAAGTAAAACAGTATAGCCCGGAGATTTTCGTCTCCGGGCTATACTGTTTTACCTTCAAGGCATATCGCAACACAAGTGTATAAGTTACCCTACCTATTAGTTGCAAGAAGGAAAAATAGAGATTAATAGAGAAATTGTATATCTGGCGAAATAAAAACCTATAGCTTTATAGAGTAAAATGGAGGTAAAGTGTTTTGAATTTGCAAAGAAAGATTATTAAGATTTTGGTATTAACCCTGATCTTAAATTTAACAATGGTCACAGCCGTAATGGCAAAGCAGCCAAAAACAACAACTTTGCCGCCCCCACCTCAAACGCTGCCTGGAGTGAAACCAATTTTTGGCAGTTCTTTTATCCAATATTGGTACGCGCAAGATTGGGATTTGAACCGCTGGACCCAGGAATTAAGTATGCTTCAAAACACAGGGATTAACGAGATTATTTTACAAGATATAGCAGATACGAAAGCGATGTATGCAGCATACCCCACGAAGATTCCTGGATATGCGCTTAATGATGTGGATATGGTCGGCAATGCTTTAACCGCTGCTGATTCCCTAAACATGAAAGTGCGGATTGGATTAGGATTTAACGGGGATTGGTGGAAGGTTAATGCCAGCAACATGAATTGGCTCAATGTTGAAGCCTCAAAGAATAAGCTGATTGTGGACGAGATTGTGGATGTTTATGGAACTCATCCATCCTTAGGGGGGTGGTATATCCCATATGAATTCTCTCAATTAAGTGCTCGAAGCAGGATCCACCAAGTTAATCTTAATAATTTTTATAAGCAGATTACAGCCGAGATTCAGCTTAAAAGTACTTTGAATATCATGGTTGCACCTTTTTATAACTCTAAATACTCTTATTTAGTTTCACTATCTGGCTGGACAAAAATGCTTAAAAACATATTGAACGGTACAGGAATCCATATTGTTGCTCTTCAAGATAGTGTAGGTGCCGGTTATAATACAATCTCTCAAGCAAAAAATCTCTTTAGGTATACTAAAACGGCAACGGATGCGATGGGTATGACTCTTTATGCGGATAATGAAACTTATACCTCGAAATCATCCAGTAATGTTACAGCAACCCAATCTGATATTCAAGAGAGAATTTCCGCCGCTGCCCCCTATGTTCAAGGGTTTATCGCATTTAGTATTGACCACTACCAAAATAAAAACGAGACTTCTCAAGTTTCCAACTATAATTATTACTTCAATTATTATCTAAGATATAAATAATTCCGTTTGATTCTGAAATCGTATCATCAGTGGCATGGTGTCCATATAGCCTGAGATGATAAGTGAAGATTGATCGGTCGGGATGGGTTTATAAAATAGCTGATTAGCCGTTACAGAAATTGTAGCGGCTTTTCATATTAGGTAAAGATTAGGGAAGGACTTTCGCAAAAAATGTTGAATTCTAGTAATTTATGTTAATAAGAATCACTTTCCATAGTTATCAGAGAGTTTCAAAAAGTTTGGGGTGTGGTTTCCATGAAGTTAACCCAACGGGCATTGGATTTGTCAACGGCAATCTCTGAAAATCTTATTGTAAAATCAATTAACAAAGGGTTAATCCTAATTATCCCATTAATTATTGCCGGGTCTATAGCTCTAGTTATTAATAATTTTCCCCTTGTTCAGTACCAAGATCTAATGACGTCGCTGTTTGGAGCTGAATGGAAAACCTTTGGCCAAAGTGTTTGGAATTTGACATTCGGCTTGATGGGACTGGCCCTTTCTGTCACAATATCCTATTCTCTTGCCATAGCTGATCCTCAGATGTCTAAGGACAGTGTCAAGCCCATCATAACTTCCCTTGTCGCTCTAATCTCTCTGTTAACTATTATTAACACAGGAAGCTCAGGAATACATACAAGCAATGCCGGAGTAACAGGTATATTCTTATCTATTATTGTGACAGTTCTCACTACAGAATTATTTATTCATCTTAATAGGTGTTTGGATAAGTATTATTTATCGTTTATGGTGGATGCCGATCCGCTTATCCCTAAAGTCTTATTCTTAATAGTCCCTTTTTGCTTAACCCTCGTCGGGGTTTCAGTGTTGAGAGTCCTACTAACCTATCTGGGTATTGAAGATATTAACCAACTAATAACTGATTTATCCATGAACCTATTTTTAAACATTGAAAATCAGTTTGCAGAATCTATATTATTTGTTTTCTTGAATCAGGTCTTCTGGTTTTTTGGTATTCATGGGAACAATATTTTATATTCCGTTTCACAAGATATCTATATGAAAGCAATAAATCTAAATATCAGTGCCCTATCCACAGGAGGGGAACCGGTACATATTCTAACTAAACCTTTTCTCGATGTGTTTGTCCTGATAGGAGGCTCAGGTTCAACATTATGTTTGTTAATAGCAATTTTTCTGACTGGAAAAAAGAGCAATACTTTAAAATTAGCCAAGATAGCTTTTCTAACCTCAATCTTTAATATTAACGAGATAATTGTTTTTGGTCTGCCTGTTGTCCTTAATCCCTTATTTTTGATCCCCTATATACTAGTTCCCCTTATCTTAACTATTATCGCTTATCTAACAACATCTATAGGCCTAGTCCCGGTAACCATAGCCCCCGTTGACTGGACAACACCGCCCCTTTTGGGTGGATGGCTGGCGACCTCTTCATGGAGGGGCTTGGCTTTGCAGATTTTCAACATAATAATTGGTACCTGTTTGTACTATCCCTTTGTTAGGCTCTATGAACTTCAAAAACAAAAAGCAATTATCAATACCTATGAACAATTAGTTCAAACAGTTCTGAGCGAAGATTATAGTATAAAAAAGAGAATTTTAACCAGGAATGATCAGATAGGGAATATGGCTAATGCTCTAAGCTACGACATTCAAGTAGCTCTTGAAAAGGGAGAGTTTTTCCTTGAGTATCAGCCCCAGGTTGATGAAAAGGGAACGGTTATAGGTGTGGAGGCTTTGCTTCGGTGGAATCATATTTTCTATGGAAGGGTGAACCCACAGGTAGTTGTTGCTATAGCTGAAGAGGCTGGAATAATAAATAAATTAGGACGATGGGTTATTGAAGCGGCATGTTTTCAACTGGGGGAATGGAATAAGAATGGTATTGTTGATATTCGAATGGCCATCAATATTTCGCCGACTCAATTGAATGATCAACTATTAGATATACTAGTCAATATATTTAGGATTACTCAACTTAATCCCAGAGACGTTGAATTAGAAATTACTGAAACAGTTGCCTTTGGGACCAACACCCAAACCGTTGATTTATTAGAGAAGATTAAAGGTCTGGGTGTAAGTATAGCCATGGATGATTTCGGAGCGGGCCACGCCTCCCTTTATTATATGAAGTATTTTAACTTGGATAAGATTAAAATAGATGGTTCTATCACGAAGGATGTTATCGACAATAAAAGTTGCCAGGATATTATTTCCTCAATTACTTACCTAGCTGAATCAATGGAAATCACGGTTCTTGCCGAATACGTAGAAACATCAGAGCAAGCAGAGGTTTTGAAAAAGCTCCGCTGCCAGCAATTTCAAGGGTATTTTTTCAGCCGGCCCCTTAGTGTATCTCAATGTGTGAAAGTCATTGGAAACTGTAGGCAGGAAATTGAGGGGGATAATGGAATATTAATTAAGGACTAATCTTTTGATTTGACAACCTTAATCTTAAGGAGGAATGAATCATGGAAAATTTTCGCGCCCCCGAACTTTTTATTGATAAGGATGGGCTATGGTACGCTGACGGTGTGCTTATGATCAATAACGAAATCATTAAGCTATTTGCTTCCCATCTAAAAAATGATGGTCATAAAGAATATCATATTGACTGGCAGGGTCATTTGTACCCTGTGAGGGTGGAGGATGTGCCTTTTTTCGTTCCATCGTTAACTGGGGAGGATGGTCAACTTATAATACAACTCTATGATGGCCGAAGATTTCCCATGCCCCTTGGTAGTATTCTCATGAAAAGCAATATCCCCTACATCTCTCTGTTCTGGCAGCGTGATACGAAACTGTCTCGTCCTGCCTATGCTGAGTTATGTAAAAGTCTGATCGAGCGGGAGGGTCAGTTTTTTATCAAATACGGAGATAATGAATGGCTCGTTGAAGAGATAGTATAAATAAAAGCTGATATTCCATACTTGTAAAGGAAATCAGCTTTTAATAGTTTGCATGCAATACCATAGTTTTAATTTAAAGTGCAATGGCTATCATAGACTATTCGTTGGCTCTTAACGGCGTTAGTATGACAGGCGTTGAATATTATTCTCTACCTCCGTAAAGAGTCTTTAATTCTTCTTCTTTCATCGTAAAACTGTGCTGGTCTTTAGGGAAAAGTTCACTTCTCACTTCGCTTACATACTCACGTAAGGCGTTAGTCATTTGTTCATCTACATTTGTGTATGCTTTAACGAATTTTGGAACTCGATTGACTCCATAAGTGAGAATGTCATGGTATACCAGGACTTGTCCGTCAGTATGGACACCTGCTCCTATTCCGATAGTAGGAATTGCTAAGGACATTGAAATTTCCTTGGCAAGTTGTTGAGGAATACATTCAAGAACAATTGCAAAGGCTCCGGCTTCCTGGCAGAGTTTTACGTCTGCTAGCATTTTTCTAGCGGCTTCAGCATCTTTGCCTTGTACTTTAAATCCACCAAGAACTGCGGCGGATTGCGGGGTAAGCCCCAGATGGGCAACAACAGGTATACCTGCCTTTACAAGTGCCTGTATATGAGGGAGTACATCATCAGCCCCTTCTAGTTTCACTGCATGAGCACCTGTTTCCTGAATAAGCCTTGCGCCGTTTATTAGTGTATCTCTGACAGAAAGGTGATAGCTCATAAATGGCATATCTACTACTATGAAAGTGTTAGGAGCCCCACGCTTGACTGCTTTAGCGTGATGAAGCATATCTTCCATTGTTACATAGATTGTTGAGTCATAGCCCAGCACAACATTGCCAAGAGAATCACCCACAAGAATCACATCCGCCTGAGCTTGCTCAACTTGCTTGGCCGAAGGATAATCGTAGGCTGTAACCATTACAATCTTCTTTCCCTCGCTTTTTTGTACCCAGAAGTCTTTTGTTGATTTCATTCTTTTTCCTCCTTTTTTAGGAGAGGTGACAAAAACAATTTTAGCAGTAAAAAAGTCCCTATCAGAAGGAACTTTTAAAACAAAAAAGTTTTTATCCCTCTGTCCCGGTCCGCAACGGATACAGGCAGTATAATTAAATGGATTTCCTGAAAAGGTGCAGTTCTGAGGATACTGCCCAACTTAAGTATATCAGATCAAATCTAACTCGGCTACCTAAGGTATTCGTGCTTGAAAAAATAACGCGAGGCAACTTTTGTTGCTTCGCGTTTCGGCCAATCTTAGCTTCTATTATTGTTATCCAGTCCTGACGGTACATGATATTAGGTTATTTGGCTGTGTATTAAATGGTTATAATATTGAGGAAAGAAATAGTACTGAAAATGAGTTGAAGCAGGAAAATTCAGCGGATATGTGGAAGATTTAAAGGTATCGTTACTAGAAAACAGGAGGGTTAGACTTTGAAAAAAAACTTTTTCATGTTGGATTCATATCATACTGCCGAGAATACTCCGCGTTTCCTGCTAGATAGATTACTGATCAATACACGTCTTTTTTTTATGCTTAACTTCTTTAAGATTGTTCTTAAATCCCGAAGTGCTGCCGTAAAGGGCCACTACGATACAGAGGCCTGGATATTATCTTCCTATGATATTTTTAAGTTGATAGAGGGCTGTGGGGGGAGGTTTCATATCACAGGACTTGATAATCTGCATAAGTGTAAAGGGCCTGTTGTTTTTATCAGTAACCACATGAGCACTCTTGAAACAATGATTTTTCCCTGTCTGATTGCTCCGCTTATGGAGGTAACCTTTGTCGTAAAGGACAGCCTGGTTGAACATCCTTTCTTTGGCCCTATCATCAGTGCCCAAAATCCAATTGTCGTAAGCAGGAAGAATTCCAGAGCTGATCTTCAAATTGTGATGAAAAAGGGGCAAGAATTATTAGCCAATGGAATATCGATCGTTGTGTTTCCACAAAACACGAGAACCCTAAATTTCGTCCCGAAGGAATTTAATTCACTGGGAGTAAAGCTGGCCAGCAAAGCCAAGGTTGAGGTGGTTCCCATTGCAATAAAAACGGATTTTTGGGGAAACGGTAAATACTTAAAGGATTTAGGTCCCATCAATCGTAAGCAACCCATTCATATGGCTTTTGGCGAACCATTGTCCATCAATGGTTTAGGGAAAGAGGAAAATAGCCAGATTATTGAATTCATTGCTACTCATTTAGAGGAGTGGAACAAAGGATAGCAGAGATCAGCTGTCGTTATTAATTTAGCCGATACGGTTTCTTATAAAGATCCTTTTTCTTCAGGCCGTTTTTTCGGGCCATTGTAATCCAGCCTCTGCCACCCATGAAATAGTAAATGCGTCTTAATAAAGGATAATTAACTCCAATATAAATCGAATCCATCGGTGTTGAATTCTCAGCTTGAATATCTGCTGCTATGGAGGTAAAAGCAGAGTTGAGTTTTTGGCTGGCTTTTTTCATAAAGGGTGCATCTTTGGCCGCAACCATCATGGAACCTCCGCCGATGAGAACGCCGAACCGGAACTCGGCGCTCAGGTGTTGACTAAAACTCTTGATAACTCTGACAGCCTCTAGGTTTATTTCTGGTTCGGGAAACCCACAATTAACCATAGCATATACTTTGACCGTTTTTTTAACGTCCCCGCTGGCCGTGTAATAATTATGGTAATCAATTAAAAATCGTGTTAACATGCCTGGCAAGGAAAAATAGTAAAGAGGAAATGAAATGATTATGGCATCGGCTTTGGCAAGAGTTTCAAAATCTTCTGTAAGGTTATGACTTGAAAAGCTTTTCCTGACATCAATAAATGTTTTACTAAATAGCTCAGAATTTATTTGGCTTCCCAACATTTCTAAGAATTGCTTAGAGACGGATTGTTCATTTATCTTAGGGCTGGCGCTGACTAAAACAACATTTTTCACAGTAGTCCACCTACCCTTCCAAGTTCCAGTTTATTTAAGGCCTCAATGGTCTTCTCCTTTGGTTCTTGATAGATCAGGACTTCAATACTTCTCCGATGTTTTTTGGTGATATCGATGAAAAGTTGTTTATCCTCATCTGAAATATCATCTCCATAACCGATGATAATCTGACTGGGGTAGGTATCATACCGGGGGGGATGCATTGTAGAGCCATCAGGTCGCTTTTCGAAAAATGGCAGCATATTGGGCAAGCCTCTATCTATGACATTTTTGATAGTTGAGCTGAACTGTCCAAAGATGATCGGACTGAGATAAATAACTGCGTCGCTGTTCATAACCCTGCGGTTGATCAGGGCCATCCCGTCGTTGATAATACATTCCCCTGGCTTTTTGATCCAGCAGCCAAAGCAACCCCTACAAAAGGTTAGATCTTTCTCCCTTAGTTCCGTCATCTCTATCTCATATCCCTTTTGTTTCAGGAACTTGCCTATCAAATCTTTCAGATCTTGATAGGTTTTGGTCAGATACTCCTGATCTGAAATCAACAAGGCTATCATTCAATTCACTCCTTATCGAATTATGTTTACGGTGTCAACATAATAATAGCACGGAATGTTTGCGGTGTAAACATTTTATAAACTTGTGGTATAATATATTTATGCTTGTTGAGAGGAAGTATGGTCGAGTGTCAAACGAAAATTACCATCATGAAAATTTAAAGGCAGATTTGATTAGAAACGGCTTGAAGCTGTTAGATGAAGAAGGATACGAAAACTTTTCCTTGCGCAAAGTGGCAAAAGCCTGCAGTGTAAGCCACACGGCACCCTATAGGCATTTTGATAGTAAAGACGATCTTATCCTGGCAATTGCTATCGAAGCCCATCTTAAATTCAACCAGCGTCTAGAGGAAGCTGTAAATAAACATCCGAAGGACAATAAGAGCCAGCTTAAAGAAATGGGTTATGCCTATGTTAAGTTCTTTGTGGAAAATCCGGAATACTTACGGCTGTTTTTCCTAAGCGACTTTGCAAATAATCTTAAAAAGATGAATCACGAAACCTTGCTGAATGGGGAGCAACCTTTCAATACTTTTTATCAAGCCATTGAACGCTGCCAAGCGGAGATTCAAAGTGGGGAAGGTGAAAGTGTTGACCCAAATGCCATGGCCTTGTCCTGTTGGGGTTTGGTACATGGAATGGCCATTTTAATCGCCAAAAAGGATTTTTCTTATGACGGTGATTATCTGGAACTGGTTCGAAAGGTACTTTGGGGTGGAACATTTCTAGATTTATAGGATGATTGCTTTGCTCTTTAATGGTAAGCTAATTAGCACTTTAGTTTGTAAAGTTCAATGTCCCACAAATACTTTTTCAAATCCACGCACCCGTTTTCCTTTAAGTGGATACCCTCATTGGACAGGAGTTGTTGTTGATCTGTCCATCCGGGAGCTAAACGACCTTGGTGGTTTACAACTCGATGGCAGGGGATGCTAAGGAAATCAGGAACATGATGCAGGGCCTGCCCAACTAATCTCGAGCGCAGTGGGTAACCCGATAACAGGGCAATCATTCCGTAGGTGGCAACCTGGCCGGAGGGGATATCCTTGACAATCTCATAAACTTTATCGGAGAATTCTTTTCTGTTCATTCGTTCACCTAAGCCAATCTTTCGATTATCGGTGTTTTGTTATATTTGATTATTCGGCTGTATTTGACTAGCATTGATAGTCAATTTAATTGCTCAAGCTTTTTCACCTTAAAGTATACTTTATTTCGAGTTCATTATAAATTAGCATTACTAGATAGGACCCTACTCGAAGGGGCTTTATTTTATTGCTTTCTTTGGTTAAGATAGTATTTAAAGAGATGAAAACCATCAACTAAGTTGTAAAAATAGGAGGAACGACATGAATTGGAACTATGAAAAGGGACGGATTTATAGCACTGATGAAAATGGGGAATTGCTCTGTGAGACCACTTATATTGTTAAAGAAAATGGTGAGGTGAATATAGATCATACCTATGTGAATCCAGTTTTAAGAGGTCAGGGGGTTGCTGGGCAGATGATGGAAGTAGTGGCTGAGTATTTTAGGAAAGAAGAATTTAAAGCTACAGCGACCTGTTCCTATGCCAATATTTGGCTAAGAAGACATCAGAAGCAGTATCCGGATATCCTTTCTGAGGATACCTATGATCAAGCCGCAGCCTGCAGGATTGATGGAAAACATTAGGGAAGAAGTTCTTTAAAATGTAGTTTTGTTCTTTATGATATCAATTTATTGATAAGAAAAATGAACAAGTCTGTTTTCCGCTGGCTGATGTGCACATCAACTAGCGGATATTTACTATGTCTGTTCAATGCTGGGAATGTACATCAGGACTTGGGTTGGTGAAGCCTATATCCTGTGTGATATACTGATTGCATGTACTACTTGGGTAATTAAACATGCTAGGAGTTCTGTCAATCATGGATTTAAATGAACTGAGGGAAATTCCGCTTTTAAGAGCTTTAAGCGATGACCAATTAGAAATTCTTCAAGGCAATGCTCAGGAAAGAGATTTTAAGAAGAATAAACGCATTTTTGAACCAGACAGCAAAGATAATTTCATCATGATCGTGCTGGAAGGTAAAGTCCGTATTTACCTGGCCTATCCGGATGGAAAAGAGTTCACCATCTCTTTTTTGGAACAAGGTGATATTTATAGCAGTCATTCAAAGACCTTCGCTGAAGCGAGAGAAGCTACCAAGATTTTGGCAATAAATGCTCAGGCTTTTCATCTTTTTATGCTTAATAACCCTACCATACTCATCAGTATGGTTAAGGCTTTAGGAGATAGCTTAGGGAATACACTTCGGATTATTGAAAATCTGGCCTTCCTTGATATCGATAAACGACTTGCTCGCTTTTTACTGGATGCGGCCAAGGAAAAGGGAGTTGTTGGACATGAGGGTACGTTTATTAATCTGGGTTTATCGGTAGAGGACCTTGCCTTGGCCGTTGGGAGTTCGCGGCAGACTGCTTCCATGCTCTTGAACCGCTGGGAAAGGGATGGAGTTATCAGACGAAACCGCAAGACCGTGTTCTTACTGGATATGCTTAAGTTACAAGAATTGGGAGGAAGAACAGATTAAATTAATATTGTCGAAAGAGTATGAAAACCGTCAGATATTTGATGGTTTTTTTATTTGTGATGACCTAAGATATTGTCAGAGAAGAGAAACTTTTTCGACAAGGAGAGGATAAGATGTCAAGACAAGTATTAATTACTGATCTTACAATCGATACTGGGGTACAGGAATTATTAGGGAAAGCAGAACAGGAAAATATTGAAACAGCTTTTCAAAGGGCGAAGGAGCAAGAACCTCATTGTAAATTTGGCCTAACAGGTGTTTGCTGCCGCCGTTGTCTGCAAGGGCCCTGTCGTGTGACCTTTAATGGGAATAAAGGTGTGAAACGAGGAGTTTGCGGGGCTACAGCAGACCAGATTGTAGCGCGTAATTTACTGTCCCTGATTGTAGAAGGCACCACTCCCCACGTAGAACATGCCCGAGAGATTCTCCATACTCTTTTGGAAACCGCCGAAGGGAAAGCTCCTTATGAAATTAAGGGTAAAGAAAAACTTATTAGTATTGCTAAGAAGCTAGGATTAACAGTCGATGGGGTAGAGATAGATAAATTAGCTCAAGAGGTTGCTTTAATTGCTTTACAAGATTTCCAGCAACAATCCGGCGTTTCAAACTGGCTGCGTCTTCGAGCCCAAGACAAATCTATTGAAACCTGGAAAAAACTGAATATCCTGCCCTCCAACGCTCACCTGGAAATAGCCAATGCCATCAATAAAACAGCTATGGGCTGTGAGAGCGATCCCGTTAGTCTTTTGCTGGGGATTATGAAAATGGGATTAGTTGAAGGCTATGATGGACTGCATCTTTCTACGGATCTCCAAGATATTTTGTTTGGTACTCCACGGCTTGTGAAAACCCAATACAGAATGGGCGTTATAAAAGAAGATTATGTCAATATTGCCGTTCACGGTCATATTCCCATGGTCTCTGAAAAAGTTCTGGAGTGGAGCCGAAAATTAAATAATGAGGCCAAAGCCTTAGGGGCTAAAGGAATTAACATTGTAGGGATTTGTTGCAGTGCCAATGAACTTTTAATGCGTCAAGGAGTTTCCGTAGCCACAAACTATGCCAGTCAGGAATTAGCGATTATTACCGGTGCTCTAGAAGCCATGGTGGTAGATGCTCAATGTATCATGCCTGGTCTGGCTCAAGTAGCAGATTGCTATCACACAGAACTAATTTCCACCTTGCCAAATATTAAGATCGAAGGAGCAAGCCATATAGATTGGACCCCGGAGGAGGCGGATAAAATGGGAGAGGAGATTGTCCGCCGTGCTCTGGCCCACTATCCGGAGAGAGACCAAGCTAAAGTTCAGATTCCAGGGGGTACAGTAGAAGCCTATGCAGGTTTTTCTGTTGAGCAGATTGTTGAGCTTTTGGCTGCGTTAAATAGGGAAGACCCCCTACTCCCACTGATCGAAGCCATTGCCAAAGGCGACATCTTAGGTGTGGTTGCTATTGTAGGATGCACAAATCCTAAAGTGAAACAAGACTGGGCTAATACGGAAGTGGCCAAAGAACTAATGAAGAATAATGTATTAATCGTTGCTACCGGATGTTCAGCTCACTCCTTAGGGAAAAATGGCTTATTGTCACCTGCTGGCTTAGAGTATTGCGGAGCAAAACTAGCCAATGTGCTGACAGCTATTGGGCAAGCAAACGGTTTACCGGCCTTGCCTCCTGCTCTGCACATGGGAAGTTGTGTGGATAATTCCAGGATTGATGATTTGCTGGTTGCCCTTGCTGATAGATTGGGCGTGGCTGTGAGAGAATTACCCGTGGCAGGCTCCAGTCCTGAAAATCATAGTCCTAAAGCCTTATCCATTGGTACCTTCTTTATTGCTCAGGGAGTGGATGTTCACATCGGGGTTAATGCCCCTATCACCGGTTCACCGCTGGTGGAGCAAGCTCTCACCGCAAATAAAGGCGAGTTCCCTGTGACTACCGATGAGCTTTTCGGGGGAAAACTAATTTACGAAGCAGATCCCATTCAGGCCGCCCAAACAATGATTGCTCGTATTATTCAGAAACGTAAGGCTTTAGGACTTGTCTGTCCGGAAACCACAGAAAGTGCCGCAGAATAAGGAACACCCACTCCATAAAGAGGGAGTTTCAGAGTTGATGAACTCATTAACAATTGACAAAACAGACTAACGGGGCTCTCCCTTCTCACATTTAGTAGTGGGAGCCTACTATTCATAACGGGGTGAGTATATGCGAGAAAAAAGCCTTAAGATTGCCATTTCCGGTAAAGGTGGAGTGGGTAAAACGACGTTGTCGTCACTACTATGCTATCTATACGCTCGAGATGGGCAGAGAGTTCTGGCGGTAGATGCTGACCCGGATGCCAATTTGGGAACGGCTTTAGGCTTTCCTCCAGAAATGTTGGCAAAGCTAACCCCTATTTCTGAAGAGCGAAAACTTATCAAAGAACGTACCGGAGCAGAACCGGGAACGATTGGAGCGATTTACAGCCTTAATCCCCAGGTGGAGGACATTCCGGATACCTATGTTGCAAAATATCGGGGAATTAAACTTTTGCGGATGGGGTCAATTACCCAAGGAGGAACCGGCTGTGCCTGCCCGGAAAATACTCTCTTAAAGAGTCTCTTGGATCATATTGTCCTGGAAAGAAATGAAATTGCGATTTTAGATATGGAAGCAGGACTTGAGCATTTTGGACGGGGGACAGCCAGGGGTGTGGATGCCTTTATTGTTGTGGTGGAACCAGGACGACGCAGTATTGAGACGGCTCAGGCAGTAGTAAAACTTGCCAATGACCTAGGAGTTCAAAATGTTTACGCCGTCGTTAACAAAGTGCATCAAGGGCAATTGGCTGAGCTTGAACAAGAGATTAACTTTCTGCCGATTTTAGGGCATTTTCCCTATGATCCAGTTGTTGTAGAAGCTGACTTTCGTGGCAAAAACCTCTTTGATCTAAGCGAAAGCTTTGTTCAGGAAGCTGAAAAGATAAAAGAGAAAATTGATTCTTTGCTTAGGTAGAACACCAACTTTAAAAGAATAGGCCTCCTTCTGTAGACTTTAAACAGCTGCAGGAGGAGGCTTATTTAGTGGAATTTAAGACGAAATCGTCAATGGTTTTAAATTCGAATTTGAGGGTTGGCCTAATAGTAGGGTTAACTGGATCAGTCCTCTGCTTTCTTAGAAGTCTGAGCTTGCTCCCAAATCTTATCGGCAACTTCTCCCCAAGCGGATGAAACATCCTGAAGTTTTTTCGTCAATTCCTCTACACTTTCCAAGTCCAGAACTTGAGTGGAATGAGCTCCGGATTTATTGACCATCATTCTTAATTTATCCGGATTGTCCATAAGAGGACAAGGGCGCAAATGGTTCTGATTAAAGGGCTGATTTTTACGATATTGGGCAAATAGGGGGGATTTTAAGGCCTCTAATATACTGTTGACACGGATGTTGGTATCAGAATAATGAATGAAAGCGCAAGGTTCGATATCTCCATGGGCATTAATATGAAAATAGTTACGTCCGCCTGCAATACACCCTTCAACATATTCTCCGTCATTCCAAAAATCCAAGGCAAATATAGGTTTAGTATTTCTGATTTCTCGAATCCTATGATACATATACTCTCGTTGCTCCGGCAGGGCAATTAAATCCAGAGCAGCATTTTTTCCCACGGGAACATAGGTGAAGTACCATGCAAAAAGACAGCCTTTTTCAATCATCAGGTCTACAAATTCATCAGAAGCTACCGTATCCGTGTTTTGGCGATGGTAGCAGGAGGAATAACCAAACCCTGCACCTGCCTCTTTCAATAAATCCATGGACTTAATAACTTTGTCATAGGTTCCAATCCCTCGGCGCTGATCCGTGGCTTCTCCGATCCCTTCAATACTGAAAGCCAGTACAAAATTACCAACTCGGACTAATTCCTGAGCAAAATCCTCATCTACCAAGGTACCATTAGTAAAGGCTAAAAAAGCACAGTCTTGATGTTTTTCCGCTAAGGCAATCAAATCATTTTTTCTGATTAAGGGTTCTCCGCCAGAGTAGAGATACATAAAGATGCCTAGCTTTTTCCCTTGCTCAATGATATTGTCTAGTTCATCAAAGGATAATGAATGATGCTGATCATATTCACTGGCCCAACATCCTATGCATTTTAGATTACATGACGAGGTTGGATCCATCAAAATTGTCCAAGGAATATTACAATCATGTAATTTAGCAGTTTTCAGTGCCTTTTCTCGTCCAAGCAAAGTTGCTTTGATAAAAAAGTTTGTCAGGAACTTATTGCGAACATTAGGAGTAAGCTGGGTAAATACAGCGTCAAATAGCTTATTAAAACTACTGGCAGAATCCACTGCATAGGTTTGTAAATATCTTATGGCCGTTTTAAAATCTTCATCACGAGCAATTCTACTAAATAAATTTAGAATCATATTCATATCTTTTAGTCTATTTTTCTCGGCATAACCTAAAGCTCTCTTAAAAGCAAAGGTGTAAATAAACTCCTTGATTCTTCTCATATCTACTCTCCTTCATCAACGGTTCGAAATTAAGTGAAATGCCATCTCGGCTGGAATAGGAACTAATATGAGAATACATAATATGCAATTATCCTGAAGGAGTGAATTGGCTTTTGATGAACTCCAGTCCCGTAACTTATCCATTGCTTGGTGTGAGGGAAGAAAAAAATAGTTCTCTTGACATGTGAGGGTTTAGAGTCCTTTCGTCAGACTCATTTAGCTCCTAAGCTTTAAAGCTGACAATGACTTTTCGGGCTTGGCTTTAATTTCTTCAACACCCCTTGCTTCAAGAGGAATATTGAAGTGGCTTATTAACCGGACGGTTGGTTAGTAATTAATAGGGACTTTTCCGAGATTAGAAGCTTAAATATGAGAGGAGATCTTATGTATGAGTAACAGTGTTTGCCCATGGTGGTTAGGTTATTTTTTACTTAATCCTGTAAGGAGTATTATTCATAGCCCTGAAAAAGTACTAAAGAGTCATGTCAATAAAGGGATGTCGGTTCTAGACATAGGATGTGGAATGGGTTACTTCAGTTTGCCTATGGCAAAACTAGTTGGCGATAAAGGGCGTGTTCTAGCAATTGATCTTCAAGAAAAAATGTTAACGGCTCTGAACAGAAGAGCTATGAAGGCAAGTTTGACAAACAATATAGAAACAAGGCTTTGTTTAAGTAAATCACTGAACATTGATGATCTTACTGGTACAATAGATTTTGCCTTAGCTTTTGCTATGGTTCATGAGGTTCCCGATAAAGATAGGCTTTTGCTGGAAATACATAAAGCGTTAAAACCGGGCGGCAAGCTTCTAATTGCTGAACCTAAAGGACATGTTAAGGAAAAAGATTTTAATGATTGTCTAAATTTAACCCGTAGTATAGGCTTTAATCTTACTGAGAAGCCTGAAGTTGGTAAGAGCTTCTCCGCTTTGCTTAAAAAGTAGGTGCTCTTTTCCAAGCACCCGTTCCACTAAAGTGGGTACCTTCATGGGATAGGTGTTGTTTTTGTCTCATGCTATAATGAAGGTTGGAAAAAACTTAGGAGGATTTTAGCAATGGACAATAATGATATCTTAATTAGATTAAGATATGCTCTAAATTTTAGGGACAAGGAAATGGTAGAGATATTTAAGCTTGGTGGAGTGGAACTGGATGAAGAAACAGTGAGAAAGCTGCTCATAAAATCAAAAGATGTTTATCGTTACTATAACGAAGTTGACGAACCTAACGACATAGAAGATGAGGAAGAAAACATAAAATGCAGAAACAGTACGCTAGAGTCATTCTTGAATGGTTTTATTATCTATAAAAGAGGAAAGCAAGAGCCTAAACCAGATCAAAGGTCACGGCCGGGGCTGAAAAATAATGACAATCCTAATAACATGTTGCTTAAGAAATTGAAAATTGCCCTATCACTTACCAGTGAAGACATGATCGACATCTTAAAAGAAACCGGAGTCATCGTAACCAAAGGAGAATTAGGCGCACTCTTACGAAAGGAAGGTCATAAGAATTACAAAGAGTGTGGGGATAAATACGCCAGAAATTTCCTAAAAGGATTAGCTAAAAAATACAGGGGATAGCACCCTTTAGATTTTTTTGAGAGAAAAGGTTCAGATCCTTATTGTGGGGAAGAGAGAGATCGTTTAACAGAAATGATCTCTGCCAGAATACTTATGGCAATTTCGGATGGGGTTTGAGCATTTATATCTAAACCGATCGGCGCCTTTAAACTTGCCAGAGCTTGAGAAGAATACCCTCTCTCTCGCAAGAAGTTTACAATGGCGGCGATCTTTTTTGTACTGCCCAGCATACCAACATATTTAGTCGGAAAGTTGAGAACCTCCTTGAGGCATTCCCCATCCGTAGGATGACTTCTCGTAGCAATGACAACATACGTATCCCTGTTCGGTTCATACTTCTTGATCCCGTCAGCAAAATCACTGCAGATAACTGAATGGGCACAGGAGAACAACTCCGGCAGGGCAAATGTCGGACGATCGTCAATAACCGACACTTGGAAATCCAGTGCCTTGGCATAAAAAGCAACTTCTCTGGCCATGTGGCCAGCCCCTAAGATTAATAAGCGCTCTGTTTTTTTGACTGGATCCACGAACCAGCGATACTCTTCACTGTTTCCAATCACTTCAGCTGATTTGCCGGAGATGATTTCTTGCCTTTTTATTGCTGAGAGCACAAACTCGTTTTGAGGTTGCCCCAAGAGAAGATTGCCATTTGTATCAAAGATACTCCTGGAATAAGGCGGAACCAGAGAAGTCACCAACACTGAATCTTTTCCCCTTTTCAGAAGATCCTGAAGGAATTGCCAGAAATTCTTATCTTGGATGGGCTCTAATAAAACATCGATAGTAGCCCCACAAACTGAAAACTTATCAGTGTGGGACTCCGGATTTATGGCTTGGTGAAAAATTTCAGCGTAAATTTCTTCGTTGGATGTTAAGAGTGCTAAGGCTCTGTTGGTGATAAGCTTTTCCGCAGTTCCTCCTCCAATAGTACCAATTGTTTGGCTGGTGTCCATAACCAACATTTGCGTACCTAAATCACGTGGTGTAGAGCCCTCAGTACGAATAATAGTGGCCAGTATAGCTTTTGCTTGCGCCTTTACAACAGCATTTATAATCGTTTCCTCCATGGAGCACCCCCTTATTCGTTGTTTAGCTCTGCTTTATTGTATTTGGCTAACAATCGGATTTTTGTAATATTCTAATTAAATAGAAGTTACTTACATGCTATAAACTTTTGCTGTTTCCGATATCAAACGGCGATGAATATAGCATCTATATTTAAAGGGAAATGAAAACTTCGAGACTCATCGATTCTCTAATCATAATCGGATATTATTCTGCTAATTCATTAAGAAAGGATATATTCCAAGAGTTCTTTTACTTCAGTTGGAAGTAGCATTCCGGTTCCGTTGCATTCGGTATTTATTTATTTAATGGTGAGCGAACTTAAAAAAGTTATGGTTAATAATTTCAGATTTTGACATTGAACGAATCGTAACCACGAAAGATACGTAAAAGAAGGTGTTTAAAATTATTTAGCTTTAACCCTGTGTGGACTTATGGCTTGAAGGTCTATAGTACTTCACATATAATATAGCAGATAAGGACTTTTTAATAATACCCAATTAAGCCGATTTTTTACACCTGAGAGTGAGAGTGTGAGGTGTTTAATGGTAACATTAAAAACATTGGATTCCAGCATTATTTCATTTATCATTTTAGTATTGATATATATCAATGTATACAATCGTTCAGAAAAGGTATTTATGCACTATAGGCTATTCATTTACATGATACAGGCCAATATGGTTTTAATTATTGTCGACATCTTGGCTTGGGTTTTCAATGGACTACCGGGTACTCTGAACCTAATATCCAATACTGGATTTAATCTATTGCTCTATATTTTAGTGCCGGTAGCCCCCTCGCTGTGGGTGATATATTCCAATTTTCATATATTTAGGGATGAAAAGCGAATATTTAAGGCAACCCGTGTGTTGGTGGCTTTTATAGTTATCAACGCTATGATATCGGTAATGAGTCTTTTCACAGGCTGGTTTTTCATTGTTGATACAGGAAATATCTATCATCGAGGAGAGTATTTTTGGGTTCATGTTGTTTATTGTTATTTGTTGTTAGTCTATTCTTTTTTTTATGTCCTTATAAATCGGAGCTTGATTGAAAAACGTCATTATTATTCACTTCTGTTGTTTTTTATTCCTCAAACCATTGGAACTTCGATTCAGATGCTCTGTTATGGAGTAACATATAATTGGACAGGCATGATGTTGTCTCTTCTAATTATATATTTTAACATCCAAGATCGAGGATTAAATACTGATTATCTCACTGGAGTTTATAATCGAAGACAGCTGGATGGATATATCAATGGGAAAATTAGAAATAGTTCCGACGGAAAATCATTCTCCGCTATCTTGATTGATTTAAATGATTTCAAATCAATCAATGACAAGTTTGGTCATGAAACCGGAGATGAAGCATTAAAAGATACAGTTGGGATACTAAGAAAAAGTCTGCGTCTAAACGATTTTGTTGCAAGGTTTGGCGGAGACGAATTTGTTGTTATCATGGACATCAATAATAGGGAGTTGCTAAAGCAGGCAGTTAACAGAATAAGTAGTAATATTGAAGAGTTCAATGAGAGCAGCATAAAGCCTTATAAGCTAAGCTTTTCAATGGGATATGATATCTATGATTACAATTCTAAAATGAAATCTGATGATTTTTTTAATCACATTGATACCCTCATGTATAATAATAAAAAGCAAGAACTGTCAGTTGGTAGAGGTGAGCTTTGATGTCGGAGGAATTAGAGAGCCATCGAGTTTTGTGGTGAATGTGAAGAATTTCCCTGTAAAGAAATTAAAACCTTCCAAGCTCTCAAACCCCATAGACTTGATTTATGGCAATCACACCAAAGAATCAGAGATGTGGGGTATGAACAATGGGCTAGAGAAATGAGTGAGCATTATTCCTGTCCAAAATGTCACACACTAAACTCTGCTTATGATTTGGTTTGCAGAAAATGTGGAAATGACCCAAGTTGTGCTTATGTGGGAATGAACAAGGAGGCTATTGTAAGTCATATTTCCAAAGTCGAGTAATCTTCAAGCTAGACAGAAAACCAAGAACCTGCAAAGGGGTTAAACCCTTTTTCCGAGAGAAGGGCAGAGATAAATTAATTAAGCTAGGCTGGCTCAGAAGTAACCTCTGAACCTAGCCTAGCTTTAACATGTCCTAATTAGCTGAATAGATTTTGATTTTTTGGCACTATCGCTTTCTGCACGAAGGAGATTAAACCAAATGAATTAGAAGAGAATGCGCTACTGAGAAGGAAGTCTTCTCATGGTTAGCAATTCAAAATTGATAATGACTATGGCAAAAAGAGTTATTAAGCCACCGATAAGCTGGATGGGCAGAACGCTTTCCTTCAAAAAGAGGTAACCGCTGAGCACTCCAACAACAGGGATCAGATTTAAATAGATTGTGGTTAGAGCCACGTCCAAACGTTTTAGGGCATATATGTATAATAAATAGCCGACAACGGAGCAGAAAACTGCCAGAAACAAAAGATTACTTAAAGCGGTAAGAGAAAAGGGTTTCCATTCTTTATACTCTAAAAGTGACAAAGGAATAAAAAATAAGGTTCCAAAGATAGTTTGGTAAGTCGTCAAAAATAAACCGGAATATTTTCCTTGCAGGGACTTATTAACCAAAGTGAAAAATGCCCAGGATAGCATTGCACTAATCATTAATAGATTGCCAAGAAAATGGCTGGAATTCAGTTCAACGCTGCCATTGCCTGTAACAGCCAGGTAAGAGCCCCCGACAGCTATTATAACTCCCAGTAGTTTCAGAAACGATAATCTGCCTTTAAAAAACAGTACATCTAATACAATTGTAATAACTGGAACAACAGAGACAATCAGTGAAGCATTTGTTGCTGTAGAAAATTTGACTCCGATGTTCTCAAAGATGAAATAAAGGGTGATGCCAAAAATTCCGCCTAAAACCATTTTAGGCAGATCGGATTTATGTAGCTTCGCCTGGGGTTCAACCCTCCGAATGATAATCCAGAGCATCAAGGAAGCCATCGCAAAACGGATAAGTGCCATTGTTATGGGGGGGATTTCAACAACCGCTACTTTAATACTAACATAGGAAATTCCCCAAACTATTATTACCGCAAGCATCGCCAAATTGGCCGTAAATTGTCCTCTTGAAAGAAGAGGAGAAATTCTCCCGCTTCCCTGGAGTTCCTTGTTTAAAACGCTTTTCATCATATTACCTCTGTTCTAGTGGTCGCAACCATTGATTCTGCTATTAATTAGATACCCTTAGTTAGTTGGTGTGTTTTCGAGTACGTATAATACTACCATAATTGGTGCTTCATTGGTAGCAAAAAGGAGATTCTACATAGGGCCTAAATGTTCCGAGTAAAAAAAAGCTCTTACTGTATATACTACAAATATCAACTAATTGTCTCCTAATATCAAACAGAAAGCTAAGGGAATTCTATGAATGACTTGAACTTTAAAGCCTTTGCAGTAACCAATGAAATCGATCTAAACAAAATTGCCGTGGAATGTAATATTCGAAAAAAATATACCTGGGAGGAGCCTCTTCTGCTCCAAGACCAGGTGCTAAAAGGTATCCTGGGAGAGGAACCAGGTAAAGATGAAAAGATCTTAGTTTTTTCTTTTGGGAGTATTGTTTTTATTAACTCGACTCAACAGCATATCGAGATATTGATGGGCTATCTAAAAACAATAAAACCGGATGTAGATATAGGGCGTTATGATAGGTTTCAAGACGTCTATGTACTTCATCCGGTTGCGGGTGAAGAGATTGAGTTTACCGATCGCTTTGTTCAGATTCCCAATATGGAGTTGTTTTACCCGGAGTTGATTTCAATCGTGATTGCTAAATCTGTTGCCCTGGAAAAGATTGAAGAACAGTTGGGTAAAATTCTGGATGATCTGGAAAGTAAGATAGATAACCTGGAAAAGGGAAAACTTAATATTGGGCACAAAGAGCTGGCTAAGACAACTTCAAGGATTGTCAGACATGAATACAATACTATTGCCTATATTATGATTCTTGATAAGCCAGACATTACCTGGATTAACAGTGATGCTGCAGAGTTCTACGAAAAGATGGCAGAGTTTTTTGAGCTGAACGACCGGTACGAAGTGATCAAAAGTAAGACTGAGATATTGAAAAGCATCATTGACGGGTTTGGAACGATAAGCCATTCCATACGCGGATTGTTCGTGGAGTGGGTAATTGTGCTGTTGATTGTTATTGAAGTTGTACTTATGCTATTTGATTTAATAAGGTAAAGCAGACGGGTGTAATATGGAAAGAATAGTATTCAATACTTATAAAGTAGCAGTAAGGCTACCGCTCCTGCGGATAGCATCCTTTATTAATCTAGAGAAGGATGTGAGCTGGAAGGAATATATTAAACTTGATGAGGCAGAAGTAGAAAAAATCTTAAAATATGCTTCAGCCAACAAATCAGTCTACATATATAGATACGGCTGTATGACCTTTCTAAATTGTAATCAAGATGAGATCTCGATTGTTCTTGAGTATTTGAGAACCTTGTATGTTGATATTGATTATGAATTGTTACATAAGTTTAATGAAACCCATGAGATCCCTGGCTCCAGAGATAATTTCATAAACCTGTGGCCAGAAAGTGAGCTAAACTTTCATTATCAGTCCCTCGTGGATGATATAGTGGCGGGTGTCCTAGCAAAGTCCGTCGAGCTTTACAACATTGAAACCGAGCTTTCGGAGGTGCTGGATGCCGCGGGTCATTTCATAAGTCATCTAAATAAAGGTTATCTAAGGGCAAATACTAAAAAGGTGATTTCAACCCTTACCAAGAGTATCCGGTTTAAGTACAGGAGCATAGAAAGCGTAAGGCTTCTAGATCGACCTTCGGAATTTAATAAAACTATAGAAGCAAGGCAGATATTTGACAGGCTCAGTGAGTACTTCGAAGTTAATAAACGCTATGTTGTTCTAGCCAATCAAATCAATATTTTAGATTCCATAACGCGAGAATATTTTAGTTTTAGAACCCAACAATCAGAGAGGAGGCTGCTGCTCTTTGAGATATTGCTCCTTGCCAGCTTTCCGCTGCTGCATATCCTGTCGTGAGTGACGGATAACAAGAGTACTCACATAGTTTTGGTTCCTTTCGATAGAGGGTGGTTAAAGAGGGGATTGAGTAATTTTGAGATATTTGCAAATAATGCTATAGAAAAGACTGCATTCAGCTTTAACAACTTAATAGATCTGAAAGGGTGAACAACTATGACTCAACCAGTCCTAGACTTAACTCGGTCCTTATATGATCTAACCGAGGATTATCCCGAGTTGATCCCGATTCTTCATGAAATGGGCTTAGAGGGAGCGACGAACTCAATTCTTAGAAAAACTGTCGGGCGAAAATTACCCGTTGCAGAAGGTCTGAAACGTCACGGTATATCATTAGAAGAGGCAAAACGCAAGTTAGAAGCCAAGGGCTTCTGCGTGGTTAGTGAAGATGATCCGTCAAAAGATCGTAAGGAACGCAGGGAGCAGCTTAAAGAAATTATTCGAGATATTCATCGTCAAGAAGATCCAGCAGAATTACGAGAAAGATTTAAAGATTTGCTGAGGGATGTAGGGGCTACAGAAATAGCCCAATTGGAACAAGAATTAATCCAAGAGGGATTACACGAGACGGAGATCAAATCTTTGTGTGATGTCCATGCAGCGGTCTTCGAGGAAGGTTTAAATAACCAAGTTGTGGAAGAGGTAAAAGGCGGGCATCCCGTTCATACCTTTAAAAAGGAAAATAGAGAGATCGAAAAGATAGTCGCCGAACTTAGTAAGCTTTTTGAACTTTTAAGCCCAAGTGAAAAGACACCTGCAAAACATGATTTAGTTGAATGGCAGCAACTTCATGAACGATTATGCGAAATCGAGAAACACTATAGCCGCAAAGAAAATATCTTGTTCGCTTACCTTGAGAAACATGGTGTAAACGCTCCTCCAAAAGTAATGTGGGCAATTCATGATGATATTCGTGCCCTTCTAAAAGAAGTCAGTAAGTTTTTGCAGGATCACCAGCCAAACAATCAAGAGGTAAAGCAGATTATCGAAAGAACTGCTCGTCCGGCTTTAAAAATGATCACAGATATGATTTACAAAGAAGAAAATATTATGTTCCCCATGTGCCTAGACACGTTAACGGATGTTGAATGGGCAGAGATCGCGGAGCAAAGTGCGGAGATAGGGTATCTGGTTAATCCAGATGTTGGCTGGAAACCAGTTGAATCCCCAGAGGGAGCAGGCTCATTGAAACAACCCTACATAGGGGGCGGAGCGCTCGGCGGTTCTGAGGCAGAGATATCCTTTGAGACAGGGGTACTTACTCAGAAACAATTAAACCTTCTTCTGAATAACTTACCCGTGGACATTACCTTTGTGGATGAACAAGACAGAGTAAAGTATTTTACATTTGGCAAAGAACGTATTTTCCAACGCAGTAAGGCGATCATTGGGCGTCAAGTTCAAAACTGCCACCCGCCAGATAGTGTTCATATCGTGGAAGAAATTTTGGAAGATTTCCGAAGCGGTAAAAACGATAATGCTAAGTTCTGGCTGCATTTAGGAGATAAGTACGTTTATATCCAGTATTTCGCCCTGCGTGATGACCAGGGCAATTACGCCGGAACTATCGAGGTTTCCCAGGATATTCAGGGGATTCAAGAGATTCAGGGTGAAAAAAGAATTTTATAGTTAAGCTCTTACGAATGGAAAGTATAAGGTAGTAGATGCTTGTAAATGGATCCGCTTGATTGCACTGATGAATGTGTAAGTTACTTAGCTTTGGAAGTAGAGGCCGATTGATCATGGTTATAATAGACTTCTTAGGATAATAATCCATCGATATTAATTTATATTACATACAGCTGATTTAGAAGGGCAATATAATAGTCAGATAATTGAAGATGACGAAGGAGTCTAAATATGAAGCGAAATCTGGCTACTATTATTGCATCTATTACAATCTCAGCAATGGTGCTCAGCGGTTGTTCAGGTATTAAGAATTCCCCACAGTTGCTGTCTCCGCCTCAGACAGGTCACCAGACCGAGCTTCCGGAAGCAGAAGCTTCTCAGGAAAATGTTCTAAGCCCTGGCAAGCGTGTAGTCTTAGGGTTTTACACGGATGCAGGAAAAGAATCAAAGGAATCGCTGACAAGAAATATTAAAGACCTCGATGAAGTCGCATTTTTTTGGTACTCCTTTGATGGATCGGGAAAACTTAAGCGTGCCGGCAATGTTGATTTAAGCCTGAAGGAAACTGCCCAGAAGGGTGGAGCAAAAGCTTATGCCCTAGTCCACAATCTGGATGAAAAAGGGTTTGACTCACCATTGGCTCATCGGGTATTAGCAAATAATACAGTTCGTACAGATTTTATAAATAATCTTGTGACACTAACAACCGAAGAAAATTGGGATGGCATCGCCATTGACATTGAAAAAATCCCTGCTGAAGACCGCAACAATTACTCCGCTTTCATGAAAGAATTGAAGATTGCGTTAAAAGCCAAAAATAAAATCCTCAATGTTTCCATAGCTGCAAAATACCAAGATGATTTGAAAGATTTGTGGTCTGGTGCATTTGACTATGCTGAAATTGGTAAGGCTGCAGATCAAGTAGTCTTGATGACCTATGAAGAGCATGGGGTGGGTACAACTCAAGGGCCAATAGCATCTCTGGGTTGGGTAAATAGAGTAATTAATTTTGCAAAAGGGAAGATACCTGAAGAAAAAATAGTTATGGGTTTAGCAGTGTATGCCAGCAACTGGGTATCGGACAGTCCGACAAATCCGACCTATTTGACCTATGCAAAAGCCATTGAGTTGGCTAAGAAAAATAACGTTCAGATCCATTATGATGAAACTCAACAGGTTCCGCATTTTACATTTACAAAGGCTGGGATACGCTCTGAAATCTATTTAGAGAATACTCGCAGCCTATCCGCAAAACTAAATATTGCTAAGAAAAATCAACTGGGTGGTGTAGCCATTTGGAAATTAGGCATAGAAGACCCAACACTATGGTCCGATGTCTTGAAAGATTATTAGTTTTGGGATAAAAAGAGTGATTAAACAAGCGAAAAAGAATAAGAAGACACTAAAACACCCTTGGGAAGGTTTGAAATCCCAAGGGCGTTTTAGATATTACATGTTAACAGCCTTAGTTTGAGGCGAGATTCTGTCAGACCTGCTAATAATATAGTTTACAACTTTGACAACAGTAGCCGGTGAATAGGTTAGTTTAACAACACGAAATTCTCTGGATTTTTCACCATATAATACTCTTAGTATTTCTAATACTTTAGCTTTTGTATCAATGAATCCAGCCTCATCACTAGCACTACGTGAATTCGGTATGCCAAGTTGTTCGATTTCATGGGACAACTGTATAAGTTCTGTAAGGTAATGGAAATGCATAGGAGCCTCCTTAGAGTTGATTTATAAATACGCATGCTGTTATTATACGCAGATTGCATTTTTTTGTGTTTAATTAACCAATTGAAACCCACTTGATTCTAAGTGGAAAAGGTTATACCAAGGTAGTCATTGTCAATGATATATTGATGAGGTACATTAAGATAAGCTTATTATAAGAAAGCAAAAATAGCTTCTAAAAGAGATGGGTGTGGAGGTTACAATGAAAATCGACTGGAATCGGCAATACACTACGATTGCTATGTATAGCTTCATTGTCATTGCGTCAAGTATACTGTTCTTTCTTACAATGTCAGGACTGGAATACTTCAATCGAATATTGGCAGGTTATTATTCCGCGCTCTATCCCTTTATTTATGGGTTCATAATTGCTTATCTGGTGAATTTCCTTTTAAATTTCATCATAAAGCTTTTAGGGAAAATTCCGGCAATGAAAAGAATCAAAAAATCTCAGTTCCATATGCTTTCTCTTCTCCTAGCTTATCTGATTTCAGGATTTTTTGTCTATCTCTTCCTAGCCTTTATTTTTCCGCAGCTTATGGCTAGTGTCATAGGGCTTGTTCGCAACATCCCAGACTATGTGCGATCTGCGGCAGAATATATCGAAACTATTTCTGACGATATTCTTCTTCCGCCGGATGTCGTCGTTTTTATCAATAAGCGCTTGGATGAGCTGGCGATTTTTATTAGTGAGAACGCCCGGGATCTAGTTCCCATGGTGCTTTATTTCCTTCGAAGCACGGCCCTCTCCCTTTGGAACGTATTTCTCGGTATCATCATCTCAATTTATATGCTGGCAGAAAAAGAACGGTTTATCAGTGTGGCTAAAAAAGTCAATTATGGTGTTTTCAATGTTAAAACTGCAGATAAAATTATTGAGCTTTCGAAACGCACACAAAAAATCTTCAGTCGTTTCCTGGGTGGAAAAATCGTTGACTCTTTGATTATCGGATTGATAGCCTTTATCGTCCTGACCATCGTGGATATGCCCTATACGTTGCTGGTTTCATTTATTATCACAGTAACTAATATCATTCCTTTTTTTGGTCCATTTATCGGGGCTATTCCCTCGGTAATCATCATCTTCTTCGAGTCGCCGACTATGGCTTTTTGGTTCATGATTATTATTTTTATCCTGCAACAACTGGATGGCAATGTCATTGGACCTAAAATTCTTGGAGATTCTCTGGGAATCTCTTCATTCTGGATTCTCTTTGCGATTCTTTTAGGTGGCAAATTCTTCGGGTTTATCGGTCTGATCATTGGTGTGCCGCTCTTTGTCCTTATCTACTCTATTATTAAAGAGGTTATAGAAATGCGTTTACAAGCCAAAGGACTTCCAATCGCCACAAAGCATTATGGTAATGAATAGCGTGCCAAGAATCACAGAAATAGACCTAAGGCAAATCAATTTTAAAAAATTCTAAAATTTTATAGGAAAGATAAAGTTGAAATAATACATCACCATCATTCAAATCTACATCCAAAAGATCTTGGATTTTTGCAACCCTATGAAACATAGTGTTGCGATGGATTTTTAAACTATTGGCTGAGTCTTTGATGTTTTTGAAATTACAGAGATAAGTATAAAAGGTTAACACATAATCTGTTCCGTTTTCCCTATCATATTTAATCAATCTTAACAAAGAACGGTGAATCAACCTCTTCGCCTTTTCCCCATGGGAATAGTTGGTTATAAAATCAAAAATAATATAATCTTCATATTGGTAGAATTGTTGTTCACTATTTACGGTATTTCCTAATTTTATCGCTTCGAGTGACTCAAAGTGGTGAGCTTTAACCTCCGTAAATTTTGAAAATGGCCGACTGATGCCTGCCAGCAGATTATTAGTCTTAATAAATTCTTTTAAAGGTTTTAGTTCTATTTCTTTAAAATGCCTTTCATTGTCAAAACTGGCCAGTATTATTATGTTTTGCCTATAGACTACCGCTTTAGCATAAGATAATTTATGTTCAACTTCATCCCTTATATAAGGCAGGGTTGACCTTGATTTATCAAGATTTTGTATATCAACGCTTATAATGAACAGCTTGCTTTTGAACTTTAAGCCTAAAACTTTTATCCGTTCAAGAATTATTCCTTCGTCTTCGAACTTACTATCCAGTAAATCCTGCAAAAAGCTCTGATGAGTCAGTCCCTGTGAGACATCATTATATTTAGCTTTTTGCAATTCAATTGAAAATGCATCGCAAAGCAAGGCAACGACTTCCTTATCCCTTTCTTCAAAATCTCTGTTATGGGCGCATACCACCATATTAGCAAAATCCCTGTTGTTGATACGTATCTTTCCGATCAGCCTGGGGTATTTGCAGTAGGGATCTGACCAGTAAAAAGGAACTTCATTGCTCGCAATTTCGCTAAACAAACTACTTTTTACATAGTATGAGTAGGTCTGGAAAATAAAGTTATTGTTCATCTTAAGCTCGTTCCAGACAGGGTCATCAGTTACCGTTGTATTGCCGGTTGTAGCTAGTAGTTTTACACTGAAGTCGGTGATAGTAAAAGGGTTGCCCAGAGTTTTATACCCTAGATCAACCAGGGCTTGTAGGCCGGAATCGTTACTAAGGGTTTTGATTAAGCTCAAGGAAAGTTGAGAAAGAAGGGAATTTTGTTCCATAAAGACCTCCTTGTCCTAGATCAAGTGCAAAATATACAGTCCACACCTTAAATTTTGTCATATTGCCCAAAGGTAATAGTTCGAAAAGAGCGAATATTAATTCATATATACAACTATACAACTATCCGGAAAAGAAAGGGGATTAAGGTTACTAATATTTTAGCATGAAATATTGGATGAACGTAATTAATTAACGCAGACGATTATTTAAAAATGGGGGTGACTGAACTTTGATAATTATTGGTGAAAAGATCAACGGAGCAATTCCTTCTGTAGCAAAGGCAATTGCTGCAAAGGATGCAGACTTTATTCGAAATCTGGCTAAAGCTCAGTCAGATGCAGGATCCGCCTTCATAGATGTGTGTGCCTCGGTGGAGAACAGCATTGAACTTGAAACCATAAAGTGGCTGATTGACTTGGTACAGGAGGTTACAGATACTCCCATTGCCATTGACAGTCCTAATGTACGTATCTGTGCAGAGGCTATGAAATTCTGCAGAAAGCCAGGTCTTATAAACTCAGTCTCCATGGAAGGGGATAAAATTGAGGTTGTATTTCCGTTAATAGCTGATTCAAAATGGGAATGTGTTGCTCTCTTATGCGATGACACGGGTATTCCCCAAGATTCAGAAAAACGTCTGGAAGTTTTTGCAGGAATTATGAAAAAAGCTAAAGAATATAACATTGATCCCTCCCGCTTGCATATTGATCCTTTAGTTCAAATGCTTTGTACCTCGGAAGACGGAATCAATACGGTTGTTGAAGTTATCAAAGAAATTAAAAAACAGTATCCGAACATTCATGTCACAGGAGGAGCAAGCAACATTTCTTATAATCTCCCTGTAAGAAAGCTTGTAAACCAGGCATTCCTCGTTCTGGCCATCAACTCAGGAATGGACAGTGGGATTATTAACCCGTTAAACAGAGATATGATGGGTATGATCTATGCCACGGAAGCACTCTTAGGACAGGACGAATACTGCATGGAATATATCGGAGCATACAGGGAAGATAAATTTGGTCCCCAAAAATTAGCATAATTTCAAGGAGGAATTGAAAATGACAAAGATCGCTGAAGTAAAGGCTAAGGTAGAGGCTGGAAAGGCTAAACTTGTTCCGGCTTTAGTACAGGAAGCAATTGATGAAGGAAACGCAGCAGGAGATATTCTCCAGGCTATGATTGACTCTATGAGTGTGGTAGGTGACAAATTTTCGGCGGGAGAAGTATTTGTCCCTGAAATGCTAATGGCTGCTAAAGCTATGTCCAAGGGAGTTGATGTACTCAAACCTCTTCTCACAGGGACGAGCACATCTTCTTTAGGAACTTGTGTTATAGGTACAGTTCAAGGTGATCTTCACGATATCGGTAAAAACCTAGTTTCCATGATGATCGAAAGTGCTGGATTTAAAGTCCTGGATCTGGGTGTAGACGTTTCCGCAGAAAAGTTTTTGAATGCCGTTAAAGAGAATGAAGGTGTTACTATTGTAGCATTATCGGGGCTGCTTACAACAACACTGCCGGCAATGAAGGAGACCGTTCAATCCCTGAAATCTAGTGGGTTAGCAGGATTCAAGGTTATCGTTGGCGGTGCCCCTGTCAGCCAGGAGATGGCGGATGCAATCGGAGCAGATGGTTTCGCTCCGGATGCAGGGAGTGCTGCTGTAAAAGCCAAAGAACTGGTAAGTGCTTGAATTGACATATTGGCTTAGGTTATGCTTGAACTAATTTAAAGGAGGCCGAAAAGGATGTTAACGAAAAGGCAGAATTTATTGGAGACCATCAAAGGTGGAAATCCGGATCGATTTGTAAATCAGTACGAATTTATGGATATTATCCTGGAAGTCCCGGTACAACTGATGTGTCCACCAGGCTCAGAGTTCAAGAATAGTTGGGGGATTACTTTCAGATGGCCGGAAGGTCAGCTCGGTCAGTTTCCGGTGCATGATGATGAACACAAGGTCTTGAAGGATATCACTGAGTGGAGAAAATACGTTAAAGCTCCGGTCATTGATAATTCTGATGAAGCATGGGCAGCAGCTGTAGCCCATGCCAATTCAATTGATCGCAATGAACAATTTGTAACTGCTTTCGTTGCCCCGGGTGTTTTTGAAATGTGTCATCACCTGATGAGTATGGAAGATGCCTTAATGGCTCTCTACGAAGAACCTGAAGCAATGCATGAGCTTATCGATTATCTTACGGAAGCTGAGCTGAATTATGCGAAAATCCTGATCGATCGTCTCCATCCGGATGCGCTTTTCCATCATGACGACTGGGGCAGCCAAAAATCTTCCTTCATTTCACCGGCCATGTTTGAAGAGTTCTATTTGCCCGCTTATAAGAAAATCTATGCCTTTTACAAAGCCAATGGTGTCGAGTTGATCGTCCATCACAGCGATTCCTATGCAGCCAACTTGGTTCCCTATATGATCGAAATGGGAATTGATATCTGGCAGGGAGTTATGACAACTAACAACACCCCGGAATTAATCAAAAAATATGGGGGCCAAATCAGTTTTATGGGAGATATCGACAGCGGCGTTGTTGATTTTCCGGGGTGGACACCAGAAATCGTGGCCAAAGAAGTGGAGAGGGCCTGCAAAAACTGTGGGAAGTTATACTTCATTCCTAATTTAACTCAAGGTTTGAATTTTAGTTCCTTCCCTGGTGTATATGACTCTGCAAGCGAAGCGATTGACAAAATAAGTAAGGATATGTTCTAAAAAAACGAAAGACCTCCGAAGTACGTCTTCGGAGGTCTTAGTTGCCAGCCAGTAAGGAATTGATGTTTAAACCGATGCTTTAGTTCAAAGGAGTTGAATGTATGAGCTCAGGCATAGATAATCTGATGTCTTTGCTTAAGTCTCTGGGTGTGAATCAATCAGCTATTGTAGCAGTGGAAGATGTTCAATTTAATGAAGACTTTAGAAAACAATGCGAGCAAAACTTATGTGGAAGTTATAATAAGAACCGGATGTGTCCCCCAGCGGTGGGTTCCATTGAAGAGTTAAAGCTGAAAGCATTAAAGTTCAAACTTGGGCTATTATTCCAGACGGTGTATCAACTCGAAGATTCTTTTGATTACGAAGGCATGCAAGAAGGCATCGAAAAGCATACAAAGATATTAAGACAGGTTATAGACAATATTAAGAAAACAGAGGTTTTTACCGAATTCCTTCCGCTGAATGTTGGGCCGTGTACTTTTTGTAGCCGCTGTGCTTTTCTTGACAGTCAGGAGTGTCGTTCTCCTGAAGAAGCTATTTCCTCCGTCGAGGCCTACGGGATAGATGTCATGGCCTTAGAGAAGAGTTGTGGGATGTCCTATAATAACGGCAAAGATACTATTTCATGCATCAGCCTTATTTTGTTCAACCAGGATTAGTTTACGCATAATTGCTAACAATTTAACAACAAATGCAATTAGATTCTAGCCTCTAATCTTAAGATATTAGGGGCTAGTGCTTTTTGAAGTAGTGTTTAGTTTCCGAATGGGTAGTCCCTTCCTCTAAGTTGGATGGCGATCGTTGCCGCGCGTTGAGCAGTCCATGAGTTTAAATAACCTTATTAGTTAAATGCAATTAGAGCATAATAAACTTGGATTATAATTGATTTAATAAATATTCAATGAGGTGAACACTGTGTCAAGTCACAAATTTAATCCTGAAGATCGAAAGAAACTAACTGGCAAGGAGCGAGAACGAATTTTGCCGCCAGTTCAAGTTTTAAAAGATATTGGACTTAGTGCTAATGATATTTGGGCAGATATCGGGTGTGGTACAGGTTTTTTTACAATACCCCTTGCCGACGAAGTAAAGCAGGTGTACGCTCTTGATATACGGGCTGAAATGCTGGAAGATCTAAATAATAGTCTTATTCAGCTGAAAAAATCTAATGTCACAGTTCTTCAGTCAGATGAAAATAAGTTTCCCATAGCTGAACAATTGGTTGACGGTGTTTTGATATCACTTGTATTGCATGAGGTCGATGAGCCGGATAAATTCTTCTGTGAATTGAAAAGGATTCTTAAAAAAGAGGGACGCTTGGTAGTAATAGAATGGGTCAAGGCGTCTTTGGATATGGGGCCACCGATTGAACATCGATTATCGATCCAATAATTAGATGATTGGGCACAGACATCAGGCTTCGCTAAAAGCAAGTCGTGGCAATGGTCAGAGAATTTCATAGGAATTGAATACAGCAAGATTTCCTAACAGGATATAAGTATGAGTATCTTGAATTGCTATACGTACTTATTACTTAGTCTTAATCGGCATTTTGCTGAGCCATTATACTACGGTGTGATGGGAGTAAAATACTGATTAGCAAAGTTACCATTGAAATAGCGAACACCAATATAAAGACCACGTGCAGGCCTTGGGCCATACCGCTTTGGTTCATAGTATTATTGAAGACAGTACCAAACACAGCAATGCCCACCGTTTGTCCTAGCGAACGCGAAAAAGTGTTGGAGGCAGTAGCCGCACCGCGTAAATTCCAACCGACAGCTGACTGGACTAGAACGGTTAAAGGAGTAAAAGAGAACCCCATCCCAAAGCCTATGACAACCATGACCCCAACGAAATACCAGTAAGGGGAACCCGTGTGGACAAGTAGCAGCCAGGCTGAACCTGCCATAATTAGTACTGCACCGAATACAGCTGTAGCTTTTGAGCCGATTCTGTACATAAACTGCCCGGCTAAGGTTGATGCCAGTGGCCAAGCGAATGACATGGGCATTAGGGTTAGTCCGGAACTAGTCGCGCTATGGCCAAGTAGTGTCTGTATCCAGATTGGCAAATACACGTTGACGCCTATCAATACACCACTGGCTACAAAGCCCACAGCATTGGACACAGCTATGACTGGTATCTTAAAGAGTGATAGTGGAAGCATTGGTTCCTGTGCCTTAGTCTCCACATAAAGAAAGGCTGTCAGAAAAGTAATTGCAGCAGTAAATAATAAGATAATCTCTACAGAATACCAGGCATATACTTGTCCCCCACTGATTAAGGCGAAGAGAAGTGAGCTCATAGAAAGGGTAAACAGTGCTGCTCCCCAATAATCAATAATTTTTTTCGATTTTTCAAGGGGTGTTTCATGAAGAAAACTAAGCACCAAGAAAATGGCAACCATCCCAATCGGGACGTTAATATAAAAAATCCAACGCCATGAGATGTGATCAACAAAGAGGCCGCCTACTAAAGGTCCCAGCAATCCGGCAACGCCCCAAACTGAGCTAAAGACGCCTTGCATTTTTGCGCGGGCTTCTCCCGGATAAAGATCGGCAATAATTGTAAACGTTAGCGGCATCACGGCGCCGGCGCCGAGACCTTGAAATCCACGAAATATAATTAGTTGATACATTGTCTGTGCCATACCGGAAACCATGGATCCGATGACAAAAAGTACGATCCCGAAGATAAAAATTGACTTTCTGCCGAATAAATCGGCAAGCTTTCCATAAATCGGAGTAGTTACCGATGATGTAAGTAGATAAATAGCAAAAACCCAACTAAGTAGGTTCAAGCCGCCCAGCTGTTCAACAATGTGCGGCATAGCGGTAGTAACGATAGTCGTATCGATAGCAACCAGTAAAATCGATACAAGCATCGCAGTTGTGACCATTTTGCGCTGTGTTGTTTTCTCCATTAATCAAAAATCTCCTCTAAAATTATTAGCAATGTAATTATTATTACTTTTGAAATTATACCACTTCCTATGTATGTAACATAATCTGATTTTAATAAATATTTGTGCTTAAGTTCAGTCCCTTAGTTACGAAGAACAACCGACCGGTTATGGATTTAGTGCTAATAGGGTTGATGAGTCATTAATGACCAATGGTTAAGAACCACAAATTTTCTAAAGGTAAATTTGTTGTGAGGTAGAAAATGATCGGAACATTAAGGATGTATGGAGTCTTTACTCGTAAATCTTTTCAAAGGGCAGCAGCTTATCGATTTGATGCTTGGACAAGAATTCTGGGTAATGTAATGATGCTCTTTATGTGGGGGTTTGTTTGGTATGCACTTTATCAGGGAAAAGGGTCAGTAGAAAGTGTAACCTTCCATTCGATGTTAAGCTATATCTTAGTAAGCCAGGCCCTTCAGGGAATTCATGGTGCAGGAACGCCTCTGTGGGAGATTCAGGAGCGGGTACGAACCGGGGATATTGCTATGGAGATGCTTAGGCCCTATGATTATCCTATGCGTATGCTGTTTACGGATTTTGGAAGCGTTTTTTTTCACTTCTTAACGGCAGTCTTACCTCTATACACAGTTATCTTTTTTGTCTTTAGACCTGCAGTCCCCACAACCCTTGCGCAAGGAATGCTGTTCATTATTTCAGCTGTGCTGGGCTATTTCATCCGTTACTGTATAGAACTGACCTTCGGGTTGTTTACCTTTTGGTTGGTTGAGACGGGAGGGGTAGAGGATATTTTCTACTTTTCCATTTCTTTATTCTCAGGATCAGTGGTTCCTCTGTGGTTTTTTCCGGATTGGCTGGAGCAAGTGGCTCTTTACTTACCCTTTCAAGGAATTTACTTTGTACCGAATTCTATTTTTGTCGGACAACTAAGCGGAAAAGCCCTGTTGATAGGGCTCTTTACTCAGGTCCTCTGGCTGGTAGTGTGTTACGCAATTCTTCGTTACGTCTGGGCCAAGGCGTCCATGAAAATTGTCATTCAGGGAGGGTAGACTATGCTGCAGTCTTGGCTAAGAGGAATAAAAATATATTTTTATATGATTGGGGTTAGCATTCGAACCCAGCTGCAATATCGTTATGCCTTTGTCATGAATATTTTAGGTTGGGCCATGACCTATGCCGGAACTGCTGTTACCATGTGGGTATTGCTCTACTCCTTTGGAGCTATCGAAGGCTGGAGTTTCTGGGAACTCCTCTTTCTTTTTGCCCTTTCGGTATTATCTTGGGGAGTTTGTGTGGTTTTCTTCTTTCATTTCCGGACATTGGATCAATTCATTGTTCAAGGAACATTTGACCGATTTTTGGTTAGACCTATTCATCCGTTTTTTCATTTTATGGCTATGAAATTTGATATAGGTGCTTTCGGGCAGTTTCTCTTTAGTATTGTTGCTGTAGCAATGGCTTACCAACGTCTGGAGCTGCACTGGAACCTTTGGCAGTGGTTAGTTTTCCTCGGAGCTGTAATTGGAGGAACTCTTATCCAAGGAGGACTTTTGATTGCGATCTCAGCGATGGCCTTTTGGACTACTCGTTCGGAGCGTTTTTACTGGGTCGTGATGTGGCCGGCTAAAAGCCTTATGAACTATCCGCTCTCCATCTATCCACGGATGGTGCAGATATTAGTGACTTTTATCCTGCCCTTTGCGTTTGTTAACTATCTTCCTGCTTTGCTTTTATTGGGGAAAAAGAATGGGATTTATCCGCCCTATTGGGGTTTCTTCAGTATCTTGGTAGGAGTAATTTTCTTCTGGCTTTGTTTTCAACTTTGGATGTTGGGTTTAAATCGTTATAAAAGTGCTGGATCATAAGAGTTGATTTAGACTTGGGGAGGACATAATTACATGAGTCTAATAGAGGTTAATCATCTCTCGAAGGAATTTCAAATTGCAAAACGTCAAGAGGGAATAGGGGGAGCGCTGCGAAGTCTTTTTCATAGAGAATATACTACGAAATTGGCTGTACAGGATATCTCCTTTGCCGTAAATTCCGGGGAGATTGTAGGGTATATCGGCCCTAATGGAGCAGGCAAGTCTACGACTATTAAGATGCTGACGGGTATTCTTGTGCCGACTTCGGGTGATATCCGGGTCAATGGGATAATACCTTTTAAAGAACGCCAAAAAAATGCTCGGCAAATAGGGGTGGTCTTTGGACAGCGAACACAACTTTGGTGGGATTTGCCGACGATTGAATCCTTTGAACTCCTACGACAAGTATTTCAAATTCCCCATGAACAATACCGGAAAAATATGGCTCGATTTTCTGACATCTTAGCTCTCAATGAGTTCCTTCAAACTCCCGTCCGACAACTATCCCTCGGGCAACGAATGAGGGCAGATATTGCTGCTTCTTTACTCCATAATCCACGGATACTCTTCCTTGACGAACCAACGATTGGCTTAGATGTGGTGGCCAAGGAACGAATGCGAAACTTTATTCGGGAGATTAACCAAGAGAGTGGGGTTACTGTCATTCTCACGACCCATGACATGTCCGACATCGAAAAGCTCTGTCAGCGAATGATTCTAATTGATGGTGGACAGGTGATGTATGATGGGGAGTTAGCGAAGATCAAAGAGCGGTTTGGTAAGAACCGGGTATTAATCATTGAGCTTGAAGAGGAGACAGCCGGTTTTTCTGTCAGTGGGGCTGAAGTGATTAAGCAAGAAGGGAATCGTCAATGGCTGCAGTTTAACCGTGATGCAATGAGTGCAGCTCAATTGATTAGCCGGATCTCGGAGAACTATGAAATTAAGGATTTATCAATCCAAGACCCGGAAATTGAGGTCATGATTCGTAACATTTATGAAACTGGAATCACCCAAGTCTAGGAAATGCTATATAGTACTAGTGTTAGTACTTTCAAATAATCCCGAATGCTGTACAGGAATTTACTAAAGACCTAGAGTAATATTCAGGTCAACGAGTAGAAATAGGCCAAATGGTGCATCGATGCACCATTTGATTTTGCTCCATGTGAACGGTTTTTGACACAAGAAAAAAAGCTCCTTAAGGAAGCAAGTCAGCTAGGATGACTTGCTTTTTTTACCTACAGTGATTGATTGCCAATTTGTGATTGTGAGAGTTTAATAGATTTGTCCTGAAGGTTAAATTTCACAGTACTTATTCTGAATTGACAAGCATAGGTTATTTACAAGGTATTAACTGGAGGTGGATGATTTTGGAGACTTACTTTCATAATGATCCCCGAATTAGAAAGTGGATTAATCAAATCATTGAGAGGATCTTTACCGTCTGTATATTAAAAGGGGTGGATTCAGAAGAAGAATTTCAAAGAGGATGTCAGATCGTTATAAAGCTTATATTATTATTAAAGAATACTCCAACCCTCCCATCCGAATTGATAGAGGATGGTGTCAAGCAACTGCTACAACAACAACTTCCTGATGTACGTGTTATTAATAACTTTCCTGAATTTCACAACATCATGGAAAGAATGTTACGTGAGGGGATAATGAAAGCCACTGAAACTCATAACCAAGAGTTAATAGAAAGTATTAACAAAACAGTTCATGCAAAAGATATTCAAATTCAATCTCATCGCTTGGATCATTCCACTGTTTCTATAACCCACACTGACATTATGGCAAGAAAATTGGAAAAGCAAGCGGAAGCAGATGCCCAGATCCAGGCAGAGGCACGAGCACAAATAGAGGCATATGCCCAAGGGGAAGCCCAAGCAAAAGCAACAGCTGCGTCACTTAGTGAGAAACTTGAGCAGGTTGAAGCTGAAGCAAGAGCGGAAGCTGAGGCACTCAATGAGACTCTTCTCCAAGTTAAAACTCAAGCGAAAGCGGAAGTAGCAGCACTTACAGAGAGACTTATCCAAGTCGAAGCTCAAGCGAAAGAGGATGAACAGAAGTTCGCAGAGGTGCTTGCCAAGGCCGAAAAACAAGCGGAGGCGGATGCCCAGGCGCTAGCAGAGGTACGAGCACAAATAGAGACTCATGCCCAAGGTGAAGCCCAAGCAAAAGCAGCAGCTGCGTCACTTAGTGAGAAACTTGAGCAGGTTGAAGCTGAAGCAAGAGCGGAAGCTGAGGCACTCAATGAGACTCTTCTCCAAGTTAAAACTCAAGCGAAAGCGGAAGTAGCAGCACTTACAGAGAGACTTATCCAAGTTGAAGCTCAAGCGAAAGCGGATGCAGAGAAGTTCGCAGAGGTGCTTGCCAAGGCCGAAAAACAAGCGGAGGCAGATGCCCAGGCGCTAGCGGAGGCACGAGCACAAATAGAGACTTATGCCCAAGGGGAAGAACAAGCAAAAGAAGCGGCTGCGTCACTTAGTGAGAAACTTGAGCAAGTTGAAGTTGAAGCAAAAGCGGAAGCTGAGGCACTCAATGAGACTCTTCACCAAGTTAAAACTCAAGCGAAAGCGGAAGCAGCAGCACTCACAGAGAAATTTATCCAAGTCGAAGCTCAAGCGAAAGAGGATGAACAGAAGTTCGCAGAGGTGCTGGCCAAGGCCGAAAAACAAGCCGAGGCAGATGCCCAGGCGCTAGCGGAGGCACGAGCACAAATAGAGACTTATGCCCGAGGTGAAGAACAAGCAAAAGCAGCAGCAGCGTCACTTAGTGAGAAACTTGAGCAGGTTGAAGCTGAAGCAAGAGCGGAAGCTGAGGCATTCAATGAGACTCTTGTGCAGATTAAAGCTCAAGCGAAAGCGGATGCAGAGAAGTTCGCAGAGGTGCTGGCCAAGGCCGAAAAACAAGCGGAGGCAGATGCCCAGGCGCTAGCGGAGGCACGAGCACAAATAGAGACTTATGCCCGAGGTGAAGAACAAGCAAAAGCAGCGGCTGCGTCACTTAGTGAGAAACTTGAGCAAGTTGAAGTTGAAGCAAAAGCGGAAGCTGAGGCACTCAATGAGACTCTTCACCAAGTTAAAACTCAAGCGAAAGCGGAAGCAGCAGCACTCACAGAGAAATTTATCCAAGTCGAAGCTCAAGCGAAAGAGGATGAACAGAAGTTCGCAGAGGTGCTTGCCAAGGCCGAAAAACAAGCCGAGGTAGATGCTCAGGCGCTAGCGGAGGCACGAGCACAAATAGAGACTTATGCCCAAGGGGAAGAACAAGCAAAAGAAGCGGCTGCGTCACTTAGTGAGAAACTTGAGCAGGTTGAAGCTGAAGCAAGAGCGGAAGTTGAGGCACTCAATGAGACTCTTCTCCAAGTTAAAACTCAAGCGAAAGCAGAAGCAGCAGCACTCACAGAGAAATTTATCCAAGTCGAAGCTCAAGCGAAAGAGGATGAACAGAAGTTCGCAGAGGTGCTTGCCAAGGCCGAAAAACAAGCCGAGGCAGATGCCCAGGCGCTAGCGGAGGCACGAGCACAAATAGAGACTCATGCCCAAGGGGAAACCCAAGCAAAAGCAGCAGCAGCGTCACTTAGTGAGAAACTTGAGCAGGTTGAAGCTGAAGCAAGAGTGGAAGCTGAGGCACTCAATGAGACTCTTCTACAAGTTAAAACTCAAGCGAGAGCAGAAGTAGCAGCACTCACAGAGAAATTTATCCAAGTCGAAGCTCAAGCGAAAGCGGATGCAGAGAAGTTAGCAGAGGTGCTGGCCAAGGCCGAAAAACAAGCGGAGGCGGATGCCCAGGCGCTAGCAGAGGCACGAGCACAAATAGAGATTCATGCCCAAGGTGAGGCCCAAGCAAAAGCAGCAGCTGCGTCACTTAGTGAGGCGCTTGTGCAGGTTGAAGCCCAAGCGAGAGCGGAAGCTGCAGAGCTCAATGAGAAACTTGCCCAAGTCGAAGCCCGAGCAAAAGCGGATGCCCAGAAGTTTTCGGAGGCTCTTGTTAAGATAGATACAAAATTAGAAGCAATAAACAGGATAGAACGCTTTGGACTGAGTGACCCTATGTCTCCGTCTAAGGATTATTTCCTAGAGCCTTGTAGTAAGCCTGATAGGCCTTTAGATGTTGTAAATGGCCTACAACCTGATGAAAATATAAAAGTCCCTGCATTATTCACATCCATCCACTCCAAGATTTCTCAATTATCTAGCACTTCTATAGTTCCTAAGCAGGCAGATACTCTTAGACATGTTCTAAGCAACATCTTCCCAAAAGGGACTGTGTATTGGAATAAAAGAATAATGGGCAAGACATTTCTGGCCCAAGTTGAAGATATCTTGATTTGCCTGGATGATCCAGAGCATCCAAAAGATCTTAATAAATTTAATTCGGATGGCTGGAAGGTACTGGTTTTTAATAATGAAGATCTATTATTTCCTCGCAGATTGGAAAGACGAATCAGACAGATTCAACGTTTAGGAAAAATATCGATAAATGGGTAGTAAAGTTTCTAGCATCTTCTGAGTTGCAGGCACAAAAAGAAGCTAACTAAAAGGTTAGCTTCTTTAATTATCCCCGTTTAATGTTTTAAGAACATTACCATTTGTTTCAATTGAAATGACTAGTTAGTATATTCTTATTCTGTTTTGGAAAGCGGGAGCATGGCCGGAGGAGTCAGAGCAACATAACTTTCGCAGGGACATCTGTAGTGTTTTGGCAAAAGTGGGGATAACTTCCGTCCCAGTGAATAATATCTCCTTGGGCAAGAACGTGAGTCGTTAAGGGATTTTTTAGCATAGACATTAACTTACTGGGCAAAATTACCGTTTTTGAAGATGGAAACTTCTTTACCGTCGTAAGTCGTTCCTAAGATTTCCAGATCCCTGGTTCCAATCATAAAGTCTACGTGCACTAGGGATTCGTTGATTTCTAGTGTTGTAAAGTCTTCCGGAGTTAGTTTTTCGCTGTTTTTCATACAAACAGGATAAGCTTTTCCTAAAGCCAAATGGCAGGAAGCATTTTCATCGAAAAGGGTATTATAGAACAAGATTTTTGAATTTGAAATAGGAGAATCAAAGGGGACTAAAGCAACCTCGCCGAGAAAATGAGAGCCCTCATCTGTCTCAATAATTGACTTTAGTGTTTCATAACCTTTTTCCGCACTAAAATCTACAATTTTGCCATTCTTAAATGTCATTGAAAAGTTCTCTATGAGATTTCCATTATAGTTTAGAGGCAATGAACTGACGACTTTGCCATTCACACCTGTTTTTTTAGGTAAGGTAAATACCTCTTCTGTAGGCATGTTAGCTATAAACTCTATACCTTCCGGGGTATACTCAGAACCGCCGAGCCAGATATGGTCTTCAGGGAGCTCGATTGTTAGATTAGTTCCTAAAGAATTTGTGTAACGGAGTGATCTTAAGGTCAGAGAATTCAAAAAGTCCATTCTTGCTTTAAGGTTAGTAGTATGTTCTTGCCAAGAGAGAATTGGGTTCTCAGTATCGACTCGTACCGTTTGAAAAATAACCTCCCATAGTTTTTCTATCGACTCTTCTGCAGAAAGGTGTGGAAAGACCTTCGCGGCCCAAGCTGCTGTTGGTATTGAAACAACGCACCAGGTGTTTTGGTTGCTCATAAGCCGATCTCGATAATCCTTGAGGGCAATGTTGCTTGCTTTTTGAGCCTTGGTTATTCTTTTGGGGTTGACGTCCTTCATCAACTCAGGGTCTGAAGCGGCTATACTTAAGAAAGCGGCTCCTTGGTGTACATAAGAAAGGTAAAATTCCTTTTGCCACTCTGGAAATTCCTCAAAAATCTCTTCTGGAGCATGGAGATAGCGGATCTTTGAAAATAATTCATCTCGCCATTGGATGACAACATCTCGTGCGCCTTCTTGGTAAGCTTTTTCTGCGACTATTCGTGTAAAGAGTGCACATTCAATAGGAGCAGAAATAACAAGAGTTTGATTTTCTTGGAGGTTTAAACCGGTTTTAACAATAAGTTGAGCATATTTCCCTAATGAATTCTTATTCATAGCACACTCCTTTTAATTAATATAAATCCCAAACTTGGAAAAAGTATACCATGGACATTTAGTGAAAGACAAACAGGCATAAGTTTATCTTTTGAGAGAATCAAGATATTTAACCTACGTTCACAATTTATGCTATAATCTTAATTAATTTAACTATGAAGGAGTACTGATATGATTAAACATTTAGAAGAGTTAAGAACAGATTCAGTATCTAACTTCCGCGGGGGCAAAGGCGAGATTCAAATGACACACTTTCTTGAAACGGAAAAAGATGAGTTTAAAGGTAAAGGTCGGCTATTTGCTAAAAATGTGTTGAAACCTGGAACCTCCATCGGTCTTCATGAGCACGTAGGCGATTTTGAAACTTATGTTGTTCTAAGTGGTGAAGGTATGGTCGATGACAACGGAGAGCAGAAGTCGGTTAAACCTGGTGATGTAATTATTACGAAAAACGGAGAAAAACATTCAATTGAAAATACTGGGACAGTTGATTTAGAGGTTATGGCTTTAATTCTATTTGACTAGAAATAACATAAAATCCTTAGTAATAACCGCCAGCTTAGCCGGCGGTTATTCTATTCGGAAATGCCTCCCATATAAATAGTGACTAGAGTATTAACTCTTGACCTTTTTGAGAGAACTTTATAATCCTACTGGGACTATCCTTCATCTTGGTTTCAAACTTTGTGACAATGTCAGGGCTGTCGGCAAAGTGCATTGGGATAAAAATTCGGGGGGTGAGTTCTTGAATGAAGTACTCAGCTCCTGCACTATAGTTTAGTTCAAGTCTTGGATCAACTGGAAAAAAAGCCACATCAATCGCTTCCCCCTTGATTTTTTGGATTTCTTCTTTAAAGTTCTTTTCAGCTTTCATCATTTCCTCAGGGGTATCAATCCAATACCACCAGTTTAAATCTCCGGCATGAAAGTATCGTATTTCCTCATCTTGGACAAGGAAGGCAACACCTAGGTCCGTTGAATTATAAGCCTTGATACTTAAGTTGCCTATTTTAAGAGCTTGGTAGGGTGCTATGAAATTTATATTTATATTTTGTTGTGATGGGACATTGATGTCATTGCTGAAGATATATTGAATGTTGGGTCTGCATTTATGCCATTCTAGTATTATAGGATTGTAATGGTCAGGATGACTATGTGAGGAAAAGATGAAAATATTCTTATTAGGACTTTCTTTTAATAGACTATCGACCGAACCTTGGTAATAATCAAATATGAGTAGATTTGTATTTGTTTCTACTAAAAAACCACTGTGATACAAATATTTGATTCTCATTGAATTAGTCATTGTTATCACCCCGATCTAATTATACAATAATTATAAACTCTATTATTAACTAGCAGTAGTATTTTCTAAATATGATAATCCAATAGTTGTTAAAATGAGGGAGGGAAAATAATAATGAAATTTAGATTTGAGCATAACAACATTAATGTTTTGAACCTTGAAAAGAGTCTTGATTTTTATAAGGAAGCGCTAGGCTTAATTGAGGTTATGAGGCATGTCCAGGCTGAGGGAGAGTTTATCCTAGTTTATTTAGGAGATGGTGCTACACAGCATAGCCTGGAATTGACTTGGCTGAGAGATCGAACTGAAGCCTATAACTTAGGAGAAAATGAATTTCACATTGCTTTTAGAGTCGACGATTTTGAAGCAGCGTATGAGCATCATAAGAAAATGGGTTGTATCTGTTATGAGAACCGAGAAATGGGTATATACTTCATTAATGATCCGGATAATTACTGGCTGGAAATTCTCCCTACACGATAATGCTGATCAAAGCTGCATGAAAACAGGTTCTTTCTTACTCTGATAAGAAAGAACCTGTTTTTAAATAATTATAATCTAAAAGATGATCACTTGATTTTTAGCAAAAGCTGAAAAAAAGATAAAAACTACTTGGTAGCGGCTGTAAATGTCAAATATATAAGAGCACGTAATGATCTACCTGACACCAGTATAGATCGCTGATTACCTAACTAGGATCTTCCGACCATAATCAAGCAGGTTACCACCCATACTCATGATTCGTTCGACCTTACAAGATATCTACTCAGCTATAGACAACCTCTCGGCTGAATATAACCGAATCCTTACACATGCATATGTCATGTGACATATGACTGAGTAAGAAACTCAAAACCCGGTAAAATCTTAGCTCGACCCGCTAGAATAAGTGAGAACCTTAAAACAATCAAAAAAGACTGACATAAAGCCCTTTTCCTACCCCAAAAGATCTTCCCTCCGACTATATACAAGCGTTTTACCACCTGAATATAATCTTTGGCCGACCCATATACACCCGGTGAAAAACATATATGAATCTTGGCTCAACCATTACGTACCCTTATGATCGTATTATGGCTTGTTGAGCTTTAAATTATGCATCAAGATTTCAAAAATAATCCAACATCATTCCTGTAATTAAGGAAATACTGTAAAGGTATTTTAAGTTGAATTAAAAGGAGGTAACAAAACATGACACATAAGAATGAATCAAGAAGAGAGGCTTTAGCAGATAAATTCCCTGAGATGGATGAACATTTTCAAGAACTGAAAAAACAGGATTATGAGCCTAAGATTGAACGTTTAGGCCAGACCAAAAAAGACCAAAGAGCAAGAACGGAAAAATAATCGAGAGAATCTTTTACCAATTATATTAGACACCCTTGCGAAGTCCGAGTATTTCCGAGGGTGTTTTTTTAATTAATACCTACTTCTGTCGGGGAGTCTATTGCCGGACAAATTCAATAATACGTTCATAAGAGCGTTTAGTATCTTCATACCCTTGTTGAAGTAGTCTTTGAAGTTTTTGAGGATCTTTTTCTAAGCGGTCAACTTCTAATACTTTTGATGGCCTTATGACAATAACTTGTCCTATGTTTTCAAGGTGATCAATATAATTTAAGGTTTCATTGTAATTCTTATACCGGTTTAACATGGTTTCGATTAATTGAGGGTAATTTCTATATTTTAGTTTGAGCAGAGCATTAAATCTTCCGGGCTGCTTTTTATAACCTTTATTTCTGGTTAAAACAACTATATTCTTGAGGTTGCCGTCTGCAATGGATTTTTGGAGAGGAATGGAATCGGAAATTCCACCATCTAAGAGTTCAAGTCCCTTATAGTTGATGATAGGGGATATCATTGGCAGAGAAGCAGACGCTCTTAAAGCCTGGAATTGATCGCCTAAATCATCTTTATTAAGATATATTGGCTTACCAGTTTGACAATCAGTTGCCCCCACTAAAAAATCACCTGGATATTCATAAAAGGCTTTAAAGTCAAACGGAACATGCTTATTGGGAATCTCATCAAAAATAAAATCCATACCAAAGTAAGATTTACTTAGAAATAGATTTCTTAGACTCATGTACCTCCAGTCCTTAACGAAGCCAATGATAACCTTTTCATTCCTTTTCTGTTGCCGAGAAATATATGAGGCAGCATTACAAGCTCCTGCTGATACACCTATTACATAAGGAAAATATAAATTGTTTTCCATAAAGTACTCTAATACACCGCAGGTGTATAGCCCTCTCATGCCTCCGCCTTCAAGTACAAGGCCTACGTTTTTCATCCGAACACCCCACATTTATTATCAAAGATAAGCACTTAGTAACTAGAATAACTATAACATGGCAACTTTTAACATACAATTAAGACTAAATGCACCAATTATGTATTAGTTAGTAGTTATGGTATATTATAGGTATTAAACTTAAAGCAGTCAGTGGGTATCCTTAATTATTAAGAAGCCCTAAAAATTGCGCATACTGACTTAATTAAAACCAATTTAGGAGGGAAACTTTATGAACGGTAAAACTTTAGACAATTTGATGGAGGCTTTTGCTGGAGAATCACAGGCTAATCGCAAGTATCTTGCCTACGCAAAGAAAGCAGAAGCAGAAGGTAAAAAGAACGCGGCGAAGCTTTTTAAGGCTGCTTCAGATGCTGAAGCGATACATGCTCAAAAGCATTTCGAGGTTGCAGAAAAAATTAAGGAAACGGCTGAAAATCTAAATGATGCAGTGGCTGGTGAAAATCATGAATACCAAAGCATGTATCCGGAGTTTTTGAAAGTGGCCCAAGAAGAGGGTAATCAAGCTGCAATAAGAACTTTTACATATGCTCTAAAAGCGGAAGAGGTTCACGCTAGACTTTATCAAGAAGCAAAAGACAATTTGGATCAGGAAGAAGAAGTATATTATTATCTTTGTCCAATTTGCGGGAACATTGAGAAGGTTGTTCCTGAAAAATGTCCGATTTGTGGTGCTTTAGGGTCGAAATTTATTAAATACTAATTTATTTTATTTCATTAATCATAAAGAATGTGAGAAAACAGAAATCCTTACCTATCAATGGTAGGGGTTTTTGTGTATGATTGGGAAAAAGTGTGACTTGCCAGGAATTATCTCTTAAGCTATAGTTTTTAAAAGAATATCTTAAATATTCTAAGTATTCTTAGGGTGATTAAAAAAATAAGGTTATCAGATAATTTAACAGCTAATAACCATCCTTGATAGAGTTTGGGTTAAGAGAAGAAAGAATAATAATGGAGGGCCTATGATTGATGATAAAGCTTATAGTCTATCAAAAATTGAGCTGCTTTCAGATTTATCATCAACTGAGTTAGCAGAACTCGCTTTTGACTTTCAATGGGAAAATTATGGAACTGGCGCTGAGATTATAAAACAGGGTCAAGCAGAACATGCTTTTTACATTCTGATTAAGGGAAAAGTCGATGTTATGATCAGAAAAGAAGGACAACGTGTGAGGAGAGTCAGATCCATTGAGCCAGGAGGTAGCTTTGGAGAATTTTCGTTGCTTGATGGAAAGCCTGCGGCCACAACAATTCTTTGTCAAGAAGAATGTTCAGTTCTAACGTTGGATGCAGAGGGTTTTGCCCGTATGCTTTTGCGCTGGCCATGGTTGTATCAAAGGTTTATAGGCAAATTAACTCAAAACTTAAATGAGGCAAACCTTATCTTGTCTGAAGCAAAGTATAAAGAAGTACTGCGCTCTGCTTTGCAGCTCACCCAATATAAAGATAAATTTTATGGACTTTGGGGAAGTCCCCGTACAACGGCAGAGATAGAAAGAAAGTTAGATGAATTCTCCCAAGCCAAAGGACATATACTCCTGACAGGTGAACGAGGAACCGGTCGCCAGATGATGGCTTGGTACATTCATCAGCGCCAGGCTTTGACAGAGGCCCCATTCGTAGTAGTGGATGGACGACGCTTTGATCAACAGTGGAGAGATTTAATCCTTGAGTCTGACAGTCAGGAGAATCCTTCTTCCATTTATAATTCAAACCTTTTTGATATTGCAGAAGGTGGAACCTTATTCATAAGGGAAATAAATCTCCTTTCACCCCATACCCAGCTTAAACTCGCTCAAGCCATCAACTTCCATAAAAACAAATGCATTGTTATTGGCAGTCTGAACTCGGAACCCGATGATTTAGACAGAGTTATAATTTCTGAGTTAAGAAAGTGCTTTGTCCACACCTACGAAATCACTCCTCTACGGAAACGCAAACGTGATATTCCAATATTAGCCCAAGGGTTTCTAGAGAAACTTGCTAATAAAAATCAGAGAAATGTTCCTATTCTCAGTCAGGAAGCGACTCAACTGCTGTTGTCCCACCATTACCAGCAAGGTAATGTCTCTGAATTAATTCAAGTTATTGAAAGAGCTTTTCATATTGCCGAACAAGATGTTATTGGGTTAGAGCAAATTTTTTTCGGGCCAACTGCTGAACAAAATGGGCATACGATTAATCTTTTAGGATGGCCAACATTAAAGGGATTGCTTATGAAAGGGAGTCTTATTGGTTGGCTAAGGAGATCAGTGGCAACTATGTTTATAGCGTTGGTCTTACTATTGCTATTTAGGCCTGAAGTTGCGGTCTCCACAAAAGTCTTTGCTTTGGTCTGGGGGTTATGGTGGCCGGCCTTGGCTCTGATTTCTCCCTTTTTAGGTAGATTATGGTGTACGGTTTGTCCCTTTTCGACTATTATGGATTTTGTGCAGAGAAGAATTCATAAGAACCACCCGATACCTCAGGTGATCATAAAGTATGATTACCTCATATTCAGCATTTTGTTTCTCACAATCTTTTGGGTTGAAGTTATTACTGACATGCGTTTTAATCCTGGTTATACAGCAATTTTATTAATATCAATCCAAGCTTGTGCGATCTTTACAGCAATTCTTTTTCCACGCCATACATGGTGCAGACACTTTTGTCCTTTGGGAGGGTTCATCGGAACTGCTTCGGTAGGTGCAATGTTAGAGGTTCGAGCGGATACTTCAGTTTGCTTGAATAAGTGTACAACATTTGAGTGTTATGTAGGGACTAAAAGTGTTTCCGGGTGCCCAATGTCCCAACACCTACCTTATTTAGATAATAATTTAGATTGCAAATTATGCTTTAATTGTGTGAGGAATTGTCCAAATGGTTCTGTTCAAGTGAATTTGAGATTTGTAGGCCGCGAAGTATGGCATTTAGTTCGCGTTAACCAAGGATTTGTAGTCTTTATCGGGGTAATGCTGGGGATTTTAGTACCGCTAAACTACTTTGGAGCGTTTCAAACAAAGGAATTTTCCGATGCCTGGAAGGCTTGGTTTACATTATTTTATTGGGGATCGGGATTCATTGGTGGAATTGTTGCATGGATAATAGCTAAACCGTTTAAAACAAAGTCGGCATCCTTGCGCGTCAAACTCATTTTCGCCTTAACTCCTTTAGTCCTTGCAGGACATATTATTTATCAAGTGGCTTATATTCCGGGTATTCGTTCGCTTTTTTTCGCGGTTGTCTATAAGACCCAAGCGGGCCTAGAGATGTATAATATTTCAGCCGCATTTTTAGCCTATAGTATTGTCAGTGTTTTTGGTTTGGTTTTAACAGGGATAACCATTGCATTAGTACTGTTGCGTACAAAGATTAAGCGCTTAAGTCAATCAACCACTTAATAGACTGGTAAGATATATAGAGCAATACTAAGATTGATTGTGCATTCAGGAGATCCGCTTCTGTGAGGGCTCATACACTAGGCTGCCTGTTAAATAATACACTTTCTATCGAATGCTTCTTGTGATAAACTCTTATTGGAAATGGATGGTTTTGAAGGATTATTTTAAGGAGGTAAGTATTATGATTGCTGAAGTTAACAAAGATGAATGCATAGGATGCGAATCTTGCCCTGCATTCTGCCCCGAGGTTTTTAAAATGGAGGATGATGGTTTAGCAGTTGCATATACTAACCCTGTCCCCGCTGAGTTCGAAGAATCTTGCAAAGAAGCTGTTGAAGGCTGCCCAGCCCATTGTATATCTCTGACCTAAAAAGTTGTTAGTTAAGACATAGCCAATGAATGACGCTATCAACTAATTGTTAAGTTCTAATGTCTAAGTTGCGGTGATCTACGCTTTTGTAGATCGCCGCTTGTTTTTTTGTTATTTTTTTCACATTAACATCCTGGGACAAAATTTATAAACCTAATTAATGCAAAGTTAAATAATAAATACAAATAAGAAAAGTCAAATAACGAGAAAAATATAACGTTTACACAAAATACTAAAAAAAGAAAACAATAAGAAATTAACAACATTAAAATTTCCTTATTTTACTTAGGTTATAAGCTTGAAATATAATTATTTTTCTATAAGATTAAAGTAAATTACTGTTTACTTCTATTGGTTAGTAGAATTATTAAATTGAGGAGCTCTAGACATGAATATTACTCTATTTAAGCAGATGGCACTAGACACGAGCTTTTTAGTAACTATTGCTTATCTATTAAGTCTTACTCCTTTATTTAAGAAAACTATGCGCGGGATGATCAATACACGAGAAAGAATCATTCTTATTCTAATATTCGGAATTATTGGGATAGTAGGAACCTATATGAGTCTGCCAACGAAAGGTGCTTTAGCAAATTCCAGAGTTGTGGGAGTAGTTGCCGGAGGACTTTTGGGTGGTCCGGTTATTGGCTTAGGTTCAGGTATTATTGCAGGAACCCATCGATATTTTTTAGGCGGGGCTACGTCGTTAAGCTGTGCTATCGCGACCATTATTAATGGCTTAATAGCTGGACTTATGGCAAAAAATTCTTCAAGCAAACTTTTAAGTTGGAGACAGACTGTCTTAATCGGTTTTGGATCAGAGATATTAGAGATGTTAATGATCTTGGCAACCTTACCAGCCCCAGATGGTTGGGACGTTGTTAAAACTATGGGCCCCCCCATGATAATTATGAATGGAATAGGAATTGCAATTTTTTATGGAATCGCTCAAAACTCGATTCTGGAAGAAGAGCGAATTGGTGCTCTGCAGGCACAAAAGGCTTTATATATTGCTAATCTAACATTGCCTATCTTACGCCTGGGCTTGAATGAAGAGACCGCGGAAAAAGTGTGCGAAATAATTTTCAAACGTGCCGATTTTGCTGCAGTAGCCATTACAAGCGATCAGAGAGTTTTAGCTCATGTAGGTAAAGGGTCAGATCATCACACAGCTGGATTAGAGCTCCAAACAAAGGCGACCATCGAGGCAATTAGCACCGGGGAGATAAAGTTAGCAGTGAACAAAGAAGAAATTGGCTGCTCAGATAATTCCTGTTGTTTAGGATCCGCCTTAATTGTACCTTTACGCTTTGAGAAAACTGTAGTAGGGACACTTAAAATATATAGGCAGGGGAAACGGAGTTTAACGAAAGTTGACCGTGAATTCGCTGCAGGGTTAGGACAACTATTTTCGACTCAATTAGAACTGGCTGCTTTGGAAACTAGGGCTAGTTTAGTTAGTAAGGCAGAACTAAAGGCTCTGCAGGCTCAAATCAATCCGCATTTTCTTTTTAATGCTATTAATACGATTGTTTCTTTTTGCCGAACAAATCCCAGAAGAGCAAGAGATCTATTATTAGAACTAGGGGACTTTTTTAGAAAAAATTTGCAAAGTGGCGATCGTTTTGTTTCATTGCGAGAAGAATGTGATCACATACGTGCCTATTTAGCCATTGAGCAAGCGCGTTTTTCAGATCGCTTAAATGTTATTGAAGAAATTTCTGAAGAGGTGCTAAACTGGCAGCTTCCAGGGTTGACGCTTCAACCGCTAATAGAAAATGCCATTAAACATGGAATATATCCACTGAACTCAGGGGGGCAGATTATAGTATCGGCTGAACAAGAAAAAGGATTTTTGCTTCTTAAAATCACGGACAACGGAGTAGGAATACCAGACGAAAAACTGAAACTTTTACACTCCGGGGAAACGGTTCAAAGTAAAGGGTTGGGTATAGGACTTAAAAATGTTGAGCAAAGATTAAAATATGCTTACCATGGACAAGCAGATTTTATGATTTCAAGTGTTTTTGGACGAGGAACTGTGGTAACTTTAAGAATTCCAGAAAAGCCTCATTTTGAAATAGCTTAGGAGTGGGATAAATGAGAGTCATCGTAGCAGATGATGAACAACCGGCAAGAGATGAGTTAATCTATTTGTTAGGTAAAATTCCGGAAATAGATATAATCGGAGAAGTCTCCACAAATGAGGAAGTACTGAAAAAAGTAAGTGAATTGAAGCCGGATGTTGTTTTTTTGGATATAGAAATGCCGGATGGATCTGGTATAGATACAGCTATAAATATTTCCAGAAATGTTGAATATTCGCTAAGACCTGCTTTCGTTTTTGCAACAGCGTACAACAATTATGCAGTTCAAGCCTTTGATTTAAACGCAGCAGATTATATACTAAAGCCATTTAAAGAGGAACGGCTAGCTGACACTGTTCAACGACTAAAAACTCGTCTTGAGAAACAAACCAATGTTAAAGAAGCTGAAGAAGGAACAATCCCTAATGAATTTATGGATAAACTAGATAGAATCTACTCGATTCTCCATCCTAATAATGGTATGTCGAAACTCAAGGTTGAAGAGAATGAGAAGATATACCTAATTCCGTTCCAAGACGTTCTTTACGCAACGATAGAAGAACGGTCTGTTCGAGTATTTCTTGAGAAGCGGAGTTACTTGACAAGCTATACTTTAAATGAATTAGAAAGTATTTTGGGTGAGTCCTTTTTAAGAGTTCATAAAAGTTATGTGGCAAATTTGAATAAGGTTGAGGCCGTAATTCCTTGGTTTAATAACACATGCAATTTGACGATGAAAGACGGCTCGGAAATTCCTGTGAGTAGGACTTATGTAAAATCACTACGGCAACATTTAAAATTATAGGAATCCTTTTAAACAGGATTTTTGGCTGTTCAGTCAAAGAATCCTGTTTTTTTTGTTCGATTAATGCTGAAGAATGTATTTATTTTGTACAATCTGAATTGCAAATATAAAATATGGTTTTGCGAATTCTCAAGAAAGGAAGGTGTAAAAAGGTTTTCTGAATTTTTAGAATATTTTATTTAGTAAAGAAAAGAGATGAATGTAAATGCCTTGGAGTCAAAATTATGCAGCGTTGAACAATAGCATAGGGCTTACTGCACTTGTAGTTTCAATTCCGATTTTTTTCTTATTTTGGGCACTCGCTGTCAAACGGATGAAGGGCTATATTGCAGGCGTATTAACCTTAGCAATAACCCTAGTTGATGTGGTACTTGTCTATAAAATGCCAGTAGGAACTGCTCTTTCAGCAAGTTTCTTAGGAATTGTTAATGGGTTATTCCCAATTGCTTGGATTGTTATTGCAGCCGTATTTTTGTATAACTTAACGGTTGAATCCGGACATTTTGATATTATTAAAAGTTCTATCGCTACAATTTCAGATGATCGTCGTATCCAGGCCTTATTGGTAGCATTTTCCTTTGGCGCTTTCTTAGAAGGGGCTGCCGGTTTTGGTGCTCCGGTTGCAATTTCTGGCGCTATTTTAATTGGTTTAGGTTTTGAGCCTTTATATGCAGCCGGATTATGCCTGATTGCCAATACTGCACCAGTTGCTTTTGGTGCAATTGGAAGTCCGATTATTGCTGCCGGAAGTGTAACGGGTTTAGGTGACTTCGTTATTTCTCAAGCTGTAGGACGACAACTGCCATTTTTATCCGTATTGATTCCCCTTTATCTGATTATACTTATGGCAGGCTGGAAAGCAGCCAAAGAAGTTCTTCCTGCTATTTTAGTAACAGGCGTATCCTTTGCCGTTGCCCAATGGTGGTCTGCAAACTACTTGGGAGCTTATTTACCGGATATTATTTCTTCATTGACTTCTTTATTAGCGACAACTGTGTTCTTGAAGTTCTGGAAACCTAAAACGGTTTGGCGTTTTCCAAGTGAGAAAAAGGCTGTGGTTAATACAACCCATTACAGCACAGGTGAAGTTATCAAAGCTTGGTCCCCCTTCGTAATCTTAACGGTTATGGTGGCAGTTTGGGGAACTCCAAGTTTTAAGAATTGGGTTACTAAGGACTTACAATGGTTTGTTAATATACCCCATTGGCCTGGTCTTGATGGTTTGGTTTATAAAGTTTCCCCAATTGTGACGAAGTCCACTGTTTATGCTGCATCCTATAAGTGGGACTTCTTTGCAGCCGGCGGTACGGCAATTCTCATAACAGCCATCATTTCCATGTTTATTTTAGGTGTATCTCCTGCAAAAGCGGTTTCAGTTTTTGGTAAAACCCTCAAGCAGCTCGTATATCCAATTATTACTATGGGATCTGTGCTTGGTTTTGCTTATTTAGCAAATTACTCAGGACTTTCCTTTACCCTTGGACTTATGTTTGCTTCAACCGGAAAAGCATTCCCATTCCTTTCTCCGGTTCTAGGATGGGTGGGTGTATTCCTGACAGGCTCCGATACTTCGGCCAACGCCTTGTTCGGAAAGCTTCAACAAGTTACAGCTGAACAAATTGGGGTTAATCCTGTACTAACCGTTGCGGCAAATAGCTCAGGTGGTGTTGTTGGAAAAATGATCTCGCCACAATCTATTGCCGTTGCGGCTGCAGCCACGTCCCTAGTCGGGAAGGAATCGGATCTCTTCCGTTTCACAGTTAAACATTCTCTCATATTCCTTGTTATAGTTTCGATAATGATCGGTCTGCAAGCTTACGTAGTACCAGAGATGATCCCTACTGTGGCGTCAGTGCTTAAATAGTTCTGCTAGCGTGCACATGTTCTAGGATCAAGAACCTTAATTACTAGATGATTTTATTAATGGGGCTGTGTGAAAACACAGCCGAGAGAAACCGCTAGAAATCATTAGATTTCGGCGGTTTTTCCGCGTATTTGAAAGAAAAATGGTATAATTAAGACAAGGAAAGTACGAATGAGGCAGGTGTTTTCCCTTGTCAAAACCGGGTAAGAAAGTACATAACCAAGTTGTTTTCAAAGAGTACAATCAGAATCAACTGAGCTTACCAATAGATTTGGAATGTCTTATTCCTCCCAATCATATGGTCAGAGTGGTAAACTCTGCTCTCGATCAAATGAATCTAGAACCTCTTTTAGCTAAATATCCTGGAGGTGGACGTTCGAGTTATCATCCCGTCATGATGACCAAACTGATCGTTTATGCCTATGCCGATAAAACGTTTTCTAGCCGCCGCATAGAAAAGGCAGCCCGCGAAAACATCATGTATATGTGGTTGTGCGGAGGAAATAGTCCGGATTTTAAAACCATCAACAGCTTCCGGGGCGAACGTATGAAAGATGTGTTGGTTGAGATTTTTAGTGAGGTTGTTGAACTTTTACATAAACAAGGCTATATCAAGCTGGAAAATTACTTCTTAGACGGGACAAAAATAGAAGCTAATGCTAATAAGTACAGCTGGGTCTGGGGAAAATCGACCAAGCGCTACAAAGAAAAGTTGCGGGAAAAGTGCCGAGAACTCTTTGAATTTGTGGATTTGGCCAATCAGAAAGAAAATGAAGAGTATGGGGACCGGAACCTAGAAGAACTAGGAGAAGAAAAACCGATTGACTCCCAGGCTATAGAAGAAGCGGTTAAAAAGATCGACGAACGATTAACCCAAAACCCAAAGGAAAAGAAATTTATTAAAGTTAAAAGAGTCTTGCTGAAAGATTACTTACCTCGTATGAAGAAATACGAAAAACAAGAGGAACTGCTGGCAGAGCGCAATAGTTACTCAAAAACGGATACAGACGCAACCTTCATGCGTATGAAAGAGGATGCCATGAAAAACGGGCAACTGAAGCCAGGTTACAATGTCCAAATAGGAACAGAAAATCAATTTGTCGTAGGATACTCCATCCATCAATCGGCGGGCGATACCAGTTGCCTGAAAGAACACCTGGAAGAGTTGAAGAAAAACCTAGGGGGTAAGCTTCCGGCCAACATCGTTGCCGATGCGGGGTATGGCAGTGAAGAGAATTACGAATATCTAGCTCAAGAGAACCTTGGGAACTATGTCAAATATAATACTTTTCATAAGGAAGCAACAGCCAAGGGGAAACCTGATCCGACCCTGGTTCAAAATTGGCTATATGATAAACAGAAGGATGAATACACGTGCGGGTTTAGGAGAGTTCTAAGATTCAAGTACATAAAAACTCAGAAAAGCAAGAGGGGTTACCGAAGTACCATTCGAGTCTATCAAAGTGATGATTGTCAAGATTGTCCATACCTCAAACGTTGTATCAAACAAAGTAATAATCCGGATTTCAAGAAGCAGATCTACATTAACCCTAAAGGCAATGAACTAAAAGCAGAGGCACGGGCTAATCTGACGAGCGAATACGGGCTAAAAATGCGCAGTTTAAGACCTATAGAGGTGGAAAGTGTCTTTGGAGATATCAAAGGCAATTTTGGTGTGCGACGATTTATCCTTAAAGGATTGGAAAAGGTCAAGCTGGAGTGGGGATTACATTGTATTGCCCATAACATGAGAAAACTGGCTGTCGTCTTGGGATAGACGGTCAGCCAGTTTAGCCTTCCCTATTCGAAACTTATTAAGGGGCGTGAGAAACTAAAGTTTCAACACGCCCCCATTTACATATATTAGTGATTCTGATTTATTTTAAATATGCTATAATCAATAATGAACGGAGGTTCTATAATGCAATATTTGAAGGATGAGGTCAAGCAGAGAATTCTAGAATCTGCTTTAGCAGAATTCAGTTCTATGGGTTACACGGATGCTTCGATGTGTAAGATAGCGAAAAATGCCAAGGTGGCCTTAGGGAAAGCAATTCTCAAGCTTAATAAAATGATAGGACAGGCTCTTGTTGTAGTTTCACAGAAAAAACAACAGTGCCTGTCCTATCATGGTTAAGATAGCAAACTATTATTTAAGCTATAGCAAATGCCTCTTTTACGAAAGAGAGATATTCTGGTGCTTTATTAATATCCGGTTGGCCGTGAGTTTGCGCTAAGCCATGCCGTATTGCTCGCTTGATAACTGTCTCAAAAACTTTAATGTCTGGAGTTTCGGCAAAACGTTTTCGTAAATCTTGGAGCATCACATGATGGAGGTTGGTATGGTCTTGAACCATAGTAGGTAAAACTCCTAATATATTGACCTTAGCTCCTTGTTCCTGAATGGTCTTGACTAAATTGATTGTTTCGTGAATCCCATCAATTGACAGCCCCTCGGGCAGAACCGGTATGATTATGTCCGTGGAAGCTAATAAGGAATTTATGGTGGGCATATCATTGCTGGGAGAAGTATCAATTAAGATGTAATCATAATTGTTTTTAATTTGACCAATGGCATTTTTTAAAAGGAATTTGGGATTGGGAAATTGTTTGGAATTTTGCTGACCAATTACTTTGGGTCCCAGATCAGATAGAGAATTGTTTGAAAGATAGAGATCTACGCCAAAAGCGGTATGTTTAATATCTTTCATTTTAGCTTCACCAATTAAGACCTCATAAATCGTTTTTTTCAAGTTAATCTTTTTAATTCCAAAAGAAAGCGCGATATGACCTTGAGCATCCATGTCTATAATTGCTGTCTTATATCCGAGACTAACTAACCCTACGGCCATGTTTGTCACAGTTGCTGTTTTGCCAACCCCGCCTTTTTGGGAGGCAACACATATTACCCTTGCTGATTTTGTGTTATTAACAGTGTTATTAGCGATTTTAGAATGTTTAGCCATATGATACAACCCCTTCTTTATATGTATAGGATAATTTTACCATATACTTCCAATCTAGTACATACCTGGAATGAGGTTGGGGATAAAAAAACAGCAGAAACCTTTCAGTAAATTCCGAAAGGTTTCTGCTGTTTTTTTATGGATTATCTCTAGAAAGGTTAGTACAGTTTACTTCGTTTTCTTAGTTCCACTAATAAGTTATATTTTAAGCGGGCCTCTTCGAGTCTTTTAGCTATAGTTTTTGTTGTTTCTTGACTGACACGCTGGTTAAGTTGCTCACTCAACTCATCTATGTCCTTTAATAGTTGTGCTTCTTCAGGTAAGAACCCCCCGTTTTTTAATAACATATAACCAGCACGTATTTCTTCCGGAAGACTGGCCCAGTAAGTAAGATCGATTGGTTTGCCTTGAGAAGGGAGGTTATCAAATTCTCCATTTCTCATTGCCTCTTGAATCCTTTTTTCAACGAGTTCACTAAAAATATCAAACATGAGCCTCAGCTCCTTATCAATGAGTTTGTCCTATAAAGAAATCTTTTCCTAGTTATTTGATAGAATGATATCCCTAACTCCTTTATCAAGTCAACCCTTTCAAGCAGTTAAAATACTTTTCCAAAAGTTAGTGTGTTAAGGAGTTCTGAAAAATTAGCACTAAAAAAATTCAATCAAAAAAGGATTTCGTAAATACATAAAGAATAATAGAGAAATAAATCGTTTCGTGTCGTAATATATATAATTACGTTATAATCGCGTTGGAATATTTGTGCGGTACTCGTTACGTTGCGTTACTTCGATAAGGGAAGAGTAAAACTAATGAAAAATGCACGACTAAATATTTTTTTGATTATGGGGCTGGTATTTGTACTGATTTTCCTATCTCTTATTCAGCCGGTAGCCGCTTCCGATATAAAAAGTATTAGTGTGGTAATGGATGACAACTATCCCCCTTATGCATTTAGAGATGGTCATGGAGAGTTACAAGGAATTACTCTTGATCAATGGAAGCTTTTTGAACTGAAGACAGGGATTCAAGTAAACATAACCGGTATGACTTGGAGCAAAGCTCTAGAAAGCATGGCTCAAGGGAAGTTTGATGTTATTGACACTATCTCCTATCGAGAGGAGAGAACTACAATTCTTGATTATGCAGAAGCATATGCTACTATTGTAGTTCCGATATTCTTTCAGAATAGTATTTCTGGAATTACTAATGTCAACTCCTTAAAAGGTTTTACTGTAGGAGCAAAAAAAGGGGATAACTGTATCAATGTTTTGAGAGATAACGGGATAACCGATATTGAAGAATATGATACTGCTGAAGCTGTTGTACAGGCAGCAAAAGATCACAAACTTGTAGTGTTTGTGATGGGAAAACCCCCTGCACTTTATTACTTGTATAAAATGGGGATTCAGGATGATTTCAATTACACGCATTCTTCCCTATATACTAGTAATTTTTATAGAGCCGTTAAAAAGGATAACAAGGAAATGTTGAGGACAATTAATAAAGGATTTGCTAAGATTTCTGAGAGTGAATATAAAGCGATTGATGAACAGTGGTTTGGATCAAAGAATTTGAATCTGTATGAACATCCACTATTCAAAATCATTATATCCATCGGAGGAACAGTCCTAGTAGTTGCCATGTTGTTATTCCTTTGGAACAGGACTCTACAAAGAATGGTTAAACAAAAAACAAGCGAATTGACTGAGGCTCTTATAGCACGGAAACAAGTGGAGGCCGAGATTAGAACCTTGAATACTGAGCTGGAAAATCGTGTTCAGCAAAGAACTGCCCAGTTGGAGGAGCTAAATAGTGAGTTGGAAGAGAGCAATGCCTTGCTCGAGGAGGAGATTGTCAAGCGAGAGATTATTGAGGAAGAGATTCGGAATTTAAATAATGGGCTTGAAGATACGGTGAAAATGCGTACTTGTCAGTTAGACATGCTTAATAGTGTTCTGGAACAGCAGAATTCTTTATTACACGAATCGCAAAGAGTAGCACATTTAGGAAGTTACGTTGCAGATATCAAAAAAAGAGATTGGCTTTGTTCGCCTGAGCTTCATGAGGTTTTTGGGATTGACGAGGCCTATCCCCACACGGAGGAAAGTTGGATGAAGATTGTTCATCCCGAATGGCGTTCCAAGCTTTCAAACTATTTTTTACAGGCTGCTAGAGCTCATCAAGGTTTTGATTTTGTCTATAAAATTATCAGAATTAACGATGGAGAAGAACGTTGGGTGCATGAACTGGGCAAATTTGAGTTGGATGAGAATCATAAGGCATGTCGGTTAATTGGGATCATTCAAGATATTACCGATAGAAAGTTTGCAGAAGAGAAAATTGTTTATTTAAGTCTGCATGACCAATTAACCGGCTTATATAACCGGCGCTTTTTTGAAGAAGAGCTAAAACGTCTTGATGTTCCTGGTAATTATCCATTGACCCTTGTAATGGGGGATGTCAATGGACTTAAATTAATTAATGATTCCTTTGGTCATGCTTACGGGGATGAACTTCTTAAACATGTTGCAGAGGTTCTAATTGAAGGCTGCAGAAAAGGAGATATCATTGCTAAATTGGGTGGAGATGAGTTTGTCCTTCTGCTGCCAAACACGGATACTGTGGAAACGGAGAAAATCCTTAAACGGGTAAATGAATTAGCCAAAAAGAAACGTGTTGGTACTGTCGAAATATCAATATCTTTTGGTTATGAAACTAAAAATAGTGAAGAAAGAGATATTCTAGAGATATTAAAAAGAGCCGAAGATTATATGTACAAGAAAAAGCTGTTTGAAGGGCCGAGTATTCGTGGAAAAACCATTCAGACAATTATTAGAACTCTTCATGAAAAAAATACTAGGGAAGAACAGCATTCCTACCGGGTTTCAGAGCTTTGTCAAAAGATGGGGGAAGCGCTTTGCCTATTAGATGGAGAAGTTCAAGAGTTAAAAAATGTGGGTTTGCTCCATGATATTGGCAAAATTGCAATTGACGAAAATATCCTTAACAAGCCGGAAAAACTAAGCTTTGACGAATGGGAAGAAGTTAAACGTCATCCTGAAATCGGTTATCGAATTTTAAGCACAGCCAATGGGATGGCTGAAATTGCGGAATACGTCTTAGCCCACCATGAAAGGTGGGATGGATTAGGTTATCCAAAGGGGTTAAAAGGAGAGGAGCTGCCTCTTCAGCCAAGGATCATAGCCATTGCTGATGCCTATGATGCTATGACAAGTTCGAGAAGCTATAGAGATGCTTTATCGAATAAAGTGGCCATCGAAGAGTTGAAGAAAAACGCGGGAACCCAGTTTGATCCGGTGCTTGTTGAACTTTTTATTCAAAAGGTCATTAATCCTACCCCGAATTTTTAGGAGCATTGATTGCGAGTGATTGTTCGAACTTGTTTCTCCTGGGGAACAGGTACCGCACGCCAGATTAAATGTGTCATGTCAGTGGCTAGCTTCATTACTGTATGAAGACGAGTGCATTGTAGAACCTGAAGCTCGAGGAAGCCTCCCATATTGACAATTCCGAGGATCGAGATATCACCTACAGTTGGTAAATTCTTGTTTAAAGCTGCTCCTGGGGATAAAGGGGAGTTGGATAAGGATATTTTACCGATTTCATTATGTTTACCAAGACAGGCATCGATGGCAACGACAATATCAGGGTTATTTATTGCCATTGCTCTTTCTAGATCTTTAATTAAATTTTGGGCGTGAAGAGGATCGTCAAGTGTTCCTAATACCGTATAACCCAGTCGCTTTAGATTTGTTCCAACCAGTGGCCCCAAACAGTCACCGGTTGCCCGGTCGGAGCCTATGCAAGTGAAGAGGACTTTCTTCCTATATGTTAGTTCTTTCAACGTGGAGATAAAGGACAACTTTTCGGTGTAATCAATTGAAAATGAATTAAATGTTGCTAGGATACTCATAGATTTATTCGTAATATTAGTCACCTCCATTTTAGGTGATAGTGCTTATTAGTTATTGTATATGTGAAGAGAAAATATATGCTTAAATTAGCAAGAGTATATAATGACAAACTGGTTTGGGTTTAGTGGACAAGTTAAAAAGGATGTTGAATATAAGCATTAAATTAATAAAGTTGGAAAGCATAGATTAAAAGAATCGTTAAACTGGAGTAACTAAAATGAAAATATTTCCTGAAATTGATGACCATTTAATGAATGACCTTAAACCATCAGCCTATATAAATGAATTAAGCAACACGGAATTATTTATAGAATACCCCTTCACGTTACTGAGCGACTTAAAGAAAGTACCTCAGTCGCCTAAACATCATCCTGAAGGGAGTGTGTGGAATCATACAATGTTAGTCCTGGATAATGCTGGGGAAAGAAAACAGCTCAGCCAAGACCCAAAGGTTCTTATGTGGTCAGCGTTACTTCATGATTTGGGAAAGGCATCAGCAACGAAGATGACGAAGGGGAGAATTACGTCATATGACCACGACAAATTGGGAGAGGGGCTTGCAGTAAAATTCCTTAAAGAGTTCACGAAGGATGAGGAATTTATCAATAAGGTTTCCAAAATGGTTAGATGGCACATGCAGATACTCTTTGTTACGAAGAGTTTGCCATTTGCTGATATTCCAAGAATGGCTTCCGAGATTTCCATTGATGAAGTTGCACTACTTGGATTATGTGATAGATTAGGGAGAGGAAATATGACCCCTGAAAAAAAATTAAGTGAGGAAAAAAGTATCTTATCATTTTTGGAAAAGTGCCAAATGAATTTAAGTTACCGCAAAAGAACCTTTGATTCAGTCAGGTAAGAAGAGAAGACCCGACGAGAGTCGAAACTACTAGGAATAGGTTTAACAGTTATTTGGGCTGTTGAGCCTATTTTTGCATTTGATTCATAATATAAAGTGTAGGAGTTGTTAATAAACAGGAAATATCTCTAGTAAATTAGCGAATCTTCAAAAGATTTTGGATTGATGGAAGGAAAATTAAGACATCTGGCGAACAAATGAGTTAAGAGTAATCGCCTAAACCCTGGGACCTGGGGACAAGTGCGTTGTTTCTTCATAGTTAAAGCAGTGAAAAACAACGTACTTGTCCTTCTTTCACAAAATGACTTTGGATATTAGGGAGATGGGAAGACATTGGTTACAGCAATTCATGATACTAGGGTAATTGTTAATGAGGATTGGTGCAAGAAATGCGGAATATGTATAGCCTTTTGTCCGAAAAAAGTTCTGGAAAGTGATGAACTAGGAAGGGTTGTGGTTGTCAGGCCAGACCAATGCATAGCATGTACGATTTGTGAAAAACTCTGTCCAGACTTTGCTATCAATATTGAGGTGACTAAAGATGAGTAATCCAAAGCTAATGCAAGGAAATGAGGCTGTTGCGGAAGGAGCTCTGGCAGCGGGGGTTCTTTTCTATGCCGGATATCCCATTACACCCTCTACAGAAATAGCTGAAAAGATGGCTGAAAGGTTGCCCTTAGTTGGTGGGAACTTTATCCAAATGGAAGATGAAATTGGAAGTATGGCAGCAATTATTGGAGCGTCCTTGACTGGACTTAAAGCGCTCACAGCGACGAGTGGACCAGGTTTTTCATTGATGCAGGAAAATTTAGGTTATGCTGTAGCTACGGAAGTTCCATGTGTCGTGGTCAATGTACAAAGAGGAGGACCAAGTACGGGATTACCAACTTCACCCGCCCAAGCTGATGTTATGCAGGCTCGATGGGGTACTCATGGAGATCATCCGATAATTGCCATAACCCCTTCCACTGTACAAGAGTGTTATGTGTTAACAGTAATTGCCTTTAATTTGGCAGAGGAATATCGGATCCCAGTAATTTTGCTGATGGACGAAGTAATCGGTCATTTGCGAGAAAAGGTAGTTTTACCTGATCAGTTGACAATCGTAAATCGTAAAAAGCCTGATGTACCACCGGGAGAGTATCTGCCGTATGAAAACGATGACAGCATGATCCCGGCAATGGCTAACTTCGGTGATGGTTATCGTTACCATGTAACTGGATTGACACATAATCAGAAAGGCTTGCCAACCGGAAATCCGGAAGTGACCAAATCTTTTATGCAACGCTTAACGCAAAAACTAAATCCATACTTAGATCGGATTCAAATGGTTGAGGAAGTGCAACTAGAAGATGCGGACTTGATTTTAATAGCTTATGGATGTAGTGCTCGTTCAGCTATGGAGGCCCTTCATATAGCTCGTGGACGTGGTTTGAAAGTGGGGCTCTTTCGCCCAATAACGATTTGGCCTTTTCCGCAAAAGCAATTAGAGAAGTATGTTGGTCGCAAATTTCTCGTGGTAGAAATGAATACCGGACAGTTAGCTGGCGAAATCGAAAGAATCTTTGGCAATAAAGCTGTGGAACGGTTAAATCGCATAGATGGAGAATTAATAACTCCCAAAGAAGTTCTTGATAAGATTGGGGGGGTATGTAATGTTTAATGATATTGCACAGTATTTTAGAACTGATACCTTACCTCATATTTGGTGCCCTGGGTGTGGAATAGGGACAATCACAGCTGCAATTGTGCGAGCTATTAAAACGCTGCAGCTTGATCAAAACAAGGTGATCTTTGTCTCTGGAATTGGCTGTTCTTCTCGAATGCCGGGTTATTTAGACTTTAATACAATCCATACGACACACGGTAGAGCACTGCCCTTTGCCACTGGAATTAAAGCGGCTCGCCCTGAATTGGATGTTTTTGTTATCATGGGAGATGGTGATTCGACCGCTATTGGTGGAAATCATTTGATTCATGCCTCTAGACGCAATATTGATCTGACAGCAATAGTGATTAATAATAGTATATATGGTATGACCGGTGGGCAGACTTCGCCACTAACCCCCCATGACAAACGAGGAACGACTTCTCCCTTCGGTAACCTTGAGAGACCTTTCCAGGTACTAGAGTTGGCTAAAGCAGCTGGAGCTACATATGGGGCTAGAGCCACTGCCTTTCATAATCAACTCCTTACTAAACTCGTAATAGATGCCTACAATAATCCGGGGTTTTCTCTGGTAGAGGCAATTTCCCAGTGTCCTGTATCCTATGGTAGGCGAAATAAGTTCAAAACCCCGGCGGATATGCTGCTGTGGCAAAAAGAGCATGCTTACAAAGCCGGGCAACGAATTGGACATGAGGATGACTTTGAGATTGGTGAAATTTTCCGCAGTGAGGCACCTGAGTATACAAAAGAATATGACAAATTACGACAGAAGCTAAAGGAGGTCAGTCGCTGATGGCAATGCAAAAGTTTTTGTTGACCGGAACAGGCGGACAGGGACTGATTTTAGCTGCAATAATGTTAGCTGAGGCGGGAATTTATGCTGGACAAAATGTTGCTCAGAGTCAAAGCTATGGTCCTGAAGCGCGGGGAGGTGCTAGCCGGGCTGAAGTTATTATCGGGGATGAGGACATTTATTACCCTAAAGTTGAGAGACCGGACTTCGTCCTAACCCTTAGTCAGGAAGCCTACAAAAAATATGGCTTACATCTAGACGAAGAGGCTATTCTGATTGTCGATGATACTCAAGTAACAGAGGTCAAGCCGAGAAGTAAAAACTTTTATTCGTTACCTATAACTAAGGCTGTCCGAGCTCATTTTGGCTCTGAACAAAGCGCTAATGTACTGGCCCTAGGAGTTGTGGCTTCAATAAGTGGTTACCTATCAATGGATAATGTTTTACAGTCAGTTAAGCATCGAGCTCCAAAAGGTACCACTGAGCAAAACATCAAAGCGCTGGAAATAGGATGGAAAATGGGGTTAAAGGCGAGGGAAAACCAAAATAATAAACATAGTCAAAATGAAGGTGATGAATCGTGACAGAGCTAAGAAATTGGGGTTGGACCCAAAATGATTTGTCCAGCTTGGCAGAAAGCCTAACTGCCGTACTACTTGAGGAGTGGGGTGGGCCAAGAAGTCCACTTGCACTTAAATATATTAATGAAACTATCATTCCAGATCTTGTTCATTGTTTTTGTTGCAATGCAGACTTGCTTACAAATTCGACCTATGCCGAGATTATTCAATGGAAACTAAAAAATCAGTTCGCCAATCCTTCTGCAGTGGTAGAGGATTTGGCGAAAGACTTACTATTGCCTGCGCAAAAAATCATCAAGCGGCCACAAATAACCGATCCGAAGGAACCATGGAGACGAATCTTTCGTCTTTGGATTAGTGGGGAATCATTGCCTAATATAGCCGAGAGAACAGGTTATCCTTTAGATTATTTGGATTTATTAATTCTAAGATTAAAAAGACTGGAAGCATTTACGTCAAGTACTAGGGCTAGTCTCCTGGAATGTAAGCAGAATGCAGAGCTTAGAGATTATGGATTTGAACAATTGAGTTTCCTTTATCAATTTCAGACTGCGGTCTCAGGAGAGCCCTTATATAAAGAACGTCTGATACTGGAACAAGTAATTTGGGATTTGGGAATGCCACTAATGGTTCCCGATTTGGTAACTCTATTAGAGATAATCCATACCCATGAAGGACGGTTGGATGAGCAGTCTTTAATTTCAGCCATGAGTGAGGCTGCAGGAATGTGGGGTTCAGGGATTGGGGCTTCCGGAGGTGACCAAAGAGTTAACCTTTTCTCATGTGTTATTGATGGACTGATATCCTTGCACTATATTCAAAAGAACAAAGCCGGAAAGCTAGCATTAAGTGAGAAAAGTGCTCAAATAATCGCAGGTTTCTTATTACCGAAACTTGGCGAGCAGCTAAAAAGAGCTGTTGAAATTGAGGATCTGGAATTAGCCAAAGGAATATTATTAGGTCAGAACGAAGCTGTTCTAATCCATTTAATTGACTGGGTTGTCACTGAATTTAATAATGAGCAAGGGTTTGAGATATTAAGTAATATCTATCAAAAGGTGAGTAGAAGGGTTGATATTCATCTAATAAAGGCCTTCGCCAAGCTCCCTACGGCCTTTGATCTGCTAATAAGATGTTTAGGTGATAATGATAGCTTAATTAGAGCGAGAGCTTGCGACGCTTTGTCACAGATGGGAAATGGATCAGCAGCTGTTTCATTGCTTCAATTGTTGAAAGATCCCGTTGTTGGGGTGAGAGAATTGGCAGTGGAAGCCCTAGGAGAAGTAGGAGATAGCTCGACGATTGAGTGTATTTCCAGGGTATCTGAAGATTACGGAGAATCAGTAAATATAAGAGAGAAAGCTAGGAAGGCTATTCTGAAAATTGAAAGTCGCCGTAGGAATTAATGATCTTTAAACCAAGGTGTTCAGCGATCTGAGCACCTCTGGTTTAAATTTAATATGTAATCAAAAGAAAAAAATATAAAAAAATCATTGAAATATTCAGTAAAGTGTGTTATTATTCATTTATGGTTGAAATGGATTTTCAAGTTGTTAGGTATTATTTTTATCTTGTCAAGTGAAAATACGCGCAAGGTCTAGGAGGGATGCAGGGAAAATAAATATCCATTTGATTAATCTTTAGGTAGTATATAAGGTAACTTATAAATTTTGTTTTCTATCTGTAAAACATAGTTTCATGATATAAAACGATGCAAATATATTAACGGAGGTTAGATTAGTGACAATTGAAAAAGCAAAAAAGCAGAGCTCTATCGGAAACATTCCTTCAACGGATGCAAAAGATAGTAAGAAAGAAAGTCAAAGAGTAGATTCGGCTGAGATTCGAACTAAAGTTAAAGAAGCAATTAAAGCTATTGAACTTTGTTACAATTATGAAACTGGGTTTCATTATATAAAACAATAACCCTTTATATTGGGGTTTGTTAAGCCGGCCTGTCGTCATAGGGACTATTTGAAAGGAGGATTGTTGACATGGTTATTCGAAACCCTGAAATTTTCGACCTTGGGCAAGATCAGACAAAGTTTTGGGGCGACCAGGGAAACCGTTTGGACTGGTTTAAACCTTGGGATAAAGTTCTTGAATGGAATAATCCTTTTGCCAAGTGGTATGCCGGTGGGAAATTAAATGCTGCTTATAATTGTTTAGACCGGCACCTAAACGGGGCACGTCGTAATAAAGCTGCACTAATTTTCGAAGGAGAGTTGGGAGACTATCGAGTTCTAACATATCAAGATCTTCATCGAGAGGTATCCCGATTTGCGAATGTTCTTAAATCCTACGGAGTAGAAAAAGGGGATCGTGTGACAATATATATGCCTATGATCCCTGAGACTGTGATTGCGATGCTTGCATGTGCTAGGATTGGTGCCCCTCATATTGTTGTATTTGGTGGATTTAGTTATGAAGCATTAAAAGATCGGGTTCTGGATGCTCAGTCTAAGGTTATCATCACATCAGATGGCAGCTACCGGAGAGGGAATATAATTCCTCTTAAAGAAAATGTAGATCAAGCGCTCAAGACCGTTACTTGTGTGGAAAAAGTAATTGTTGTTCAAAGAACCGGCCAGTCAGTTGCTATGCAAGAAGGCCGTGATATTTGGTATCACGAAGTTGTCAAGAATATACCAATAGTTTGTCCGGCAGAGGAAATGGATGCAGACGATATGCTATTCATTCTCTACACGAGTGGAACAACGGGCAAACCTAAAGGTATTGTCCATAGTGTTGGGGGTTACATGGTTGGGGTCTCAACAACTCATGAGAGGGTATTTGATCTCAAGGATGAAGATGTGTATTGGTGTACAGCGGATGTTGGCTGGATAACAGGACATAGTTATTTGGTTTATGGCCCATTGGCCAATGGTGCAACAATTTTATTGTACGAAGGTGCTCCGGATTATCCAGATAAAGATCGGTATTGGGAGATTGTTGAAAAATATAAGGTTACTATACTCTACACAGCGCCCACTGCGATTCGTACGTTTATGAAATGGGGAGAAAAATACCCTATGGGCCGGGATATTTCCAGTCTGCGACTTTTAGGCTCTGTGGGAGAACCCATTAATCCTGATGCTTGGATGTGGTATCACAAACATATCGGAAAAGAACGTTGTCCTATAGTTGATACTTGGTGGCAAACTGAGACAGGGATGATTATGATCACCCCTATACCTGAGGTTACTCCTCTAAAGGCGGGCTCTTGTGCTGTCCCTTTTCCTGGGGTCAAGGTGGGAATTGTTGATCATCAAGGAAAACCCGTAGAAAAAGGTGATAGTGGATATTTAGTAGTTCGTGAGCCTTGGCCGGCAATGCTCAAAACTGTCTATGGTGATGATAAACGTTACGAAGACACCTATTGGGGACAGTATGCTGGTATGTATTTCACCGGGGATGAAGCCAAATGGGATGAAGATGGGTATTTCTGGGTAATAGGACGTGTGGATGATGTTATTAATGTCTCAGGACATCGGATTGGAACGGCGGAAGTTGAAGGCGCATTAGTTGATCATCCTGCGGTAGCAGAAGCCGCTTGTGTCGGTAGAACTCACGCAGTTAAGGGTCAAGCAGTTTTTGCTTTTGTAAGTCTCAAAGAAGGTGTAGTAGTTCACGACAGTTTAATTGCTGAACTTAAGGCCCATGTAGTCTTGAAGATTGGTTCATTAGCACGGCCTGATGATATTTTTTTGACAGATGAATTGCCGAAGACCCGAAGCGGTAAGATTATGAGGAGATTGTTAAAGGATATTGCTGAAGGTAGGGCAATGGGGGATACCAGCACTTTAGCTGATGCTTCGATCGTCGATTTGCTTAAGAAAAATGTTAACCAAAAGACAGCTACAATTCAAAAAACTGAAGTTGCTCATAATGTAGCTATAAAATTGGGTAGAAATAAAATTTCCATACCCGACACGGCTGTATTTAATCGCTGTAAAGATGAGTCCTACGAAGGATATAGTTATACAGTATGGTTCTCTACTCCTGCAAAGGATGGATTGCGTCATCCAGTTACTCATTTTTATTGCTTTCAGTGGATAGAAAGACTGAATTCTGTCTCCGAAATAATCTGTGCGGTTACGAACATAATGATAAACAATAAAGATACTTTCGAGGCAATTTTCGCAAATGGTGCTCCGGATTTTAGCCATGCTGTAATTAATGAGGGAAATATTACGGATGATTTGGCAGAAGAAGCGCAAATTTGTTTTTGTGGTTCCGAAGGCTAAAGGCATTGATAAACAAAAACCATCCTTGGAATCCATTAGGATTGCTCAAGGATGGTTTTTTGTGACTTAGATATAGCGTATAAAACTCACTTGAAAAAATGTGAGTAGAGCACAAAAACCTGCTATAATAATCTTGAAACCCAAAATAGTAATTACCCTTGATAAGAAATAAGGTGGCTAATCAGAGACGAAGAGCTTTGCGTTGGTAAGCGATGGAAAAAGGAGATGTTATGAGAAAGAAGATTATAATAATTACAAGCATAATGGTTTTGATGCTCGCTGGGGCAGGTGTCTGGGGATATAATAGTTTCTTTAAGTCTGACCCTGAAATTCAACAACAACTTAACAATCAATTTGGAGAAGACTTTTTTAAATCCTTCAATGATGAAATTACAGATGTAAATTCTGGTGCTTCAAATAATGAACAAAAAACTAATGGTATGAATTTAGCGGGGGATGCTCCAAGTTCGGAACTTGCTACAGAGAAGGTGCAGCAAGGAAATGCAATAAGTAATACTGCGGCCGATGGGAATCAAGGGGTCTTGGACAAAGAGATAACTAAAGAGCAAGTAATCAATAAGTATCAACCCAAGTTTAATTATTTGCAAAATGTAGCCTTGGGTCGCTTAGATACCTTGTATTCTGCGGCAGCTAAGGAGTACGAACAGCTCCGCAAAGCAGGTACTCTAAACCGGTCAGCATTGGCTCAAAAATATATCCAGGCTGGGACTATGCTTGAGGCTAACGTGGATAACCAATTCTACAGTACTCTTAATGCAATGCAGGCTGAATTAGTGGCTAATAATCTGCCTACTGATGTAATTGCTTCCAATAAGGCAGCTTATGAACAGGCTAAGTCTAACAAAAGAGCCCAGCTTTTGTCTAAAGTTCGTACTTAGTGTTAAAAACACAGCAGGAGGCGGGTATGCGAGAAATAAAAAACATAATTTGTGTTGGTCGCAATTATATTGAACATGCTAAAGAACTTAACAATCCACTTCCCCGAGTTCCGCTATTGTTTACTAAGCCAACCCATTCTCTAGTTGAGGCTAACGGAAGTGAAATAATACTTCCGGGGGATAGGGGGGAACTTCAATATGAAGTTGAACTTGTATTCCATATTAATAGAAGATATGAGCCGGGAATTAGTCTAGAAGACCTAGTAGACAAAGTAGCTGTGGGTATTGATTTTACACTGCGTGATATACAGACTGAGCTGAAAAAGAAAGGTTATCCTTGGGTAATTGCTAAAGGCTTTAGGAATTCTGCAGTACTTAGCTCTTGGCACCCTTTCCCAGGTCTAAAAGCGTTGATGGAGGTTGACTTTTCCTTGGAAAGGAATGGGAAAGAAGTTCAACGAGGGAATATCAAAAATATGATTTTTGACTTAGAAACCGTTGTAGAGTATACGACTCAAAATCTTGGACTTGACCAAGGGGATATTATTTTTACTGGCACACCGGCAGGTGTGGGGGCCGTTCATAATCAGGATTTTTTCTCGTTAAAATTAGCGGATCATGAATTAGGAAGCTGTTTAATAAAACTCTTAAGGTTCAACTCTTAAAAGACACTCAAATAGCCCACGCCTTGAATATTAAGACGTGGGCTAAATTCATATTGCCTTAATGGCATTGTACTTACACCTTATATTCTAAAATCTCAGGTCGAAAAATAGATTGTTTCGAAAAATACTGAGTTACTTGTGCGTAACTTTGTCTATTTGTCTTATGCATCCAGTCTTTTAATCACTAGTACTAATCAGTCTGCAAAACGAAGTCTTTGTTTAAAGGATATTGGAGATCTATGACGAAATACTATAGTGTTTAAGAAAAATGTGTCGATTATCGATGAAATGGTGACTATAAGGAAGAGAGGAAGAGGACTTGCGAGAAATCAGCGTTCAGCGCCTTAAAGAAGGAGATGTGCTAGCAAAAGAGATCTATTCCTCTAGTGGTAAGATACTTCTTGGCAAGGGCGTAGTATTAAAGCCTCAGTTTATTTATAGATTAAAGCAAATGGAAATGTATAGTGTTTATATTGAAGACGATTTAACCAGTGATATCATTATTGAAGATGTTATATCGGATAAGCACCGCTTTGAGGCAATGCGTGCCATCGAAAAATCATGCAAAACAATTCAAGATGACAAGAATAAAGAAATTAATATCAAAGAGGCAGTAAGTAACATTGTCCAAGATATTCTTTTTCAGAGAGAAATAATGATTAGCTTAATGGATATGCGAAACATGGATAATCAAGTTTACGCTCATTCTGTTAACGTCTGTGTATTATCATGTGTGTTGGGGAAAGGATTAGGTCTCCCAATCGAGAAACTTAATGAGCTTGCTCAAGGTGCCTTGCTCCACGATGTGGGAGTTGTTAATTTACCTGCTGAGATACTTAATAAAAGAAGTAAGCTAACTGATGAGGAAAGAGAATTATATAATAGTCATACCACTCAGGGCTATGAGCTGATTCGGAACAAAGCACAAACGAGTATCATCGTTGCTCATATGGCCTATCAACATCACGAATGGACAAATGGCAAAGGGTATCCTCGACAATTAAAAGGAAATGCTATTCACCCCTTAGCGGAGATTGTTGCTATAGCGGATTTTTATGATTGTCTGATCCATGGATCTCCGGGAATTCCCAGAGTATTACCCCATGTTGCTTGCGAAATACTCATGGCAAACGCTGGAGTGCGTTTTCGCAAGGAGCTAATCCATATCTTTTTACAATATATCGCTGCCTATCCTACAGGGTATACGGTTAAGCTTAATAATGGAGATACAGGAGTTATTGTCGGACAGAACAAAGGGTTACCTATGCGACCGATCGTGCGTGTTTTTGAAGGTAATCATCCTCAAGTGCAAGTTACGGAGTATGATTTAGCAAAAGAGTTAACTTTATTTATTAACTACGTGATCGAATAATAGTTATTGATATACAAATACGGCAGGAGAGCTTATAGCTCTCCTGCTGTATTTGTAGGATTTACTTGAATAAGTAACTCTTATGACCACACATTTGTAGAATTTTTAGTGGGTTCTTCTATCTCAATATGTTTCGGATGCAGAGACTGACCAAGAAAGCTTAAAGCGAATTTTTCCAAAATAAGAAATTCGTTACTGCTCCGTTATCAAGGGGATGTAGCCGATCCCCGTGGTGGTATTCGCAAGATTAAGAAGAGCTTAATACCCTATACTGGAGAAGGAGAACTATTCTAAAATTATTGCAGCTACTGGGCAACTCTTAGCGGCTTCTTTAGTTGATTGTTCGGCCTCATCAGGAACTGGATTCTTGTAGGCTTCAGCGATTTCATAGCCATTCATTCGGAAAACTTGAGGGCAAATTGCTTCACAAGCACCGCAGCCAATACAGTCAGAATTTACGGTAGCGTACATAAATTCACGATCCTTTCTCGTTTGGAATTAATTGGTTTTTGTTAAGTTTACCGGGAATTTTATTATAATCCTGCAATGATCATTTCCAGAGATCTACTAATTCTATTAGATATAGCCTGATATCCAGCTGAATTCGGGTGTAGGCCATCTTGTGCTACAAATTTTCCGGTGTTGTACTTGAAAAGATCATAGGTCGGGATGAAAATTGCTTTACTATCTGTTTCTACTAGCTGTTGGGTATTGAAGTTCCAGCTGTTTAGTAGTTGAGAATCTACGAGATTAGTTGCCTTTTCATAGGGGTTATACAATCCTAAGAAAATAATAATCGAATTGGGGTTAGTCCTTCGCAGTTCCTTGAAGGTTAACTTTAGGTTACTCAAGTATCTATCTAGCCTCACCTTGAATTCGTTTTCTTTGTCAAAAGAATTCAGAGTGAGAATACTTCGTATATCATTGCCTCCAATAGAAACTAAGATTATATCTGTATGCGTAAGTTGTTGCTCTAGCCGATGGCTTTGGAGTTGTTCCAGTAATCCGGTGCTTTCCAGTCCATCAATTCCCATATTATCAGAAATAATTTCTTTAGAGGTATTGTTTTTAAGATACTCCGTTAAATAGCCTGAAAAACCTTTGCTCTTTTCGTCTCCTGTCCCTTTAGCGACAGAATCTCCTAGGATGAGGATTTGGATAGTGTTTGGATTCTTGGAGCTTGGGGTTAAATCTGTTGCCGATTCCAGGGGTGATGATTCCGAAGTTGGTTGAGGATTAGCCTGTGTTGTGACGAGGATAGCTTGGTAGAAACCGTTAGCTAGAATAACGAAGCCGACAAAGGCAATCACAAGAATTGAGTACCACATGCTTTTTTTGAACATTTTTTACTCCTTAGACTAAAATGTCTTTTTTTGTGAAGTAGACGAAACTTATTATGATTGAAGCAGAAGCCCAACCCAGCAGAACTAAAATTGAGAAAAGCAAAGTCATACCTTCGATAGGCTGAAAGGATCCTGATAAATAATCAGTCAGTCGGAGATTGACCATGAACATGTAGCGTGTTATCTTCCAATCAGAGAGAAAGTAACTTATAAAGTTGCCGGCTACAAGGGTTGACATAATAATTCCGATTGAAGCTGCTGTACTTCTCACTAAGACAGAAATCATAAATGAGATGCTCCCTACAACAAAGGAAACAAAAAAGGCTAAAGCATAAACCATGAGAGTGTAGCGCCACTGTGGAACATTTAGGACTGTGGAAGTGTCTAACGTTCCAGCGACTAGTTTGAAACCTGTTGCCACAGGAGCATTCCATCCTCCGAAGCCAAAGAAAAGACCAGAAATGAATTCGGATAACACAAAAGCAAAAAATAGCACAATAATCTCTAGCATAATTAAAGTTAAGAACTTACTGAGCAGAACCTTTCACCTGGGAATGTTCCTGACGAGCAGAAGTTTTATAGTTCCACTGGAGGATTCCCCTGACACCATATCTGAAGCTAACATAATAATGAGAAGAGGTAAGAATAAGAAAATCGATTGTTCCATAAATTTAGTGGTGAATTTTGCCGCGGACTGTTCTAGTGGATTAATATCGTTATCAAGATTATACTGCAGTTGTTCTATTCTTACTCTGAGGGCTGATTTATCTTTCTCGTCTCTATAAGGACTATCTAACCTGTTTTTAAGCTCGATCAGCTGCTGGTCAGCTAGTTTGTGCCAGTCGGTAGTTGCACTAATCCCCATTCTTTGAGCGAGTTGAGCCTTTGTTCTTTCGGAGGTATGGTGTTGACCATAAGCAAAAACCGAAATTAGTGCAACAAGTATGGCTATGACAAACAATAGACGTTTCTTAGAAATCATTTTGATAACTTCATTTTCTATCAGACTAAACAATTTCATCACCTACCGTTAGGTCTAAAAATAGGTCTTCTAATGTATTACGCATTGCAGAACAATATGTAAGTGCTAAACCCTGTGAGATTAAAAATTCGTTAAGCTTTTCAAGGGAATGCTGACCTATGTTAGCGCTGATAGTGTTTTTCTTTAACTGAGTAGCCTGAATACTCCAATGCTCTCTTAAAAGAGAGATCGCTGCATCAGGATCACTTAATTGCCATTCAATCTTGTCATTGTCTTGGAGAAGGTCTTGGACATTGGCTGTTTTGACGACGCTTCCTTGTTTGATAATCGAGACCATGTCACACATTTGCTGTATTTCTAAAAGTATGTGGCTAGAAACAAAAACAGTCATCCCTTCCTCATAGGCAAGTTTTCTGATTAAATTTCTAAATTCTGTTATGCCGGCAGGGTCAAGACCGTTAGTAGGTTCGTCCAGGATCAAAAGTTTTGGCTTTGAAATAATAGCTTGGGCAATACCCAGACGTTGGCGCATACCTAGAGAATAGGTACTAACTTTATCATTAACTCGATGTTTAAGACCAACCATTTCTATGACATCTTTAATACGCTGATGACTTATTGTTTTATTCATGCCAGCAAACTGAAGCAAGTTTTCCATGCCTGTTAAGTATTGGTACATGTCCGGGCTTTCTATGATGCAGCCGACATTGGATAGGGCTTTGACAAATTCGTGAGCAACAGAGTGGCCGCAGATTTTGACAGTTCCCTGAGTAGGCTTTATTAAGCCGACAATCATCCGAATTGTTGTTGTTTTTCCAGCTCCATTTGGCCCTAGGAACCCGTAAATTTGGGAGGATTGGAGAGTAAGGTTTATCCCTTTAACGATGTCCTTTCCTTTAATTGTTTTAGATAAATTGGTTAATTCCAAGACTGCTGTTTCCTGCATGATTTCTCCTTTAAAAACATCTTTTAAACTTAGAGAAATGGTTTTGTAAGCTATTGTTTTCATTATAAATAAAATTTGTGTGAATAGAAAGTTTAAGTTCTCTTTTTTCGAATCATAGTTGATTGCTTTAATACTTTGTATTAAGCGGCCATGGTATCAGGAGAAGGTGTTGATTTCAAAGAGATAACGTTATATTGTTAAATTAGGGACTTTAGCACTTAAGTTATTTTTTCGTATTTCGGCTACTAATAGGAGGGGGAATATCTATGTTTCAAGCGGTTCTCTTATTTATTATTGCTGGATTGGCTGAAATAGGCGGAGGCTATCTAGTATGGCTTTGGCTCAAAGAATCTCAGCCTGTTTGGTATGGGGTATTGGGGGGGGGCATCCTTGTCTTATATGGCATCATACCAACATTACAAAAGTTCCCGAGTTTTGGGAGAGTGTATGCAGCTTATGGAGGGGTATTTATTGTTCTTGCTGTTCTATGGGGATGGGCAGTTGATAAGAAAATTCCCGACACCTACGATTGGCTAGGTGCTGCCATATGTATAGTGGGTGTTTCTGTAATGTTATGGGCTCCTCGTCATTAAAACAAAAAACTATGCTTCTTAACCCTTTTTAAATGATAGATTGGAGAACGATAAATGAAAATACTAGTTATTGGATTAGGAGCTTTGGGTACAGTATACGCTTGTCTGTTGAGCTTATCTGGTCATGAGGTGACGGGGTTAAGTAGACCAGCAAGTATTGCAAGAATCAAAGAGAAGGGAGTAAAGGTATCCGGAATTTGGGGAGATTATAATACTAAGCTCTCCAATGTTGTGGCTAATGTCTCAGAACTTGAGCAGCAGACCTTTGATATGATAATTATCACCGTAAAGTCATTTGTCACTGAAGAGATTGCCAGGGATATTGCTCCTGTAGTAGGAGATAAGACCTTCGTCTTCCTACTACAGAATGGGTATGGAAATTTTGAGGCTGCTGCTGAATCAATCAGGGAGGATAAGCTTCTTTTAGGACGAGTGATTTTTGGGGCGGAGACTTTAGCCCCTGGAGAGTCCAAGGTGACTGTCATCGCTGACGATGTAATGATTGGTTCTCCCAAAAATCTTATTATTCCAGAGGTATTAGAAGAATTCGCCGAGATTTTCCGCAAAGCGCTTATTCCCACAAAAGCATCTTTAGATATCATGAAGTACATATGGGGAAAGATTATCTACAATTCCGCTCTCAATTCCTTAGGTTCCATCTTTGAAGTGAGTTATGGCGAATTGGCTCGGGAGTCGGTTACACGCGACCTCATGAATAAGATTATTGAAGAAATCTTCGACGTGCTTAGGGCAAGAAATATTCCGATGTTTTGGCCCGATGCAGAAACTTATTTGGCCGATTTTTATGAAAAATTAATTCCTCCAACATCTGCCCACCATGCTTCAATGTTACAAGACATTCGGAACGGTCGTCGAACAGAAATAGAAGCCTTAAATGGAGCGGTTCTTAAACTTGCTCAGGAATCTAGAGTCCCAGTTCCTGTGAACGAAGTAATAGTGGCGATGGTGAAAGCAAAGGAAAGCTTTAGCCTACGAGACTAAAGCAGGATACATAAACCCCCTTAATAAGTCCGTTCAGTGAACGGACTTATTAAGGGGGTTTATAATAATTTTACTGTAAAACTGAAGCTGGCCCTTGGACAACATCATACATATTACCAAGAGATTGAGACACTACGGGGTCAGCGGCCTTAAGTGGATAATAGCTCCTTAAAGATTTTTCTATCTAAGTTTTTCCGAAGGTCAGGCTTTTATGCAATCTTCATTACAATCTTCAGCAGTGAACTCTATTGCTTCAATCAGGGATTTGGTGATTCTTCCTTAAAGGCCTGCCAGCTTGGAGTAATTCATGTATGTTTTAGTCCCTATTGTACATCCTCTATGATATAAACATAATCAAAGAATTGTTGTAGAAAAGAGGTTGGAAGATTTATGGACAAGTACTGTGAATTCAGGGAAAAAATCCAGCTAATTATGAATCCTATCCAGCAAAAGAATATCTTTAAGGCCGATATTGTTACTTTGGAGGCTTTTAACTTTGGGCTTGGGATAGGGTTATTATGAGTAATTTGAATATGGAATATGGAAATGAAAAACTAGCCCGCTTAAGGAAAGTTTTGCTACATAACCCGGTTGAGTCCCTAGCTTCTGTTACTCTATCGAATTATAAATACCATTTATTCAATAACGTTCCGAAGGTTGATCAGTATCATAAGGAGCATGAACAATATGCCCAGTTGTTAAAAGCCCATGATGTTGAGGTCTTAGAACTTAGAAACTTTGTCGGGAAAACGAAAGATTTATTAGCGAAGCTTCCAAATTTGGCTTATCTTAATGATATCGCAGTAGTAACGAGTAATGGAGCGATTTTATCTAAGATGTGTCCGGGCACCAGAGCCGGAGAGGAAGTAGTAGTTAAAGAGGTTCTGAATAATCTCAATATCCCTATCTTTCATGAATTTAGAGATGATGACGAATTCGAAGGGTGCATGGCTTTTTCGCCAAGAACATTGATTATAGTAGACACGGAACGACTGAAAACTAGTACCATAGAGAGCTTTTTTCAAAAAGCCCTAGAAATATTTGAAGAAGTAATTTATGTAAATACACCTCAGGAGCGAAGGTTCATGCATGCCGATATGATTATTAATAGAATCAGCGAACAATTAGGAGTCTATTTTCCGCCAGCATTTCTGCAAACATTTTTAATCACCAAACAAAAGCGGGTAGAGATTAATGTCCGAGAGTTTTTTGCTGAACGGAATATCGAACTTATTGAACTGAATGATGTAGAGCAGCAAAATTGGGGGTGTAGTTTTGTTACATTAGAGCCCAAAGTTATTATCCATTATGATATTGCTTTTAATAATCAGACTAAAAAACGATTGCAGCAGCGTGGCGTTGATGTCATTGAGTTTCACCCTCAAGCTCTTTTGGCTGGAGGAGGAAGTCTGCGATGTCTTACCTTAAGATTGTGGCGGGCTTAAGTTTCGGGTAATGGGAATAAAGTGGGGCGGTTTAGCGTCAGCTAAATTGTCCCGCTTTTTAAAGTCAGTATTCTCGGATTTTCAGATCATCTATGAAAATTAGTAGAGAAAGGATTAGCTTATCGTAACAGCGTTTTTTAATAGCTTTTTGAAGGAGAACTAGTTTAATTTGTAGAAGTATAGCATATGATTTCCATCAGGTTTTTAATCTAGAGGGTTACAATGAGTATTTCAAGCATCTATTGGAAATACGTTCTTACGAGAAAAGCCTGGGGTGAACTAGATAGTAAGAACCATAATGTATTTTTGTAGGAGGAAAGACCTTTTGCACTTTTTGCTTCGCTTATCAATGAAATTAGTGAAAATGAAGAATACAGCACTTGCGATTGGATTTATTGCTTTTGTACTGAGCGCTTCAACATTTGCTTATATGATTGAGGCAGAGACATTTGAAACTTGGTTTAATTCTCTGTATTTTGTTTTAACAACGATGGCGACAGTTGGCTATGGTGATTATTCGCCAAGCACTTTTCCAGGAAAAGTGCTTACTATCTTCATTTACGTATTTGGAATTGGTTTGTTAAGTTTAGTCATTGGTAAGATTATAGATGCTGTTGCAGATTTTAATAGGAGAAGGGAAGCTGGGCGCTTGAGGTATCAAGGTAAAAACCACGTTATCATAGTTAATTGGAGTAAGAAAGCACAATATGCGATAGAAGAAATTCTATCTACAGACCCCAATATTGAGGTTGTAATTATTGATGAGATAGACAAACATCCTTATGATAAACCTAAAATTCATTTTATTAGTGGTGACCCAAGTTCCATCGATATACTAGAACAAGCAGATATTAAGAATGCTCGTTCGGCAATCGTTTTTGCTGATGCAAGAATTGATGAGCCTGCTCTTGTTGATGGTAAATCGTTACTTTTAGCTTCAACTATAGAGAGTATAGCACCTAAAGTACATACCACAGTTGAAATCATGATGGAGAAACATATTCAAAACTTTAAACACGTTAAAGTTAATGATTTCGTTCTCTCCCACGATGCTGTATCTAGATTAGCTGTAAGGTCAGCACTTAATGAAGGAAGCCTAGATATTTTCACCCAATTATTAAGTCGCCAAAAAGGTGCTGATGTATATCACGTAACGATCAGACCTGAATGGAAAACATATGAGGATGCTTTTTTAGCTCTTATCAAACAAGGGGCTACATTAGTATCAAACAAGAGTGATATGACAATAAACACTAAGTTAAATCAACCAATTCCAACAGATGCGAAATTATTTGCGATTTGTGACGGTGAAGTATACAAAAAAATTAACAATGTGGTGTAAAATGAAGCATTTCAGAGTATTAGTGCAAAGCTTCTCGACTTTGATAATTTAAGTAGTGAAGACGTTAGATCTATTTGCAAGGTATTAACGACTCTTAATGATGATCAGAACCTTTCGAGGAGGAAATTGTAGATTGTCTTACACTATCCTTACTGTAATTAACTTAATCTAATTGCTCTATGGCAATTTTAAAAGTGTTCGCCGTTTTCGTAATAGCGAACTCTATCTAAAACGGTAAACATAATATCTACGCTTGGGTACCCGGCTTGATTAATTATCCGGCTGATGGCTTGGGCAACTTGGTCTTGAATTTCTTGTCCGCGGTCAAACCAGGCAACTTCGATAAAAGGATACCCTTGCACAACCTCCTCATCGAGGATGAAAGTAGAGTGAATCACTTCTAGAGTAAAGTCGCTCCTTGGAGATTGAATAAGTATCGATAGCTCATCAAGCATAATTTTGCTTACCTGACGTATTGTGTCTGTCTCAATTCCTCGTATTTTTATTTGTGGCATAAATAGCCCCTCCTCATTTTGGTTTGTTAACTAATGCAGCTAGTCTTTCCGTAGACGGGCTGCATTATAATTTTACTAGAGTTCCAATTAAGTTGCATCTACAAATAATCACACCCAACTTAACGATATTAAAACATACCTTAATTTTATTAATATTTATGTTGACAATATTAATAAATGGGTTTATTATCTAATCACAGAAGCGCTGTGTAATTTTGATTTAGAGGTGGTTGCCTTGAATTATAAGATGCCCCATCGGTGTCCTGTGTGCGATCAAGAAATGAAAATAAGTAAGCTTTCTTGTACACATTGTCCCACAAAAATCGAGGGAGAGTTTAGTTCCTGTAAATTTTGTCGGCTGCCAGCTGAACAATTAGTTTTTACGGAGGCATTTATTAAATGTCGGGGGAATATCAAAGAGGTGGAAAAAGAGTTAGGTATTTCCTACCCGACGGTAAGAAGTCGCTTAGATAGTGTCATTGAGGCGCTAGGTTATGGAGCTGAGAAGGGGAAAGAGAGTGATTATGAAAAGTCTAACTCTTCTGAGGGAAGCTTGCGTAGACAGGAAATTCTAGAAGCCCTAGAACGAGGTGAGATATCGGCTCAGGAAGCTGCGCTTCAGATGAGAAAGTCTAGTAAGGATTGAGACTAGATGGTTTAGCTTCAATTATTAAATTTATTATGTAAAGGGGAAATAAAAATGAGCAGTGAAAAGATGAAGATCCTCGAAATGGTTCAAGAAGGTAAACTGACAGCTGTCGAAGGTTTAGATCTCTTGAAGGCAATCGACGAAGGAAACTCAGATAAAACCAGTTCGCAGATTTTTGAACAGGATCTTGTGAAGAAAGAGGGGGAACGTTTTTTAAGGGTTCGTGTGCAAGGTGAGAAAACACTTAAGGTTAATGTAAATGTTCCTTTGACTTTGATACGTTCTGCTTCAAAGCTTGTGGTATATGCAATGAGTTTTGTGCCTGAGGATAAGAAGGCGGAGTTAGAGAAGAAAGGCCTAGACTTAACAGATCTGGATGTAGAAGGCCTTGCTCGAATAATTGAAGAGAGTCTTGATGGTAAGATTGTAGATGTAGAAGTCGCTGATCCGGAAGAGGGAAGAATCAAGGTTGAAGTGTATGTGGAGTAAATCCGCCTTGTTTTTGATGGTTCGAATCAAAGTTCAAAAGCGTAGGGGATACACATTTCCGGTGCCCGTTTGGGTGGTCAACGAATTTCTCACAGCACTTACTGATTTAGTATGGATCGGGGAAATGGCTCTCAAACGAATTCCGCTTCCTAAAGATGAACGGTCTCGCCAGCAGATGAGTTGGGTCAAAACTGTTTCGCCGAGTGGTATTATAACAGGAACGCAAATGGTTATCAAAGATTTATGTAAGTATAAGGGCCTGGATATAGTTGATGTTAAGACTGCAGATGTTCAGGTGAAAATAAGCTTAAAATGAGCGGAGGTGAAGAGTTGAAACGAAAGATCTATCGTGTACTAGTAAATGCACTGGCCTTTTTTATTGCGGCCCAATTCTTGCCTATGGTCGCATCAACTCCACTTCATTTCTTATGGGCAGGGATAGTTCTGGGGCTTGTCAATCTAATGATTCGGCCGTTGCTGATTTTACTGACTATCCCTCTCAATCTTCTAACTTTAGGAGTTTTTACACTTGTTATTAATACCTGGATGATTATGCTCACAAGTGGGCTGCTGCCGGGATTTTCTGTGCCGGGATTTGGAGTGGCTTTCCTTGTCTCGATTATCGTGTCTTTGGCCAATTGGGTTTTTAAAGAAATGAGATCCGAATGACAAAATAAAGGGAACCATAATATCTGGCTAGCACCGAAGTCTTATGACTTTGGTGCTAGCCACTTTTCTTTATATTACTATGATTTTCTAACAGGAGAACGAGTGAGTATTGTTAAGATTAGCTTTGTAACATTATGTTTATCGATCCATAACTATATAATAGCTTTGAAGAAACGGAGAGTTTCATTATGTTTGGAATACCGGAGAGACATTTTGCTCGTTACTACGAGATCCTTTCCGTACTGTTTAGACATGGACTTGGTTACTGGATCATCCCTGGAAATCTTAACAAAATAGAGCAAAAAGATTTAGCACTACTCGGTGTTCATCTGAGAGCAGCCTTAGGAGAACTTGGGGCAACATTTATTAAGGTTGGCCAAATGGCGAGTACCCGATCTGATTTGCTTCCACTACCGATCATTAAAGAATTAGAAAAACTCCAAGATCATGTTAATCCGCTGCCCATTAGTATAGTACGTCGAGTAGTCGAGGAGTCTTTAAAGGTCAACTTAGAGTCAGTCTTTAAACATTTTAATCCAATCCCAGTGGCTTCGGCCTCGATTGCTCAAGTGCATGAGGCAGTTTTGCATAATGGAGAAAAAGTTGCCGTAAAAGTGCAACGCCCATTCCTTCACGAAAGAGTTAAGACAGATTTGGAGATCTTCCAGGTGCTTGCAGAACGAATTGAGCTGAATACAAAGTGGGGGAAAGGCTATCCGGTTCGCTTAATACTTGAGGAGTTTTCCGAGACTATTATAAAAGAGTTGGATTTTCTTCAAGAAGGAAAAAATGCAGAGAAAATCTTTAAACTCAGTAAGAAAAACTCCAATATTTTGGTTCCAAAGATTTATTGGGAATTAACGAATTCTATGGTTCTTACAATGGAATATATACCGGGAATCCCTTTACATCAAATTTCCGGTTCGGAAAAAGGTTCCAAAAATGCTTGTAATATTGCCCATCATTTAAGTAAAGCTTTCCTGCAGCAAATACTTCGGGAAGGCTGCTTTCACGCTGATCCTCACCCGGGAAATATACTAATTCTTCCGGATGGAAAAATTAGCTTAATCGACTTCGGAATTATTGGGAATCTCTCCATCCCCATGAAGGCTCAGCTATCTCTATTGACTTCTGGAATAATCCGTGAAGACGATGCTTTACTTTTAAAGACTCTTTCTGAGATGGGTATATCATCATTCGTTGATCGGGATTCGTTCCAAGCGGATATTCAAAACTTGCGCCATAAGTATTTGAGCCTAAAACAAAAGAAATTTACTATAGGAGAGAGTATCCAGGATTTTTTAGCCATCATCTCTAAGCATGGAATTCATATACCCCCCGAATTTGTGCTTCTAGGCAAGACTTTTCTTACCTTGGAAGGAACTTTAAGGGATTTATGCCCTTCTTTAAGTCTGGTGGAACAGGCCAAACCATTTAGTAGAAGGTTTATCTGGAGAAGTGTCGGCATTTCAAAATTATGGAAAATAATTTTGAGGAGGTAGGGAGACAAACACTACTGCTCACTAAAGCACATATAAAAGTAGTAAAGATTTTAATAACTATGGGCGATTGTTCATTAGCATTAGCATTAGTATTAGCATTAGTATTAGTATTAGCATTAGTATTAGTATTTGTATTTGTTTTAGTATTAGCGCCGACGCTTAAAGGCTTGGCGCTATCTGATTTTCTTTTGGAAGCTCCTTTATTAAAGGGATAAGAACAAAAAAGATGAGGTGGAAATCGTGGATATAGGAATGCTATCGCTTCTCGGAAAAACCATTTCACTCATGGAAAATCTAGGGTTTCTCTGGCTTGTACACACCGGTTACGAGCTTAATCTTTGGGAGGGCTTCCTGAAAGAAAGGAACAAAGAGGATTTCCTGGCCGAAAACCCGGATTGGGATCCTCTTTTGCTTGATCATTGGCTTGAACAAGCTAGAATTCAAGAACTTGTCGTTTTAACTAAAGGAAAATATAAGCTTAGTAAAACGGGGAAGGCCATCCATGGTTATCGTAACTATGGCTTAGAGGCTATGTACAAAGAGTTTGCTCTCTATTGGGGGGCTAGTTTTGCACAATTGCCGGAACTAATAAGACGCCAGATACCCAGGCTAAAAATGGATAATGAAATGGAGAATGAGCTTATATCAAGAGCCTCAAAATCTTCGGAGTTCTTTGTCTGGCCTGTGCTTAGAGGGAAATGTGAAAAAGAAGACTGGCATCATGTACTAGATGTTGGTTGCGGTGAAGCAGTGTTACTACGCAGACTGGTTGAAGAATTCCCGAATTTACACGGTGTGGGGCTTGAAGTTAACCAGTCAGTAGCCAATCGTGCCGCGATGGAAACAGAACCTTTTCAAGGGCGTATTCGAATTGAGGCGACGAATGTTTTTGATTTTAAAGATGCTTTAGAAATCTATGATTGTTGTCTGCTAAATAATCTTATTTATTATTTCACTGGCCAACAGCGTTTAGATCTTTTGAAAACTGTCACGGATCTCTTAAAACCAGGTGGCAAAATTGGGATTTTGACGGCTCTAAGAGGAGTTAGTCCGGCATTCCAGATTTTCAAAACCCATATTCCCCAAAATTTGATGAGTTTCTTCCTTTCTTGTCATGATGGCTTTGAGGGATTACCTTTGGAAAAAGAGGTGCTTAATCTATTAGAACAAGCCGGGTTTACTGAGGTTGAGGTTATTCCTTTGCCCTTTAAAGTATCTCATTATTTTTTTGCCAGAAAACCATTAGCGTAAATTAGCATCAATAATTATTAGTTTCTATCATTGAGAGTCTGGCCCCTTATAGAAAGTAGGGAGGAAATGATCGAGGTAAAAGAACTGAGCAAAATATACCGCGAAGGACGAGGGATAAAGAAAATTAGCTTTGATGTTGATCAGGGGAAGGCATTTGGGTTTTTAGGTCCCAACGGAGCAGGGAAAACCACGACAATACGCCTTCTGATGGGATTTTTAAGGCCTGATTCAGGGCAAGTAACGATTAACGGTCTGGCCTGTTGGGAACAAAAAACAGAGGTTAAGAAGCTGGTCAGTTATCTTCCCGGTGAACTTCATTTTGTAGAAAACTTAACAGCCTTGGAATTTCTTAACCTTATAGCTGGTATGCATAGGAACCGTTTCCAGATCAAGAAGAACCAAAAGTATTTTATAAATGCCCTCGATTTAGATTCGAAAATTCTAATTCGGAAAATGTCTAAAGGAATGAAGCAAAAGTTAGGTATAATTGCAGCCTTTATGCTGGATGCTAAGGTGCTTATTCTTGACGAACCGACATCAGGATTGGATCCGTTAATGCAAAGAGTATTCATTGATTTAATCCTGGAGGAAAAGAAAAGGGGAAAAACCATATTTATGTCATCCCATCAATTTCCAGAGATTGAGCGAACCTGTGAACAGGTGGGAATAATTCGAGAAGGCAAACTTCTGGCCATAAAAAGTATCTTGCAGCTTAGAGAAGCAGAGTATCAAACATTTCAAATCGAAGTGGAAAGTGATGAGGATTTAGAGCTGCTTAAAGAGAGTCAGCTGAATTTGATCCTATTACAAGGCAGATCATGTATCATTCGTGTTGCCGGCGAATTGGATAGTCTGTGGATGGCATTGGGTCAAGTTCATGTAGTTCGTTTTAAGCAACACTCCTTGGAGCTTGAAGAGGCCTTTTTGGATTTTTATAAATAGATATTAGATCTAATGAGAGATGATTAGACTTAAGGTGGGGTGACCATGAACAGAGCATTATTTAGGGCAATGTTTAAGCAACACAGAAAAAAGATTGCTGTGATTTCAACCGGGATTGTTCTCTATGAAGGACTTTTAACTTGGGTTTATCCAGTGATTGCTGAAAATCCGGCTGTTACAGAGATCGCAGTATCATTACCGGCTGCTGTAAAGACTGTGTTCGGAGTTCCTGAAAATGCACGTACTGATACATTTGAGGCGTTTATATCCGGACAGTTTTTTGCGAGGATTTGGGTTATGCTCATGGCTGTATATGGAATTCAAACAGCCAATAACTTATTAGCTAAAATGGTGGACGATTGCTCTATAGCCCTGCTTTTATCAACACCGATATCGAGAAGTGAGATACTATCAACTCAAGCGGCTGTCTTGATTTTTTCGGGGGGGATATTGGTCACCGTAACAATTCTGGGACTCTTCTTTGGTGCATCTCGCTCAGGGATTACCATCTGTCACGACAGGTATGTACGCTTAGGGCTTTTAGGATTCTCCTTTTTTTCTTTAATCGAAATCTACAGTCTTTTTTTCTCGGCCTGGTTTGTTGAGGAGGAACGGGCATTAACCTATGCTGCAGGGTTAACTCTTATGTTTTATTGTTTAGATATTGTCGGAGGGTTAAGTAATAAATATTCCTGGCTGAAGAAAATCTCTCTTTTTCAATTGTTTCAGCCTCAAGAAGTATTAGAAGGAACTAAAAATCCAGTTGATTCTATTGTAGGACTTAATTTGGTTTCAATAGTTCTATGGCAATGGGCAAAAAGGGTATTTGAGTCACAGGATCTTGCTATATAACCCCATAAGTATAAACCCGTAAATAACCCTCCACAAGTTACCATAGATAAGCTTACTTAGTGGAGGGTTTTTGAAATTCATATTAAATATATCTACACATTTAACTAAGGATTCTAGGTTCATCCGGAAGTTTTTTTCGAAGGAAGGAGAAGTACATAACCAATGCTAATAATGCAAAAATTACGGAGCTGCCGTACATATATACATATCCCAATTCTTGTGCTATGAACCCGAGAATAACTGCCCCAAGTCCAATGCCTAGATCCATTGCTACTGCAAAAGTTGCATTAGCGGCTCCTCTCCGCTCAGGTGGTGATAAGGTTATAACCAGAGCGTTTAAAATTGGCTGTACTGTTCCAAACCCCAGTCCGTACACCACAGCAACCAGTAGAAACATAGATAATGAAGAGGCCATTGAAAGAAGTACCAGAGCAGCGACTAGCATAAGTATACCGGGGACTAAAAACCTCCGAGGGCCATACTTATCAGATAATTTTCCAATAATCGGGCGACCCAATAATAAGACAAGGGCATAGACAGTAAAGAATATTCCAATGTTATCTACCCCCCGGAAGCCTGCGTATGCAGGTAAAAAGCTCACAATTCCACCATAGGTCAAGGTGATAAAGAACAATACCAAGGCTGAAGGAATTGCAGTTTTTTCCAGGATGACGCCTTTTACACGCGGATCTTTCTTCTTGGCCTGTCTTTTGGGAGAAGTCTCATAATTAATAAAAAATGAGCCTATAAAACCAAGACCTGCCAGGATTGCTGAGCCTGCGAACAAAAGTGAGTAACTGTTATTTTTAACTAAATATAGCCCTAAAGCTGGTCCCAGAGACATTGCTATAGTAGCAGCTATCCCATAATACCCCATCCCTTCAGCACGCCTGGCTGCAGGGATAACGTCTGAAGCCATTGTTCCGGTAGCGGTTGTAGAAGCCCCCCAGCCAATACCGTGAACTGCTCTTATTGTTAACAGGAAAATAATCGTATAGGCTAGGTTATAAGCAAGCACTGAAACCAGGAAAATGGCGATACCGATTATTAAGATTAGTTTTCGACCTCTGTAGTCAAGCAGGTTCCCGAACCAAGGGCGAACTAGTACTGCTGAGAGTGTAAAAATTCCAACGATTGTTCCGGCAATAGTTTCATTTCCACCAAGACTTTGAGCATATAATGGAAGGGTTGGGAGCAGCATGTACATTGACAAAAACATTAAGAATGAAACTAACAGAATTAAAAAAAAGGTCTTACTCCATATCTGTTCGTTTTGTGAGGGATTAGCTTTGATCATTTGATGACCCCACCTCGCTTAAATTATTGAGAGATAGCTTCGTAACAAACTCCTAAACTCAATATACTATTTAAATGTTGTTATGACAACTAATATTACGAGAATATCTAAGTGCTTTTTGGGGAATTTTTTATTGTAAAAATGAATGACCAAAATTAGTAACAATAAAATACAAGTAATAATTCCTATTAATGCAGGAATTTTGCATTATATGATCAAATTTATAATAGCTGATATTTGAGCTGAAATTGGAGGTACGAGGAGAATTAGAATGGTCGGTAGTATGAAAGAAGTTACTGCAGCAATAATTCTAAAAGATGGTCAAGTTCTGATTGCTCAGCGAGCAGATGATGACAAATTAGCTGGAAAATGGGAGTTTCCTGGTGGTAAAATAGAAGTTGGGGAGACCTTGCGAGAGTGTTTAAAACGTGAGATAAATGAAGAATTAGGAGTTGAAGTAGAGGTTCTGGAGCCTTTCGGAGAAAGTATTTATGAATATGAAAATGGAATTATTAAGCTTATAGCTTTTTGGTGTAGATGGACTGTCGGAGAATTTTCTAATCGAGTACATAGCCAAATCCATTGGGTTTATCCAGGGGAATTAGATCGCTATGAATTTGCTCCTGCAGATATCCCTTTAGTGGGAAAATTAAAAAGATTCCTAAATAATTAGTGAAGTCAGGAGCTTAATAATGAAGTGTAATTTAGCTGATCTAAATCATAAAAACATTGCTGCAGGCATTGCTTCGGGGCTTTTAGCAGTAACTGGGCCACCGGTAATTATTTTAGAGGCAGCGTCTAAGGGTAACTTTACTCTGACACAAACCATTCTATGGATGTTCTCGGTCTATGTGTTTGGCGGGATTTATAGCATCTGGATTCCGCTATATTATCGAATGCCTATTGTAGGTGCTCACTCAATAACCGGTGTTGCTTTTTTAGCCACTGTTACCGCTCAATTTAGTTATCATCAACTTATCGGTACCTATATTATTTCGGGTGTCTTAATGCTGGCCGTTGGTTATCTGGGAGTATTTTCAAAGCTAATTGATTACGTCCCCAAACAAATTATTTCCGTGATGTTGGCTGGGATGATAACTAAGTATATGGTTTCGTTTGTATCTTCGATTCATCAACTTCCTATCGTTGGTGGAATTGCAATTGTTGTTTATCTAATTTTTAACAAAAAGAAGAAGTTTGTTCCCCCAATGGTTGCTGCTATTTTGGCAGGTTTTATTATGTTACTTTTGACACAACCTTTGAGCGTAGATATCCTATCGGCAGGGTTTGTAGTTCCAAGGGTTCAAATTCCTGAATTTAACTTTTTGAGTTTTCTTTCCGTTTCCCTTCCTTTAGCGCTACTAATTTTGAGTAATGACGCTGCAATAGGGATTGGTGCCTTAGAACAGAATAATTATCGCCCGCCTGTGAATCGAATTGTAACCTTAAGTGGAGCCTTTTCGATTATTACAAGTTTTTTTGGCGGCCAATCAGCTAATATAGCGGGAATGATGACGGCAATTTGTTCTGATGAAGAGGCCGGACCACATGAATCACGCTATATGGGTGCAGTTGTCTCAGGGATTATCATAATTATATTTGGCTTATTTTCATGGCGGCTAGTGCCTTGGATTCAGGCATTGCCGGCAGGGTTCGTTTCCATACTTGTAGGGATTGCGTTGTTGGGCGTTTTTGGGAACAGTCTATCTGTAGGGTTTTCCAAACCATCGATGAAATTGAGCACGGCCTTTACCTTTATCATTGCTGTATCCAATATTTCCATCGTTAATATTAGTTCCCCAGTTTGGGCATTAGTGGTAGGTACGATTATTGCACGTTATGTTGAGGAAACCCAAAGCTAGCAACTCAAAACTGCAGATTAGATAGAAAAGGTTTTTATCCAAAAAGGCAAGGTGCCTCGTCAAAAAGCGAGGCGCCTTTTACTTTTTTCAACTTATCGCTTACAAAGAACTGGATGGCTCAGGAGATGATGACTGATGTTCGCTCTCAATTTGATAATATTTGATTCGTTTAAGTAGTTATTGTTTCTTTTATAGTATAGAAAAATTTTTTGTAATCTATTATAATATTGTATAAATAATTCTATGTTAATTTTTCTAGAAACAAAGGGATAATTAAGATCAACCCATCTTAGTCCGCTCAGATGTATTCTTATGTTATAATTATGAGGAAAAAAGCCAACGAATTTATGGATATTTTGGTCAAGCTGTTCAAAAGATGAAGATTATTTGATATATTTGAATAATATATTTGCGCAGAAGAGAAAGTGAGGGTAACTAATTTGATAATTACAGGAGCAGAAGCGATTATAGAGTCTCTTAAAAACGAAAATGTTGATGTGGTATTTGGCTATCCCGGTGGTTCAGTGTTGACGCTTTATGATGCTTTGTATCAAGCAAAGTTTAGACATATTCTCACCAAACATGAACAAGGAGCTGTCCATGCTGCTGATGGTTACGCAAGAGCTACAGGGAAGGTAGGAGTTGTTATCGCCACCTCTGGTCCAGGAGCAACAAATCTTGTAACTGGGATTGCCACAGCTTACATGGATTCTATTCCTTTAGTGGCTATTACGGGTCAAGTGTCCGTTCCTTTGATTGGGAGAGACTCCTTCCAGGAGGCTGATATTCGAGGAATTACAACCCCAATAACTAAACACAATTATTTGGTAAAAAAAGTTGAAGATTTACCCGGTGCCCTTAAAGAAGCCTTCTATATTGCCCGCACAGGCAGACCGGGACCGGTTGTTGTTGATATTGCGAAAGATGTTTTTGCTGCTTCCTTTGATTACCAATATCCTGAAGAGGTTAAGTTGCGTGGTTATCGACCTGTATTTGAAGGTGATTCAAGTATCCTTGATAAGGTTCTGGCAGAAATGAGGTTAGCTCAAAAGCCCCTTATCTTTGTGGGGGGCGGTGTCAATCTATCTGATTCTTCTAAGGAACTTCAAGAGTTGATAGACCTTAGCGGATTTCCGGTGATTTCAACCTTAATGGGCTTAGGGTGTTTAGCAAACGACCATCCCCAATTCCTCGGAATGGTTGGAATGCACGGAACCTATGCTGCAAATATGGCTACAACGGAATGTGATTTGCTGATAGGAATCGGGGTGCGTTTTGACGATAGAGTGACAGGGCTCTTGAGCGAGTTTGCGGCAAAAGCAAAGATTATCCATTTTGATATTGATCCGGCTGAAATTAATAAAAACGTGATAGCAAACTTGCGTGTGGTTGGAGATATGAGATGGTCACTTCCAGCGCTTAACCAAGAGGTTAGGAATGTATCAGATGAACTAAAAGGGCGAGTTCGAACTTGGCTGGAGAAAGTGCGTAATTGGTACAAGGAAAAGCCGTTAACTTATGTGCAAAACTCAGATTCCGTAATGCCCCAAGCAGTTGTTGAGAAAGTGAGTCAATTAACCCAAGGTGATGCGGTTATCGTTACTGATGTAGGACAACACCAGATGTGGGTGGCCCAATTTTATGGTTTTAAAAATCCCCGCTCACTTCTGACATCAGGCGGTCTGGGTACAATGGGTTATGGTCTTCCCGCAGCCTTAGGGGCTCAGTGTGGTCTTCCGGATAGAGCCGTTATTCTTTTTGTAGGTGACGGTGGGTTCATGATGAATTGTCAGGAACTGGCTGCTGCTGCAGAATTTAATTTTCCTGTGAAAGTTTTAATTCTAAACAATCAATGCCTGGGAATGGTAGCTCAATGGCAAAGAATGTTTTATGGAGGACGCTATTCCCAGACGAGTTTAAAAGGGTCGGCTACGGATTTTGTAAAACTGGCTGAGGCTATGGGTGTCGCTGGTTTAAGAGTGTCTAAACCGGAAGAATTAGAAAAAACCTTGCAAGAAGCTCTGGCAATTCCCGGTCCCGTGGTGGTGGATATCCGGATTCCGGAAGTATTAGATGTCTTTCCAATGGTTCCAGCCGGTGCCTGTTTGGATCAGATGATGTTGGGAGGAATAGAAGAATGAAGCATACACTCGCTGTTTTAGTCGAAAATAAACCGGGAGTTTTAACCCATATATCCGGATTGATAAGCCGTCGGGCTTTTAATATTGAGAGCATTGCGGCAGGTTATACGGAAGAAGCTGATACCACAAGAATTACTATTGTGGTAGAAGGGGATGAAATCGAGCAAGAACAGGTTGTCAATCAATTGTCAAAGCTTGTTGATGTCATAAAAATCAGTGATCTTACTGCCGTTGAATCAATTCAACGGGAGCTGGCCTTGATTAAGGTGAAAGCAAGTGCTGCAACCCGATCGGATATTATTAATATTGTAGAGATTTTTCGAGCAAGCATTGTGGATGTCAATAGAGAAACAATGGTCATAGAACTATCCGGAGATGAAACAAAGATTGATGCACTGTGTCAGGTTTTAGATGACGATCATGGAATTATCGAAATCGCTCGCACAGGAAAAATTGCTCTTTCCCGAGGACCTATTCCCGCTAAAGCTCAATGAGCTTGATGATGGGTTTATATGAAGAAACAGGGTGTTTCGTAGATGCGAAACACCCTGTTTTTTAGTGACTTTATAGATGGGTATTATTGATTGGGATCATGCCTTAGGCAAGGGGTTTTTATAATAGTTGTAGATTCCAATCAGAATGGAACTGGCAACGTTCTTATGAAAGTTAGGGTTCTGTAATCTAGCTTCCTCATAAGGGTTAGATATAAAGGCTGTTTCTAAAAGGATTGCAGGCATGGTAGTGTTGCGTAAAACATAAAATCCTGCTTGTTTAAGTCCGCGGTTATTAGATTTAATCGTACCGATTACAGCAGATTGGATGCTATTAGCTAAATGTTGGCTGGCGAAGTTTTGAGGGTTATCTTGAGAATAATAGGTTGAGGTACCTTGAATATCGGACTTTGTATTTGCATCATTATGGATACTGATAAATAAGTCTGGCTTTGCGTTATTTGCCAGGTTAACCCGTGCTTGTAGATCTTCAATTTCAGTGTAGTTTTGACAAAGTGCGATATCTTTATCTCTGGTAAGGATAACGGTAGCGCCGGCTTGTTTTAGGGTGTCCCGTAAGGCTAGGGCAATTGCTAAAGTGTTATTTTTTTCGTAGGTTTTAGAAGGGCCGATTGCCCCTGTATCCGGGCCGCCGTGACCGGGGTCAATCATGATAGTCTTTCCGGACAATGCATTGGCGGGAATTCCATCAAAAGGATTGATCAGTACTTCTGTGGATGGGTCATAAGTTGTTGCAGGAGGATCAGAGGGATTAGTGGGAGGGGTAGGGACATCATCGTCACCTCTTGAGGGTTCTTTAATTTCAGCAGGCAAGGCAGGAAAAGCCTTGAGATTGTCAGGGTATTTAGAAGGAGACTTTCCTTCCATAATATTTTGAGCGTATGAGCCGATGATGCCTGTTCCCCCTAGAATATAAACTTTACCATTGGGACTTAAGTTAATAGCTGTAGAAGTTGGAGGTGTTTCTATGTTTGTTCCGGCAAGTATTACATATTGAGCGGAAATCCAACCGGTCTGAGATTGGTAGGTTGTCTTATACCAATCCCCTTGCTGTTCGATAAGCTCAACGGATGCATCTTTGGGTATTGTGACAAGCATTTTCCCGTCGGAAGAGGGGGTTTCTCTAAGATTTAATCCCCCGGAAGCACTAATAACTCCCTTTTTCGCTATAACGCTAAGATAGTTAGCCGAGACCCAGCCTGTTTTCGATTGATAGCTGGCTTTATACCACTGATCTTGCTTTTCAATAAGATTAATTGTCGTTCCTGTAGGAATCGTAATAAGTACGTTGCCGCTGGCAGAGGGTGTTTCTCTAAGGTTTAAACCTCCTGAAGCAGTGACTGTTCCTTGATTTAGAGAGTTATTATTTGAAGGTCCCTGAGTAGGTGGTTCGACTTTCATATGTTGACGCATAATACTGTAAACTGCAGGAGGAATATCATCTTTTTCTGTAAGTAAAAGGGGGGCGTTAGATTTAGAGGCAAGTACAGTTCCCGCTACAGCATCGGGAAATGTGATGCCCGAAGCTAAGAAAAGATCATTTGACGAATAAGCTTCTTTCATAAAGGAGACAACTTTAGCATTGGTTTCGTACCGATCATAGCCGCCTAAACGAGTTTCAATCACGAAGCTATGCTTAGATAACTCTTTAGAAGGAACAACTACTTCTCCACCTATTACGATTAAATGTTTTGGAGCATTATCTTGATAATATTTGATGACTGAATCAGGCAGCGTGGTAGAGGTAAGAACGATGGGGATCTGTTTTATTCCCGCATATGTAGCCGCCGATAGAGCATCGGGGAAATTATCTCCATTAGCAAGAATCATTGAATCACTGTATAACTCTTTAGCCAGAAGAACGGATGTTTCATAACGATCTATTCCCCCAATTCTCTCCCAGTGTAAAGAAAGTCCTTCAAGTTCTTTTTCAATGGCCGGTTGTAAGCAAGCAGTGCCGCCTAGGAGGATTACTCTATCCGGTGAGAGGCGCTGCAGCTCTTTAATAACTCGAGGGTCGATTGTGTCGCCCTTAGTCAATAAAATAGGTGCGTTTAAGCTTACAGCAAAAGGAGTTGCCGCTATAGAATCGGGATAATCATTATTTTCACACAAAATTACGGTTAGAGCGGAGTCCCATCCTTTTTGAGATATCTTAAGAGCTGTTTCAACTCTGTCTTGTCCTGCGATACGTTCGGAAGTAAAGGCTAAGGGGCTTGCTTGTGCAATTAGAGGTGCACATAAGGCGAATGCAAGCGTAGTAATGACGGAAAAAATTAGCTTTTTCAGTTGGTCCACCCTCTCTTATATGAAGTTATGAAGATTATATCATAAAAGCTAACAGGGTTTGATGAATTTAGATAAAGTTCATCTAAAAATAGGACGAAAGACCCCCTCGGTTTTAAACAAACATCGACAATATAGATTAAACAAAAAATTATGAAATAGCAGGAAATACTAACTCAATGTCGAAGGATATATTCAAATAAACTAGCTGAAAAATCCAAGCTGGTAAAATACCTATTACAGGTGCCCTGATAGGGAGAATAGGGAATCAGGTATTAATCCTGAGCGGACCCACCACTGTGAGAAGGGAGTCTCGTACATTGGCCACTGGCTTCGGCTGGGAAGGCGTGCGGAGATGATGAACTTTGAGCCAGAAGACCTGCCTGTAATATACGATAAGCCTGTTTTCAGGCTTTGGTGGACGATGGTAAAGCCCCCAGTCAATGACTGCGGGCTTTTTCTATCGTCTTTTTTGGTTTTCCGTAAGGGCTCTTGAAGAATTGGATTTGCCTGGGAGGTCAATTATTCGGAACAGGCGCGTGCTGGAGATGGATGAGGGGAATTAGTGGGGATTAGCGGTCCAAATGGGTCAGGAAAAAATAGGAGGCGTTTATTTTGGAACAGGATTTGAGATCGTTTATAGATCAAGTAAAGCAGCAAAATCCTAGGGAGGTTGTTCATGTCCAAGAGGAAATTGATCCCAAGTATGAGATTAGTACTTTAATCATGGAATTAGAAAAGGCTCGGCGTTATCCATTGACGATATTTGAAAATGTCAAAGGACATGATATTTCGGTAGTTACGAATGTTTTAGCTCCCCGTGAACGTCTAGCGTTAGCAATGGGGGTTCATCCCAATGAATTGGCCGCTGAATTCTCCAAGAGAATTAATCAAAGAATTGAACCTGTTGAGGTACAGGAAGCTCCTTTTCGGGAGAATATTTTTGTGGGCTCGGAGGTTGATTTGTACAAGCTGCCGATTTTAACCCACTTTCCCATCGATGCAGGGCCGTATATCACAGCAGGATTAGTGATTGCTAAGGATCCACTCACGGGTGCTGATACCGCAGGTTATCATAGGATGCAGTTAAAAGGAAAAGACAAATTAGGGATTAGCCTCCATTCCCGGCAACGTCTATGGGAGTATTTTCGACGCTCTGAAGAACTGGGGAAATCATTGGAGGCAACCATCGTACTAGGTATTCATCCCAATATTTCTATGGGATCGATGGCTTTGATTCCTTATGATCTCGGTAAATTCGCAGCAATGGGAGGACTATTTGGGGCTCCCCTGGAGGTTGCTCGCTGCCATACAGTGGATCTAATGGTTCCGGCCTATGCTGAGGTGATTATTGAAGGGGAAATCGTAGCCGGAGAACGAGAATCAGAAGGGCCTTTTGCAGAATTTACAAATTACGCCTGTTACCGCAGTACGGAAAATATCTTTAAGGTTAAAGCGGTTCAGTATCGAACGAAACCCCTCTATCAGGACATCACTCCAGGTATGAGTTCGGAGCACATTACTATAGTGGCAGTACAGAGAGAAGGGGATGTGCTAAATGCCTTAAATAGGACTCTTCCAAACATTAAAAGTGTTCATGCTCCTATATCTGCCTGCGGCCTGTTTCATTGCTATATTTCCATGAAAAAGATTGCTGAAGGGCAGGCCCAACAGGCCATTTTTACTGCTTTCTCGGTTGATCATAATTTAAAAATGGTTGTCGTGGTTGATGAAGATGTAGACGTCTTTGATGAACGTCAGGTGTTATGGGCTATGGCTACCCGGCTTCAAGCAGACAAGGGAGTGACGATTGTCCCACAGCATATGGGCATGGGATGTACTCTAGACCCATCAAGTGATGACCTAAGTCGAACCGCTAAGATGGGGATTGATGCCACTAAACCACTTGAAGGGTTTGCCCCTACTGTAACAATGTCAGTTGAAGTGCAGAATCAAGTTCGTCGTTTCCTGGGGTCTTTTGGACTATAAAGGAGTATTAGTTTCGGGAAGAGTCTCTATAATATATGAATTAAGTCAAGGGTTTTGAGATTGTATAAGGGATCTAGAAATGACTTGAAAGAAGAGGAGAATAGATGTTTAAAGTTGCAGTCGATGTAGGCGGAACCTTTGCTGATTTTATTGTTCGTGATGAGGGGGGATGTGCCGCTACTGCAAAGATACCGTCTAGTATTGAGAACCCCCTTGAACCAATTATTCGTGGTTTGAATGAACTTGCGGAACATTTCAACATTACTCTTGAAGAATTCCTTGCCCAGACCGAAAAGTTTACTCACGGAACCACTGTCGGTATAAATGCTCTGCTACAGGGTCAAGGAGCAAAAACGGCCCTCATCACAACTGAGGGATTTCGTGATGCTTTAGAATTACGGCGTTCACGTTTAAATGAGCAATGGGATTTTAGTGTTTCTCTGCCTCCGGTTTTAGTTCCTCGTCATCTGCGGATTGGCTTGAGGGAACGGATGGATTACCGGGGCGTGGCAGTTAAACCTGTGGATAGAACACAAATTCCTATGCTTGCGGAATTTCTCCGTCAAGAAGAGGTGGAAGCTGTCGCAGTTTGTTTGCTGTTTGCTTGTCGGAATCCGAAGCATGAAGTTGAGTTTAAAGAACATCTTCAGGAACTTTTGCCAAATGTATTTGTCACACTCTCCTCGGAATTGTCTTCTCAGCTTGGAGAATATGAACGTACTTCGACAACCGTCTTAAACGCTCGTTTAAGCCCCATTCTCGGAAAATACTTACAAGATTTGCGGGCGCATTTGCGAGCTAAAGGACTGCGGGTTCCTATATCGATTGCTCAAAACAACGGCGGCCTTACTGACTTAACTCAAGCAGGTAGGCGTGCAGTAAACACTTTGTTTTCTGGTCCGGCAGGTGGAGTGAAAGGAGGTTGGATCCTGGCCCGGGGGCAAGGGTTATCTGACTTGGTAATCGGAGATATGGGGGGGACGAGTTTTGATGTTTCTTTAATACGGCAAGGTATGATGGAACTAACCCCTCAAGCAGAGATCGCAGGATACCCAGTCCAACTTCCTATGTTAGATATTCATACTGTAGGGGCTGGCGGAGGGAGTATTGCCTGGTTGGACAAGGGAGGGATGCTGAAGGTCGGTCCACAATCTGCAGGTGCTAAGCCCGGTCCGGCATGCTATGGGTTAGGTGGTCAAGAGCCGACGATTACGGATGCGGCCTTGATTATGGGGTTAATCGATGATCGAAGTTTTTTAGGTGGTCGGATGGTCTTAAATAAAGAATTAGCTTATGCTTCAATCGAAAAGAATGTAGCCAAACCATTGGGACTAGCTGTTCCGGAAGCAGCCTATGCTATTTATCAAGTAGCCCTTTCCTTAATGGCAGATGCTGTTTACTTAATGACTGTTAAAAAGGGATATGACCCCCGTTCCTTCGCTTTGGCGGCTGTTGGAGGCGCGCTACCCTTATTTGCAACTGCATTGGCCAAAGGAGTGGGGATAAGGCAAGTTGTGGTTCCGGAACTTGCCCCGGTTTTTTGTGCTCAGGGGTTATTTCACTCGAACTTTCAGTTCGAGGGTTTGCGTAACCTTTATGAAGTGTTAGGCGAAGTCCCAAGCCTAAGTTGGAGTAAGGCTATGCTGGAATTGAGATTTCAAGCTGATGAAGAACTATCTCGTTTGGGGGTAAGTGGGGATCAGCGTGAATACACGTGGTCTGCAGATTTAAAGTACCAGGATCAACATCACGAAATCAATATTCCCGTCAGAGGTATTGTAAGTGATCCAGAGATTTGGCAGCAGCTTACTAAGGAGTTTCATGAAGCTCACGAAAGACTTTATGGTTATTGTCAGCCTGAGAATTTATTAGTTTTAGTTAATTTCCGACTGGTTGCTCAAGAAAAGGAAAGGCTTCCACAGAGTGGAATAGAACCTAGACTTGAGGAAAGCTTTATAAATGCAAATAGTATTGTAGGAGAAAATACTGCTTCACCAACAAGTATCGAGATGCAAATGGTCTATCTACAAGGGGGCTTTCGAAAAGTGAAAGTATTCCATTGGAAAGATTTAAGGAATGGAATGGATTTACCAGGTCCCGCCCTGATAAAAAAGGAGTATACGACTATTCTATTAGAAGAGAACTGCCAGGCAAAACTAGATGAGGCCAAGAACTTAATCATTAATATTGGAAAGGACAGGCATTAACTATGATTGCCAAAATAGATGAAGTAATCGAGCGGGCAGTGATTGCCAATCGTATGGACACCATCACCAAAGAAATGGGCTATGCTTTGGAGCGGTCGTCCCGTTCTCCGATATTTGCTGAGGCATGTGATTTCGCCTGTGGAATATGTAACGGTGATGGAGACTTAGTATCACAGATTAATGGTATTCCGATTTTAGCGGCTGCAGGGACCTTTAGCATAAAAGAAGTGATTCGAAAATACTCAGGGCAAGTTGAAGAAGGAGATGTCTTTATCATCAATGATCCTTACCAAGGAGGCAACCATCTTCCCGATATTGGGATAATCACACCCTTGGTTGTGGATGAAGAAGTTATCTTCTACTGTGTAAGCAGGGCTCATCACGGAGATATCGGTGGGTCTGTAGCAGGGAGTTACAATGCCAAAGCAACGGAGATTTTTCAGGAGGGGCTGCGCATTCCACCAATTAAGCTTGTCAGTAAAGGGCAAGTTATCAATGAGGTAATGGATCTGATCACCCGAAATGTCAGAAATCCTGACATGCTGCAAAATGATTTGTGGGCGCAAATAGGCGCCAACAAGATCGGGGTAAGGCGCCTGAAAGAATTAATCCATACCTACTCTTCCTCTAAGGTAAAGGAGACGGTGGGATACCTCTTAGACCATGCTGAAAGACTCACAAGACAAGCCATTAAGGAGTTGCCGGATGGGGACTATGTGGGTGAAGAATGGGTGGATGATGATGGTTTTCAACTAAATCCCATTAGAATAAAGGTTACAGTTAGAATTCGTGGAGAGCAGATGACCCTTGATTTTAAGGGTACTGATCCTCAAGTCAAAGGCTTCGTCAACTCAGCATTTGTGACAAGTACAACTGCGGCTTGGATTGGTGCTCTTTGGGCATTAGGTTCTGATATCCCTCGAAACAGCGGAGCCTTTCGAGGGATTAAGGTAGTATTGCCTGAAGGTAGTTTAGTCAATCCTAAGGATCCCGCCCCGGTTACTTTAAGTACATTGACCCCGGCAAGTGAAATAATAAGTGCCATATTTCAAGCTTTAAGTTCTATTAAAGGGGTACAATTGCCGGCAGGGTTTGGACGTTACTGTGGGCCATCATTTTACGGCATTGACCCTCGCACACAGGAATTTTATGTAGGTTTTGCGTTTTGTGCATTAGGATCAGGCGGAGGAACTTTAGGGAGAGATGGGTATCCCTATATGGCCCCTTTATCAAACTATGGAGGAGTACGTGCTCCCAACATTGAAGCCAACGAAATTCAATACCCCCATTTAACTTTGTGTCATGAAATGGAAAGCAATACCGCCGGCTCCGGAAAGTGGAGAGGGGGGGCAGGAATTCGTTATAGCATACTGTTTCAAGGGGAACCAACAAATATTGTGATGTTCGGGGATGGGATGAAAATCCCTCCGTTTGGAGCGGCCTCAGGAAAGTCAGGAAGTTTAAACTACGTTGAAATAAAAACAGTGCAAGGAGAGACAATTTGTCTTGCCAGTAAAGAAAGTACCCGTTCCTTAGCACACGGTACGATACTAACGGTTGTCTCATCAGGAGGCGGGGGCTGGGGAGATCCTTGGCAGAGAGATCCTGAGAGAGTATGGAGAGATGTCTTGGATGAAATTATTACAGTGGATAAAGCTGAGCAAGACTATGGGGTTTTGATAGGGCAAGAGGGTGTAGATTGGGCTGCAACCAACGATCGTCGTTCGGGGAATCAGCGGTAAAGAGAATCTGTAAAAGACTTTGAAATATCTAACGAATATATCATAAGAACGGCTAGTGCCGAAATCAGTAACAGATAAGAAAAACCGATTTTTAATCTGAAGCTGGGTTCAACAAAGAGATATTGGGCAGTTTCCGATTTTTTTTGAAACATTGTGAAGACTTCATAAATCCCGAAGAATACGATTATCAACAATATGTAAGCGTGGAGTTTCCAAATTAGAAAGAGAGCCATAACTAGCCCAATCACCCAAATAAAGGGTGAGATTGCCTTGGAAATTCTACCTCCATCTAATGAACCAAAGGGGAGCAGGTTAAAGAGATTTAGGAAGGCACTAAGATAAGCTAACCCTGCCCAGTAATGGTTATTGGTTAATATATAAAGCACAATACACACTAGCGTTATAAATGCACCTGCTAATGGTCCGCCAATGGCAGTTATTGCTTCCTCGCGAACACTTTTAGGCATAGTCTTCATTTTTATGAAAGCACCAAGGAAGGGAATAAAGGTTGGGGCCGAGACATCCAACCCAAGTTGCTTACTTGTCAGGTAATGCCCCATCTCATGAACGAAGATGACAGCAACAAAGCCCAGTGCAAATAACCATCCATAGAATTGAGCATAGAGAACGACGGTCAAGCCCATACTTATGAAGGTTCCTGCAAACTTAGAGGCTTTAAGCAGTGTAAAAAGCAGCTTGCCAATTACTGCTAATTTACTGAAATTAAGTAGTCCTAAAAGCGCCGTGATAAGAATACTGAAGATCGTTTTAGAACTCTTCTTTTTAGGTTTCAATTGGTAATCGTCTTTGAGTTTGTCCTCGTCGTTATGCATTGAAATGGTCACCCCTTAAATCACATAATTACTAGTTTTATTTCTGTTTTATCTCTTATTCCTAAAAAGTTACTGGTATGCAGTTAGTTGGTTGTAGGTTGATAGTGATTATTCATAATCAATAAAGTTGGAAGTTGTTAAAGATTTTGTTATTATATTACTAATGTAGATCTGGATTGCTTTCTTGATTAAAAGCAGCTCTAAACTTAGCTTAGCATAAAATCCAAGAAGATTAAAAAGACTTAGCTTATTTCTATTGCAATGGTTCTTTAGAGAATTATTAAGTAAAAAAGAAGAGGGGTATTTAAATGTTTAAAATAACCGAAGATTGTCTGGAAAAAAAGACCTTCACTGAATACTTCAGCTCAGATGCCGAGAAAGGAACCAAGGAATTTGAAGAGCTGATAAGAAAGTTTGAATCAGAGCCACAGTACAAATTTCGTATGTGTGACTATGATGGTGAAGTCTTCTATATCGGCTATTCTGATGATTGTACTCATAAGAAGGGTTTTGATCCCCTTGATATGTATGGAGAATACTATGGTTGTAAGGATATCCAGTACTTAAATGAAAAGGGAGAATATAAAAGACTCTAAAATTTTTGTATATCCCATTATCACTCCCTTTGAGATTACCTGAGTAAGGCATCTCAATAGGGTGATTTTTTTTCATTGTGACATTGTCGGAAGAAGAAATATGAAGACGAGAAAAAGTTTATAATTTGTTAATAAATTGTTTAGATATAATAAAGAAAATTAGTTTAAAATAACTAGTAAGGACTCCTTACATTAGGGAGTTATTCCAACGAGTCTGGTATCAGGCCTGATCCATGACTCAGTTGGATATCTGAGCGGCAAGTCCAGACGTGGATGATACCGCTCAGTGGTACAAGCTAATTAAATTCTTAATATATATTCTGCACTAGATTATGGTTAATTGAAAGGGAGGGGCTCGTATGGAAGGACTGGATTTTTTGCTGACGGCTATCTGTTTTTCGGTTTTAGGTTATGGATTATGCTATATGACTCTTTCAGTTAGTCATAAATCTGAAACCCAAAAGGTGAAACCAGAAAATTCATTACAAAGATAATACAGTTGATTAAAAAGGTTTAGTACAATTAATAACTTGAACCTGTAATATAAGAGGGCGTAACAAGGTTTTACTTTGTTACGCCCTCTTTGATAATGGTGCAGAGAGAAATACTGGGAATGATTAAAATTATTGAGTCTCTATGCTATAATATAGTCTTAACTGATTCAGTAAAACGAAACGAACTTTTCAATGAGCTGAAATTTCAGATTGTAAGGTTCCAGACGATATCATAGATAATAGTACTGGATTGGTCATAAACTATGAATTATGAGGGAATATACATGCATCCAAATATTTTAAACTATAAAATGCCTCCGGAATGGTCTGAACATGCACGAACATTTATTTCTTGGCCTATAAAGACGTCTATGTGTTATCCGGAAGAATACGATGCTGTCTGTGAAGGTTATAGTGAAATCATCCGGGCAATTTCCGAATTTGAGCCGGTAACAGTTTTAGTGAATGCAAATGATTATAGGTCGGTATCCGGTAAGCTCGGTTCCAAGAGAGTGGAAATTCTATCCGTTGAGCATAATGATGCGTGGCTGAGAGATAATGGGCCGACATTTGTTATTAGTGAAGATGGAGATATAGCCGGAGTCAACTGGAGATTTAATGCTTGGGGAGAAAAATATGCTCCCTGGGATTTAGATGACTTATTAGCTGCTAAAGTTCTCAATCACCTTGGATTAAAACAATTTGATGCTCCCCTGGTTATGGAGGGTGGCTCTTTCCATGTGGATGGGGAAGGCACACTTCTGACCACTGAGCAATGTCTCTTAAACGCTAATCGTAATCCCCACTTAACGAAAGATCAGATCGAAGCTGAGTTAATGAAATACTTGAACATCCGAAAAGTTATTTGGCTAAAAAGAGGACTAGATGGGGATGAGACGGATGGTCATATTGATAATCTAGCCTGCTTTGCAGCACCGGGTAAAATACTGCTCCAGGTTTGTGAGGATCCCTTGGATGATAATTATGAGATAACTCAAGAAAACTTAGCAATACTGCAGAAGGAGATAGACGCACAAGGAAGGAAGTTAGAAATAATCCCTATTCAACAGCCTCCTAAGAGATACGATTCTGTCTCGAAGACTCGGTTAACTTTGAGCTATTTAAACTTTTACTTTGTCAATGAAGGAATTATATTACCGGTTTTTGGAGGAGAAGCTAATAGAACTGATGAATTAGCGGTAGAAGTATTGAATAAGGCGTTCCCTCAGAGGAGGATTCGCCGGGTGAATGGAATGGGAATCATTCGTGAGGGTGGAAATGTCCATTGCACAACTCAACAGATGCCAGCGGGAGGATTTAGAGTATGAGAAAGGTTAAGGTAGCTGCAACTCAAATGAGCTGCAGCCAGAGTATCGATGCAAACATTTCAAAAGCAGATGAATTAGTAAGGAAAGCGGCAAGTCAGGGTGCTCAAATCATTTTGTTGCAAGAATTATTTGAAACTCCGTATTTCTGTCAGAAAGAAAAATCAAGCTACTATGGATATGCTACGGAACTTGAACAAAACAAAGCAGTTAATCATTTCAAACAGGTTGCTAAGGAGCTTCAGGTTGTGTTGCCGATTAGCTTCTATGAGAAAAAAAACTATGCCCGTTATAACTCTCTGGCAGTGATTGACGCTAATGGAGAAGTGTTGGGAAAATATCGCAAGAGTCATATACCGGACGGCCCTGGGTATGAGGAAAAGTTCTATTTTAATCCGGGAGATACTGGATTTAAAGTGTGGAATACTCGTTTCGGAAAAATTGGAGTGGGGGTTTGCTGGGATCAGTGGTACCCTGAAGCAGCTCGATGTATGGCACTGATGGGTGCCGAAATGCTTTTTTATCCCACAGCTATTGGCTCAGAGCCCCAAGATGGCCTGATCGATTCTAAAGAGCATTGGCAGAACTGTATGCTTGGGCATGCTGCCGCCAATCTAATGCCGGTGATTGCCTCGAACCGTATCGGAGTTGAGGAGGATGATGAATCAAGTATCACCTTCTATGGATCATCTTTTATTGCAGGCCCACAAGGAAATAAGCTTATTGAAGCTGGCCGCACAGAAGAAACTATAATTGTTGCGGAATTTGATCTGGATCAACTTGAAGTTCAGCGTCTTGAGTGGGGAGTTTTTCGAGATCGTCGACCTGATTTATATAAAATCATTGGAACCTATGATGGTGAGATAACAATTAAATAAATTTTTCACAATTTGTATTCCCCCGGCTTTAGGCCGGGGGTTTTTCTCTAATCTCCTAATTACATAAAATGTATGGGGTTAAAACAAATAATGATTAAACGGAATCGCTGGTAGATACAAAATAGGCCATTGCAACTTCATAAAGAAAATTAATCGATTTAGGGTTTTTTCCCACTAAGAGGGCATTGAGCTTCTTAAGGGTTGGATCAGAAGCATTTTCGGTAGTATAGAGTAAATCGGTAGGTTCTACTTCCAGAGCGGTGCCTATTCTTGCTAGCAAGTCTAGCGAAGGGGCTCTAAGGCCGCGTTCAAGATAACCTATATAGGAACTACTGACACTTACTAATTCAGCAAGTTTTTCTTGGGTGAGGCCTTTTGTCTGTCGAAATAAACGTATATTTTTCCCAGCAACCTCTTGTATGTTGTTAGACAACACTATCACCTCTCCATCATTTTAAGGTAGTCGCCATAAACATCTTACCGACTGTGTGTTTCTAATTATGTTGAAAAAGAAGACATATAGTTATAGAATATGATATTAGTAGTCAATATATAGAAACAATAAGAAATTAGTTATAATAACTAATTTTGATAGGAGGAAGAAACTTGTCGGGATATATTTTAGTTGTGGATGACCAGTTTGGAGTGCGACTTCTTATTCATAAGGTTTTGGAAGAATCAGGCTATAATGTAAAAGCAGTAGAAAATGGACCGGAATGTTTGAAGCTTGCAATATCCTTAAACAGACCTTCTCTAATTTTACTGGACAATAGAATGCCAACAATGACGGGACTTCAAGTATTATCGATACTTAATCAAGATGAACAAGCTAAAAATATACCCGTCATTATGATAAGTGCTGAGTCTGATATTGAAGAAACCGCGCGATGCTTTGGAGTGCGGGATTTTTTAAGCAAGCCTTTGGACTTGAACGTTTTGCTTAAAACTGTTGAGGAGACCTTGGAGTGTGCACTTTAGGGATCTACTTCTTACAAGGCGCTGGGAATATTTTTAACCACAAAATCCAATTTGATCCCATTTTTAAGGATGTACAGAGAAAAACGCTAAGGTTAATTTAGGGTATTTAGTATATAGAATGGGCATTTAGCGTACAAGACCAAAAAATAGGGTATGCTAAAAACATGTATATTCTAGAACGATGAAAAGGAAGAATAAACATGTTTTTTTCAATTACCGAACGATCGAATCTAAGTCCAAATCAGTTAGCATTTTCTTTCGTCAATGAATTGGTCGCCAAGAGTGAACTTCTGCGAGTCAACGTTCAAAAGATTAATGAGGCAACTGTTGTTGACTGCGGAGTTGAAGCCCAGGGCGGTTGGGAAGCAGGAGTGTTGTTTGCAAAAGTATGCCTAGGTGGGTTGGCGAAGGTTAATTTATATTGGTCAGAGTTTAATGGGTTCCGCTGGCCTACAGCTGAAGTTGTGACAGATCATCCAGTTCAAGCTTGTTTAGCGTCCCAATATGCTGGTTGGCCAATACAGAACGGAAGGCAAACAGCTATGGGTTCTGGCCCGGGGCGAGCAATTATACATAAAGGCAATATTTATGAAGTGAACGGCTATGAGGACTATTCCGATACGGCTATTCTATGTCTGGAAAGTGAGGAACTTCCAACAACTGAGGTAGTTAAATATCTCTCAGAGGAATTAGGATGTAATCCAAAAAATCTCTATATACTCGTTGCTCCCACAGCTTCTTTAGTAGGGTCAGTACAGATAGCTGCCCGAGCCTTGGAAACAGGTCTATCCAAACTTAATGTACTTGGCTATGATTTAGAAAGAATAGAATCCGGTTGGGGAACTTGTCCAATCCCTTCCGTAGCAAGCAGCAAACGTGACGCGTTAGGCAGGTCCAACGATGGGATTTTTTATGGTTCAACGGTACTTTATAACCTTAGGGATGAGGATGAAACCTTAAAAGATCTGGTAGGGCAGCTTCCATTTTGCGCTTCACAACATTATGAAAGGTCATTTGTTGAAATACTCAACGAATTAGGAAGTTTTTATGACATAGACCCAGCAGTTTATAGTGCAGCCAAAGTATGGTTGTGTAACTTGAATAGTGGCCGTTCATTTCACGCAGGGGTTTTACGTCCCGATATTTTGTGCAGTGCATTCGGTCTTTGATGTTGCACAATTATATGAAACAAATCTAAAGTTGACTAAGACAAATAAGCTATGATACAATTTAATTTATACTATAGTTGAACCACAACTTAATATCTCTGTCGCTTAATTCTATCATGAAGCGGGGAAACCATTTTTGGGGTGAATCCTTCACATCATTTGACTCTGAGTTTGTGAAGGTAGGGTTACTTTTCAACCCGAATCCGTCAGCTAACTTCGTAAGCGTTGAAAGGAGATACTGGCAGCATGCCCTAGCTTTGCTGTTTTGTACTGCTGTCAATTAGCTGAAACCCTAGACTTTGTGGTCAAGGGTTTTTTTGATACCTTATGGTAATACAGTTGCAATTTTATAGATTAATCAAGTAATTGGTGGATTTTCAAATAGTGTTCTATATTCGATTTTTCACTCATTTCGACATGGATAATTGGTTGCTGTTTGTTATTAATAACTCCCGCCCACTTGAGATAAATTGTCTGAGAATAAGATTTATGGACAATAGGGTCAGAATATTTAAGACTAATAATGATGAAGTGTGGATTGATCTCCTCTAATTCTTTGGTAAAACTATTGACTTTCGGGTTGAGGAGTAAACTTGTAGTTGCATCACGAGGGATATCATTAACAACGGTGTAATCGTCAATAAAAATTGGCTTTTGTTGTAATTGTTGCTCAAAGATTAATGTCCTGCTTGATAGATTTGTTGCGGGATGGGTTCCGACATTTTTGAATTTGAATTCAAATTCAAAACCTGAGTTCTCGCTAAAGTTGAGTGAAGGAGACTCTATAAAGGTTAGATACGGACGTGCAGCTTCACGCTGTGTTTGCCAAGTTGTGACAGAGATATAGACAGAAATAAGTGAAACCAAAGCAAAGATTGCTGTCGATATGGTAACAACGGAGTCTGACCAATTCCATTCTCTAATATTCCAAGTCATTTTTTCCCCCTATCGAGTATTAGGCTAAGTATCAAGATAATAATCAATAATTATGAGCAAAAATAGGAAGTAAGAACTCCATTTGGTGATTGATTTGAATAAGAATTTGGAAGAGAAAGGGTGAATTCTATGAATAATTATGATATGGAATCTGAAGCCTTAAAGAAGTTGAGCAAAATGGCTGAAGAAAGTGGCTATATTAAGCCTGAACTATATCGTAGATATGAGGTCAAACGTGGGTTGCGTGATTTGGACGGAAAAGGGGTGTTAGTTGGTCTGACAGAAATCGGGGAAGTCCATTCATATATTATGGATGAGGGCGAAAAAGTTTCTGTTCCAGGGCGGTTAATATATCGGGGGATGGATATTAGAGATATTGTTAAGGGCTTTAGTGAGGATGACCGCTTCGGTTTTGAAGAGACAGCCTATTTGCTGCTCTTTGGAAATCTCCCGGATCAAAACGCTCAAAAAGAATTTTTGCAAATTCTATCACTTTATGAAAGGCTGCCAGAAGATTTTACTCGTGATGTAATATTAAAAGCTCCGAGCAAGGATATTATGAATACTTTAGCAAGAAGTGTTTTAGCACTTTACTCTTTTGATGAAAATGCCGATGATACTTCAATGCCAAATGTATTAAAGCAATGCCTTAAACTTATTGCTTGCTTTCCGTCCTTAGCTGTTTATGGCTATCATGCATTTAATCATTACCATGGAGATCAAAGTCTTTATATTCATAGCCCGAGGGCCGATTTAAGTATCGCTGAGAACATTTTAGCGATGCTAAGGCCGGATAGTAGTTATACTAAGTTAGAGGCACAACTGCTTGATTTAGCACTTGTTCTTCACGCCGAGCACGGTGGAGGAAATAATTCTTCTTTTGTTACTCATGTAGTTACTTCAACAGGGACGGATACTTATTCGGCAATTGCCGCAGCGATTGGAGCGCTTAAAGGACCCCGTCACGGAGGAGCTAATATTAAAGTTGTTCAAATGTTTGATGACATGAAAGAGAAGCTAAAGAACTGGGATGATGACGAGGAAATTGAGCATTATCTTACTCAGGTACTCTCTAAGAATGAGTTTGATCGTTCGGGATTAATTTATGGTATCGGACATGCTGTTTATTCCATATCAGATCCTCGAGCGGTTATACTCAAAGGCTATGTTGCACAGCTTGCTCAGGAAAAAGGTTTGGAGGACGAGTTTAATCTCTATGCTAAGGTAGAGAACCTTGCCCCACAGGTAATCGCAAAGTTTAATACTATGTATAAAACTGTAAGTGCTAATGTGGACTTTTACTCAGGTTTTGTATATAAGATGCTCAATATCCCAATGGAAATGTTCACTCCAATTTTTGCGATTTCCAGGATCGTTGGCTGGAGTGCGCATAGAATTGAGGAAATTGCTAACTGTGGAAAGATTATTCGACCAGCTTACAAAAGTGTGGCACCAAGGAGAAGTTATCTAAAGATGGATGAAAGATAAAACTACTTGGCAATCATTAAAATCGATATTTGCAGTATGTGTTAGGGGGGGCCAATTAACCCTCCTAACACATTTGTTTTTTGATAAGATTATTAAAAATCTTTTTGAGAACAACTTAGTGCGATTTTCACCAAAAACCTACAAAGATTAGGAAAAGATGATTTCTATTGTTGAAAAAGAGGATATTTATATTTTTTGTAGAAAACCAATTATAGAATTATTTGATTAAGAAAATGAGGCGCTGATATGGACAACAAACTTATTACTTCCAAATCCTCTATAAACTATGGTGTCCGAATTAAATTATTGTTAGGGTTTCTGGTGGTTTTACTCTTGACCGCGTTAGTAGGTATTGTTGGTTACTATGGTGTTTACAAGATAAATCAGGAAGCTGAAGACTTAGGTGAGCATTGGTTGAAGGCAACAACCTCACTAGCCAAAGTCATTGAGGATACCGAAGATACTCGTCGCTATCTTTTGGGTGGATTTCTGATGCGTGCAGATGCCCAGGCCTTTCAGGAGCATAAGACTAAATTTTCAATCACAAAAGTCAAATGGGAGCAAGATTTTTCTGATTACAATAACTATGTTACAACTCCAGAAGGAATAGCAAAAAGCGAGGAGATGCGAAAATCCTTCAATACCTTTATAGAGGATGCAGAACAGGTCTGGATGTTGACTCAAGTTGGAAGGGATGTAGAGGCCAGACCCATTCTGACCCAAAAGAGTAAAGATAGTTTTGATCAGTTACTCAAAGATATGGAAGATCAGATGACTTCTATGGCTGCCGGGGGTGCCTCGGCAACTCATCATGCTCAAACTACTAAAGATTCCGTTGTAAAGTTGCTGTTAATTTTTGTTGTTCTTGCAGTTTTAGTTGGAGCAGTCTTGTCGTATGTATTGGCACAGCATATAAGTAAGCCCCTTGTCGCTGTTACGAAAGTTGCTCAGGCTGTGGCTGAAGGGGATCTGAGCATGGAAATTCAAGAGGTTAAGAATAAAGATGAAATCGGTGTCTTGTCTCAAGCTGTCAGCGAAATGGTTCACTCGCTGAGAGCGGTTATTGGGGAAGTATTAACTCAATCTGAAAGTGTGGCTGCAACTAGTGAGGAATTATCAGCAGCTTCAGAGGAAGCAACTGCTTCCAGTGAGCAAATGGCGGAAAGCCTTGGTTTAGTTGCATCAAGTTCAACCCGAAATGCTACTTCCATGGCTGAGACTGTTAACGTTATTGAAGAATTGTCCGCTAATGCTCAACTAGTAGCAAAAAATGCTGAGACTGTCAGTCAAAGTAGTGAAAAGGCAGCTCAGGCTGCTGAGTTGGGAGCTTTCCAAGCTGAGAATGCTGTAAACAAGATTGAAGCAGTTCGCGAGGTTTCAGCTCAATCTGCGGAGGTAATAGCTCGCTTAGGAGATGAATCAAAGCAAATCGGACAAATTGTTGATGTAATCAGAGGGATTGCCGATCAGACTAATTTACTTGCCCTTAATGCAGCAATTGAGGCTGCCAGAGCAGGAGAGCAAGGGCGAGGATTTGCAGTTGTTGCAGAAGAGGTTCGTAAATTAGCCGAACAATCGTCTAATTCAACTGTTCAAATTGCCAATCTAATCGAAAACATTCAAAGAGAGACAGAACTTGCTATCGGAGTAATGGAAAAGGGTAAAGTTGAAGTAGCTGCCGGAGTTGAAGCGGTTAATTTAGCCGGAAGTTCTTTTCAGACCATTGTTGCAGAGGTTAACCAAGTTGTTCGTCAAATTGAACAGATTACTGAGGCTACCAAACAAATGGCTGTGGGAACCTCAGCAGCAGCACAGTCTATTGAGGATATTGGTTTGACCTCTCAGCAGGCGGCATCCAGCTCGCAAGAAGTTGCCGCTGCTTCAGAGGAACAGGCAGCAACGATGGTATCCGTTAGTAAATCAGCAGAAGCTCTTGCCGCCCTAGGGGATAAGTTGATGAGTGCAGTTGTTAAATTTAAGCTATAAACAGAAGTAAATATAATTGCTGTTAAAAAAATCATTTATAAAATCCTATCCTTGAATTGTAAAGGATAGGATTTTATTGCGTTTTACATATATAACCAAACATTGTTTATTGGAATCGGGCAATAATAATTGAGGTTAAAAAAATTAAGGAGGTTGTTGTATGAGCAGCAATACGAAAGATGGGATTAAAGAATTGAAAAATTTGGCTGTAGAGGATGCTCGGACTGATATGGAGGTAGCTGAGGAATTAGGACAGTTGAAAGACCAATTTTATCGCATGGAACAAGCCTTTTCCACCTACAAGAACCAAGCTCATCAGAACCAGACTCAAGGGCAACAACAGACCCAAGCTCAAGGACAACAACAACTTAATCAATTAGTCCAACACATGACCCAGTTTAAGGCTCAATCCCAGCAGCAGCAGCAACAAGCATTTACTCAATTACAACAGACTATTCAACAAGGTATGCAGGCTTTAGATCAAGCAAACCAATACATTCAGTCCACTCAAGTTCTTGCTCAAATGAACAATTTCATTGAACAAGCTCAGCAACAACTTCAAAATATGAGCCAAAACCAAAACCAGCAACAAGGTCAAGGTAGTCAAACAACTCAAAGTTTTGGGCAGCAAGGACAGAATCAACAGCTTCAAAGCCAGGGTCAAGGACAAGGACAAAATCAACAAATGCACGGACAGGGATGGTATCAATAATTAATCATTAAATACACATCTAGAGACTAATGGATAATGCCCCAAAGCAATTTTGCTTTTGGGGCATTAGTTATTTCAATTTGGATCTAATTTAACAATAAATGCTAAATAAGAGGCTTTCAGTTACAGGATTTACGCGATTTCGACATATAGTGTGTGAGATAATAACATAAAATAATAGTTTCCATGAGGGAATAAAAGGTTAATTCAAGTACGCGGAGGAGTAAAATTGAAATCCTATGATTACTTTACTATTGCTTCTATTGCAAGGTATACCTGAAGGGATAGCAATTACAACCCTAGCTTTTGTAATATCTAGGATTCCTTTGAAGCTTATTCAAATTGTCCTGGTAGGCATAACAATAGCTGTTTCTGTTTCCGCCATTAGACTATTGCCGATCCCTTTAGGGATACATACCATAATGGTCATCTTGATATTATTTATTGTTCTCACTTGGTTGAGTAAAGGGGATTTGAGTCAATCTTTTGTATCGACTTTATTAAGTATCTTAGTTCTTATTATTTTTGAAACAGCAAGTTTACCTTTGTTTGAGCTTATCTCTAGACTTACGCCTAAAGCCTTATATCCTTTTCAGGCCCCAAGAATTATCTTAGGTGATATCCATGTAATAATTCTATTCCTAGTAGCTTATCTCCTTAATACATTTCTATCAAAAAAGATTACTTAAGTGTTAAATAATTTGGTTTTCATTATGGACAGGAGTCATTTTGTCCTTTTTGTAGGCATCTCTTGATTTTATAAAAGAGGGTGTTTAATTATTGATATTCCATTAATTGCATTTATCTTACAAGGTATACCTGAACTTATTTCTGTAGTTACTTTAGCCTTTGTTATTGCAAGGATACCTTTAAAATGGAATAGAATTGTTGCAATTGGATCTGTTATAGCACTCATCTCTTATACCGTTAGGTTGTTCACAATCCCTTTTGGGGTACACATGATCTTACAAGTTGTTTTGTTATTCGTTATGTTAACATGGATAGGAAAAAGTGATTTTTCTTTATCTTTAATTGCTAGTTTATTAAGTTTCTTAGCTTTAGTAATTATTGAGTTTTTATGTTTATCATTGTTGATGCCGATTTTTGGAATAAACCCCGAAGAATTGTTTTTGAATCTACTGCTGAGAATCGTTATTACCGAACCCCAAGTACTCCTCATGTTTGCTTTTGCCTACATGTTAGATAAATTCATAAAAAGAAGAGGTGAAATCAATGAACTTTTCTGAGAACATTAGCAATAAACTCACCGAAATAATAGCTAATGAATTAGATTTAAATAGTGATAAGAAAGAAATAATAGCTTATGCCATTGAAAATTTATTTTTATTTTTATTGGGTTTTTTTTCATTGGTATTTTTAGGAATACTTTCAAACTCGCTATTTTCTATTCTTGTCGCTGCGGCATTCGGTGGATTATTGCGAAGAGTTTCAGGGGGGGCACATTTTGACACACCTATTAAATGTTTGGTTTTTGGTTCTTTTATTTATACTTCTATTGGAATTGTAGCCAAGAAGATAGGTGAGTATAACCTATTTAGTTCAGAAGGCGCGTTTTATGTGATTTTGAGCATTTGTCTTGGGCTTGTTGTACTATTTGCCCCAGTAGATAGTGACTCAAAGCCAATTAATTCTATTCAACTCAAGCAAACACTAAAAATAATTTCAATAGCTTTCATAATAATGACACTCATCGTAGTTTACTTTACAGACAATTTGTTGTTTAGTGTAAGTGCAGTAATGGGGGTGTTTTACCAATGCATAACATTGCTGCCCTTATTTAATAAAGGGAGGTGAAATGATATATGAAGAAGAATGTTTTTACTGTAATTGCATCAATATTGATGCTACTCGGCAGTGCTACGTCAGTATTTGCTTGTGCTATGTGGGCTTATCAACCTAAAACTCCGAAATCATTGCAACGATAGTCTAAAAGATTTCAAATTAACAAAATTAAAGCTGGGTTTAACACCCAGCTTTAATTTTTGAAAAGCCGTCTCCAATTAATTAACAGCTGGAGGATCAAATGATGGCTAAATCATCAATTATAAAAGAACATTTATTAAAACATTCAATTATTCAAATTACCCTGTTTAAAGTAATAAGCAGTATTTTTTTATTTCTGGTCTTATTTATTCTTTTTTATGGACAAAACTTTTGGGAGAAACAAGCTATTAAATTCAACTATGATCTATTATCGTTTGTTTCAAGTGTTCAAGGTAATCTACAATCACGCATTTGGGAGATTGATGCATTAAAACAAGATATCAGTTTACCAAAAGATAATAAGATCGGACAAATTAAGATCATTGTCCAGTCGATAATTAAAGAAAAAAATAATAATTATAGCCATATGGTAGGTTATTATGATAATGATCTAAATATGGTTTTTTGGGATAGTGATAAAAATACTATCTCTATAGAAGAACCCAATTCTGACATAACTGTAGATAGGACTGATAACACCTCGAAAGATAACAAGATAATTAAGGTGAGTCTTCCTATATATGAGCAGGGACGAATAGTGGGTTACGTTTTTGCTTATGCACAGAATTCAGACTTTGTGCTAACGTCTTTTAATGCATTAAGTGCAATTGTTATTCTTGCTTTAAGTTTATCGGCATTGATAATGATTTATATCAGAAAACATATGAAGCAGCTTGAATGGTATTTGGAAAAATTCGGACACATAATAATGCATGATAATAGTGGAAACGAGGAAATACTTCATAAATTACCGGAACTGAAACCAGTCTTAGAGAAAATTTCAAGTTTCACTAGTGATTTAAAAGAAGTGAATTCAGCCTTAGAAATCTCTAAAATAAATTTCATTAAAATTATGGAAGGTATTTCTGATGGTTTTTATGCTATAGACCGTAACTGGCAATTTACCTTTGTTAATAAGGAAACTCAAAGGTTTATGGGGAAGAGCAAGAGCAACATAGACCTTGTGGGGAAAAATATATTGGAAGTATTCCCGGAATTTAAAGATTCAATATCTTATGAAAAAATCCTCAAAGCTATGGATGAAAATCAAACCGTTCATTGGGAAGCAGGAGGATTGGCAAATCCTAGTCAAGACCATGAATTTCATGCCTACCCGTATAAAGAAGGGTTAACAGTTTTCTTTAGGGACATTACGGAGGCAAAGCGCCAACAACAAGAGATTGACAGGTTAGAAAGACTTAATTTAATTGGTCAATTGGCTGCGGGGATTAGCCATGAAATCCGTAATCCTTTAACTACGGTCAAAGGGTTTTTACAGTTTTTTGGATCGAAGGCCCAATACCAAAATGATAAAGAATATATGGATTTGATGATTGCAGAAATTGATCGAGCAAATATAATCATTACTGATTTTTTATCCTTAGCTAAATCAAACTCAGATAATGTTAAGTCTCAGAACCTAAATGAAGTAATTAACAAAGTGTTACCAATGTTACAAGCAGATGCCTATAACAATAATAAAGAAGTTGTTGTGGATTTAAACAACCTCCCCAATATAATGATTAACGAAAACGAAATAAAACAGCTTATCTTAAATCTTGTCAGAAATGGACTGGAAGCGACAGCGGAAAATGGATGTGTTAGGATTAGTACCCATGTAAAAGAGGATAAAGTAGTACTAGAAATCAAGGATCAAGGAATGGGAATACCGCAAGCAATTCAAGAAAAGATAGGTACTCCTTTTTTTACTACCAAAGAAAGCGGAACAGGTCTGGGGCTATTAATATCTATAGGGATTGCCCAAAGACATAGAGCAAGCTTTGATTTTAAAACAGGGTCTGAGGGAACAACATTTTATACAGCCTTTCCAGCTAAACCGGCCTAGGAAAAAGATTTAATATAATTGCATTTCTTGTTTTACTAATTTATTTCAAAAAGCTCACGCAATTCTTGTTCAGTGAGCTTAGAGATCATAGTTTCTCCAGGTTGTATGACGGAATCAACAAGCGTTTTTTTTCTGGCCTGCAAGGCGATGATTTTTTCTTCAATTGTACCTTGGCTTATTAACTTGATTACCTGTACTGCTTGATTTTGTCCAATTCGATGTGCTCGGTCTGTGGCCTGATCTTCCACAGCAGGATTCCACCAGGGATCGTAATGAATAACCATATCAGCTCCGGTAAGATTTAAGCCGGTACCACCAGCCTTTAAGGATACCAGGAAGACCTGTCCTTGACCAGCATTAAAGGAATTGGCCATGTTCAGGCGTTCTGCTGCTTTAGTAGAACCAGAAAGATAGAAATGCTCAATGTTATCGGTTTTCAAGTGGTTTTGGATAATATCCAGCATGGTTGTGAATTGGGAGAAAATCAGAATCCGGTGACCGCTGTCCAAAGCGTCTGTAAGAATTTCTTGTAATAGAAGCATTTTACCACTCTCTCCGGAGTAATTCTCAATAAACATAGACGGATGGCAACAAATTTGTCTAAGCCTGGTTAAGGCAGCTAGAATTTTAATATGACTTCTGTTAAAACCTACGGCAGCTATTTCTTGAGCGATTAATCCTTTTGCTTCTTGTAAATAAGCAATATATAGTTTTTTCTGTTCTTCAGTCAAGGGAGCGCTTAGTTGGGTCTCAATCTTGTCAGGGAGTTCTTTTAGCACGTCCTTTTTTAAACGTCTTAAAATAAAAGGGTTAGCGTGTCGACTTAACTCTGTAATAATAGTTGCATCTTCGCCTTTAATGATTGGGATTTCGTACTTCTTTTTAAACTCTTGATGAGAGAGAAGATAGCCTGGCATAACGAAATTAAAGAGCGACCACAGCTCAGATAGAGAGTTTTCAATGGGTGTCCCTGTTAAGGCGAAATACCCTTTCGCCTGAATTTGTTGAGCTGATTTGGCATTGAGTGTTTGTGGATTCTTAGTATGCTGCGCTTCATCTAAGAAACAGTATGAGAACTCGGTGTTCGAGAATTCCTCAATGTCCCGTCTTAAAATAGGATAAGAAGTAACGACAAGATCCCACTGTGTTTCTTCAAGGCCCTTTATTAGGGCATGTCGTTCTTGAGGGGGGCCATCCAATACTAGAACTCGCAGGGTAGGGGTGAATTTTTGGGCTTCTTCTTGCCAATTATAGATTAACGACGTGGGGGCAACCACAAGTGCCGGGTTATTAGAATTAGGCTTTTCAGATAGTATGAATGAGAGAACTTGAAGGGTTTTCCCTAATCCCATATCATCAGCCAGGATGCCTCCCAGGCCGTAGGAGGCTAAAGTCTTTAGCCACTTAAAGCCGGTTTTCTGATAGTCTCTCAGGATTGTTTCGAGTTCTTCAGGGATTTCGAATTCCCCATCCTGAGGTTCAAGAATACTTTGCACTAATTGCTTAAAAGCTTTATTGCGTTGTACCCCTGGCAGGTTAGCATTGCGCAAATAACTGTCAATATACATAGCTCGGTACTTAGGTAAATTAAGTGTGTTTTGATTTAGGTTATCTGCATTGAGATTTAAGTTATCGAGAAGTTCTGAAACGCTGATTAGTTCCGGTTGGTTTAAATCAAGGAATGAACCATCGCGAAGACGATGGTATTTCTTCTTTAAATGGAGCGAGTCAAAAATGTTGGCTAATTCATCTTGTGGAATATCAGTGTATTGAAAGGATATTTCCAAGATGTCCAGTGATTCGTCTAAGCGTACTTGCCCGGAAAAGTTAGTTGAAGTTCGTACTTTGAGCTTAAATTGATCGGAGCAGAATAGCTCTGCCAGGTCTCGAAGTTGGGGAAGCCAGTTCACGGTGAAATCGAAGATTTTCTCATCATCCGTAAGGTGTATTTTCCCTTTAGAAACAATAAATTCGGCGTGTTCGAGAATACTAAGAATTCTGCGTTCTTGTTCTGAAGAACGTATCAGGATCATGTCATCATTACCCACAACACTATTGTTTTCTCGTGTCGAAGCAAAGGGGTTAATAATAATATCCCCGTATTGAAATTCTAAGCGAGCTGTGATTCCCATATCGATTGCCCGGTCAAAGTAGATCTTAGCTTGTAGACTTTCGTGAGAGAATTTCTCGTCTAACAAGGGGTCTATCGAAACTTGCCCGAGCTTTCCGATCAACGGTAAGGCTTCAGAGGCAAAATACTCTTTCTGCGCAGCAGGAATAAGGATCTGGGTTGAAGCCCCTTCTCGTAATGTTTTTATGAGCGCAGGCACTAAGTCTTTTTGTGTGGATGAGGCTTGAAATATTTTATCTTGATAAACATAATACCTGCCGTCAGGTGTCAATAAAATCGGCAATTCGTCTGTGTTAAGAGATAAAGAAAGGTCTGGGCCTTGAGGCTGTAATAAGAATTCCATAGGTAGACCTTGTCTATTAACCTGCGTAGGTTCTAGAGAAGAGGAGCCGATTCTCCAGAGAAATACCCTGTCCCCTAGTGCGTCCAAAAACTTAGACAAGTAGTAGCCCGTTAAAGGCAAGGTCTTTTGGTTTAACAGCGGGGTGTAATAATAGGGCCCCTGCATTTCGGCGATAGCTGCATGCTGGTCGTACATCTCTTGCAACATGGTTATAACGGTGCGATCTTCAGCTTTGAAGGTTTGCCTTGAAGGTTCAAAGGTAAATTGCTTACCGAATTCAATTGATTGTCCGGTTTTGATTGCTTTGAGCAATTGTCCGATGTCTTTAACTACATAAAGACGTTGCAGACCTAATTTTAGTTGGAGGTGAGTGGAGAGCCGATGAGAAGGGGTTGTTTGAAGCTCAATGTTTAAAGTTAGTTTATCCTGTATGGATTCTTGAGGGTGATTAGCGAAGGCGCTTAGAAGTTCATTTACTATATGGTTAGAGGGGATAGGGCTAGGCCAGTCCGAGGGTATTTTTTGCTGAGAAGCTTTTAACACTGCAATGACATGTTTACATGCTCCGGGACTATCTGTAAAAGCCGGACAGGTGCAGCGGTAAGAACGAAGTGTGCCTTCACGATTAAAGGCAACCTGTACAACGTAACGTAAACCTCCTATGACAGAGGCATTAACAATTCCCTTTTCAGCTGAAAAAGAGAAATTAATGACTCTTCCTGCAGTGTAATAAGCCTGGCCTAGTTTATACACACGATCACTATCAGCTAGTTCATGAATTAATTGTTCAGTAAGAGTAAAACGAGACATAGGATACTCCTTTGATCGATTTTAAGGGAATGAAGATCACTTAAGCATAACATAAACCAAGGCTATCCGTCTAATGTGTGAATGTAATTGTAATTATATGGAGGAGATTTTTTAGACGTGATATACCATTAAATAGTAAAATAAATACAAAATTTGCATTAATCTTCTAAACTTCCCCGCCTATTGTCGTGATAATTATTTCGGATTATTAAGGATATGCCTTAATGGTAGTTCACTCTCTTCAAGAGAGTGTCTAAGTTGTAAAGGAATGTCGATTATTGTATCATTGAAATATAGAGGAAATACTACACTTGTGCAGAATTACTAGTAATGCTAGAATACGAAGCTTAGGGGGGATTTTCCTTGCTTATCACCTGCGATAATCACATGCAAATGGGTTATATCTACCTAATGCCAAATGACTCTATTGAAGAGTATACCCTCGATAAAAGCGAAATTGGTCTTTTTTATGATGTAAGCAGTCTTAGCATTCCAAGGATTAAATGGAACAGTATGGGGCAGAGTTTGAGTCAAATGCGTTTAGCTACTAAAACTTATAGAGAAGCAGTGGATAAAGCATTTCATTGTGAATTTTGGAATGATCTAGATCAAGAAGGTTATATGATGGGGATCGAGCTGTATTTGACTGAGGACATGTTTCTCACCTTAGTTGCCCATCAAGCCTTTAAGCTTTATGATACTCGTTGGCGTAATCAGGATTTTCGGGTGCTTACTTTAGATGCTTATCATGATGTTTTTAACAAAAATAATATAATCTATCCATTAACTGCAGCAAAAGATGTATTTGTAATCTTAGCCATTGATCCATCGACAAAGATTTCCAAGATTATGGCTCTTATTTCTTCGAGGGATGACTTATACCCAATTGATTACCTGCGTAATCCACTTTTTATGTTAGCTAATTCGAGTCGCTATTATAATGAGAATGAGAGTTTAGGTATGACATGATCAAATATCCTGATCGCAAGAAGGGTCTGAAACGTTTTAGCGTTTCAGACCCTTCTTGCGGATCAATTTTAGAGGGGTTTTTGATATGCTTTCTGAAGACTCCCTTTGTCATAAGAGACAAAGGACTAGAAAATTAATGCGCAGCGCAGCTATGAAATGTCACACTTGATATTAATCCTTTTGATAGGCAATTTTACCATTGATGATCGTCATTATTACCTTGGACATTGAGTTAAAGGGGTTCTCAGAGAATATGGCAAGATCTGCGTCAGACCCTTCTTTAAGTTGTCCCAATCGATTGTTACAATCCAATACTTCTGCTGGGTGGACAGTTAGGCATTTTATCGCATCAACATGAGATAGCCCTTCGGAGATAGCTAAAATAGCAACGGTTCTAAGCTGATCAATAGAATTGTAGGGATGATCAGAAATTAAGGAAACTTTTACTCCTGCTTCAGTAAGCTTTAAGACCGAATTATAATTTCGACTTTTTAACTCCATTTTAATTCGAGGGGTAAGCATAGGCCCAAATGCTACGGGGATATTCCTCTCAACTAAGTAATCCGCAACTAAATGGGCTTCTGTGCCATGCTCGATTACCAGCTTCTTTATTTTAAATTCTTCAGCAATCCTGACAGCAGTCACGATATCGTCAGCTCTGTGAGCATGGGCCCGTAATGAAATATGACCGGTTAAAACGGGGATTACTGCTTCTAAGCGGATATCCCGGGATTTGATCTGGCCGGCTTGCTTTAATTCGAGATAGTCTTGAGCTCTCATGAAAAGATCTCGGATCAGTCCGGTTATACCCATTCTCGTAACCGGGCATTTTCCATGGGCTCCATAGGTACTCAGGGGGTTTTCACCAAGTGAGATTTTTAAGCCTGCGGGACTTCGGACAATCATTTGGTCAATGATGCTTCCCTGGGTCTTAATCACTAAGTTTAATCCGCCCACAGCATTATTACTTCCAGGTCCGGTCATAACCGTGGTCACTCCAGCTCGTAGAGCATCGACAAACGCAATATCCTGTGGGTTGATAGCATCTAACCCTCGTAAATGAGGTGTGACGGAGTCGGAAGTTTCATTGTTATCGACTCCTATTTTACCGGTGGCCTCTTCTATGATGCCCAAATGGGTATGGCAGTCGATTAATCCGGGAAGGACAAAACGTTCTCCGATTTCGATTGTTTTGCATTGACAAGAGGGCGTTTCGATAGTTGTAGAAATTCTGCGAATGATTCCCTCTTCTATCAGAATATCCTTAAGTTCTTTATTGCCTGTTTTCAGGTCAATTGTCAAACAATTTTTTAACAGAATGCTATCCATTTAACACCTCATCATTTCGTAAGGATCATTGTACACTAACAAAATAGTTATTCCCTGAATTCACTTGAATAATGCTATAGATTATCAATAACCATAATCTTTAACTTGAACTTTACCAAGTGATAATAACTCATTAACAATTATCCTTTATGATAGGTATTAGAAGGATTATTGTAATTAATTTGAGAGATAATGAGGTGTTAGAATGGAAATGTTAGTGGATTTGCATACTCATACCCTTGCAAGCGGACATGCGTATAGTACGGTAACAGAAAATGCGCTGGCAGCCTCACGTCGAGGACTTAGACTGATGGGAATGACAGACCATGGTCCAAGTATGCCGGGTGCACCTCACCTTTTCCATTTTGAAAACTTAACAATTATCCCTGATCAGTTATTTGGTGTAAAAATCATGCCGGGTGTTGAAGCAAATATCATCAATCCTGAAGGGGAATTAGATATGCCCTTAAAATATTTAGAGACGTTGAGCCTTATCCTTGTTGGGCTGCACCCTATCTGTTATCCAGGTGGAACATGTGAAGAAAACACTCAAGCTTATATCAAAGCAATGTTAAATCCATATACAGATATAATGGTTCATCCCGGGCGACCAGATTTTGAAATGGATCTTGAAAAAATTGCCTATGCTTCTGCCTTACTAAATGTCCCGCTGGAGGTTAATAATAGCTCACTATCAACAATACAAGAAAAAGCTGCAGCTCGAAAAAACTGTAAATCGATTGCTCGCTATATGGCAAAGTATAGAAGTCCGGTAATTTTGGGAAGTGATGCTCACTACTGTGATCGAGTTGGTGAGTTTAGTGAAGCCATAGAGTTGGTTCAAGAGGCTGGAATAGCGGGACAAGATATTCTCAACACTTCCCTAGAGCGAGTCCTGGATTATCTGGCTGCACGTCGCATACGACGTAAAGATATAAAACCTTCTATGCTTATGCATAGGTTATCTATTGCTTAAGTATAACAATTAGATGGGGTCTCCCTTATAAGTGAGGGCTCCCTTACAATCAGGAGGCTGTCGGATGTCTTTAATAACATTTCGATGGCCTCTTATTTAGTTGATCAAAATAAAAGCTCATTTTCGAAATTGGAGTTCTTTATTCTTCTATGACTAAAATTTAGATTGATTTTATGAGTAAAGTTGTTTTTGAATTGGATCATTGAGAATTTTTAGCGTATAATTGGACAAGTCAGAAGCTTTGTTATCTATAACAGAATGATTAAATTATGAAAGCTTGAAGGATTGTTACGAGTCTCGACGAATTATGATAGTTTAGAAACAAGAAACAAGAAAACAGAAGAGGGGTTCGAATTAGATTATGCTAACAGTGGAAAAAATCGGCGGAACATCTATGCTGCAATTTAAAAATGTCTTAAAAGATATCATCGGATACCCAAGTTCAGATGGTTTTCGTTATGGAAGAGTGTTCGTTGTTTCTGCATATGCAGGGGTGACCAACATGTTGCTTGAAGATAAAAAGACCAAGGCACCGGGTATTTATCAGCGCTTTATCAAAGGTGAAGATTATGAATCAGCCATGGATGACTTGTTAAGTATGGCTCTAAATATCAATGAAACCTTTGTCGAACTAGGTTTAAATCCAAAAGTATGTCGAGATTTCTTAGTAGAACGTATTGAACAAACGAAAGCTTACCTTAACAGTATGGAGGATATTATCGCATCAGGTTATGTAGGCAGAGAAAGTATCTTTTCTGCCGCAAGAGAATTACTGGCATCTATAGGAGAAGCTCACTCAGCTTTTAATACCGTAAATATTCTTCGCAATAATGGTATTTTAGCAGAGTTTATGGATCTCACGGGTTTTCGCGATTCTAAACAACTTTCAATTAGTGATCGGATCGAGAAATCGTTCAAAAATGTAAATCCGCATGAAGCAATTATTGTGGCAACCGGTTATACAAAAGGAATCGAAGGGATAATGCGAGAATACGAGAGAGGTTACTCAGAAATAACCTTCTCAAAAATTGCCACTCATCTTCATGCTGATGAAGCAATAATCCATAAAGAATATCACCTATCTTCAGCTGATCCGAAAATTGTAGGTGTTGATAAGGCAATTCCTGTCGGTAGAACAAATTACGATGTGGCAGATCAGCTTGCCGACATAGGAATGGAAGCCATTCACCCCAACGCTTCTAAACCACTAGAAATGGCAGAAATAAACCTGCGCATCAAGAATACTTTTGAACCGAATCATCCGGGAACGGTTATTTCGAATGATTATATTGGGCCTGAGGCCAAAATTGAAATCATTGCCGGTTCAGATCGAATTATGATCTTGGAAATTCACGATACATCTATGGTTGGCGAACCTGGATTTGACCTGGGAATCATGGAGAAGTTCAAGAAATATGATATTAGCTATATTATGAAGACGACGAATGCTAATAGTATTTCCTTGGCAATTTGGCAAGCGGATCTCGCTGAATTATTGGTAACTGAATTAATAGCTGAGTACCGAACCGTAACTGTCCAGGAGGCTGCAATTGTTTGCGTTATAGGCTCAAATATTGCAATGCCTCGGATTCTAGCCAGAGCAGCTAATGCCTTGGCGAAAAATAATATCAACATAAAATGTGTCTCCCAATCTCTTCGCCAGGTGAACATGCAATTTGTTATTGATCGTGCCATGTATGCAAAGGCAATTATCTGTTTAAATGAAGATCTGTGTTGGGGAAACCACATTTAAATGGGAGGATTTTGATCATGTCCGTGGACTCGGTGGCGGTCTTTTTGGCCCAAAATAAAAAAGATATCGAGATATTAAAATTTAAGGATACAAGTACGGTAGCAAAAGCAGCAGATGCCTTAGGGGTAACACCAGGTGAGATAGCTAAGTCCTTACTCTTCAAAGTTAAAGACGATTTTGTGATGGTTTTAATGGCCGGAGATAAACGCTTGGATAACAAAAAGTTCAAAGAGATATTTCACTCTAAGGCAAAGATGCCCGAGGCAGAGGAAGTTTCTGAGGCTACCGGGCACCCGGTTGGAGGAGTATGTCCATTTGGCTTAAAGAATCCGATCCCGGTTTATTTGGATTACTCTCTGCAAGCTTATAGCTTTGTTTTTCCCGCTGCCGGAGCCTCAAACACTGCCATTAAGCTGACAGTAGATGAATTGGAAGAACTAACCGATGGTCAATGGGTTGATGTGATTCAAGCTTGAGATGATAGTCCTATAAGGGGCTGGTTTTAAAACTTGTAGTCTTGGTTTTACATCCCAGATTTCACGTCTATAACATCAAAGCAAAAGCGGTCTATTCGGACAGTGGAAATAGACCGCTTTTTAAATAGCAATAAAGAAGAGAACCTAGAAGTAGGTTCTTTTTGCGTGTTGGTTTGAATTTGAGATTTGACCAATGGCCCCATTAGGACTATTATTGAAAGAATAGATAATTGATCAATTTTAATTGGAAGGAATGCAAGAAGAGCTTGATTTTACCAAAAAAAGAACATCTGAGACACTACTTAACCAACAAATATTGGGTTGTTATTATAGCCCTCTTCTGCGCTGTTCTTTGGGGTAGCGCTTTTCCAGTCTTAAAAGTAAGTTATTTGGAGCTTAAGATAGCGCCCGATGATCGTTCGGCGATTATCGTCTTCGCCGGGATACGATTCTTTTTAGCGGGTATTCTGATTTTCCTTATAACTATGCTAGGACTAGGGCAAACACCGAAAGTAAGGAAAACAATCCTTCCCCAGCTTTTTTTGTTAGGCTTACTTCAAATTAGCTTGCAATACTTCTTTTTCTATAATGGGTTAGCTCATACCACCGGCATGAAAGCTGCAATCTTATCGTCTTTAAGCACTTTTTTTGTAGTAGTCTTAGCCCACTTTGTTTACAAAGATGACCGCTTAGATATTCGTAAAGTAGCTGGCCTAGCAGCGGGATTTCTGGGGATTATCTTAATTAATTCAGGCCAAAACTTCACTTTCGTATTTTCCTGGCAGGGTGAAGGTTTTATGATCTTGTCCGGCGGAGTGAGTGCTTTAGGTACGATCTTAGCAAAAAGAATTTCGCAAGAGGTTCACCCTTTTGTTCTGACTGGGTGGCAAATGATTTTGGGTTCATCGCTTCTAATAGTTGTGGGACTGCCGGGCTTGCAACCTCAGGCGATTGTTTTTTCCAATAAAGCCATTTTACTTCTTGGTTACTCAGCCTTTCTTTCTGCAGCAGCCTTTTCTTTATGGTATGCTATATTAAAATATAATAAAGCAGGAGAAATAAGTGTCTATAAGTTTATGACACCCGTCTCAGGAACAATTCTATCAGCCTTATTAATTCCGGGGGAACATCTGGCAGTTAATATGTTTCTGGCTTTAGCCCTAGTTGCCCTGGGAATAATCATTGTCAATTATCAAAGAAAAGTCCCAGAGGAGAATCTCTTACGTTAAGGATCGCCTTAAAACGAAACTAAGGTCAGTCAAATAGGCTTAGCGGGAACGGTTCTCCTAGGATAAACAATAAGTTCTATAAGAATATTAGTACTTAATAAGTTAAAGTTACAAATGATCAATAATATAAAGATTGGAAGTTATGCCATGGGAAAGACCTTAGTATTAACTGAGAAACCCTCCGTTGGTCGTGAAATTGCTAGAATTCTTAATTGTAACCAAAAAGGTAACGGATGCTTCATCGGCCCAAAGTATGTGGTAGCTTGGGCACTGGGGCATTTAGTGACTCTAGCAGATCCCGAATCCTATGACGAAAAATACAAATCATGGAAGATAGAAGACTTGCCTATGCTTCCGCCTAAAATGGAATTAGTGGTCATGAAAGAGACCTCCAAGCAATTTGGGGTGGTCAAGAACCTGATGAAGAGTCCGGAGATTGCAGATTTGATCATTGCCACAGATGCAGGGCGAGAAGGGGAATTGGTAGCACGCTGGATTATCAAAAAAGCCGGCTGGAGAAAGCCAATCAAGCGTCTATGGATTTCCTCTCTAACCGAACGTGCTATCAAGGAAGGCTTTAATCATTTAAAACCCGGAAAAGAATATGAGTCTTTATATGCTGCGGCGGAATGCCGTGCAGAAGCTGATTGGTTAGTGGGCTTGAATGTCACCAGAGCGTTAACTTGTAAGTATAACGCCCAACTTTCGGCAGGAAGAGTGCAAACTCCTACCTTAGCAATGGTCGTCGAGCGAGAAAATGAAATAAAAAAGTTTGTTACTAAAGATTATTGGACTATTAACGCTATGGCAAAGGGATTTACACTTCAATGGCAGGACCATCAAGGCCAAACTCGTATTTTTGATAAGAATAAAGCCGACCAACTATTAGCTAAAATCTCTGGCAAAGCAGGAGAGGTAGTCGAGGTAAAGAAGGAAGCAAAGAAAGAATTCCCTCCTTTGGCCTATGATCTGACGGAGTTGCAACGAGATGCCAATCGCAAATATGGATTTTCGGCTAAAACCACATCCTCAGTGATGCAGCAATTGTATGAGAATCATAAAATAGTTACCTATCCCCGAACTGATTCGCGTTATATCAGTGAAGATATCGTGGCCACTATACCTGAGCGCTTAAAAAGTGTTGCCCTGGGGCCTTATGTTGATTTGGCCCGAAGTATTTTACGCAATAAGCCTATTATTACCAAACGGTTTGTGGATGGTTCAAAAGTTTCTGATCACCATGCTATTATTCCCACCGAACAGCCACCAACTTTAGCCAGGCTCAGTTCTGAGGAACTGAAGATTTATGATCTAATTGTTAAACGGTTTTTAGCCGTCCTTTCTCCGGCCTTTGAATATGAACAGACACTTATAAAAGTTGTTATTAATGGAGAAGGATTTACTGCCAAAGGGAAAATTGTGAAGCTCAAAGGCTGGCAGAAGGTTTATGAGGGGCAGAGTCGTCTTGGGAATGAGTCTGACAACTCAGATGATGAAGATGAGCAAAACCTGCCGGAAATCGCCAAAGGGGATACGTTTCAGAATTTGGTCGTCAAATTGAAACCCGGCAAAACTAAGCCTCCAGCCAGACATACTGAGGCCACCTTGCTTTCAGCTATGGAGCATCCGGGGAAATTGATTGAGGATCAAAAATTGAGGGAAGCAATGGATCAAAGTCATGGCCTGGGAACTCCTGCGACTCGGGCTGAGATTATCGAAAAATTGTTTAATTCCTTTTACATGTCCCGGCAAGGTAAAGAGATAGTACCAACCTCAAAAGGAATTCAGCTGATAGGTTTAGTTCCTGCCGAACTGAAGTCTCCGGTGCTAACTGCTAGATGGGAACAACAATTAACAGAAATAAGTAAAGGGAAAGTCCAAAGTCAGTCCTTTCTGACAGGAATTCGAGGATATACAACTCAACTTGTATCTACAGTCATCGGCAGTTCCCAGACCTTTAAGCATGATAATCTAACGAGAAACAAGTGTCCGGAGTGCGGCAAGTATCTTTTGCAAGTCAAAGGAAAAAAAGGTGAGATGCTGGTCTGCCAAGATCGAGAATGCGGCTATAGGAAAGGAATCTCACAGGTTTCCAATGCCCGGTGTCCGGAATGTCATAAAAAGATGGAGATAAAAGGAGAAGGAGATAATAAGCTGTTCTCCTGTGTTTGTGGGTATCGCGAAAAGCTTTCCTCCTTTACGAAACGCAGAGAAGCTGAGAAAGGGAATCTCAATAAAAAGGATGTCAGTAAATACCTGCAAAATCAGCAGGATAGTGGATTGATAAATACGGCGCTGGCAGATGCCTTGGCTAAGCTGAAAAAATAGTGTAAGGTAGTGTAAGGGGCTGTGTGAAAACACAGCCGAGAGAAACCGCTAGAAATCATTAGATTTCGGCGGTTTTTCCGCGTATTTGAAAGAAAAATGGTATAATTAAGACAAGGAAAGTACGAATGAGGCAGGTGTTTTCCCTTGTCAAAACCGGGTAAGAAAGTACATAACCAAGTTGTTTTCAAAGAGTACAATCAGAATCAACTGAGCTTACCAATAGATTTGGAATGTCTTATTCCTCCCAATCATATGGTCAGAGTGGTAAACTCTGCTCTCGATCAAATGAATCTAGAACCTCTTTTAGCTAAATATCCTGGAGGTGGACGTTCGAGTTATCATCCCGTCATGATGACCAAACTGATCGTTTATGCCTATGCCGATAAAACGTTTTCTAGCCGCCGCATAGAAAAGGCAGCCCGCGAAAACATCATGTATATGTGGTTGTGCGGAGGAAATAGTCCGGATTTTAAAACCATCAACAGCTTCCGGGGCGAACGTATGAAAGATGTGTTGGTTGAGATTTTTAGTGAGGTTGTTGAACTTTTACATAAACAAGGCTATATCAAGCTGGAAAATTACTTCTTAGACGGGACAAAAATAGAAGCTAATGCTAATAAGTACAGCTGGGTCTGGGGAAAATCGACCAAGCGCTACAAAGAAAAGTTGCGGGAAAAGTGCCGAGAACTCTTTGAATTTGTGGATTTGGCCAATCAGAAAGAAAATGAAGAGTATGGGGACCGGAACCTAGAAGAACTAGGAGAAGAAAAACCGATTGACTCCCAGGCTATAGAAGAAGCGGTTAAAAAGATCGACGAACGATTAACCCAAAACCCAAAGGAAAAGAAATTTATTAAAGTTAAAAGAGTCTTGCTGAAAGATTACTTACCTCGTATGAAGAAATACGAAAAACAAGAGGAACTGCTGGCAGAGCGCAATAGTTACTCAAAAACGGATACAGACGCAACCTTCATGCGTATGAAAGAGGATGCCATGAAAAACGGGCAACTGAAGCCAGGTTACAATGTCCAAATAGGAACAGAAAATCAATTTGTCGTAGGATACTCCATCCATCAATCGGCGGGCGATACCAGTTGCCTGAAAGAACACCTGGAAGAGTTGAAGAAAAACCTAGGGGGTAAGCTTCCGGCCAACATCGTTGCCGATGCGGGGTATGGCAGTGAAGAGAATTACGAATATCTAGCTCAAGAGAACCTTGGGAACTATGTCAAATATAATACTTTTCATAAGGAAGCAACAGCCAAGGGGAAACCTGATCCGACCCTGGTTCAAAATTGGCTATATGATAAACAGAAGGATGAATACACGTGCGGGTTTAGGAGAGTTCTAAGATTCAAGTACATAAAAACTCAGAAAAGCAAGAGGGGTTACCGAAGTACCATTCGAGTCTATCAAAGTGATGATTGTCAAGATTGTCCATACCTCAAACGTTGTATCAAACAAAGTAATAATCCGGATTTCAAGAAGCAGATCTACATTAACCCTAAAGGCAATGAACTAAAAGCAGAGGCACGGGCTAATCTGACGAGCGAATACGGGCTAAAAATGCGCAGTTTAAGACCTATAGAGGTGGAAAGTGTCTTTGGAGATATCAAAGGCAATTTTGGTGTGCGACGATTTATCCTTAAAGGATTGGAAAAGGTCAAGCTGGAGTGGGGATTACATTGTATTGCCCATAACATGAGAAAACTGGCTGTCGTCTTGGGATAGACGGTCAGCCAGTTTAGCCTTCCCTATTCGAAACTTATTAAGGGGCGTGAGAAACTAAAGTTTCAACACGCCCCCTTACACCCCTTACACATTTAGACTAGGCCATACTGTTTGAGTTTGTAGTAGAGGGTCCCCCGGGAGATGCCAAGAAGTCTTGCGGCGGCTGTCTTGTTGCCGTTAGTTTTCTCTAAGGTTATGACAATGCGTTTCATTTCTCCTGAATCCTCATGGTGGAGATTACGGTGGATGATTTGAGAGGCTAAGGAAGTAACCGGAGAGGGTAAATCATAATTTAAGGATGATAGCTGGGGAGGCAGATACTGGCTATTAAGCATTTTTCCTTCGGCAAGAATAGCCAGTCGTTCTATAACGTTCCTAAGTTCTCTGATGTTTCCCGGCCAATCATACTTTAAGAAATTAATCATTATCTCAGGATCAAGGATAGGGATGGGTTTCTTATATTTGATTGTGAATTCTTTAAGAAAGGATTGTAATAAATCAGGAATATCCTCTGTCCGTTGGCGTAAAGGAGGGATTTCCAGAGCAATTACGTTTAATCGATAGTACAAATCCTCGCGAAAATCTCCGCTCTTAATCATCTTATCTAAGTCACGGTTTGTTGCGGCGATAATTCGCGTATCTACAGTTATTGGCTCAGTACCTCCCACCCGATAGAAGCACTTATCTTGTAAGACTCTTAATAACTTAACCTGAAGCTGGATTGGCAATTCTCCAATTTCATCTAAGAAAAGGGTGCCTCCATGAGCCAATTCCATTTTACCGGGTTTGCCTTTGCGTTCAGCCCCCGTAAAGGCCCCGCCCTTATAGCCAAACAGTTCGCTTTCAAAGAGAGCAATGGGAATAGCTCCACAGTTTACAGCAATAAACGGTTTAGTAGCCCGGGGACTATCCTTGTGGATTGCTTGAGCAAAGAGTTCTTTGCCAACCCCGCTTTCGCCGGTGATTAGAATTGTCGCCTCACTGCCGGCCACTTTTCGAGCAATAGATATTGTACGTTGGATCGGATGGCTTTTGCCGATTATTCTAGTGAAGGGATCCTTGGCAGGGTCAGTCTTTTGTTTAAGGTCTAACAATAAAGAGCTGGCATTTGAGAGTTCTTCGTTGAGACGAACGACTTGAGTTATGTCTTGTTCTGCGGAAATAGCTCCGATAATCTCACCTGCCAGAATTACAGGAGATGCATTAATTTGGACATGGGTTTCAGGGCGTGGTCTGTGATAGGCTTGGCGAATGGGTCTTCCTTCATCAAGAATTGATAGAGTTGCTAAGGCAGTACGTTCGAAGAAATTGGAAATAGGCTTTCCGATAATTGATTGATCAGCAATGGAATACATCGCCTGAGCTTTCGAGTTCCAATGACTAACAACCCCGTCTTGAGTAACAACCGCGATTGCTTCGTTAACGGTATCAAGCAGGGTGTCAAAAAAAGTATTGATTATTTTCCAGGAGTTAAACAAACTCTCAATTAAAAGAGTTGGAGTAACAATCCCGAGTATCTCTCCACTGGTACTCCTGACAATGATTGGTCGCAAATCATGAAGATGTTCCTGACAAAAAGCGATTGTATCCATCTCAGGGTCGATTATTAGTGGAGGGATCCACTGAAGGTTATGTAATAACTGACTGGAAGGCGAGATTAAGGCGGCTTGTTCAGTAGTGAGGACACCGATAACCTGACTTTCAGTGACTATAATTAAATGATGAGTACTTGCCTTCTCCAAAGCGGTTTGCAGAGTTTGGTTGGCTGGAATGACCAGCACGTTTTGATCCATTACTAATGAAAGGGATAAAGATTTCATAATCAACCACTCCTCGTATCTATAAATGTACCCCAAGAAGTGTTAGTTGACTAGAGGGTGTTTAAACATTTTTGCACAAAAGTGTTTAAACATTGTCTAAGAATTTATTAAAAAACCCTAAAAATCAGAAAAAAATACAATATTATTTAAGTAGTACAGCAGGGATTTTTGAGAATCTGTCAAATAATACATACAGTTATATTTCAAGAAAAAAGGGGGAAAAAAATGTTTATCAAGAAGAGCAAAGCACTGGTAGTCTTAAGTCTCATTATGTCCGCTTTAATCCTAGTGAGTGGATGTGGGGCGAGTAAGCCGGCCGAAACAGCACCTAGCGGAGGAGAGAGCAAAGAGCCGATTAAAATCGGTTTCTTGGGTGCCAAGACGGGGGATGTGGCAATCTATGGATTGAACACATTAAAAGGTTTAAACATGGCAATCGAAGAACTTAATAAAGAAGGTGTCCTTGGACGTAAAGTTCAGTTAGTTGAAGAGGACAATGCCGGTCAAAAAGACCAGGCTATTAACATTACCAACAAGTTAATTAGCCAAGACAAGGTTGTTGCTATTGTTGGTGACCCAACTACAGGGATCACTCGTGTTGCGGGACAGATTGCTAATAGCAAAAATACAGTTATCATGTCCGCAGGTTCGACAGGAACTAATGTCGTAGAAATTGGGCCTTATGTATTCCGAGATACTTTGTTGGATACAATTGCTGCTCCAGCAACTATGAAATATGTAATCCAAGATAAAGGCTGGAAAAATGTTGCCTTAATTACTTCTAAGAACAATGATTATAGTGTATCTCTGTCAAAGATCTTCAGTGATGCTATTAAATCAAATGGCGGAAACATTGTAATTGAAGAATTCATTCAAGACAAAGACACAGATTTCAGCGGACAGATCACTAAAATTAAAGCAGCCAATCCAGATGTAATAGTGTTCTCCGGTTACTATACAGAAGGAGCCTTGATCATGAAGAAGGCTCGTGAAGTAGGGATTAAGGCTGTAATGGTTGGAGGAGACGGACTCCAAGGGGATGACCTCATGAAGATTGGTGGAGCTGCAGTAGAAGGTTCTATCTCCTATGCAGGGTTCTCTCCGGAGCAACCAACACCTAATACAGAAAAGTTCATTAATGCTTTTAAAGCCAAATATAACAATGAATTGCCGGATCTCTTTGCTGCTCAAGGATATGATGCTTTAATGATTATCGCTAAAGCGATCAAGGATTCCGGAAGTGCTGATCCTGTGAAATTTAAGGATACTCTTGCGCAAACCAAGAACTATGATGGCGTTTCCGGGTCAATCACTTTCCAAGAAAGTCGTGAGCCAATTAAGAGCCCAGTATATTTGCTGGAAGTTAAAGATGGAAAGTTCGCCTTACTCAAGAAAGTGCCTGTAGAAGTAAAATAATCTAAGACGAGTTTGTTCCATTGAACTTAAAGAAGTAGCAGCACAAGGTCCTCTGGATCGGTGCTGCTACTAACATTAAGAGAAATTCAGAAAAGTCTAAATAATCTACTTGTTATTTTTTTAAGGAGGGCGCCGAATTTGCCGATTTTGAACAATCTGATGCAGCAACTTGTTAACGGGCTCGCCCTAGGTGGTATTTATGCCCTTATTGCCTTAGGCTACACAATGGTGTACGGAATTATTGGTATGATCAATTTTGCTTATGGTGAAATCTTTATGTTTGGTGCATACGCCGGATTAGTTTTAGCGCTGACTAATTATGTCAATGTTTATACTGCCTTACTAGGTGCTACCCTTATTACTATGATACTAGGAGTTGTCATTGAGCGGGTCGCCTACAAACCTATTCGTCGTTCGTCACGACTTTCCGCACTGATTAGCGCTATTGGTGTATCTATCTTTCTTTCTTCTTTTATGGTTCGAGTTAAGGGACCCAATACTAGAGGTTTCCCGACATTGTTTGAGAATAGAATCTTTGAAATCGGAAATTTTCAGATTACCATTTACCAAATTGTAATTATTGGAGTAGCAGGTCTTATGATGCTAGGCTTACATCTCTTTGTAACCTATACAAAAATGGGCAGAGCAATGCGTGCTTGTGCTCAGGACAAAGATGCCGCCAGCCTAATGGGAGTCAACATTGACCGAGTCATATCTGTTACTTTTGCAATAGGGTCTGGATTAGCCGGGACGGCTGGTGTATTAGCCGGTATTTACTTTAATGCAGTACAGCCATATATGGGGCTTTTAGCTGGTCTTAAAGCATTTGCAGCAGCAGTCCTTGGCGGAATTGGGAGTATCCCCGGGGCAATGATCGGGGGAATAGTTATTGGACTGACTGAGATATTGGGTATCACTGTGAACTTGTCGGAGTACAAGGATGCCTTTGCCTTTGCCATCCTAATATTAGTGCTTCTATTCAAACCATCGGGAATCATGGGGCGAAAAGCCAACAAGAAGGTTTAGGAGGGGATGGCAATGAAAAAATTATTGGATAATTGGTTAATACAATTTTTGCTGTTCCTTTGTGTGCTCGGCTTAACTGCTTTTATTACAGATGCTATTGGAAATGTTCTGCCACCCTATTTATTAATGATTGGTTTATTTATTGGTATCAATTTAATCATGGCCCTGGGTCTAAATCTTATCACCGGAGTAACGGGTCAGTTATCCCTCGGTCATGCTGCCTTTATGAGTATCGGAGCTTATGCTTCAGCAATTGCTACTGTAAATTATCACGTTCCCTTTCTAGGCGGAGTATTAATCGGCGGACTGGTGGCTTGCCTCTTTGGTATCGTTATTGGCTTTCCCACTTTGCGCTTAACAGGGGATTATCTGGCTATAGCTACGCTTGGCTTTGCAGAAATAGTTCGTGTTCAGTTTACTAATATGAAGATTACCAATGGGGCAATTGGCTTTCTGGGAATTCAGGGATCAACAACCTTTCCCATCGTTATGACGATTGCTGTAATTACTCTAGTACTCATGGTCTGGCTGGAAAACTCTCGTAATGGCCGGGCTATGTTAGCCATTCGGGAAGATGAGATTGCTTCATCGGCTGTAGGTATCAATACTACCTTGTATAAAATTCAGGCCTTTGCCATTGGAGCTTTTTGCGCAGGGGTGGGGGGCGCTTTGTTTGCCCACACAACTACCTTTATTCAACCTACGGATTTTGGCTTTATGAAGTCAGTTGATATTCTTAGTATTGTTGTTCTAGGTGGTTTGGGAAGTATCCCCGGAACAATTATTGGTGCTATCGTCCTTACAGCGGCACCTGAAATCTTAAGGCCTCTGGCCAATTACAGAATGATGGTTTACGGAGTATTGTTGGTCATTATCATGATCTTCCGTCCTTATGGTTTATTGGGCGGAGTAAACCTAAGGCAGGCCGTTCGTCGTGCATTTATGTTGACTAAGAAAAAACAGGCCGGACGGGAGGAATAAGGGTGAGCTTATTAACTTTGGACAACGTGACCATCCGCTTTGGAGGTCTGACTGCAGTTGATACTGTAAACCTCGAAGTAAAGCAGGGTGAAATACTGGCTTTAATTGGTCCTAATGGAGCAGGAAAAAGTACGGTATTTAACCTGATTACCAGTATATATCAGCCTACAGAAGGGAAGATTTCCCTTGATGGCAAAGCTCTAACTGGAATTCCTACCCATAAGATTGCCGATATGGGAATTACCAGGACCTTTCAAACAATACGGCTATTTCCTGAACTATCTGTCTTGGATAATGTTAAGATAGGTGCTCACTGCCGAGGGAAGGCCGGTTTATTTCATGCCTTTACTAGGCTGCCAAGTATGAAACGGGAAGAAGCTGAAATGGAAGAAAATGCGATTAAAGCCTTGGAATTCCTGGATTTGGCGGCAAAGAGAGAGGACATGGCTAAAAATCTCTCTTATGGGGAGCAAAGGAGATTAGAGATTGCCAGAGCCTTAGTTTCTAAACCGAAGATTCTCCTCTTAGATGAGCCTGCAGCCGGTATGAACCCTCAAGAAAAAGTCGTATTAATGGAAATGATTCGTAGAATCCGGGATACGGGAATCACAATATTTCTGGTTGAGCATGATATGAAGCTGGTCATGGGTATTTCAGAGAGAATTGCCGTGCTGGACTACGGTAAATTGATTGCTAAGGGTACGCCTCTTGAAGTTCGAAGCAACAAAGCTGTTATCGAAGCTTACTTGGGCTCCGGTGAATTTAAAAGCAGAATTCGGCGCTAGGGAGGGTAACCAAGATGTTGAAGTTAGAAAATATCAGCGTAAGCTATGGCTCAATTAAAGCGTTGCATAACATTTCCTTGGAAGTAAAAAGTGGCGAGATCGTTGCCTTGATTGGTGCAAATGGAGCTGGGAAGAGTACAACCCTGCGGACAATCTCGGGACTTGAAAAACCAGCTAATAAAGATAGTAAGATAACCTTTAAGGATGTGCAGATTCAAGGAGCTCTCCCTCATAAGATTGTAGAGATGGGGCTGTCTCATGTACCGGAAGGACGCCGTGTATTCCCTGATATGTCTGTCTATGAGAACCTCCTGATGGGTGCTCATATTCGGAAGGGTAAGCCTGACCAAGGAGATTTTGACAGAGTATACCATCATTTTCCTAGGTTAAAGGAGAGAATCAAGCAGCTAGCCGGCACCTTATCCGGGGGAGAACAACAAATGTTGGCCATGGGAAGAGCCTTAATGGCTCGGCCGGACTTACTCTTACTTGATGAACCAAGTATGGGACTGGCACCAATGCTGGTAGAAGAGATTTTTCATATTATTGAAGATATCAATGTGGCAGGAACAACAATTCTCTTAGTAGAGCAGAATGCTCACTTAGCTCTAGAGATCTCCAATCGGGCCTATGTATTAGAGACAGGGGAAATAGTCCTGGAAGGTCTAGCCCGAGATCTGGCCGAAAATGAGGATATTCGTAAAGCGTATCTTGGAGAATAGCTGAGCAAGAATATTGGCTTACTGGAGTTCCTTTTTCTGATCTTCAGGTTTCATTATGAAGCCTAAGGGATTGGAAAGAGGAACTCTATTTGTTATTGCCTAAATAGCAAAAAGTTGCTCGAACTGTATACTTGTCACTTGCCCTTAATTAATCAAATCTATGGCATGGGAATTGCATATTGTTATGACAGGAAAAAATTCTTTGCAACGATTTATTTACTGGGGGAGTGAGTTTTAATGCGCATCACAGAGCATCCAATTTTAGAATTCCGGCGCGGAGAAGAAATCTCTTTCTTCTACAATGGGCAGGAACTTAAGGGCTTTGAGGGTGAAACTATTGCTGCTGCACTTCACGCAGCAGGAGTTAAAGTTTTGGGCCACAGTCATACCATGCACAGGCCCCGTGGTCTCTTCTGTGCTATCGGAAATTGTTCTTCATGTCTTATGGTTGTCGATGGGGAACCGAATGTCAGAATCTGTGTTGAAAAGTTGATGGCAGGCATGAGGGTAGAAACTCAACAAGGAAAGGGGAGCCTAAAGTGAAAGAGATTGAGGTTCTTATTATTGGCGGTGGGCCGGCAGGTCTAAGTGCAGCCTCAGCCGCTGCAAATCTAGGTGCCAGTGTCCTTGTCCTGGAACGAGATGATTTGCCCGGTGGTCAACTGGTAAAGCAGACTCATAAATTCTTCGGATCAAAGAAGCAATATGCCGGTGATCGGGGTTTCCAGATCGGGAGTTTACTTATTGAACAATGTAAGACTAGTTCCAGGGTCGAAGTCTGGACTAACACTACGGCTCTTGGAATCTATGAAGATGGTGTAGTAACTGCAGAATCTCAGGATGAGCACGTAAAGATCAAACCTAAGAAAATAATTGTTGCTACCGGGGCATCTGAAAAGATGATTGCTTTCCCTAATAATGATCTCCCAGGTATTTATGGAGCGGGCGCGGTACAAACCCTGATGAATGTGCATGGTATTGTTCCCGGTCAACGGGTACTGATGATTGGTGCCGGCAATATTGGCCTGATTGTCTCTTACCAGTTAATGCAAGCTGGAGTTGAGATCGCTGCTATTATTGAAGCTGCTCCTACTATAGGTGGATATCTGGTTCATGCTTCTAAGATTCGCCGGGCCGGGGTGCCCATTTTGACTTCCCACACAATCACTGAAGCTTATGGCCAAGAAAGCGTTGAAGGTGCTGTCATCTGTAAGCTTGACGAGAACTGGCAACCCATACAAGGAACTGAACAAGACCTTAAAGTAGATGTAATCTGTTTAGCTGTTGGGTTGAGCCCCTTAACTGAGCTATGCTTTCAAGCGGATTGCCGAATGAAATATGTGCCGGAGCTTTCCGGACATGTGCCTATTAGGAATGAATACTTAGAAACCACTCGACCAGGGCTTTATGTTGCCGGGGATGTAAGCGGAGTAGAGGAAGCAAGTTCGGCTATGGTAGAAGGTCGCTTAGCCGGCGTCAGTGCTGCCTATAGTTTAGGATATGGTAATGATGCGGCGCCAAAGCTTCAAGAAGAAGCTCTTGCCGAGTTGAATGAACTTCGTTCCGGCCCGGCAGGACATAAGACAATGACAGGGATTATGAAACTGATGGACAAGGGGGAAGCAATATGTTAAATAAGACCGGAATTCCAACTGCAGAAGATGTCAAAAAGGTTTCCCCTTCCCCAGACAGGCTGAAAAAAGGTCCCGTAGCCGTCATTGAATGCTTCCAAGAGATTCCCTGTAACCCTTGTACAGAGGCTTGCAAACAAGGTGCCATTCAGCCCATGGAGGATATCAATAACCTGCCAAAACTTGATTTTGACAAATGTAACGGCTGCGGTGTCTGCTTAAGTCGTTGCCCGGGGTTAGCTATTTTTATTGTGGATGGCTCTTATAGTGATACAGAGGCCGTTGTCAGAATTCCTTATGAATACTTGCCGGTGCCCCAGGTTGGCGATAAAGTTACCGGGTTAAACCGTTCCGGTGAGGAACTTGGTGTCTTTGAAATAATTAAAGTTCAATCAGGTGGTCAAAAAAACAAAACCTACACTCTGTGGCTAGTTGTACCTCAAGATCTGGCCATGGATGTGCGCAGTATTCGTTTAGGAGGGTTAAGACATGCAATCTAAAGAGACGATTGTCTGCCGATGTGAAGATATCACCCTTGATGAAATAAAAACCTTAGTAGAGCAAGGTTACCGTACGATTGATGAAATTAAACGCGTAATTCGCGCAGGTATGGGCCCTTGCCAGGGACGTACTTGTCGAATGCTGATTGCTCAGGAATTGGCGAAATATTACAAAGTGCCCGTGGGGGAAGTTTTAATGCCTACCTTTCGGCCTACTGTGAAACCGGTGAAACTAGGAACCTTTGCGAGGGGTGAATAAATTGCAAAAAAGTGCTAACGTGGTGATTATTGGGGGCGGGATTATTGGCTGCTCCGTGGCCTACGAATTGGCTATCCGTGGAGTAAAGGACGTTGTCGTGATTGAAAAGAACTACCTTTCCTCCGGAGCAACGGGACGTTGCGGTGCTGGTGTTCGTCAACAATGGGGGACAGAAACCAATGCTATTTTAGCCCGAGATAGTGTAAAACGATTTGAGGGTATGAATGAAGAGCTGGAATATGACAAAGACATTGAATTCAAGCAAGGCGGCTACTTAATGGTCTCCTATACCTCAGAGGAATGGAATCAATACAAAAAAAATGTGGCTGTACAACATAGTCTGGGAATTCCCACCAAAATGATAACTCCTCAAGAAGCTCTGGAAATCGTCCCCCATTTAAACCTTAAGGGCTTAATCGGGGCTACCTTCTGCCAATCAGATGGTCATGCGAACCCTTTTCATGTTGTAGATGCTTATTATAAAGCTGCCAAACGGCTGGGAGTAAAATTTGAGACTTATACAACCGTCACCGGGATTACTCGGGACAAGGGAAAAGTGACTTCTGTGCAGACTACTAGAGGAGATATTAATACTTCTTTGGTGATTAATGCCTGTGGTTATGCAGCGGGGACTATCTGCAAAATGGTTGATTTTGATTTACCCCTTTATCCCCAGCGGCATCAGGCACTGGTCACAGAACCTGTAGAGCCTTGTCAAGGGCCGATGGTCATTTCGCTTCACTATCGTCTATACTGTCAACAAACTCCTCACGGCAGTTTTATTATGGGAGTAGGAGATCCCAATGAACCTAAAGACTTTAATATAAATTCCAGCTGGGAGTTTCTAGAGGATGTGGCTCGTCAGGCTACTACGGTATTACCCTTATTGAAGAACCTGCGAGTTGTTCGTCAGTGGTCAGGTCTCTATGATATGAGCCCTGATGCCAATCCGATTTTAGATAAAGTTCCGGGGGCTGAAGGAATGTGGGTAGCTGCCGGGTTCAGTGGACATGGTTTCATGGTTGCCCCTCAAACTGCTGTTCTTTTAGTCCAGAAGATACTGGAACAGGAATGCTTTATGCCCATTGAACGTTTTAGTCTGAATCGCTTCAGCGGGGGAAACCTCGTGCTTGAATCGGCAGTGGTCTAAGGGTGTTGGGGGAAAGATCTTTTTATTACATTTTACTGGTAAGAGTTAGTAGTGTTTCTTAAGAATTAAGAGGGGGAATTTTGATGAATAACGCCTATTTTCAAATTAAACTTCCGGAGAATGAACCGATCAAAGAATATCTGCCGGGTTCCCCGGAACGAATTGCCTTAAAGGCAGAGCTGGAGAGACAATTAGTCAACCCGATTGAAGTACCGATAATTATTGGCGGGAAAGAGATCCGTACGGGGAATAAAGAAAAAATGATTTGCCCGCATGATCATCAAAAAGTACTGGGCGAATACTATGTGGCCGGTGAAAAAGAACTCTTAATGGCCATTGAAGCAGCTGAAGCAGCCAAAGCAGAATGGGAGAATATGCCCTGGGAACATAGGGCTACAATTTTCTTAAAGGCTGCAGACTTACTGACCGGAAAATACAGAGCAAAAATGTCAGCTTCTTGTATGCTAGGACAAAGCAAAAATGCCTTTCAAGCGGAAATTGATGTTATCTGTGAATTAGCGGATTTCCTACGCTTCAATACCTACTACGTTCAAGAGATCTACAAACAGCAGCCGAACAACTCAAGTGGAATTTGGAACCGAGTAGAGTATCGGGCTCTGGATGGTTTTGTTGCAGCAATCACGCCCTTTAACTTTACAGCCATTGGTGGCAACCTGGCTACTTGCCCTGCTATGGCGGGGAATACAGTGTTATGGAAACCTTCATCAACATCCGTACTCTCCAATTACTATGTCATGCAAATCCTGATTGAAGCAGGGTTACCTGCCGGCGTGATCAACTTTGTTCCCTGCCGAGGAGTTGATTTTGGTAAGGTAGTGGTTAATCATCCGAAGATGGCCGGCTTCCACTTCACAGGCTCTACGGATGTATTTAATCAGATTTGGAATCAGGTCGGTGGAAATATCAGCAACTATGTAACCTATCCACGATTAGTAGGAGAGACCGGTGGTAAAGACTTTATCTTTGCCCATGAATCAGCAGATGTTGAAGCTCTTACTTGCTCAATCATTCTGGGGGCCTTCGAATATCAAGGACAAAAGTGTTCTGCTGCCTCCCGGGCCTACATTCCGGAAAGTCTTTGGGGTGATGTCAAGAAACGTCTTGAAGAAGAGATAGGCAAGCTGAAAATGGGAGATGTCCGTGATTTTACGAATCTAGTCAACGCGGTTATCGATCACAAGTCCTTTAACAACATAAAAGGGTATCTCGATTACGTCAAAGAATCCAGTGATGCAGAAATCATCATAGGTGGCAAATGCGATGACAGTGTGGGATATTTTGTTGAGCCAACGATTATTTTGGCTAAAACCCCAAAATTCAAGACCATGGTAGAAGAAATCTTTGGACCGGTTTTAACCATATATGTCTATCCCAATGACCAATTAGATGAGACCTTAGAGTTATGTGACACCTCAACCAGCTATGCTTTGACGGGTTCGATCTTTGCCAAGGACAGAGCTGCTATTATCAAGATGTCCAGGGCCTTAGATCACGCAGCAGGGAATTTCTATATTAACGATAAACCCACTGGTGCAGTTGTCGGGCAACAACCCTTCGGAGGAAGTCGTGGTTCAGGAACCAATGATAAAGCAGGCAGTGCCATAAATCTATATCGTTGGATGAGTCAACGCACTATTAAAGAGACATTTGTTCCCCGGACAGTTGTTAGCTATCCTTACATGAAGGAAAATTAAATTAAGAGCATCAAAATTGATAAGAAAGAAGGATCTGTAAATGACTGAAGTTACAGATCCTTCTTGGCTTTTAGGGATGTTTTTAAGTCAGGTTATCAAGGGATAAGATTTCAGGATCGAGGTTCAATTATTTGTTTCAGTTGTGCTTGTCTCAGTTTGGAGTGAATTTGCCAAGACCATCTTTCTAATCAGGAACCGTTAAGGGTGAAAGTAGAGTTAGTTGAGAGGAACTAAGTGGCCGATGTAGAATATTAAACAAGTCTAATTCAATAACATTAAGTTTCTAGGTAGGAGTGTATGAATTTGCACAAGGGCAGAATCTTTAATATTATGAAGTACTCCATCCACGATGGCCCGGGCATCAGAACCACAATTTTTTTAAAGGGATGTACCCTTCAGTGTCAGTGGTGTCATAATCCTGAAGGGCAAAGATTTGATCAGGAGTTAATCTATCGACCGGACAAGTGTATCGGCTGTGGGCAATGCTTAAGTATCTGCCTCAACAAAGCTGTTGAAAATATTGAAGGCCAGTTACACTATCTCAAAGATAAGTGTCTGGCCTGTGGAGAATGTTGCAGTGTTTGTCACACTGGGGCAAGGGAACTCGCTGGCAAAGCAATGTCCCTTCAAGATGTTATGACAGAAATCGAGAAAGATTTAATTTTCTATGATGAATCCGGGGGAGGTGTGACCTTTTCCGGTGGTGAAGCGTTGATGCAAGCTGACTTTCTGATGGAGATACTTAAAGAGTGTCGGAAGCAAGACATTCATACAGCAGTAGAAACAGCCGGATTCGTAAAAAATGAGACTATGAAGGATATTAGTCCTTACGTGGATCTCTTTCTTTACGATTTAAAACTGATGGACAGCAGCAAGCATCAGAATTTTACCGGGGTTCCCAACGAACTGATTTTAAACAATCTGCGTTGGTTAAGCGAGAATCATCCACAAGTAATTGTTCGTGTCGCAATCATTCCCGGAATCAATGACGATGAAGATAATCTTCAACAAATCGGGAAATTGGTTTCAGGGCTAAAAGGTGTCAAGGAAATTCATTGTTTACCCTACCATAAGGCGGGGGTAGATAAGTATCAGAGACTTGGACGGGAGTATTGCCTGTCAGGTCTCAATTCTCCCAATGATGAAAGGATGTCTGAAATTGCTCAGAAGTTGGAGCATTTTGGGCTAACTGTGAAAATTGGGGGATGAATGATCATAAACTCATTTAGAAGAGAGAGGGTCAAAGCATGAATCTAAGAGTGAAAAAGCTAAGAGAACAAAGCTTAGAAACTGAAGCATTTATTTCTGCTGAAAGAGCAGAGTTACTGACTGAATACTATCGTTCCGCTGGGAAGACTTCTCTACCTGTCCAGCGTGCCCTAGCATTCAAATATTTGTTGGAGAATAAGGAGATTTGTATTAATGAAGATGAGTTAATCGTCGGAGAAAGAGGGCCGGCGCCTAAGGCTACATATACATATCCTGAACTCTGCTGTCATAGCTTGGAGGATCTGGATATTCTGGATTCCCGGCCAAAAATATCCTTTAAAGTCAGTCCGGAAGTTCGAAAAGCCTATGAAGAGCGGATCATCCCTTATTGGCAAAATAACTCTATGCGAGATCTGATTTTTGCAGAAATGTCTGAGGATTGGAAGGCTTCGTATGATGCCGGGATATTCACAGAGTTTATGGAGCAAAGAGCTCCAGGTCACACAGTACTTGATGATAAAATCTATCACTTAGGATTTCGGGATTTTATCGCTAAGATAGAAGCCCATTTGAACAGGCTGGATTTCTTAAATGATACTGAAGCATACAATAAGCAGGAAGAACTTAAAGCCATGCGAATCTGTGCTCAGGCTATTATCCGCTTTGCAGAGCGACACGCGGAAAAAGCACAGGAATTGGCCGGCAGAGAGACGAACCCCTTGCGAAAAAAAGAGTTAGAGAGAATCGCTGAAATTTGCTCCCAAGTACCAGCCAATGCTCCACGGGATTTCTGGGAAGCTTTGCAAGCCTATTGGTTTGTCCATTTAGGTGTTATCACAGAACTTAATACCTGGGATGCTTTTAGTCCGGGACGGTTGGATCAACATTTATTTCCCTTCTACCAAAAAGGTATTGCTGAAGGGACTTTGGATGAGGAACAGGCTCGGGAACTGCTTCAATGCTTTTGGGTAAAGTTTAACAATCAACCGGCTCCTCCCAAGGTAGGAGTTACTGCGGCGGAAAGTGGAACCTATACGGATTTTGCCAATATCAACAGCGGGGGTCTTAAAGCTGATGGATCAAATGGTGTCAACGATGTGACCTATCTGGTTTTGGATGTTATCGATGAAATGCGCCTCTTACAACCCAGCTCGAACATTCAGTTAAGTAAGAAGAACCCGGATCGTTTCTTGAAGAGGGCGGCTCGAATTATCCGCAAAGGTTGGGGTCAACCTTCAGTGTTCAATGCCGATACTGTGGTTGAAGAACTTTTACGCCAGGGTAAACTAATTGAGGATGCCCGACAAGGTGGAACAAGCGGCTGTGTGGAGACTGGGGCCTTTGGCAAAGAAAGCTATATTCTTACTGGGTATTTCAATTTACCTAAAATCTTTGAATTAGTCTTGCATAATGGGTTAGATCCGAGAAGCGGTCAACAGCTGGGTGTAGAAACGGGTGATCCTAGATTTTTCAAGGGATTTGAAGAGCTATTCGATGCTTTTAAGAAGCAGCTGCATTACTTTATGGACATTAAGATCAAGGGAAGTAATCTTATTGAACGACTTTATGCCACTTATATGCCGTCGCCCTTTCTTTCCCTGTTAATTGATGATTGTATAGCCAAGGGAAAGGATTATAATGATGGGGGTGCTCGCTATAATACCAACTATGTACAGGGAGTGGGCTTAGGGAGTTTGACAGATATCTTAGCCGGGATAAAATATCATGTCTACGACCAAAAGAATCTCAGCATGGATCAGCTGCTCTATGCGCTTAACGCCAATTTCTTAGGACATGAGGCTGTTCGGCAGCTTCTGGTTAACAAGACCCCTCACTTTGGCAATGATCAAGACTATGCGGATGATGTAATGGTGGATATTTTTAATGCCTACTATAGTGAAGTTAATGGCAGGCCCAATACCAAGGGGGGCTTTTATCGGATTAATATGCTGCCGACCACTTGCCATGTGTATTTTGGTTCGGTAATTGGCGCTTCTGCGGAAGGACGCAGATCTGGGGAACCTCTTTCGGAAGGGATCTCGCCTGTTCAGGGAATGGATCTGATGGGCCCCACGGCGGTGATAAAATCCGCGGCCAAACTGGATCATGCTCGAACCGGAGGTACCCTGTTAAACCTGAAGTTCACTCCTCAGGTTCTTGAGGGGGAAGAGGGGCTGGACAAACTTGCTCAGTTGGTGCGTTCGTATTTCAAATTAGGCGGTCATCATATCCAATTTAATGTAGTCAGTGCTAAGACCTTGCGGGCTGCCCAAGCTGAACCGGAAAAATACCGGGATCTGATTGTCCGGGTGGCTGGGTACAGTGATTATTTCTGCGATTTGAGCGAGGCTTTGCAGGAAGAGATTATTACCCGCACAGAACACACGGCATTTTAGTTGAGAACTCGGTTAATTAGTTCCTACAGCCATTGGCATCGCAGTTTTTTGTAAAAACTTATAATTTCTTCAGTCCAATCTAACAATACAATCCCTTACGCCGGTTTCCATTAAAATAATGAAACCGGCGTTTTGTTTTGCCGTAACTATTTCGTAACTATTATTAATTTCTTTGTAACTAACCCTAGAGTTATTTAGTGTATTGTAAAAGCATAGCGAATAAACGGTTTTATTAAGCTGGGGACAAGAGGTAGAGAGAGGAAGAGCGAACTATGTCCAAAATGAAAATTATTGGAAGCATCACGTTTATGACTTGCTTTTTGACCTTTAGTTTTATCTGGCTGGGAGGATTTCCCAGCTGGAGTAAAGCCACTCAATCAGTGGCTCGTCATTACGATACCCAAGAACTGAATCAAGTCAATCCAACTTCGTCAGCGGATTCAATTGATAACAATAATTCTAAGCCTTCACCCGCGTCCCCCGCTTTGGTTTCTGAAATTTCAGCGCAAAAGGACTATCCTGATGAATCAACTCTGTCCCAACCAAAGGATAATCCCCCTGAAGAGAAACTTTCTCAACCCGAGCAAAGTGATCCTCCTTTATCTGAGCCTGACCTGGGAAAGCAAGAGCCTGAGATGTCGCCTGCAGAATCTCAAGTTCCTGCAGCCTCTTCAGGATCGTCAATAGAGCAGCCTATCAAATCTGAATCTATATCAGAATCAGAATTAAATCCGAACGAAACCATTGCAGGCACAGTTAAAGATGAATTATCTCCATCTCCCCAACCCGGCCCGCCAGATACTCCGGTTCATCCCTACTACGATGTACTGGGTAACCCGCCGACTGCTCCTGGATTGGCTATGCGCCAACGGGAATTTATGCCTGAGAAGGGAAAAGTGGCTTATTTGACCTTTGACGATGGCCCTTACCCCAGTTCAACCCCCAAAATTTTGGAGATTTTAGCTGAGGAAAATGTTAAAGCGACCTTTTTTGCTATCGGCAAGCAAGTGGAACGCTATCCTGATTTGCTGAAGGCTGAGCATGAGCAAGGTCATGGGATAGGCAACCATACTTATTCTCATAACATGAAAGAAATCTATAAGACTCCCAAGGATTTTCTGACTGATGTGAAGAAGGCTGAGGAAATAATCTATCAGACCATAGGTATTCGTCCACAATTAATTCGTGCTCCGGGAGGCACAATAGGGCATTTCAATATAAGCTATTTCAATGCTGTAGATGCAGAGGGTTATTTGATGGAGGACTGGAATGTTGATCCGGGGGACTCAAACGCCCAACAAGTCCCTAAAAATCAGTTAGTTCAGCTTGTCGAGGAGCAAATCCAAGGAAAAACACGAGTAGTAGTTCTTTTGCATGATCTTGTTGGTAAGGACACAACCATTGAGGCTTTACCAGAGATTATTAGGATGTTGAGAAAGCAAGGGTTTTCCTTCGCAGTGTTAAGTCCTAAGGTTATGCCAATAATCTTCCCCGGAGGTTTACAGAAGAATTAATTTACCTCGGGTTCAAAAAAAGCGCTTATTCAAAGGCAAATAGTTTAAAATAGATGTGCGGGATCTTTATCCTGTAATAGTCGTACACGGAGTGGTTAGATGAAGGATGAAAAAGTAAAGGTATTAGTCGTAGAAGATGAGGAATCAATCCGACGTTTTATTACCCTTAACCTTAGCGCTGCGGGTTATTTAGTGGAGCACACTGCTTCCGGTGAGGAAGCTCTTAAGATGTTGAAAATCTTTGACCCCCAAGTAGTTGTACTCGATCTCATGCTTCCAGGTATCAGCGGACTGGAGGTCTGTCAAAAAATTCGCGAGACTATGCAAGAGACGTTTGTAATTATGCTGACTGCCAAGGGTCAGGATACGGATAAAATCCTGGGTTTAGAATTAGGCGCTGATGACTATATGGTGAAGCCCTTTAACCCTTTAGAATTGATAGCTCGGGTAAAGGCTATTTTGCGCAGAGGCCTTAGATATAAAGAGCCTAGAGAGATTTATAATTGTCGGGAATTACGCTTAAATATTACTGCCAACAAATTATTTAAGAATAAGCAGGAGATTGAGCTGACTCCTATTGAATTTGCACTCTTAAAAATATTCATGGAGAATCCGGGGAGGGCACTCAAACGGGAAGAAATGCTGAATACTGTTTGGGGTGATGATTACTTTGGGGATACTAAGACTTTGGATGTCCACATTAGGCGTTTGCGGGAAAAGATTGAGGACAACCCTTCCCAACCAGAATATATTAAGACAGTTTGGGGCTCGGGCTATCGATGGCAGCAGGACTCTTAAGATGAAAGGGATAAGAGCGAGGCTGACCGCTAATTTTATGATTATTATTATCATTACTGTGACAATTCTCGAGGTGCTCTTGATTTATACAGTTCGGCAAAACTATTATGGGAGTCTTGAAGGAAGTCTCACAAATCAGATTAAGATTTCGTCTGATTTATATGCCAAGTATTTCTCAGATACCTCCCTTCAGGAAAATGTACTCTACAATGTAGACGCTTTCTGGAACCAAAGTAATGCTGAAGTGGAAATCGTAGATCAAAATGGCAACATAGTTATGGACTCCTTGGGAGTAATCCCAGCGGGAAATGTGGCAGTTAATGATATCCAGGATGCCTTAAACGGAAAAATAGGAAAGTGGATAGGAAAACTGAATGGACAAAAGGTCATGGCAGTGTCCTACCCTTTAAAGTCTAATGATCAGATCGTGGGGGCTTTGCGCTTTATCACTTCCTTAAGTTCTGTAGATCAGGATATTAAAAATACTGCCTATATCTTTATTTCAATTGGCTTAGCTGTAATCTTTTTTGCCGGTTTGATTAGCATTTTCTTGGCTAATACCATTATCGATCCGTTGCAAGAAGTTACAGCAGCTGCTCAAGAGATGGCGGCGGGTAATTTTCAAGCACGCACTCAAAAAAAACGTGAGGATGAGATCGGCAAGCTATCTGATACGTTAAACTATATGGCGGATGAGATCGTGAAAAAGGAACAACTTAAAAATGATTTTGTCTCATCTGTTTCTCATGAACTGCGTACTCCTTTAACCTCAATTATGGGATGGGCTATTACTCTACAAAATGAACAGTTTCAACAGAAGGAGATGCTGGCAGATGGTTTGGGGATTATTGCCAAAGAGAGTGAGCGGCTTACTTTAATGGTTGATGAACTCTTGGATTTCTCGGAGTTTGTATCCAGCCGGGTAAAGCTGCAAAAAGAAGAAATCGATTTAACTGCTCTTATGGAACATATTCAAAAACAATTAACCCCTAGGGCAGTCAGAGAAGATATCAATTTTAACCTTCACTATTCTCCTAATCTCTCCAGTTTTTATTCGGATATTAATCGTTTAAAACAGGTGTTTATTAACATTTTAGATAACGCCTTTAATTTTACATCTGCCGGTGGACGGGTTGATTTCTCTGTCGTTATGCAAAAGGAAAATCTATTGTTTACCATAGCTGATACCGGCTGTGGAATAGCTCTTGAGGAGCTGCCTATGGTCAAAGAGAAGTTTTACAAGGGTAAAAGCTCTCGCTCGAAAAACGGAATAGGCCTGTCAATTTGTGAGGAGATCGTCAATCTAATGGGTGGAAATTTAGAGATTAGCAGTGTACTTAAGCAAGGGACAAAGGTGCTTATCACCTTGCCTAAAGAGGAGAAGGTCTATGCGAAGAGTGTATAAAATCTTACTTGTAATCTTTTTGCTTTTATCGTTAAGTGGGTGTGCTGATCTTTCTTGGACGACAGCGGGAAAAATTGTGCCTCCGGTTCACACTATTTGTCCCTTGGAGGGACAGTGGTTAGTCATCAAGGAGATGGAAACCGACGAAAAACCTGGAGAGGATAATCTAGGTTGGGAGGGCAAGAACATTCAATTATCAGGGAATATTGCCTTGCTAGGTGACTACGTCTGGAACCGCCCGGAATTCAAAATAAAGAGAGTTAATTCTACTAATTATTTAGTGACCAAATATCTCAACTTACCCAATGAGCTCATGCCGGAAAACAAAGATGTAGAAGTTATTACTGTATCCTCTGAAGAGAATTTTATTGGTGAATTCATGAGAATAGATGAGCAAAGGCTGATTGCCTTTGTTCAGAGTAACGTCTTGTACCTGAAGAAGATCTCGGATCAAGTAGAAAGTAATTTAGTATCTGTTGACCAGAATGACTTTATAGCGAACCAACAAAGCAATCCTGGGTCGTCGGGCGTCTTGTTAGGACTTAAACTGTCAAAGGAATCAAATACTGCCGATAATGGAGCAAAAGGTGAATTGACCTATCAGACTCTCTGGCTGGCCATTGATCATATGAAGCTGCATCCTATATTAAAAGGAAACAATGTTTTCTTCCCGCGCAACAGCGGCTTTTGGGAACTTCAGATCCGTTCGGGGCTGGATGAACTAAGCCTGGAAGAGAGGTTATCAGCTCATGATGTCTCGACAAAGATCTTAGATTCCCAACTTAAGACTATGATTAGCCGGGGAGAGACAAAGAAAAGCTCAGGCAGAAAGGTCATTGAGTATGTGGGAAATGACTTTGTCGTTGTAGAAAACAATTTGGGGGCGAATCATCTGCAGGTGCTGCCCGTGGATAAAATCTCAACCTCTGAGGGAATCAAGGTGTCTGACCTTTTGGGAGACAACGGATCTGCTGCCTATAGCAACGCACGGGCCCAAGCCCGTCGATCTCTCTATAAAAACCCAAATATTAAATCAATTGATGACCTGAGTGTCGAGCAGAACTTTGGACTGATTCGAAAAAATGGGCATTGGTATCTGAGAGGCAGAATTAATTATTATTTACAAAATTCCAGTGAGCCAAGTTATCTGGATTTTAATGTGAATGTGGTTCCCCCTGGGAAATTGATTATGTACGACACTCTCTGTCTGAGCTGGCAGTATATTAAAGACAGAGTTCCCGAGGCAGTTGATGCCTTTACATCCCCTAATCGGGATATGGCTCTGGTGGTGACCAAGACAAAGCTGTTAGTTTATTCAATCACTGATGGACAACTGGTTAGTGAGCCCTTGGCAAAAATTGACCTCCCGGCTGGGGCTTCCGTCATCATGGCTGAGTGGGCAACAGACTTTTATGTGGATAATTGGGAAAAGGCGTTTCTGGCCAATGGGGCTGAAGTGATGGAAGATGAATGATTATATGAGGAGCGAATAATATAAATTGTAAAATAATTATTAATAGATTATAATACTAATTAATAGACATTTCAGAAAGGTCGGTTGGCGTTTGGGATTATTTTAATTTGAGTAGAGGAGGGGGAAACTGATGAAACGGCAAATTACTAAAGCGAACTTCTCCTTAATCAGTAAGGAACTAGGTTACTTTGAAAGTTCGGGCTTAATCACAGAGGAACAAAGGCTTGGAATCTTAGAGACTTATGATGTCAAAAGCGGCCCAAACTTTATTCGAGTGGTAGTTACCATTGGTGCCATTTTAGTAGGACTGGGAATATTGAGTTTTATAGCCAGCAATTGGGATGGAATTACTCATTTTGTTAAGCTGCTAATTATCTTTGGGATTTTTTGTGGGGTAAACCTAGCGGGGTATCAGCTGACTGAGACCAATCCCAGAACCGGCAGGAGTTTAATCTACCTGGGCACACTTGTTTATGGAGCGGGTATCTTTCTGATTGGCCAGATGTACAATTTCGGAGGGGACTTTCCCACCGCGTTTTTGCTTTGGTCATTAGGTGTCCTGCCTATAGCCTTCCAGCAAAAGGATAAGTATTTAATGCTTTTTGCAAACTTGCTCTTTTTGGTCTATCTTTTCGGTTCCTTTGAACAAGGATTTCCTTATGCTGGCTGGCTGGGGGTTCCAATCGTGTATCTTGCTTTCTATTACTTTGATAAAGCCAGACAGTTGTTATTTGCAGCTAATTTGATAAGCTTAAGCTTTATTTTACGAATTGCCATAAGCTATGACCTAGATGGTTTATATGTAGCTATGCTCTTTTTCTGCCTAGGTCTAGTTATGTACGGAGTAAAGCGCACCTTTGAGCAGGATGTTTTCCGAGTTCAAGGTCATATCCTTTTTGGGGTAACCGGTGTAATTTTAACGATCCCTGAGCTATGGGATGTTTTGGTTAATGCCCAATCGACTCGTCTGGTAAGTATCCTCTTCGCCCTAGCTTTTGTGGCTCTGCTGTTTTTCTTAATCCGCAAGGGCAGTCTGATTAGTTTGGTCTTTATCTGTGTTACAATTTTCAGGTATTATACAGATACCTTTGCGTTTTTACCGAAATCCTTGTTTTTTATTGTAGGTGGTCTGCTCTTACTGGCTTTTGGTTTTTATTTTGAACGCATGAAAACAAAAGGGGGGACCTTGGCATGACCAAACGAAAAACTTTCATTATTGCTGTAGCGATCCCCCTGTTTATCCTCTTAGCTATGACTATTAAACCTCAAGCAACTCTTATCTTCGGGCAAGAGATTGTGTTGGAAACAAAGGCTTACGACCCGACAGATCTCTTTCGAGGAGACTATGTGGCCATTAACTTTGCAATATCTGATGTTCCAAAGTCTAAAGTTTCTCTACCAGTCGATAAGGTCTATAATAAAACCCTTTATGTCAACCTTAAACAAGAGGGCAGGTATTATGTGGTTGATCAGGTCAGTGAATCAAAACCCAAACAAGGAGTTTACCTGAAAGGCAAATTTCAGGGTTCCTTCAATGAGACTAATTCCTATCGTGTCGACTACAGCCTGGATAAGTATTTTGTGGAACAAGGGAGTGGTAAGGATCTTGAACTGGAATCCTTTAAGGGTGGGCTTGAGGGAAGGGTAAAGGTGCTCGGTGGCTATGGGGTTTTGACGGGAATTGCACCGCGTTAAAAAATGAATAATGACGAGAAAAAGGACTGCTGCCAAAGTGAACTAAGTTCATTTGGCAGCAGTCCTTTTCTACGGCAGGGGAAGTGAGTAGTACGGAAATAAGGTCGCTTGGGTCGGGGCGGCTTCGTCCACATCCGTTCACCCAGCATTCCGAGGCTCGCCTACTGGCTTGGGCGGGAGCTCCGCCAAACCTCAGGGTAATACCTGATGTGAACCTGTGGCTCCGCTTCCCACCCAAGCTTTGTAGGCTTTACCGCCTCTCCATGCAATGGGTTCACTCCTGTGGATCGAAGCCGCCCTTTGAAGTGAAACTGGGATTTTTTCAGTATAGCCAAACCCCTTATACTGAATACTGTATTATCTTTCCAAAAGTATAGACATTTTAGTATTACTGTAATATATTTCATATAACTAAATTAATATAGGAATTAGAGGGGTTTTATGGAGAATATTTATGAGCGAATTCGGAGCCTGCGTGTCAGCATGAATATGACGCTTAAAGACTTAAGTGAAAAAACAGGGCTATCCGTAAGTTTTCTGTCTCAAGTAGAACGAGGAAACAGCTCACTGGCTATCACATCCCTGCAAAAGATTGCGGATGTATTTAAAGTTTCTATGTCTTCTTTTTTTGAAAATACCGTGACTAACAGTTTTTTTACACCGGTTGAGGAGCGCAAGCCTTTTCAGATTGAACGATCAAATTCAATCTTTACCCGCTTAGGAGGTAACTTTTCCGGCAAGGTTTTGGAGCCGATTCATATAGTATTAGCCCCGCACCAAGGGCAGGAGGTTGTTTTTAATCATCCCGGCGAAGAGTTCTACTATGTGTTGAAGGGGAAAGTCCTAATGCAGGTGGGAGACAAAGAATACGAAATGAATGAAGGCGATACGATTCATTTTCCTTCCCTTTTAGACCATACCTGGCATAATCAGTCGGATGAACCGGTTCATATGATTGCTGTACTTACCCCCATTATTTTTCATGAGTAATCGTGTTTATATAGTTTAACATAGTGAACTCCTCCGGCTTGAGCTGAACATCGGAGCTTAGGTAGGGGAGTCTACTTCCACCGAAGTGGAAATCAGATTACCCACTTTTATAGAAGTGAAAGTCTTCGAAACTGATCAAAAGGTCAAAGTTTATTAACTAATAACTTAACTTGAAAAAATGTTAGGAGAAAGCTGTGCAATGAAAATTATTACAAACGCGGATACTAAAGCAGCTGATCGTAGTGATGTGATCATGAAAACGCTCTTCGGAGAAGAAGCTCTTAAGGATGCCCAGGTGACTATGGGAACCGTGGTATTTCCTCCCGGAGCAAGGGTTCCGGCTGAAGGAGCGGGAGTGCACGCTGAGCATGAATACTCGTTTATAATGCGGGGGTCTATTTTAACCGTGAGTGGGGGTAAAGAATGCCGGGTATCGGAAGGTCAAGCATCTTTAATCCCGGCGGGTGAGGAACATTGGGCTGTAAACGATGGAGCAGAGAGCTGTGAAATAGTCTGGTTCTTAGTGAAACAATCTTAATCTCAATTGGTTAACAGTAATTAAAGACAATGTAGAAGAATATAGAGGAGGGCACTTGAATCTATGGGTAGTTATACAGCAAGAATCCAAAAAATCCAAGCAATCATGAAATCTCAAAACACTGACTATATGGTATTTGCCCCTACGTCTCATCTTTTTTATTTAACAGGATTAAAGACTACAGCTGATGAAAGGCTGCAAGTTTTTTTAGTCCCGGCTGAAGGTAAGCCGGTAATGATCATGCCGGATATGTATCGAGAAGCAGCAGAGAACCTGGAAGAGAAGAATTTTGAATTAGCGACCTGGTCTGATGAAACAGATCCGGTGAATTTATTGCTTCCCCTAATTAAGAAGGGGTCAGCCATAGCAGCAATTGATGAAAGAATGTGGGCAGGACACTTCTTGAGTCTAAGAAGAGCTTTTGTTGGGTTTGAGTTCATTGGAGTCTCAAATCTAATGCGGGAAATCAGAATGTTTAAAGACCAATACGAGATGAGTCAACTTGCCAAAGCCGGGGGATTAACAGATAAGGTTATGGCGGAAGTACGGATGGTTATTCAACCGGGTATTTCTGAAAAAGAGCTAGCCTTTTTTGTGGAATCAAAGCTGAAGGAATATGGAGCGGAAGAGCTTTCCTTCAAACCCATTGTGGCCTCAGGGCCTAACACCTCCTCTCCTCACCACTATACCGGCGAAAGAAAGTTACAGATGGGGGATTTAGTGGTCTTAGATTTCGGAGGACTCTTCCAAGGATACTGCTCAGATATGACTCGAACTTTTTCTGTGGGCAAGGCCTCTGCAGAGGTCAAGAAAGTGTTTAATGCTGTAAAGGATGCGAACGAAGCCGGCTTTCTGGCGGTTCAGCAAGGGATTGCTTGTGAGAAAGTCGATGAGGTTGCTCGGGAAGTCATTTCTCGAGCCGGATATGGAGAATACTTTATTCACAGGACCGGACATGGCATAGGGCTGGATATCCACGAAGATCCGTATATAGTTAAGGGCAATCAAGAAATCCTGAAGACAGGTATGACTTTCAGTATTGAACCGGGGATTTATTTACCGGGCAAATTTGGGGTTCGCATTGAAGATATTGTTGGATTAACGGAAAACGGGCCGGTGCGCTTTAATAATTTTTCGCGCGAGCTTATCGAGACCTAAGAGTCCCATGTTTTATGGCAGAAGTTTAACTTTCAAGTTCATTTTTAATTTAATGAGTTCACTAGTTTCTGAAACCTAAGATAAGATAAATCTTTATGGAGACATGAATATGAGTGATGATATCGGACAGGACGATTTACTAAGAATTAATAACTTAAATGTGCAATTTAGAACTTCAGAGGGTGTGTTTAGGGCTGTTCGAGATGTGAGTATTTCAGTACGGTCAGGTGAAACTTTGGGCATTGTTGGGGAGAGTGGAAGCGGCAAAAGCGTTACCGCTCTATCAATTATGAACCTAGTACCTAATCCCCCCGGAGAGACATCGGGAGAGATAATTTTTAACCAGCAAAACCTCAGGGAACTATCTCTTGAAGAAGTTCGCAAGATCCGAGGGAATGAGATAGCCATGATATTTCAGGAACCTATGACTTCTTTAAACCCTATTCACACTTGTGGCAAACAGATCATGGAACCCCTCTTGCTGCATAAAGGCTTTAGCAAAAAAGAAGCTAAGGCTCGTGCCTTGGAACTCTTAAAGATGGTGGGTATTCCAATTCCGGAGCAAAGGTTTAAAGAGTACCCTCATCAATTATCAGGTGGAATGCGGCAGAGGGTCATGATCGCCATGGCTCTGGCCTGTCGGCCTAAACTGCTTTTGGCGGATGAACCAACAACAGCTCTAGATGTCACCATTCAGGCTCAAATTATGGAGTTGTTAAAAAATCTACGCCAGGAAATTGACTCGGCCATTATCATGATTACCCATGATTTGGGGATAATTACGGAAATGTGTGATCGAGTCGTAGTAATGTATGCGGGACAGGTTGTGGAGTCCGGCCCCCTTAAAGAATTGATCAGAGAGCCCCTGCACCCCTATACCGAGGGATTATTAAGGTCTATTCCTACCATTACCAAAGAGAAGCAGCGCTTACATACCATTGAAGGCACAGTGCCCAGCCCCTTTGAAATGCCCTTCGGGTGCAGTTTTCAACCCAGATGTAATTATTCAACGTCAAATTGTTCAGAGCAGGCTCCTGATTTGATCCATGTATCCCCAGACCGGGCTGTCAGATGCTGGCGTCAGGTCAATGAATTAGGCCAAGACAATAGGAGAGTGGAACATGGAAGATAATGTGCTTGTGCAGGTGCAGAACTTAAAAATGTATTTTCAGAGCGAAAGCAGCTTTTCTTTTAACAAAAAATATATTAAAGCCGTGGATGATGTTTCATTTGAATTGTTTAAAGGGGAAACCTTTGGGTTAGTGGGAGAATCCGGGTGCGGCAAAAGTACTCTGGGACGTACCATACTTGGGCTTTATAAACCAAATGCCGGCAAGGTGATTTTTGAGGGAGAGGACATAGTCTCCTTGAAAAATAACAGGATGAAGGACATGCGGAAGAAGATGCAGTTGATTTTTCAGGATCCCAGCGCATCCTTAAATCCCAGAAAGACCATTGAGAATATTTTAAATGAACCTTTTCACATACATAACGTTGGATCAAAGGTTGAGCGAAAAGCTAAAATCAAAGAATTAATGAATAGGGTAGGGTTATCTGAGTATCACTTGAGTCGTTATCCTCATGAAATGTCGGGAGGGCAAAAGCAAAGGGTAGGGATTGCCAGGGCTTTAACCTTGAACCCTAAGCTGATTATTTGCGATGAGCCAGTCTCTGCTTTAGATGTTTCGATTCAAGCGCAGGTTATTAATTTATTGGAAGATCTCCAAAAAGAGTATGACCTGACCTACTTATTTATCTCTCATAACCTAAGCGTGGTTCATCATATCTGTAATCGGGTTGGAGTCATGTACCTAGGAAAACTTGTTGAAACCGGCAGTCATGCGGATATTTATCATAACACTCAACATCCCTATGCCAAAGCTCTGATCTCGGCAATTCCCAATACTGATCCGGATCTTCAAAAAGAACGGATCTTGCTAAAAGGGGATGTGCCAAGTCCTGCTAATCCTCCATCTGGGTGTCGCTTTCACACTAGGTGCCCTGAGGTGACAGAATTATGTAGTCAAGCTGAGCCTCTGCTAAAGGAGGTGTTTCCGGGTCATTTTGTCGCTTGCCATGGAGTTGAATAATTCAAAAGGAGGGATATTCGAACTTTAATGTTACTCGTACTTACTTGCAGGGATTGTTATATCCAAACTATGATTTGAAAGGGGAGGAAAATAGTGAGAAAGAACCTTAGAGTTTTGGTCGCTCTACTGACCTGTGTATTACTCTTTGTTGTAGGATGTGGCGGCAGTAAGGATGCTGCAACTAAGCCTGAAGGCTCGGATGGTACCAAACAGTTGATTATGGCCCTGGATCCTGATTATGAAACCTTTGATCCGGGTCTGGCCTACGAGGTATACGCTTTACTAGTCCTGCATCCCGTTTATGATACCTTGATGCAGTTTGAGGATAATCTGGATGCCCCTATTGATGGTATTGCGGAAAGCCATGAGGTCAGCAAGGATGGTCTAACCTATACCTTTAAGCTTCATAAGGGAGTAAAGTTTGCCAGCGGCAATCCTCTTTCTGCTCAAGATGTTAAGTGGAGCGTGGAGAGATCGATTAACCTAAAGGGAAATGGGGCCTTCTTAACAGATGGAATTAAATCCATCGAGACTCCGGATCAGAATACTGTTGTTTTTAACCTGAAGGAGCAAGACGCATCCTTCTTAACTAAATTGACCTATAATGCCTTTGGTGTTATTGACAGCAAATTGGCTATGGAGAATGGGGCAACTAATGCCGCAGACGCCAGTACCTCTGATAAGGCCAAACTGTGGTTTGATACCCACTCTGCCGGATCAGGTCCTTACGTGATTGAATCTTACACTCCTAAAGTGGAAGTGGTCTTAGCTCGGAATAAGAATTATTGGGGAGAAGCTCCCTATTACGATAAGGTTGTTTTAAAAGCAATTTCTGATCCCGGAACCCAATTAATGATGCTGGAAAAAGGAGATATCGATATTGCCTTTAATTTAGGACCTGAACATGTTAAGCAAATTCAAAACAAACCGGGGATTGAAATTAAGAAAGCCCAATCAATGACCCTAACCTTTTTATTGATGAACAGGGATCCTAAAGTTGGCGGCCCGATTGCTAACCCGGATGTGCAAAAGGCAATTCGCTTAGCCTTAGACTATCGAGGAATGCAGACAATAGCCGGTGAAGGTTCGATAACACCTGTAGCGCCCTTCCAAGTCGGATTTTTAGGAACTCTGCCTCCACGAGATCCCAAAACTGCTCAAGATATCGAGAAGGCGAAAGAGTTAATGAAAAAAGCCGGTTATGAAAAAGGCTTTAAGACTACCTTGGAAGTAGCTACTTTGGCAGTTGAGGGTATGGATTTACCGACCTTGGCTCAAAAGATCCAGAACGATTTGCTGCAAATAGGTATTGAAACAGAAATCAAAACCTCTGATATTATGGTAGCCCTGGACCCCTATCGTAAAGGCACTCAGGCCTTGTCCCTTTGGTATTGGGGCCCTGACTATCCGGATCCAAACACTCAATTAGCGTTTTTACCCGGGAACCCCGTAGGTCTGCGTGCTAATTGGACAGCTGAAATGAATCCTAAATTAGTAGAATTGGGTAAGAAAGCAGCGGTAGAGGTAGACAAAGCTGCCCGCATCAAGAACCTTGAAGATATTCAAAAAATGATGGATGAAGATAGTGCCTTTGATGTCTTACTCCAGCATGCTCGTCATTACGCAACTCGTGATAACATCAAAGGTACAGACTATATTGATCTCTACAAAATAAATTTAAAAAATGTTTCAGCAAAATAATAACCTAGAGGGCAGATGCATATCGCATCTGCCCTCCCTAGAAGTTAGTTTGATTGAACAGGCCTGAGGGGGTGAATATCGTTGGGACTTCTCAAGTATATAGCAAGAAGATTGTTTTTCTTAGTGTTCCTGGTCATAGGAGTTTCCCTGGTTGTCTTTGTCATTTCTCACTCAGTGCCCAGTGACCCGGTTTTGGCCAATTTAAGTCAGAGAAATATTGATAACCCTGAAATGGTAGAGGCTTTTAAAGCCAAGTGGGGGATGGATAAACCCTTGTACACTCAATATTTTATCTATGTCGGCAATTTGGTTCAGGGTGATTTAGGTACCTCTATCAGAACTCAGCGGCCGGTACTGGATGATTTGCAGGACTATTTTCCCGCCACTATTGAATTAGCGATTTTCTCAATTATTATTGCCATTATTTTTGGTATGCTGTTTGGAATTATTTCGGCCATTAAGCGCAATAGCGCAATGGATCAACTGATTAGGGGTATTTCTGTTTTAGGAGTATCTGTACCTAGTTTTTGGTTGGGACTTATGTTCTTACTGCTGTTTTATGTACATTTTGGAATAGCTCCAGGCCCTGGGCGAATAAGCCCTTATCTGAAGCCGCCCGTTGAAGTGACTCACCTTTACGTTATTGACGCTCTTCTGGCTGGAAATTGGAGTTTGGCCAGGGATGCTTTATGGCATTTGCTTTTACCCGGGTTGGTCTTGGGCTCTTTTACCATGGGCTTGATTACTCGTACAACTCGTTCCAGTCTGCTGGAAGTTATGTCCTTAGATTTCATTCGTACGGCAAGGGCAAAAGGTCTGACGGAAAAAATGATTATCATGCGTCATGCCTTAGGAAATGCCTTAATTCCTGTTGTTACGGTCATAGGTATAGGGTTTGGCAACCTTCTAGGTGGTATGGTGTTAGTAGAAACGATATTTGCCTGGCCTGGTATCGGGCAATATGCCTATAAGGCAGCAGGGAATTTGGATTTTCCTGCTATCATTGGGGTATCAATCTTGATTTCCATTAACTATGTTGTGATTAATTTGCTCGTGGACATTCTTTATGGAATTCTTGACCCCAGAGTGAGGTATCATTAATATGCTGCTGCGAATTATGAAAAACAACTTTCTGTTTTCGATAGGGATAATTGTATGTTCTTTGTGGATTGTAATTGCTCTGGTGGCGCCCTTGATTACCCCTTATAACTATTTGGCCCAAGATCTGGCCCATCGCTTTCAAGCCCCCAGCAGTCTTCATTGGTTTGGTACGGACAGCATCGGCCGAGATGTTTTTAGTCGTGTATTGATGGGCAGCCGCATCTCTCTGATTGCCGGACTGGCGACTATTATTCTGGCGTCCTTTGTTGGAATGATCTATGGCGGTATTGCCGGCTATATTGGTGGACTTACTGATGAAATCATGATGAGAATCTCAGAAATGGTCATGGCCTTCCCCGGTATTATTTTAGCTATGACTATCGCAGCTGCCTTAGGTCCCAGCCTGTATAATACTCTGTTGGCAATGGCGATCATTTGGTGGCCTAACTATGCTCGAGTAATGCGCAGTATGGTTATTGCCAACAAAGAGAATGAGTATGTGGAAGCGGCCAAATCCCTGGGTGCCTCCCATTTTAGAATATTTTTTAACGAGATTCTCCCCAATAGCGTTGGACCGGTTTTAGTCTTGGCAACTCTGGATTTTGGCAATGCGATTCTTCTTTTTTCGGGCTTGAGCTTTTTAGGGTTAGGTTCTCCTCCCCCCACTCCGGAATGGGGAGCAATGGTTGCCGATGGCGTATTGAATTTTAACTATTGGTGGATTGGGACTTTTCCTGGCTTAGCGATTCTCACAATGGCAGTAGGAACGAATTTCATAGGGGACAGCTTAAGGGACTTTTTGGATCCTAGGTTGAGAAAGGAGCTTTAGCCTGATTCAGTGGCAGATACGGTAGGCTGTGTAAAATTAACTTGCGGCGGCATAGTTAATTTTACACACTTAATTCCCTGAAGATTAAAATTTTATCTTTAATATAATTAAGAATATTTATGTAGAAATTCGGTTATTGAAGGTAAAATGAGGGAAGTTTTAAGAAAAAAGTATATAATTTGTATATGTAGTATGATATATTAGGTACAAAGACCTATGTACGTAGTACTTAGGTAATATCAATATCGTAATTCTGCGATAAAGGCAAACTCAGTGAGAACTGAGGACGCAAAGCCACGGGTCTTACACATGTGTGAAGACAGCCGGGTTATCGAATAGATAAGAAGTTTCGCTGAATTATGTCAGCTTTTTTTGTTTTTAGGAGGAATTGTGGTTTTGATAACTTATTTGGAACCTTTATCGACGGCAATATTCCAAGTTGGAGAGCTTTCTTCGCTTGATTTGTTTGATAAACAAGGAATACTTTTGTTATCTAAAGGCAAGCCTATCACAGCGAATATTCTAGAACTTCTCCGGAAACGCAAGCTTTACACCTTAAAATATAAGCTGAATAAATCTCAAAGGTGTAATAAAACCTACAAATTTGATGAATCTGAATACCAAGATATTGTGGGTAACATAAGAGAAGTTTTTGAAAATATGTGTCTTTTTAGTGTCGATCATTTGTATAAGACCTTATCTGCTGTGGATAAGATTATCCATGAGCTGGAAGGAGCCGATCAAGTATACATAGATCTAAATAAGTTTCGTCAGTTCGATGACGATACCTACATCCACTCCGTGAACGTGGCAATTTTAGCCACACTTATAGGGATGCAAATCGGTTTTGCCGGACAAACCCTAAGAGATTTAACCCTAGGTGCGTTGTTGCATGATATAGGTAAAGGATCAATACCTCCTGAGATTTTGAATAAGCCCTCAGAATTGACGGCTAAGGAATTAGAGATTATAAAGAAGCATCCCCTTATCGGTGAGGAGATGCTTAAAGAGGCGGATTTATCCGCTGAGGTGCTTTCAATTATTAGACACCACCATGAGCGCTGGAATGGCCATGGTTATCCTGATGGAGTAAGTCAGCAGGCGATTACTATTAACGCGCAAGTAGTTGCAGTTTCAGATGTGTTTGATGCTCTGATTAGTGATCGCCCCTATAGAAAAGGGCTGCCACCCTATTATGCCTTAGAATTAATCATTGCCGGTTCGGGTGAAGATTTTAATGAAAATATCGTTAAGAGCTTTCTGCAATGTTTAGTACTTTATCCCAAAGGTTCAATTGTCACCTTAAACACCGGAGAGGTCGGCACGGTAATAAAGGTTCAAAAAAGCTACCCCAGTCGTCCGATCATTAAAGTCTTGTTTGATAAGTATGGCAATTTCTTAAACAGTGGTAGGATATGTGATTTGTCAAAGGACTTGACAAAGTTCATAGCATCGATAGATTTTAAGTATGTGCCCTAACTCTTAGGTCAAAATATTTTAGCGAGTTAACCGGCGGTTTGAGGATCAGGAAAACTCGAACTCTAGGCTGAATTGTGTATATTAAGTGAGGCTATTGGTTTTTTAATAATCCAATAGCCTCACTTTAATTATTAACAGGGAGTTTTTCATCAATTTTGAGATACCAATTATATAAGTGGGTTTTCCGCTTTTCTGCTTCCAGACCAGAAGAAAGTCTTAAAACAAGCGTTTGGCAATGGTAATTTTCTCGATCTCCTTGGCACCTTCATAAATTTCTAAAATCTTAGCATCGCGATAAAAACGTTGAATATCATATTCGTCGATATAACCATAGCCGCCATGCATTTGTAAAGCTTTGTCAGTAACCCAGACTGCGGTTTCACCGGAATAGAATTTGGCCATGGCATTAAGTGCAGGATCCAGCTGTCCATTATCCGCCTTCCAAGCGGCCTTATAAATTATGTTCCTGGCTAATTCTATTCGTGTTGCCATCTCGGCCAGTTGGAACTGGATGGCTTGGTTAGCAGCCAGAGGGACACCAAAGGTCTTGCGTTCTTGAACATATTTTAAGGCTAAATCTAAGGCCCCTTGAGCTAAACCAAGCCCTTGAGAGGCAACCATGATGCGGGTCTGATCAAAGAAGTGCATTAGTTGGTAAAAGCCATTTCCTTCTTTACCGACAAGATTGGCTTGAGGAACTCGGACATCTTCAAAGGTGATTTCAGCTGTATCCGAGGCACGAATTCCCATCTTGCCGTGGATTTTCATTCGAGTAATCCCCGGGCTGTTGGCATCAACAATTATTAAACTGTGACGCTGAGTTTTTTTCGGTGAGTCAGGGTTTGTGACGCATAGGGCCACCATGTAGTCACAAATTGTTCCGTTGGTAATAAAGGTTTTGCTGCCATTAATGATATAGTCTGAACCATCTTTAACAGCGCGAGTTGAGGTTCCTGCCACATCGCTCCCGGCGTTTGGCTCGGTATAGGCCCCGGCGAAAATTGCCTTCCCGGCCGGCAGTAAGGGGAGATAGGTCTTCTTCTGCTCTTCGCTGCCATAATTTATGATGTTTTCTGCTCCGAAAGTTGCTGCAACAGCGGCTAGGCCAAGGCCCAAATCTACCCGAGATAGTTGTTCTGTGATTAAAGCTGTTTCAATCCAGCCTCCTCCTGGGCCGCCATATTCTTCTGGAATAGCAATTCCCACCAGCCCGGCTTCACAGGCTTTTTGCCAGACTTCTCGAGGGTATTTTTCCTCGCGATCACATTCTTGGGCGAAGGGTGGAAATTCCTTCAGGGCAAATTTGTAAGCAAGGCTTTGGAAGGCTTGTTGCTCTTCAGATAGTTCAAAATCCACTTGAGAGACCTCCTTTTAATTTCCGAATATTGCAATTTATGTGCCAGTGCACCTAAGCCCATTTTCCTGATTTCTGAATGATAATTCTCCGGAAAGGTGTGCAGTGTGTTGTCAACTGTCCGTCATTCAGGACAACTGCGGATTGGCAAAGGACAAGGGGCAAGCTGATGAAATTAGTCGTTCACTTGAAATAGGGGCTCTGATCTTGAGTGGCACAGTAATTGCAATGTTCAGTGTGTGATTAACAGAAAATTCGAATATTACGTCTGAGGTGTTTCCTCCCCCTTAAAGAATAGGGACGAGAGGACACAGTGAATATAAGAAGGGTGGTAAAAACAGTGAGAGAAGCAGTGATCATTGAAGCGGTGAGAACCCCCATAGGTCGAAGAAAGGGATTATTGAGCAGCCTTCGCTCGGAAGATTTGGCAGGTATGGTGTTGAGAGAAGTTGTGAAGCGGGCAGGAGTGGATTCGGCTTTAGTCGAGGATGTGGTTATGGGCTGTGTTACTCAAGTTGGGGAGCAAGGTTTTTGTATCGGAAGGCAGGCAGCCTTGATTGCTGATTATCCCTTACATGTACCCGGGGTGACAATTGATCGTCAGTGTGGATCCAGTCAACAGGCAGTCCATTTTGCTGCTCAAGCAATTTTAGCCGGAGATATGGATATTGTGGTGGCGGCAGGTGTGGAAAATATGTCGCGAGTTCCTATGGGCTCCAATGTCAAAGGGACGGATTTATCCCCAGAGCTTACCTCGCGCTATGAGATTATTAATCAAGGCCTCTCTACGGAACGAATTGCCCAAAAATGGGGGATTAGCCGCCAACAAATGGATGAGTTTTCTTTAGAAAGCCATAGCAAGGCAGTTAAGGCTCAAGAAGCAGGCCGGTTTGAACGGGAGATAATGCCTATTAAGGTGGTTTTACCGGATGGCAGCGAGAAGATATTTAACACAGATGAGGGCCCTAGACGGGATACAAGCTTAGAGAAACTGGCCGGTTTAAAATCTCCCTTTTTAGAAAATGGGCAAGTTACCGCCGGTAATGCCAGTCAGATTTCAGATGGAGCAGCAGCAGTACTTGTCATGTCTCGTGAAAAAGCTTTGGCATTAGGGCTAAAGCCTCGTTTCAGGATTCTGGCCAGAAGTGTAGTAGGATCCGATCCGACTCTAATGCTTACAGGGCCCATTCCGGCTACAGCAAAGATACTGGCCAAAGCCGGTCTCAGCCTCTCGGACATTGATATTTTTGAGGTGAATGAGGCATTTGCTGCAATTCCTTTAGCTTGGCTGATAGACACGGGAGCTGATCCGCAGAAGCTTAATCCCAATGGAGGAGCTATTGCCCTAGGTCATCCGCTGGGAGCCAGCGGAGCACGCCTTATGACCACCCTGATCCACGAACTGGAACGAACAGGTGGACGCTATGGGCTGCAGGTCATGTGTGAAGGACATGGTATGGCCAATGCCACAATTATCGAGCGATTGGATTAAGCTGTTGATAAAGTATTGAGGGCGGTGAGTTATTTATGAATTTGAAACAAGTCGTGGCCTTTGTCACGGGAGGTGCTTCCGGCCTGGGTGAAGCAACAGTTCGACGAGTTGTCAATGATGGAGGCAAGGCTATGATTCTCGACTTGGCGGTAGAACGAGGAGAAAAGTTGGCCTCTGAATTAGGCGGCAATGCTCTATTTCAGAAAATGGATGTCAGTAATCCTGAGAGTGTGGAAATGGCCTTAGCTAAGACGGTTGAGATGTTTGGCTATCTAAATGTCGTGGTAAATTGTGCAGGCATCGCAACTGCTGAAAAGGTCATCAGTAAGAGGGGGACTCATACTTTAGAGAGCTTCTCTAAAACCCTGCAGGTAAATTTGATAGGAAGCTTTAACGTCATTCGGCTGGCTGCGGCCCAGATGGTCGGCAATGAACCTAACGCTGGGGGAGAGAGGGGTGTGATAATCTGCACGGCTTCCGTAGCCGCCTATGAAGGGCAAATCGGGCAGGCGGCTTACAGTGCTTCGAAGGGAGGAATTGTAGGGATGACCTTGCCCATAGCCCGAGAAATGGCTGCTCATGGTATTCGCGTGCTGACCATTGCTCCGGGTCTTTTTGAAACTCCCATGTTTGATTCTTTGCCCGAGGATGCTCGAAAGTCCCTGGGTTCCATGATCCCCTTCCCCTCAAGATTAGGCTATCCGGAAGAGTATGCACTCCTGGTAAGAAGCATCCTGGAGAATCCTATGCTCAATGGGACGACGATTCGTCTGGATGGAGCTATTCGCATGCAGCCTAAATAGAAGGGTTTAACAAGTAGCTTTATGAGTCTTGGTGATAAAAGAAGATTATAAATTCTTAGCAAAATGCTAGTTTCAAAATAGCAGCAACTTAGACATCTAGGTTGCTGCTATTCATATAGTTATAAGGTTGGAAGACTATAGCCATAACCTTATTGGGGTTCCTCCCAACGAAACGCGGATTTCGTACGGGGCATGAAGTATATGTTTTGAGGTATCAAGGATGTGATCAAGCTATTAGCCAGTGAAGAATGAATGTTCTGAAAATGAAGGAATAAGTCTTGCCTAGCGCGAATACTACGGAGATATTAGCAGGTTCGGGACATCTGCAGTAATTAAATTATAAGAATTTTTTGGCGAGAGGTGAGCCTAATGTTGATGCGTGATATGATGACCCGAGATGTACCGAGCCTTCATCTGAAAGATAGTCTAAGGCAAGGAGTAGAACTTTTGCGCTGGACTAAGCTTGATGCTCTGCCGGTAGTCGATGAAGCGGGTCTTCTGATTGGGATCTTTACTAAAGCAAATGTATTAGATGCCTTCTTAGCCGGGGTGGACACCTCGGAACTGATTGAAGGACACTTTAACACTCAAGTTGTGACAGTTGGAGTTGACGCTCCCTACCAAGAGGTTGAACAACGGGCGAAACAAACCTTGGTGGGCACTGGTGTGGTCGTGGACAAAGAGGGGAAAGCACTGGGGATTTTTACGAAGGTAGACATGATCCTGGCCTTATTTAAAGAAGCAGAAAAGCTTGCCACCCAGCTGAACACAGTCTATCAAGCTATGCCTAACGGAATTATTGTCGTAGATCGACATAACTGTATACAACAGATAAACCCCTCGGGAGAGAAGATACTTAAACTTAAGGAGCCTATCCAGGGGCTTAAACTATCCAATGCCTTTCCGGGCTTAGATCTGAGAGATGTAATTATAAAGTCGCAACATCTCGTAGGAGTTCAAACGGAAATGAATCAGGTTAAGGTATTATGTAATATTAGTCCTATAGGGGAGCTGGCAGGAGCAGTCATCGTATTCCAAGCTCTGACGGATTTTGACCAAGTTGCTCTGGAACTGGATGCTACGAAGCGTTTATATGAGACACTGCTCACAGTCACCAACATTGCTTATGAAGCAATATTTGTAGTGGACGACCAAGGTAAAATTACTTTAGTTAATGAAGCAGCCTGCCAGTTTTTTGGCAAGAGAGAAAAGGAGCTCCTGCAACAACCTATTGAACAGGTGATGGAGAACACTCGATTAATGAGAACCTTAAAAACAGGCATGGCAGAGACTAATGAAATCCAAGTTATAAATGGCCGGCCTTACATAGTTTCCCGCATGCCGATTGTGCGTCAAGGCAAGATTATCGGAGCAGTGGGGAAAATAATTTTTCAAAAGCTGGAGGAAGTTAAGGATGTTGCGCAGAGGTTAGCACAAATGGATCAGGAGCTAAATTTCTATAAAGAACGGGTAGGGTCGACCAGGCTGCCGGTTACCTTTAATCAGATCGTGACAGTTAGTCAAGACCTGCGCCGATTGAAGAATGAGGCTGAAATTGCTGCTCGAGGGAACTCTACGATTTTACTGACGGGAGAAAGTGGCACAGGCAAGGAACTTTTTGCGGAAGCTATCCACCAGGCCAGCCCTTATCGAAATGGCCCCTATGTTAAGGTGAATTGCGCGGCAGTGCCAGAGAATCTTTTGGAGTCTGAATTCTTCGGGTATGCTAACGGGGCTTTTACTGGGGCTCAAAAGGGAGGTAAGTTGGGAAAGTTTGCAACTGCCAACGGTGGGACACTCTTTTTGGATGAGATCGGAGATATGTCTCTAAATCTTCAGAGCAAGCTCCTAAGGGTGCTGGAGGATCGCTGCTTTGAGCCTGTAGGGAGTAATGAAGCGGTGAAGGTTGATATCAGAATTATTACAGCGACTAACAAGGAGCTTCAGCAGAAGGTTGCGAGTGGTGAATTTCGTAGCGATCTTTACTACCGCCTGAATGTAATTTCCTTTCGACTCATCCCGATTCGTGATCGCCCCGAAGATATAATTCCTCTTGTACATGTATTTTTAGAAAAGCTCAATCAAGATTTTGGTAAACAAATCTCAGGGGTTACTCCCGAGGTGCAAAAAATTCTTGTTAATCATCGTTGGCCAGGGAATGTCCGTGAATTAAAAAATGTGATTGAACGGGCAGTGAATTTTGCCTCCGGAGAGTTGTTGGAATTAACGGATCTGCCTTTTTACTTAAGGGAAGAAAAACAAGAAGATGCTTTTCCCTTGAAGAAGGAATGGAACTTAGAGAGTGTCCACGAACATTTGGATAAGGAAACCTTGGAACAAGCTCTTCTTATAATGAAGGGCAATAAATCTGAGGTGGCCAGACTCTTAGGAATTTCCCGCTCTTGGCTTTATGAAAAACTAAGGCGTTATGATATTAGTCATCGTTAAACTATACTAAGCTAGGCTAGTAATTAATTATCCCATGTGACTACATTATCTTTACCTCAAGCACACAACTTCTTAAAATTCAATTCACAAATTTTCCATATTGAGTGGATATCATAAGAGTGTACCGATTCTGGAGTTACATACTTAAGATCGGAACCTATTATGAAGGAGGAATTGTATGAAAAAGAAACTTGTTGTTGGAGTTCTAAGTGCAGTGTTGATAGCAGGAGGGGCCACAGCAGCTTTTGGAGCAACGGATTCAGCGAAGCTCGATGAAATTAAGAGCTTAACTCAGCAAATGTTTGGAATCCAGAAGCAAATTGTCGACAAAGAAGTGGAAGCTGGGCTTAGGACTGCTGAACAGGCAGAGGCCCTGAAGGGGTTTATTGACAAACATCAAGAAGCAAGCGATAAAGCCTTAGCAGAAGGTAAAGTTTTTGGTCCAGGTATGGCTGGTAAACATCCGGAAATGCGCGATAAGGTTATGAAGTTCAAAAATGGTGAACCTATGACTGACGAAGAACTTGCGGCCTGGAGTGAAGCTGCTCAAGCTCGTTTAACTGCTCAAATTGAGGCCATGAAAACCAACGGCAAATTGACAGAGGAACAGATCAAGACTTGGAGTGATGCTGCCCAAGCTCAACTGGAGGTGCAAAAAGAGGCTTTGAAAAATGGCACATTTGTACCGGGTGAAATGGGAATGATGGGGAAGCGTGGAGGTCATGACGGCCGGATGTGGGGCGGAAAGAAAGCGCCTGATTCCAGCTCCACTACTGACTCTTCGGCGTCAGCTACTGTCCAGTGATTATACAGTAGTCAATCAAATAGCCTATTAGCTTAGTGAAGTCAAAACTGGGGGCATCGTAATAAGGTTATGTAAGTACGATGCTCCCAGTTATTATCTTGAAAAAAGAAATTAGTTTCAGATTAAGTTTGTAGGGCAGTTTTAAAGATTTCGTTTTCCCTCTTTTTAAGATTTGACGAAAACGACTAAGGAAGTTTAAATATCAAATGCAAAATGTCTACAGACCTAAGTTTTACATTGTCCGTATTCTATAAAAGCTGCGCTAGATACTTTGCCAAATTAAAAAACCTTCTCAGACGAAAGTCTGAGAAGGTTTAAATTAACTAATTGGTGTGATTACCAATTGCTGCGTGTACGTGGTTGGTAGCAATCGCGGCAATAAACTGGTTTGTCACCTGATGGTTGGAAAGGAACAGTTGTTTCTTTCCCGCAAGTTGCGCAGATAGCTGGGAACATTTCACGTTGTTGACGGCCATATCCGCCACCACCATTGTTTCTGTTCTGAGCTTTTTTAGCTGCACGGCACTCAGGGCAACGTCCTGGTTCGTTAGTGAATCCTTTTTCTGCATAAAACTCTTGTTCTGATGCAGTGAATTCGAAATCCCGTCCGCAGTCTTTGCAATTCAATACTTTGTCATTAAACATAATAAAAAAACCTCCAAATAATTATTACCCGCGCTTCATGGCAAGTTCACCAACTTCTTCCCGGAAACTTAGGTAATAGGAGAAGGTTTGCTTAAATCCACTAGTTTTTACGAGCTTCGTTTAGTATACCAAAAAATGAGCAGAAGTCAAATGATAAATTCAAAATCACAATATTTTTCTAAAAATTTTTGAGAAATTAGCTGTACATTTCCTCGCGCAAAGCTAGAACATCCGCATTTTCCAGGTACTCATCAAAGGTTAATTGACGATCAATCAATCCTTTAGGGGTGATTTCAATGATGCGAGTAGCAATAGTTTGGACAAACTGATGATCTTGCGATACGAATAAAATATTGCTGTCAATGTTGGTCAAGGAATTGTTGAGGGCCGTGATGGATTCCATGTCTAAATGGTTAGTTGGTTCATCAAAGATAAGAACGTTTGAACCGCTGAGCATCATGCGGGAGAGCATACAGCGGACTTTTTCTCCTCCGGATAAGACACTGGCCTTTTTCAAAGATTCATCTCCGGAAAACAGCATTCTGCCCAGGAACCCCCGGACAAACGATTCATCAGGATCTTTGGAGAATTGTCTTAACCAATCCACTAAGTTAAGATCTGTTTCAAAATATGAGGAGTTATCCAATGGCAGATAAGCTTGAGTTGTGGTAATTCCCCAGCTGAATTCCCCGCTGTCAGGTGTGATCTCACCCATAAGCACCTTGAACAAGGTAGTTTTAGCGACACCATTGGGGCCGACAAAGGCAATCTTGTCTCCCTTGTTGACAAGGAAGGAGATGTTGTCCAGGACTTTTTCTCCGTCAATGGTAACTGTTAAATTCTTGACATCTAAAATATTATTACCGGCTTCTCTGTCCGGAGTGAAAGCGATATAAGGGTATTTACGTGAGGAGGGTTTGATATCCTCTAATGTTAACTTTTCCAGTTGCTTTTTACGGGAGGTTGCTTGCTTGGCTTTAGAGGCGTTTGAACTGAAGCGCTGAATAAACCTCTGCAGTTCCTCAATTTTATCTTCTTTCTTTTTGTTGGATTCTCGCATTAATCTCAGAGCTAATTGACTGGATTCATACCAAAAATCATAGTTTCCAACATAAAGTTGAATTTTACCGAAATCAATGTCGGCAATATGGGTACATACTTTGTTTAAGAAATGCCGGTCGTGAGAGACAACGATGACGGTATTCTCGTAATTATAGAGGAAATTTTCCAACCAGTTAATGGATTGAAGGTCGAGATGGTTGGTAGGCTCATCGAGCAACAGAATGTTGGGATTGCCAAAAAGAGCCTGGGCCAGTAAAACGCGAACCTTTTCATTACCACTAAGTTCCTTCATTTTACTGCTTTGCAGTTCTTTATTAATTCCTAAACCCATTAATAATTCCGAGGCTTCAGACTCTGCTTGCCAACCATTCAGTTCTGCGAAATCCCCTTCTAAAATGGAGGCCCGTATCCCGTCTTCTTCAGAAAAATCAGGTTTGGCATAGAGGGCATCTTTCTCTTCCATGATCTGATATAATTTTGTATGTCCCATAATAACCGTTGTTAGTACTTCAAATTCTTCAAATTCAAAGTGATCTTGCTTTAAAACTCCAATACGTTCCCCAGGTGTTATTATAACTTCACCGCTGGTAGAATCTATTTCTCCGGAAAGAATCTTCAAGAAAGTAGATTTTCCGGCACCATTAGCTCCAATCAAGCCATAACAGTTTCCGGGAAGGAATTTTACGTTAACATCTTCAAATAATGCCCGTTTACCGAATCTTAACGTCAATCCACTGGTACTAATCATTATTAATCGTTCCTTTTTAATAAATTTGTCTTTGCTTAAGAATATAGTATATCATTTAATTACAATAAGGTATAGGTAAAGAATAGGTTAAAGGAAATATGTGGGTAATACCCAACGGGAGCAAAAATATAATTAGCCCTCTTTCCTTAAAGGCAGAGGGCTATGTTAAGCGTTAGATCTTAATACATATTTCTGAATAGATAAATGCTGTTGTTATAATTAAAATGAACTAGTGAACAGAATGCCCCTCAACTTCGTTTAATAAGTTTCTTAGAATCAGAATTCCTTGCATTGTCCTGGGGAAACCGGCGCTGGGAGCCACCAGGAGAATGGCGTGTTCAATTTCCTCTTTAGTACAGCCGCTGCGTATAGCTTTTAAAATGTGTGTTCGCAGAGCTCTGGGGTACTGACACTCCGTGGAAAGTGCTACTTTGATCAGCCAGCAGGTTTTTTCATCTAAGGGGCCGCCATCTTTATGGATTAATTGACCGTATTTCTCATAGGCATCATAAATTTGCCCATGTTGTTCCGTGAAGTATTTTAGGTTGATTTCAGTACTGTCAAGGTTATCAAAGTAATCGTCCATTGATATACCTCCTTTCCGAGATGTTTACATTATCATCCAATTTTAAGGTTTTTATGCATTTTATAAAGTTGAACAACGCGACTTCAGTGGGGACTTACCCACTATTCAAGCAGAATGAGGAACACTCACTTATAGAAGTGAGTGTATCGGAATTTAAAAACGAAAAGGCCTTGATTATTAGAAAAGGAGTGTTTTATAGTATGAAGAAAATGGAGATCGAACTAAATAAAGATATCAGAGAACAACTGGTTGAGGATCTTAAGCGATATTTCTCCAAGGAGAGAGATGAGGAACTTGGCAATTTAGGTGCCGAACTTCTGCTTGATTTTATTCTCAATAACATTGGCCCCTACATTTATAATATAGGAATTGCGGATTCTTATAAGTATATGAATGAACGGGTGGAGGATTTGTTGGGCCTGGAGAAACGCTCTCGTTAGTGATCCTAGGTATTCAAGATTTCCCGTCCTGCAATCCAATCCACAAATTGTCGCGCAGTTCTTGCGGAACGGCCATTATACCATAGTGCCCACTGAAGAGCTTCTTTCTGTAAGCGTTCCTTGTCAATGTTTAGGTTTCTGTTGGCGGCAATCCCTTCAACTATTTTGAGATAACGGTTTTGATCGGGAGAAGAGAAGACTACATTTATCCCAAAACGATCGGCCAGGGAAAGCTTTTCCTGCATGCTATCTCCGGCATGGACTTCTTCATAATGATTACCCGAATGCAAGCCGGCCCTTTCACCAAAATACTCCTTAACCAGATGCCTGCGGTTGGAAGTGGCATAGATTAGAATGTTGGGGGTTTTGCTTTCCAGACCGCCCTCCAGCACTGCCTTGAGAGAAGTGTAGTTTTCCTCGTTATCCCCAAAGACTAAGTCGTCAATAAAGATAATGAACTTTTGAGATCTATGCTTCAGATGTCGAATAATCAGCGGGAAATCTGCCAGGTAGGCTTTAGGAACCTCCACCATGCGCAGCCCTTGGGTATGATAATGATTGAGTATGGCTTTGACTGTGGAGGACTTTCCGGTACCTCTATCCCCATAAAGGAGAACATTGTTAGATGGGACACCCTGCAAAAATTGCAGGGTGTTCTCAATGACACGAGAACGCTCGCTTTGGTAATCTATCAAATCGTTTAACGTAATTGGATCCGGACTTTCTATTCCTTTTAGATAGCCTTGTCCATTAGTTTTTTCCCAGACAAAGGCGATATAACGGGCGAATACCCCACTGCCATTATGTTGGTAGAATTGCTTAAGCTCCTCCAGACATTCAGCCCAGTGTTTAGAACGGTAAAAACTCTCCTTGATTTGCTGAATATGAAGGGGAGTTTGGGCAGCCTGACCCTCAGATATCCATTCTGGCAGTTTCTCGACGTAAGAATTATAGGCCGGATTATTTAAACGCTGATTAATTTCTGCCTTAAACTCTTTTGAATCAAGATTTGCCAGAAGCTGCAGCTCCTGCAAATCTTGTACGACTGCTTTTTCGATTGCAGAGGTTTCCGGAGTCTGCCCTGATTGAAGTTTTGAGGTGAATAGATTCTCAGCAAAGATTATTTTATCAGTAATATATTCCTTCAGGGATATAGTACCGCTTTTGGCTAATTCAAAGTAGAAATCGTTATATAAGTTAATAACTTCTCTCAGCTCAGTAGAATCTGAAGTTAAACTGATAAGTAAGGCTCTAAGCCGACTTATCACTACATCCTCCAATAATCCTCTGTAGATTGCCAGGGAGTCAAGTGCCAGTAAAGCTGTAGATAGTTTATTAATTCGAAGATTTTCCTGCTCTGAAACAGGAATACCGGGTATGTTTTGTGTCATCGTTATAGCGCCTCCCAAAAAGTATCAATTATGTCATCAATATATCCTCTGATCTAATTAATTATCTTACTACAAACTCCTGCGGATAACTACTCTGAAAAGGACGAAGCCACCCGCCTCAAAGGGCTTATGCACAATATCCCCATAAAACAACTAATCTGAAGGAAGGGGTTTGGCATTGCCAAGCAGAATAAGGTATATTAATATCTGAACCAAAATTAACCAGGTACTTTAGAGGTGGAGGGAAGTTATTTGAGAGGGCCAAAGGAACAATACCAACGACGAAGGAAGTTCTATGGAGATAAATTGGAGAATTTGACTCAGTTGATTAACCGCTTAAGTAATCTAAGACTAGGGTTTTCTTTAGTGGGTCTGGGTCTAAGTGTATTTCTGTATCTAAGCTATAGTCACACCCTAGGGTACATAGCCGGTCTTTTCACCCTGGTGGTTTTTATGGGGCTGGTTCTGTGGCACCAGAGCTTAAGATTACGACAACGGTATATCCGGATGCTCTTTGAAAACTATGAGCAGTCCTTAGAACGTTTGGCAGGAGAATGGAAGTCCTTTCCGGATTCCGGGGAAGATTTTCGGGATCCGGCCCATCCCTTTTCAGAAGACCTAGACCTTTTTGGCTCAAACTCGCTTTTTCAATGGATAAATACAGCGATGACTTTTCGAGGGCGGGAAAAGCTCCGAGAGTCCTTGAGTGCAGTCCCCTCTGATGGAGAAACTATTTTAACTAAGCAAGAGGCGATCAAAGAGCTTGCGGGTAATTTGACTTGGAGACAAAGGTTTCTGGCAGAGGCGAAAATGGCTAAAGGTCCGCTGAAATCCCCTCAGGGTATTATTGAATGGGCTAAAAATGTCGATTCCTCATATCTGAGAACCAGTGTGTTAATATGGGCTCGGGCTTTACCCATCATCACAATCAGCTTTGTGCTGTTGTATTTAATAACTCCCCAGGTCACATTCCATTATCCACTGGCAGGTATCATAGTTCAGTCCCTGATACTCTTTGCCGGAAAGCAGCGAGGCAAGGCCCTGAATGCGGTTTATTCTTATAAAGAAAGTATTAAGACTTATGAGAAAATGCTGGAACGTTTCGAAAAACGCTCCTTTCACGCTGATTATCTCAAGGGTCTGAAGAAAGGCCTCTATGATTCTGACAGTAAGCCGGCCTATGAACAGATTAGAAAACTCTCAGGTATCGCAGACTTAATAGCTAACCGAGAGAATGCGGTTTTTTTAATCGTTAACATCCTAACCCTTTGGGATATCCAGTGTATGATCGCCTTAGAATCCTGGAAAGAAAAATCAGGTCGGTCACTGGGAACTTGGTTAGATACCATTGCTGAATTAGAGGCTATGTCTAGTCTGGCGATCATTCATTTTGATCATCCGGAATGGGGAGTGCCCAAGATCTCCCCTGAGCCGGGTATTAATGCTAAAAGAATAGGACACCCGCTTTTAAGTGGATCGATTTGTAATGACCTGGCAATTCAAAAAGATTCCGGAATTTTGTTAATTACCGGCTCGAATATGTCCGGTAAAAGTACCTTGCTGAGAACTGTAGGAATCAATTTAGTCTTGGCTTATGCTGGAGCACCTGTCTGTGCCCAGGCCTTTTCCTGTTCGGTGCTGCAGATGTATACCTGCATGCGGGTCAGTGATAATTTAGGAAAGAGCATCTCATCCTTCTACGCAGAATTGTTAAGAATTAAACAGATCGTCAGTGCAGCGAAGACCCAGACAAACATCTTTTTTCTATTAGATGAGATTTTCAAAGGCACTAATTCCCAAGATCGTCACGCCGGGGCTAAGGTGTTGATTCAACAATTAAGTAAGGCAGGGGCCATGGGCATGGTCTCCACTCACGACTTAGAACTAGGAGACTTGGAAAGGGATAGTGAGCGGAAAATCCGCAACTATCATTTCCGTGAGTATTATAAGGATGATGAGATATATTTTGATTATAAACTGCGCCCGGGAATTTCCACGACCCGCAATGCTATGTATCTGATAAAGATGGCGGGGATTGATGTAGAGCAGTGAGCTTAGAGATAGGAGATTTAACAGTGAAGGAGATAGATGTACCTATGATTCTGGTGAGTGCTTGTTTACTGGGGCTGAATACGAAGTATAACGGAGAGTCAAATCTCCATGCTCTGATTCAGAAATACAGCACCTTAGGTCGGTTTATCCCGGTTTGCCCGGAACAACTTGGTGGTTTGCCAACTCCCCGTGAACCTGTGGAGATTATTAAGGGCACAGGGCGGGATGTCCTCAGGGGGGCCAGCCTTATTCAAGGAGAGTCCGGAGAAATGGTGACGGGACAATTTATTAAAGGGGCCAATGAAGTGTTGAAGATCACGGAGCTGTTTAAGGTTACTGCCGCTATACTTAAAGAGCGCAGCCCCTCTTGTGGAGTGAATCATATATATGACGGGAGCTTCGGACATGTAATAATTCCCGGCCAGGGTGTGACAGCAGCCTTATTGCAAGAACATAATATTCCCCTTTATTCGGAAGAGAATTTGACTGAGGAAAAACTATTAGAGCTATTAAGCTGTTGATAATGTCCCGGGTTACTCGCTTAAATCCTCCGGTCATAAAGCTGACATAAAAAGTGTCAGTCAAATATCATATCTTTTAGAACCTGTAGTATAAAATAGGAGGAAAATATTGAGTTTAATGTTTAAATTTAAAGCAAATTGTAAGTCTATGGAAAGGGGTGCTTTAGTAGTTTAGACGTATTGAACAATAATGAAATGTAAACCTCGAAGAGAAGATATATTTCTCTTCGAGGTTAATTATTTCTAGGGGTTGTTGTTTTACAGCTGGAAGATATTGTGCAGATTTGGATTAAGCTAGCAGCTGGGAGGATTTATATGTCAAAAGGGGTCAAAGGTTCTATGTCCATAAAAACACGTATTACTCTCGTCGCAGGAATGGTAATTATTTTTATCGTAGCAGCCTTATCTGGGGCTAGCCTTTGGAATGCCGAGAAGCTCCTCAAAACCAGTGAGCTGCAAACTCAAAAACTTGTAGAGCAAGGAATCAACGATGAATTTGCAGATCGTATGGCTCGGGCAAAATCCTCGGTCCTATCCGTGACAATGAACCCTGATGTCGCCAAGGCCTTAGCAGAAGGAGACCGAGCTACTGTCGCCCGTCTTGTTCAACCCGTGTTTGACGAGATCAAAAAAGAGGGGTTTAGTCAACTTCAGTTTCACCTCGCCCCGGCAACTTCATTCTATAGAGCGCATTCACCTCGAAAATTTGGAGACGACCTTTCCAAAATTCGGCCTACGGTAGTGGCAGCCAATAGTGAACATAAGATTGTGGAAGGACTTGAAGAAGGGGTGGAAGGATACGGATTTCGAGTTGTTGTACCGGTCAAGTATCAAGAACAATGGGTAGGTACTGTGGAATATGGCATGGATTTCGGGCAAGATTTCTTAAAAGCTTTGCAAAAGAAAAACCCAGGTGAATATTATATCTATCTCCTTGATCCTTCAACCTCCATGATCAAAAATGTCAAAGAAAATGGGGGATTACTGGCCGGTACTGGGGCAGACAATTTTTCAATACCTGAAAGTACTTTAACGGCTCTGAGGGAGGGAGAAGCACGTTTTTCCGTGAGTGAGGATAACCACTATAATGTTTCCCTTATTCCTTTCCGTGACTACAGGGGGGATGTAAAAGGGTATATCAAGACCGTAGTTTCCCGGGAGGCAGTGCTAAAAGACTTAAGAGCACTCAAGAGTTCGGTTTTGACGATTGGCCTGATAGTTCTGGCCCTGGGAATCTGTGCAGGGTATCTAGTCTCCTTAACTCTCACCAAACCTCTCCTGCAGTTAACCAATGATGCTAGAACCTTAGCGACGGGTAATTTGAAAATGGAGATTAAAACAAATTGGTACGGAGAATTAGAAACCTTGGCCATAGCTATGAAAAAGATGCTGGAAAACACCAAAGAAGTATGTTCTTCGATTAATCATGCTGTAAGCCTGGTAGAAGATTCTAGGCAAGAGATTTCTGAGGCTGTCGAATTAACTTCTCAAGGGACAGATCAGTTGGCTAAAAGTGTTGGTCAGGTAGCGAGCGCTGCTCAAACTATTGCCGTTCGTACCAGTGAGATGAGTATTCAATATGAGAGTATCAATTCAAGTATCCAACGCTTAGCACGCCATATGAAATTCATAGCTAACAGCACTTCTGAGGTTCGTGAGCGGACAATGAGTGGGGAAGATATAATGAAAAATCTGGCTGACAAAATGAGAGCCTTTTCTCATAAAGTGGCTAAAATTCAAACCGGAAGTCAAATTCTCAGAGAACAAACGGGAGAAATCCGCGGTATTACCCAAATTATCACTGAGATTTCCGACCAAACGAATTTACTTGCCCTTAATGCGGCTATCGAAGCAGCACGGGCCGGGGAAGCGGGGCGGGGGTTTGCAGTTGTCGCTGAAGAAGTCCGCTTATTAGCTGAAGGGTCTAGGAAAAGTGCCGCTCAGATAGCAAAATTAATTGATCAAGTGACCTTAAATGTAGAGCACTCCGCGGAAGCCTCAGAAGAAGCGGTCTATTTAATCAAGGAACAGGAAAGTATTGGTGAGAGCGCTTTAGGGCAATTTGAGGAGATATCTCAAGGGACACAAAATGTCGTTCTCTTACTCGGCGAAATGGATTCGGAAGTTCAGCAAGTTATCCGCTTAGGGCAGACAATCAATTCATCGGTTTCTGAAATTGCGGGACTATGTCAAGAAGATGCGGCAGCTTCTGAGGAAATGGCGGCTTCAACGGAAGAAATGAGTGCAACCATTGGTACCATCGGTGCCAGTGTCAGAGAGTTAGGGAGATTGATGGAGGATCTGAAGGCCCAAAGTAAGAGGTTCGTAATTTGAAGTTAGGATTTTAATCAGGTATAATTGTAAATTAGGAAATCTCAGATTATTAATGGCTTCAGGAGGTAATCTATGCAATCTACAACTGTTAAGGAGATTTACAGAGAGCCGAATCCTTTTCTCAATCAGAAAGTAGAATTATCCGGATGGGTTCGCACAGTGCGTACGTCCAAAACATTTGGCTTTATTGAGATAAATGACGGGAGTTTTTTTGAGAACCTTCAAGTGGTTTTTGAAGAAAGTCTTGCCAACTTCCAGGAGATAGGCAAGCTCACAATCAGCTCGGCGATTCGTGTTCAAGGAGAACTGGTCCCCTCACCGGGAGCAAAACAACCCTTTGAGTTGAAAGCGGAAAACATCGAAATTCTTTCTGTGTCTGCTGCAGATTACCCACTCCAAAAAAAGCGGCATACTTTTGAGTATCTGCGGACGATTGCTCATCTGCGCCCCAGAACTAATACCTTTGCGGCTGTCTTTCGTTTAAGGTCAATGATTGCCTATGCGATTCATAAGTTCTTTCAGGAAAAAGGCTTTGTCTATGTACATACCCCGATTATCACCGGCAGTGATGCGGAAGGAGCCGGTGAAATGTTTAAGGTAACGGCTCTGGATCTGGCTAATCCGCCCAAGGATAGTGAGGGGAATGTTGATTTTTCTAAAGACTTTTTTGGTCGCCCTACTAGCCTGACGGTAAGTGGCCAGCTTAATGTAGAGACCTATTGCATGGCCTTCCGAAATGTTTATACTTTCGGGCCCACCTTTCGCGCCGAAAATTCCAACACGGCCCGGCATGCAGCGGAGTTTTGGATGATTGAACCGGAGATCGCCTTCGCAAATCTGACGGATAACATGAATTTAGCTGAAGAAATGATGAAATATTTAATCCAATATGCCTTGGATAATGCTCCCGAGGAAATGGCTTTTTTCAATAATTTTGTGGATAAGACCTTGTTTGAACGCTTGGAAAACATCCTCAGCTCAGAATTTGCCCATGTGACCTACACTGAAGCTGTAGAAATGTTGGAGAAAGAAGACTTTAAATTTGAGTATCCGGTGAGCTGGGGAATGGATCTTCAGACAGAGCATGAGAGGTATCTCACAGAAAAGATCTTTAAAAAACCTGTTTTCGTCACGGACTATCCTAAAGGCATCAAGGCCTTTTATATGCGCTTAAATGAGGACAATAAGACGGTGGCAGCCATGGATCTGCTCGTCCCCGGTGTGGGGGAAATCATTGGCGGGAGTCAACGGGAAGAGCGGATCGAGATCTTGCAAGATCGTATGCAAGAAGCAGGCTTAAAGGCCGAAGATTATTGGTGGTACCTGGATCTAAGGCGCTACGGGGGCGTGCCCCATGCCGGATATGGTCTGGGCTTTGAACGGGTTATCATGTATTTAACCGGTATCGCTAATATTCGTGATGTGATCTCTTTTCCAAGAACAACAAATTCCAGTGAATTTTAAGAGGTCTCTATGTTCAGCTTTAATTGAAGGAGTTCACTTAAAACAGATGTATTCATTTGAGTACATCTGTTTATCATTCCACCACTGCTGAATGCGGGTGTTGATTATTCTCATTACCACCACTTGGCGGCGAAGGAGGGAGAATCCACCGGAGAACTTAGCTTGCCCAAGTCTAGATGTTTAGGCTTAGTTAGCCAGTTCATGGAGAAAATCCTCTTATTGACAGACAAATATTGGCATGCTAGAATTAGCCAAAGTTTGAGATGTATAGACAATTACAGTTAGGAATAGGTGTTTTGGGTGATTCAAGCAGAAAAGATAGATAAGAGTTCGGTGATACCGATATACTATCAACTATTTAAGTTAATTGAGGAGCAAATACGCAAGGGGGATCTCAAACCCGGCGAGTCTTTGCCGACGGAGCATGAAATTTCTTTGCGCTTCGAGATTAGCCGAATGACAGTTCGCAGAGCTATTGCCGAATTGGTGTCAGCAGGTATGGTCTATGCCCAGCAAGGCCGAGGTACCTTTGTGGCAACACCTAAATTAGACAATATTGTTTTCGAACTGAACGACTTTAACCAAGAAATTAAAGAGCGTGGTTTAAACTGCAAGAGCACTCTCTTGGAAGCGAAAATCATTCGCGCAGATAAGGAACTCAGAGAAAAGTTTCAGGTGGGGGAAGAATCCAAGCGGTTTTTGTATTTTCGTACAGTTTTTTCCGCAGAGGACGAACGTCTTTCCTATGAAGTGAAATATACCATCTACTCTAAGAGCAGGCCTATTCTGGAATCTGAGCTTAAAGATCCGAGTCTGCCGGGTTTAATAGCGACACATACAGAATATGTGCCGATGAGCGCTAAAAAAGTTCTGCAAGTCTCGGTATGTACTGAAGAAGAAGCTGCAATCCTGGGTATCGCGCCTAACTCACCTGTTTTTTTAGTAGAGCAGACGATCTATGACCCAGACCTAAAACCGGTGGGTTGGAGTAAGGCTGTTTATCGAGGAGATCGATATAAATTGACAAGCTATGATGGCTGGTATAAAAAAGATTAAGCTAATTGGGGGGCTCTTAGGTTGGAAGACGAACTACAAATAGCTATGGCGGATTTAGATGAAGAAAAGACCCTGCTGCTGGTGGAAGAAAGGATTAAAGCCGGTTATTCATCGGTGGAAATCATTGAAACTTGTCGTCGGGGAGTAGAAATTGTCGGAGAAAAATATAGTGACAGTCATTATTACCTTTCGGATCTGATTATGTCGGAAGAAATACTTAAAGGGGTTATGCGTGTTTTAGAACCTTATATCCCTACCAATGACACAGTTCAGGGGCCTTCCATTGTAATGGGAACTATCGAAGGTGATATTCACGATCTTGGGAAAAATATAATTATTTACTTATTGAGGTCATCGGGGTATAAAGTTCATGATTTAGGTGTGGATGTAAAACCTGAGAGATTTATTCAAGCGGTTAACGAAACTAACGCCTCGATTTTGGGAATCAGTGTCTTGATCTCCTTTTGCGTCAGTTCTATTAAAAGAGTCGTGGACCTTTTAGATGAAGCCGGCATGCGAGACAAGGTGAAGGTTGTCGTGGGAGGGTATCCTGTTAATCAGGAAGTTAAAGAATTTACCGGCGCAGATTTCTATGCCAACGATGTAACGGAAGCCTTAAGAATTTACCGCGAAATTCTAGGAGTGGAAGAAGGTTCAGTCTCAGAGTTCTGAGACTGGCCTAAATATTTGCAAAATTCCGTATTGAATCCCAAAAAATGTTGTGATAATATTTAGAAAATATGGCTGTCTATACATTTATATAAGTAATAAAATCTAAAAAAATTTAATATATAATTTGTATAGACATCTGTACGAATCGCTAATTTACTTTGAACTAAGGAGGTTTGAGAACATAACTATTAGTCAAGGAGAATTAGGAGTTCGGAACAAGCTTTCATGCACTCGTTGATATTATATAACTGATTTATAGGTAGTAAGAAACTGATTGTAGGGAGGGTTGAAGCAAGATGTTGATTATTGGAGAAAAGTTAAACAGCGCTATTCCAAGTGTACGTCAGCTTATCAATGACAAAGATGCGGCAGCTATCCAGGATTTGGCTCTCAGACAAGCGGCTGCTGGGGCTGACTATTTAGATTTAAACACAGCGCAAGGGGACGAAATTGTCAACATGGAGTGGCTTGTACGAACTGTCCAGGATGTCACGGATACCCCTTTGTGTCTTGACAGTACCTCTGCTCCGGTTATTAAGAAGGGATTGGAAACTGTCAAGGGAGATAAGAGCAAGGTTTTAATCAACTCGATTTCCCTGGAAAAGAATCGGATTGAGGAAGTACTGCCCCTAGTCCTGGAATATCAATGTCCTGTTGTGGGCCTAACTCTGGATGATGATGGGATACCCAAAACAGCGGAAGAAAGAATGGTTCTTTCCGAGAGACTGGTTGAGGTATTGACTAAGCATAACTATGATTTAGAAAAGCTATATATTGATCCCCTGGTACTTCCTCAGGCAGTCAGTCATAATAATGCTAAAATGTTTTTTCAGTGTCTGGAGGACATCAAGAGAGTCTTAAAGGTTAAGACAGTCTCAGGACTAAGCAATATCTCATTCAATTCCCCGAAAAGGAAGGTGATCAATCGACACTTCCTTACCCTTTGCATGGCTTTCGATATGGATGCGGCTATCCTCGATCCTTTGGATAAGAAAATCATGAGCTCGGTTATCACCAATGATTTTCTGCTGGGTAAAGATCGCTTTGGCAAGAAATTTTTAAAAGCATTTCGTAGTGAACTGTTAGAAGACTAAAGATTCTTACGGGTTTATGCTGTTGGGATAAGTAGGTATTTGAGAATGTAGGAGGGGTAAATCAGGATGAGTGAAAAGCAAATGCTTTATCAAAAGAGATTAGAGCGCTACATGACGGCTATGGATTGCGGAAAGCCGGATATGGTTCCTGTTGCTTTCGGCGTTGGCGAATGGATTGCCAAATACACCGGCACCACACTCCAAGAAATTTACTATGATCTCGATAAGAGTAACAGCATCGTAAGTGAGATGCTGCCCGGACTGGATTTTGATATCTTTAAGGGCGGCCCTTCCTTATGGTGGCCACCTATGTTTGATGCTATGGGTTCTAAACTTTATAAATTCCCCGGCATCGGAGTGGAAGAAAACTCTACGTTTCAGTTTAATGAACAAGAATATATGAAGCCAGAGGATTACGATGAGTTTATCTCCAGCCCGACAGAATGGCTGGTTAATCATTATTTGCCGAATATAAGCACTGAGTTAGAAAATCCCGGTTCTTATCGATCCACCGTAGCCTTAATTAAAGGGGCGGCAGCTTTTGCCATGCAAGGTGGAATTATGGCTCAGGCCTATGAAAAGTGGACTATGGATCATGGGATTGTGGGACAGGGAACCGGCTTCACTAAAGCTCCCTTTGACACCTTGGGGGATGCATTAAGAGGAATGAAAGGGGTGCTCCTAGATCTGCGTCGACGACCTGAGAAGGTGCTGGCTGCTTGTGAAGCTATTACTCCCCATAATGTGAATTGCGGCTTAGCGGGTGCCGGAGCAGACACTCGTTTCCCTTGTTTTGCACCCCTGCATCGGGGGGCGTATCCCTTCCTTAATCCCAATCAATGGAATAATTTCTACTGGCCATCCTTAAAAGCGACCATCGAAGGCCTCTGGGCCCGTGGTAAGAGAATGTTGTTCTATGCAGAAGGGGATTGGACTCCCTATCTGGAGAAAATTGCCGAGTTGCCGGATAAGAGTATTATTTTTCAGATTGATACGACTGATCCTAAAAAAGCCAAAGCAATCCTCGGCGGCAGATTCTGTCTGCAAGGTGGTGTGCCGACAACCCTCTTAACGTATGGCACTCCGGAAAAGGTTAAAGAGCATATCAAGAGAACAATCGATGAATTAGCCTGTGATGGCGGTTTTATCTTGGATGCGGGTGGAGTTGTCATGGGGGATGCTAAGCAAGAAAACGTCATCGCCATGATTGAAGCTGCCCGAGAATATGGTGTTTATTAATTGGATAGGAGGGGTAATCGATGGCTGATAAAGATAAATTATTAAATCCAGATCCGGGTGTTTGTGTTCCTTGGGAAGTTAAGCTGGAGGAGATCGGTGAGTTCCCCGGTAATGAGGCAATTGTTAAAAAAGAATGGGAAAAGCTTGATGACTTTGCCTATAATTTTATTTGGTTTTGGGCACAGCGCTAGGATCCAGAGAGTGTTTTGAAAATAGATTAGCTGATTAACTCATCCTTAAGGTTTATGCTTTAGAAAGATGATCAAAAAAGGAGTGGGGATTTATTATGCTGACAGATGCTTTATCAATCGCGATAGCGGATTTAGAAGAAGAGCAGGTAGCAGGATTGGTTAAGGAACGCTTAGCTAGCGGAGTTGCCCCCTTGGAAATAGTTAATTCGCTGCAGCTGGGAATGGCGGAGGCTGGGAGTCGCTTTGAAACAGGTGAGTATTTCTTGGGTGAGCTGATCATGTGCGGTGAGATCATGCAAGATTCCATGATTGTCCTGGAACCACTGCTCATCGGAAGTAACGCGGAGTACAAAGGAAACATTGTTATCGGTACCGTCAAAGGGGATATCCATGATTTAGGGAAGAACATTGTGGTAATGCTTCTTAAAGGATCGGGTTATAACGTTATTGACTTAGGCGTTGACGTTTCTAAAGACAAATTCATTGAAGCCATTAAGGAATATAACGCCCCCTTAGTGGGAATGAGTGTTCTTTTAACCGGCTGCCAGGAATCCATAAGAGAAACCATCGATGCTATCCGGGCAGCCGGTTTAGACACTAAGGTTCTGATTGGCGGAAATTATATTGATGACCTGGTGAAAGCTCATGTGGGAGCGGATTACAGTGCTCAGGCGGCTACAGACGGGGTTAAGATTGCCGACGAAATCTTTAATGCCTAGAATATGGCGAATTTCACTTAACGAGACTCGTTCAGATGGACAGAGTTTAAGAGCATCAGGTGGGAGATCGTTCCACCTGATGTTACTTGGAACCTCCCTCCCTAAATAAGTGAGGACAAGATGGCAGCTGAAAATTGAACTCAACGATGATAGAGGCCTTAATAGGCCTCTACCCTCGTTATTGTGGCAAACTTGCCAAAGTGGTAAAATGAATCTTTCTTTTAATCACTTTGAGATGTAAACTTAAACAAATGTCTTGAGAAGGAGCATATACAATGAATACCAACTTTGAACAGGCTGCAGCTAAGCCAATAACACAAAAATACTTAGGTCAAAAAGGACTAATCGTCTTAATCACTTTCTTAAGTGCCTTCATACCCTTATCAACGGATCTTTATCTGCCGGCCTTGCCCAGAATGGCAGAAAATTTTCAGGCAGCCCCGAGTTTGATTAATCTCACGCTGATATTGTTCTTTATTTTCTATGCGGCAGGCTCTTTGTTCTGGGGGCCACTCAGTGATAAGTACGGCCGGAAACGGATCTTGCTGGTAGGGCTTATTCTTTATACAGCAGCAAGTTTTCTTTGTGCCTTATCCGGCAATGTGTATCAATTAATCGGGTTTCGAATTGTTCAGGCAATTGCCAGCGGAGCGGCAACAGCAGTGGCCCAAGCTATTGTCAAGGACAGTTATTCTGGGCAAAAACGGGTATCCGTGTTGGCCTTAGTTACCTCTATGACCATGGTTGCCCCAATTGTGGCACCGGTTATCGGAGCATTGATTTTAGCGCTTACTTCATGGCGAGGGGTCTTTGTCGTCTTGGCCTTGATTGGTCTGCTAATTACTCTTGCCGTAATTGCCATGGAAGAAACTATTGCTCAGCGTTCTACGGCTAGTATTCTCGAATCCTTAGGGAGATTGGGAGTTGTAGCCAAGAATCCTGGCTTCATGTCCCTTTTACTGACTTTTTCCTTGATGGCCATTCCAATGATGTCCTTTATTTCCTCCTCGTCCTATATTTATGTGAATCAATTTGGTTTGAGCGAGCAGGTCTACAGCTATTTTTTTGCAGCGAATGCCTTTTTCATGGTAGTTGGTCCTTTGCTTTATATGAGAAGCACCAGGTTTATTAAACCTGTCAAACTGATTAAGGTCAGCTATGTCGTCGCCTGTATCAGTGGGGGATTAATTAGCACCGTTGGTGTAAGCAGTCCTTGGCTGTTTGCCTTATCCTTAGTCCCTGCGACTTTTATGGGCAGCATTACTCGCCCACCAAGTGCCAATTTGATGCTCGAGCAGCAAAAGGGAGACACCGGGGCAGTGGTATCCTTAATGTCTTTTGCTTTTACAATCTTTGGCAGCATAGGCATGATCCTTATCTCCTTGGATTGGGCTGATCGAGTTCGGGTTATGGGACTAATGTATGTGTTGTTTGCTTTGCTAAGTTTAATAATGTGGCAGGGGATTTCTAAGAAAGCCTATGTTCAGAAGGTTATTCAATAGCCAAAGGAGGGTGTTGACGATGATCAAGGTCACTTTCTTGCCGTCAGAAAAAGTTACCCAAATTTCCAAAGGGGCATCGATTCTGCAAGCTGCCATCTCCGCGGGGGTGCAAGTTGTCAGCACTTGCGGTGGTAAGGGAACCTGTGGTAAATGTAAAGTGCAAATTTCGTCGGCAACACCTGGACATATAACCGAAATTAAACTATCAGATAATGAAAAGAAGTTCCTAAGTGCTGCAGAGTTGGCCGAGGGCTGGGTTTTGGCTTGCCAACAGCTCATCACAGAGGATATGACCATAAGAGTTCAAGTAGAGCAGGCTGCTAATCAACGAAAAACTGACTTTGCGGGGGAGCTTAAGATAAAACCGGCTCCAGGAGTTGAGAAAGTTTTCCTGCAAATGGCGAAGCCCAGTGTCGAGGATCAGACACCGGATTGGCAGAGACTTGTTGCAGCTTTGCCGGACCAGGGAATTAAGTTTAATCGGAGAGCAGCGGCTTCCCTGCCCAGACTGTTAAGAGAGAGTGATTATCAGGTTACTGCTGTGTTGGCTGGCGAAAGACTTCTAGCTGTAGAGCCGGGCGATACCTCAAGGCGCTGCTATGGAGTAGCCATAGATGTGGGAACGACGACGGTAGTCGCTTACCTAATGGATCTGATTTCAGGAGCGCTAGTCAACAGCGGGGCAGTGACTAATCCTCAGCAGGTCTATGGTGCAGATGTGATTTCCCGGATTACCCATGCAGGCAGCGGAAAGAATCAATTGGCAGAGCTGCAAGAAAAACTTATCGAAGCTCTTAACGCAATGATTAGGAACATGTGCCAAGAAAGCGGGATAGCTAAAGAAGAAATATATCAGGCTATGGTGGTAGGCAATACTACCATGGCCCACTTGTTTCTGGGAATTGATCCCACGTATTTGGCTCCGGCGCCCTTTATCCCAGTCTTTAGAGATAAGGTTGACGTTCAAGCGGATGAGCTGGGATTGGATATTTTAGCCACCGGCAGAGTAAGCGTCCTGCCCAATGTGGCCGGGTATGTAGGCTCGGATACAGTGGGTGTAATGTTAGCCGCAGGGGCAGATCGTTTGCCGGGTATCAGCTTAATTGTTGATATTGGGACGAATGGTGAAATAGTCCTGGCGGGAAAGGGGAGAATTCTTACGTGTTCGGCTGCCGCCGGGCCGGCTTTCGAAGGTGCAGAGATAAAGTATGGGATGCGTGCTGCCGAGGGAGCTATCGAAGGTGTGGGAGTAGGCGAGGATGTTGAACTAGAAATTATCGGAGGGGGCAAGCCACGAGGAATATGCGGCTCCGGTCTGATCGATGCTATTGCCGAACTGCATAGGGCGGGGGTTATCGGGCCTACAGGACGGTTTCCCGCTGAATCTGCCCAACTTGAAAAACTACCCCCCTTGCTGCGCCAACGCTTACGCAAGGCCGAGCGAGCCAGCGAGTTTGTGCTGGTCTGGGGGAAGGATTCGGAGACCGGTGAGGATATAATACTTTCGCAAAAAGATATTCGGGAAATGCAGCTGGCTAAAGGGGCTATTATGGCAGGGATTAGGATTCTCAGTCTGGAGATGGGGATTAATCTGCAGGAGATTGACAGAGTCCTGCTGGCCGGAGCCTTTGGCAATTATATTAGGAAGGAAAGTGCGGTGGAGATTGGCTTGCTGCCGTCCTTGCCCAGCGAGCGGATTATGTCCATTGGGAATGCGGCAGGGGATGGGGCGAAAATGGCTTTACTGTCGGTTGAAGAGTGCTTAAGGGCAGAATCACTGGCTAAGCGAGGGGAGCATGTGGAACTGTCCGCTAGAAAGGAATTTCAGAAAGAGTTTTTGAAAGGGCTGGATTTTAAGAGGGTCTAAGGGCAGAAGATATATAGTAAGCTGTTAGTGGCAAGACAGGTAAGCGGGTTTGGCAGATGGGGGTGTCCGAAAAACGAATGCGCATTCGTTTTTCGGACACACATGATTTGTAAGAGGCGGGTTATAGCTATTTCTGTTAGATCAACCTCACTATGAGGAGCAGTAGTAGAAGGGGTTAGGCAAGTCAAGAGCGAAACAGGGATTGGTTCTATCGCAGTCGCTTTGATCCTTGGGTTTGGGCTTCATTTTGACTATCAAAGTTATGGTGATGATGATAATCGATTCGTCTCAAGCAGACGTAAGTTCCCTTACTCTCTTCCCCCTTCAGGATAACCTTATTGTTACAGACAGTTGTCAAAATAGCCGGAAAAGATCCGGTCAGTCTATCGACAAAGTGTTCTTCTACTAGCTTATGTCATAGAACGGATGAGTGTTCCCGACACAATTTCTCTTAAATCCATCCCAGGCGCTCTAACATCATGTCCCTTCGGATCAACAAAACTAATGGGATTACCATGGGCATAAGCATATCGATTTAAACTTTTGGGATCATTAGCTCTGCCTTTAAAAGTATCTTTTCGATGGAGCTGATCAGATTTCCTACCTTATCGTAATCATAGTCGAAGGTATGAAGGATTGGGCCATTGAGTGTTTTCGAAACCTTTTCCTGCTTGAGCCGACCTTCCAGGTCATACCCGAAGCGAATATTGTCAAACTTAGCATCCCCTTGAGCGCTGGTCACGTCTAAGCGGACTTTGGCGGTTCCTTTGACAGGAGAGTTAAAGGGTACGACATACTTGGCTAGGTCTGATTTTTCCGAGACGACTTTGGATTTAATGGTTTGAACGTAAGTCCCGGCTTGATTGTAGATAAGAACCTGCAGGGAAGCACCATTGCCAGAAGCGGCGGTCAAGGGATCGGTGCTGAGATTTCCGCTTAGGGTATAGTCTTCCCCTTGTTTAACGGGGATCAGGGTTTGAGATTCCAGGTAAGTGCTGCCGGTGGAGGGGAGACTGATGGTTCCCACTTCTGAGATGACGTCTGCATAGCTGCTGGAGGGACCCATTTGGAAAGTCCGTTGACCAAGGAGGAGTTTTGCAGAGCGTTATACCCTCGGATCTGTGGGCTTTGTTCAAACTGAAGGTTGTCGAAGTAACCGGTGGCTCCTTGATAAGTGATGGCCATGATCCGGGCATAGACAGTATCGTCCAGCGGCTGAATATCTGTCGCCGTATAGTAAGCTGCCAAAACAGGTAAGCGAGTTTGACAGAAGGGTTGTCCGAAAAACGAATACGTATTCGTTTCTCGGACAACCTTGATTTGTAAGAGGCGGGTTACAGCTATTCTGAGAAGTTTTGGCTTTTATCCGTATTAAAAATTGCAAAGATGAATAAGAATCGGCAGCTTGGCAAAAATTTACGAGGTTTATGGAAAAGACTCTCCATTAACCTTATTTATGTTGATATGTTATAATTTTAGAAGTGCTTAAGCCCTTTGCTCCTATTAACCAATTTTCTTAGCTGGCTATATGGGCTTTTAGGGATATTTCAGCACCCATTTAGAGGGTGGGGATAATTTTTTAGAGCCGTCGAGCCTAATATGGGGGATGATCGTTTGTAATTGAAAGGAAATTAGCTCGAATTTTAGTTTGTTTCTGGGGTTTCTTAACTTTTGCTATAGCAAATAATTATTGTGATATCTCAAATTGAACATGACTGTTAGTAAAACAGGCAATACAGTATGTTATAATAAGTACAAGAAGTGAGGTGAAGCGGTCTGTACCGTTTAGATGATTTAAACCCAGTGCAGCGGGAGGCTGCTGAGCATAAAGAAGGGCCGCTTCTAATTCTAGCAGGGGCTGGTTCGGGAAAAACCCGTGTGCTTACCTATAGAATTGCCCATTTGATTGCTCAAGGGGTAGAACCAGGTGAGATCCTAGCGATTACCTTTACGAATAAAGCTGCCAAAGAGATGCGGGAACGAGTGAGCACCTTGTTGGGCAGTGAGGGCTATGGACTTTGGGTTACCACATTCCACTCGGCATGTGTTCGTATTCTTAGACGTGAGATTGATAATTTGCCGGGGTATAACCGGAATTTTGTCATCTATGATACAGGGGATCAACAATCCGTAATTAAAGCTTGCTTAAAAGAGCACGATTATGATGAAAAGAAATTCCCCGTACGAAGTGTGGCTGCAGTGATTAGTGATGCAAAGAACAAGCTTCAGGATCCGGAAGAGTTTTCCTATAAGGCAGCCAGTTATTTTGAACAAAAGATTGTAGATATTTATCGTTCTTATCAGAAACGACTTAAGAGTAATAATGCTCTTGATTTTGATGATATTATCATGCTCACGGTACAGCTCTTTCAGCAGAGCGATCAGGTCAATCGGTATTACCAAGATAAATTCCGCTATATCATGGTGGATGAGTATCAAGACACCAACCATGCCCAGTACATGCTGATTAAGCTCTTAGCCAGCGAGTACCGCAATCTCTGTGTGGTGGGGGATGATGATCAATCTGTCTATGGATGGAGAGGGGCGGATATCCAAAATATCTTGGATTTTGAACGGGATTATCCCGAAGCCAAAGTCATCAAACTGGAGCAAAATTATCGCTCCACCCAGAACATCCTTAATGCGGCTAATGCAGTGGTGCAAAATAATGAATCCCGTAAAGAAAAATCTCTCTGGACGGAAAACACAGAGGGGCAAGCAGTAGTGTGTTATGTAGGGTCTGATGAGCGAGATGAAGCCAGTTACGTGGTGAATCGCATTCAACGGATGCACGAGTTAGAAGGACGTCCCTACAATGATTTTGCCATTCTTTATAGAACCAATGCTCAATCTCGGGCCTTGGAAGACTTTTTAATGAAAGCAGCTACCCCTTATCGAGTTTTTTCGGGGTTAAAGTTCTATCAGCGCATGGAGATCAAGGATATCCTGGCCTATTTGCGAGTGCTGTATAATCCTGCCGATCAGGTGAGCTTTTCCCGGGTATTGAATGTGCCTAAACGCGGCCTGGGAGACACCACTTTGCAAAAGATTTTGGAATACGCCAACGAGCAAGAAATGCCTGTCTTAGATGCAATATTAGAGGCTGAATATATTCCTGAGTTAACGGCACGAGCCAAGAAACCCTTAATCGCTTTTGCCCATTTGATGCAGAACCTGGTCAGCTTTGCCCGGGAGGCCAGTGTCTCGGATCTGGTAGAAGAAATTCTGAACAAGACCGGTTATAAGGGGATCTTAGAGGCAGAAAACACTCCGGAAGCCGAGACGCGCCTGGAGAACCTTATGGAGTTTCTTTCTGTTACTTCAGAGTATGATGCTAAAGCAGCTCAAGCTGCCCAAAACGACTTGAATGATGGAATTGAGCAAGAGAATATCCCACCTCTGAGCGGGTTTTTAGAAGAGGTTTCTTTAGTAGCAGATATCGATGAATTGGATCAGGCTGAAGAAGCTGTGGCTCTGATGACAATGCATAGTGCTAAAGGGTTAGAATTCCCGGTGGTTTTTGTAGTTGGGATGGAAGATGGGATTTTTCCCAGCAGCCGTTCCCTGATGGAACCCACGGTCTTAGAGGAAGAACGCCGCCTTTGTTATGTCGCCATCACCCGAGCGAGGGAAAAACTTTACCTGTGTAATACAGAAATGCGGATGCTTTATGGCAAGACGCAATATAATCAGCCTTCTCGCTTTTTGATGGAGATACCGTCGGATTTAATGACGGATATAGACCCACTTGATCCGCCAAAACGTCGTCTGACAACTCCCGCCAAATCAGTAGATAGACGGGATCGAATGTCGGATCGCAAGATCCCATTGGGATCAGGGTCGTGGGAAAAGGATTTTGGAAGTAAGCTGGTCATTGAAGGGGGTGAGGCGCATCATATAGGAGATAAAGTGGAACACGCGAAGTTTGGTCGAGGAATTATTGTCTCCATTAAAGGAGAAGGAAATCAGGCAGAACTTACAATTGTTTTTGACAGTGGAATTAAGAAATTAATAGCTGAGTATGCGAATTTAACAAAACTGTAAAATTCCTTGGCAAAAAGCCATCAGCTAATTTTCTATATTCACTGTGCTGTTCAAAAAAATTTAAGAGAAGAAAGGTTTAGGTGTAATTATGTCGGATAAGATTTTTATTGTTGGACACAAAAGCCCGGATACTGATTCAGTTTGCTCTGCAATTGCTTTAGCTCGTTTAAAAGAGCTCACAGGGACTGCCGGTGTTGTTCCTTGCTCAGCTGGAAAACTCAATAAAGAGACTGAGTATGTTCTCAACTTCTATGGTGTTGCTGCTCCTCAAGTATTAGAGTCCGTTGAAGCAGGTCAAAAACTAGTTCTCGTTGACCACAACGAGTGGGGCCAAGCAGTCGCTGGCGCTGACCAAGCTAAACTTATCGAAGTTGTTGACCATCACAAAATCGGTGGTCTGCAAACTGCAGATCCTATCCATATTCGCATCGAGCCCGTTGGATCAACATGTTCCATCGTAGCAAAAGCTTATAAAGAGCTAGGCATAGTTCCAGAAAAACCAATCGCTGGAATCCTCCTCGCAGCTATTCTCTCTGACACTGTAATCTTCAAGTCTCCTACCTGCACAGAGTTCGACAAGGAAATCGCAGCTGAATTAGCAGCTATTGCCGGTGTTGATCCTAAGACCTTTGGTATTGATATGTTCAAAGCTTCCTCCAATATCGCTGAGCGTACCCCACAAAGCATGATTGAGGAAGACCTCAAAGCTTTCACCATGGGACCTCACAAAATCGGTGTTGGACAAGTCAGCTTAATGGGTATGGACGGCTTCGAAGATGTTCGTGCTAACCTAACAGCAGCCATTGAAGCACATCGTGTAGCTAACGATATGAAATATCTTTGCTTAATGGTTACAGATATTTTAACCGACTACACAGAGCTGATTGTTAAAGGGGACAACCCTGAAGAAGTGGCTAAAGCCTTCGGCAAAGAGATTGTCAATGGAAGCGTTCCCCTGCCGGGCGTTCTTTCCCGTAAGAAGCAAGTTGTACCACAAATGACCACATATTTCCAAGGCTAATCAGATACCTAAGCTTGCTTTGGATTAATGAGAAAAAAGGGATTGTAACTTTAAGAATGAAGTTGCAATCCCTTTTTAATGCCTATTTATACTAACAGCCGATTGAGGTCATTGCTGTAGCCGGATGCTAGTCCGGCAGGAGTAGGAGCAGGATGTCGAGGGCAGAATGTTAGGAGATTAGGACTTGTTCGAAATATTCCTCTATATGTAATATAATGTTACCTATAGTATAATAGTAGGCTGGTATCAAAAGCTGGCGACTTTGAAAGAGTTACTGTAGGGATTATATTAGTTATAGTTTTGGTTGGAAGTGAGGGATTTCAGTGCAGGATGATCTTGAGCGCCTGGCGGCGCTGCGCAAAGATCTTAATGAAGCGAATAAACAATATTACGAGCTGGATCAGCCCCGGATCACAGATGCAGAATACGATGCTCTGATGCGGGAACTTTTAGAGTTAGAAGCTATGCATCCCGATTGGGTTACTCCTGATTCACCGACTCAAAGGGTTGGGGGAGCAGTGGCCAAGGAGTATACAAAAGTCCGGCATTTAGAACCTCTCCTTAGTTTAGATAATGCCTTTGATCCGGGAGATTTGCGAGAATTTGATCGACGGGTCAGGCAAGTTGCCCCAGCGGTGGAATATGTAGTGGAACTGAAAATTGACGGGTTAACGGTAGCTCTGACCTATGAGGAGGGGCTGATGGTGCGGGGAGCAACTCGAGGGGACGGAGCTGTGGGAGAAGAGATTACGGCTAATGTCAAAACCGTAGGCTCAATTCCCCTGCGTTTGAACAAGACGGTTCCCAAGCTAAGTGTTCGGGGAGAAGGGTACATGCCTAAGGCCTCTTTTGCCCGGTTGAATCAAGAACGTGAGGAAGAAGGGCAATCCACCTTTGCTAATCCTCGCAATGCCGCAGCAGGTTCATTACGTCAGCTGAATTCTCGAATCACCGCTGAGCGCAAGCTGGAGTACTTTGCTTATCAGGTTTTATCCGCCAGGGAATTGGGATTACATAACCAAATTGACGTTCTTACCTATTTAAAAGAGCAAGGTTTTATGGTTAACCCGGAATACAAAGTGTTTAAGGACATTGAAGAGGTCATAGCCTATTGCGAAGAGATGGCTGCAAAGCGCCATGGTTTTCCCTATGATATTGACGGTTTGGTTATCAAAGTGAATGAATTTGACCTCCAGCAGGAGCTGGGCTTTACGGCCAAAAGTCCCCGCTGGGCTATTTCATATAAATTTCCGGCGGAGCAAGTGGAAACTGTCGTTGAAGATATTGTCCTTCGAGTGGGACGGACAGGAGTTTTAACCCCCACCGCGGTCTTGCAGCCGGTATCAGTGGCCGGCTCCACAGTAAGCCGGGCCACCCTTCATAACTTGGACAATATCCGGGAAAAGGATATTCGAATCGGAGACCACGTGCTCTTACATAAAGCAGGGGATGTGATTCCCGAGGTTATCAGAGCTCTGCCGGAGAAACGCAGTGGCTCCGAAAGGCTCTTCGAAATGCCCGATCTCTGTCCCGAATGCCAAAGTCCGGTTTCCCGAGTGGAGGGGGAGGCAGCCTATCGCTGCCAAAGTATCAGCTGTCCTGCTCAACAGCGGGAGGGGATTATCCATTTTGTCTCTCGGGATGCTATGGGGATTGATGGCCTAGGGCCGGCAGTTGTTCAACAACTTCTGGATGCGGGCCTGATCAAAGATGCTGCGGATCTCTATGCCTTAACCTTCGAGGATTTGACTCCTTTAGAACGGATGGGGAAAAAATCTGCCGAAAATTTACTGAAGGCCATTGCCGACAGCAAAGAACGTGGCTTAGCCCCCTTGATATTTGCCCTGGGCATTCGCCATACAGGCGTCAAAGCCGGCAAGATCCTGGCTCAAACCTTTGGGTCTATGGAAAAGCTCCAGGCGGCAACTTTTGAAGAGCTGCAAGCCATCCCGGATATCGGCCCGGGGATGGCAGAGAGTCTGGTAGAGTTTTTTGGTTTAGAAAGCACGGAGCGGTTTCTGGAGAAAATGCGTGCTGCGGGAGTGAACATGACCGCCGGAACCTCGACGAAACCCCAGCTATTTGCCGGGAAAAGTATCGTAGTAACCGGCTCTTTAGAGCGCTGGGAGCGGCGGGAGATTGAGACTCTCATCGAAGAGTATGGCGGAAAGGCAGCGAGCAGCGTCAGCAAAAAGACAGCCTTCGTCGTTGCCGGAGAAAAAGCCGGATCAAAGCTGGTGAAAGCTCAAGGGTTGGGAGTGCCAATCTTAACAGAAGAAGAATTTGAAAGCATGTTAGAGGGACGGTCCTTTTAACACGTTCTAGGGTAGGAACTATAATCTATAGCTCGTTTAAGTTGAGTGAAAAAAGCAGGTCTTCCAAATAATATGGAAAACCTGCTTTGCTCTTATTTTTGCAATTTTAATTTTTTGTACGTGAATCCTCCTATAGCTATACAACATGATAATAGCAAGAATAAGATTGGTGCTTTATTGCTATCGGCATTAAACCCGCCGGCCCCTCCGAATCCCTGGTTTCCGTTCGTTTTCGCATCATTTACTTTGATTTTAATTTCTTTGATCAATTCTTTGCCATCTTTTATTTCATTTTTTTGAAGTTTGAGGTCATCACTCTTGTTAAATGATAATAACTGACTGCCTTTAGCTGTTTTGCCGATAAAACCGTTGATGTGAAGGGCTGGTTCGTCAACATAAACGAGATCATTTAACCCTTTTTCTATAGCTGCCTTTTCCAAGGTTTCATAAGGAATGGCATCCTTTTCGTCATATACACCGTAGCCAACTAATTTATAATCACCATCAACTTTATCTACAATATATCTTACTTGATCTGTAACTGGTATATACCACTTATCAGTGTTAGTTAAAGCATCGTATAAATCAATATTTGCTTCATTGAGTACCTTTTTTGCATCAAGTCTATAAACTTTGTATCCAGCATCTTTTGTCTTATAAATGTCCCCATCTGTAAGATGGTGGGTTTTATCTCTTTCTTCCAACATTTGATATTGAAAACTTTTAATGTCGGCTTGGAAAGCATTCAAAACATCTGACGGTAATTTTTCCGCGGCTAATACGTTTGCACTTTGAAGAAACATAAGTATTAGAGTTAGGAATAATACTTTTGTTCTCATACTAAAACCTCCTGTTCTTAATAAATCAGATTATAATTTGTTCCGGACCATGTCCAATCAGAATTGCTAACGAAACTACCATAAGTTCTACTATTCCATCTTGGATTACTTGACCAAGGATCCATATAACTTACATTTTTCACGTATTGATCTTCATAATATCCATAAATTGCAAGCATATGACCTTCGAATTCCCACCAAGGGGACCATGCAATAGATGCAATAATGGGGGCATAATCATTTATATCATCAGTTACATTAGCCCAACTAATACTTCCTGTCGTCCAGTCGTTGTCTACATTCCAGTGCTCTAGGCCAGACTGAACTTCCCAAGGCCATCCAGCCTCATCAACAGGTGAACCTTTAACATAAGTTACAAACTGAGTTTGTGTAACTCCAAGACTATCATAATTTAAAGCACACACACTACTAGCTGCCCAGCACCAATTATCTTCTTCTTGCACAGTGCCTGGTACATTTAGGTAAAGTGATCCGGCAAATGCCGAAGTTGTTAATGTAAACATTAATATTAGTGAAGTCAACAATATTTTACTGATTTTTCTCTTCATACTATCCCCTCCAATAATTGTATTTTCAAAAACCATTCGGGAGTTCCTCATTGACTTCCTTTCCACCTCCCTTGAGAATTAGGTTCTTTCAATCAACAGGTTAACTTACAATTTCAACCCCTTCAACATATTAGCCAATTGAGACTTGGAAAAAGCTTCATGGATTTTGGAAAAATTTATAATAGGATAAAAGTTCTATTAAGCAGGACTTTGAGGGATGTTAGAGGGACGGTCCCTTTAACACGTTTTTTTGGGTAGGAACTAAAAATCTATAACTCGTTTAAGTTGAGTAGAAAAAAGCAGGTCTTCCCAAATAATGTGGAAAACCTGCTTTGCTCTTATGATTTGTTTGCTGATTGCTGAGTTTGAATCTTAATTAGCATGTCTAACTTCTCTAAAAGCTCACTATCGGCTCTTTCTTTGTGTTTAAAAAATCGCAGAGCACTTACCATTAAGTAAATTGTGAATATGAAAAAGATTAGGCAAAACAGCATAGGAAACATTACGCTTAACAAAACTGAGTAATCAAATTGTATAGGGTTGCCGCCCATTTAAAACACCACCTCCCTGGGCAGAAGTATATCATAATTTTCCGGGGAGAGGGAATAAATACCAAAGCTCTATGAATATAGCCAAAAGGTTAAAAGACGCCCCACACGTTGCGATCATGAGAAAATCTCTTGGTTTTGCAGCTTTGACTTTAACACCTTATTCTTTGGCGGGAACCTGCAGTTTTATACTTGTTGGCACTCCTGTTTAGAAGCTACAACGGATGGCAAACCCTCTACTCCATTGCTTTCTTTACTAACGAACATATTTCTTTTACTGCATTCAATGAAGAGTCATCACTTTGATTCATATACGATACTGTTCTTGTACTCCTCATAGTTTCGCTATCAGCTAAAATTAGTTCCTTCTCAGAAATAACTGCAATCTCAGCTTTCGCAATGCCCTGTTTATTTTCCATTAGCTGTATTACATAGGTCGTATCCAAGTTTAATTTCTTCCCTTTATCTAATACTTCTTCCTCTTCGTTAATGCTCATCTTGCTAAACTTAATACCATTCAAATTATCGAGCAAGGTTTCAATTTGTTTTTTATCCGCAAATTCTTTCGTAACCGAGTTTCCACGGCTAATCGACATAACTAATATTTTATTTTTATCTAATGGTGCAATTTGGTTCACACTAGATTTCTCTTGGCTACAACCGGTGACCTGAGTAATTAGTAATAGTAATATCATAACCATCGTGAAAATTTTTTTGTTTTTCAAAATATCACCTCTCAGAGTATTTTATGTCGTATTTTGATTTATATTTAGTATGAATAAATTCCTATCTGGTTAAAGAGGGTAATTCGGCTTTTTAATTAACTAATTCTATTCTGTCTAATATCCAAATATTTATTTTCTCAAAATGCATGATAACCTTTATCTAGGGCGGAGGGATCGCTTTCCATCCCTAGTTAAGGCTTGTCAAGCTGCCCTAGTGCCTTCTTTATGTTAATTTTCCTCGTTATAATAATCAATGATGTTGGTTAAATATAAGCCGTCAAAGAGAAAACCGACTGGAAACAGCCGGTTTTTATATTAACCTTCACATATTAATTAAAAGTAGGGAGTGTAATATGAATCTGTTCCTGACATGCCAGTAAACTCGGTATTTGTATAAAGTGTTGCTATTTTAGCTCTATAAGTCCCTGCTGTACTTTGCAACCAGCTATAACTTTTAGTCATACTTAGCACGGTAGTGATGCTTGTATCATATAAATGTCCCCGGATAGTTCCTGAAGAAAAATTACTAGGGGTTAAGGTGGATACAACAGTACCGCCAGAGTTAAGCATCTGTAAGTTCAACATTGAACCTTGTCCTCGCGGAATTTCAGGACTATAGGCTGAAACAATAAAGGCAAAGTAATCATGACCATCTACATACTGTTGTCCGGATTGTTCATACTGATTACCAACATAGCTTGTAGATACATTGTAGCTTTTGATTGCCCAATTAGGACTCCAACCTGTGTGAAGTGTATAGGAATTTACCGAAACATCAGTTGCAAAGGCATTTCCCACTAGAACAACATTTAATAACAAAGTGGCAAGTACTATAGCCAAACGCTTTTTCATCTGATATACCTCCCTATAAATACAATTTTGAAGTGTCAATAGTAAATACACGATCAGAGTATTGCTTATTAATAGTTATTGATGCTTCGCTCTTCAGTTCTGTTTTTATCTTCTTCCAATAATCCTGATACTCAGTATTGATCTGAGAAATTAGCTCGCCTTCGGTTAAAGGTTTTAATTCTCCCTTCGCTATCCCAATTTCGATAGCTTTATCATACGCTTTTTTAAAGGTTACAATGCGAAAAGCATTGTAGTATTCATAGGTATTCCAATACTCGTCAAAACTCATATTGGCGGATGAGCAAAAATCATCAACATACTTTTGAACAGTAGCATCTTGTTTGTAGAGTGACTTCTCAGATTCGATAAAACTATTAATCTCACTTTTCAATGGGAGAACACTATTTTTAATCGCATAACTCATAATGAGTTTTTCTTCAACTAAAGTATTGAAAACTGACTTATCATCCGCATCTCCCGTTTCGGCAACGTTCCTGAGACCTTCCCTAAATTCAATTTCTCCTATGGATATTGGCAACAAATCCACATTTGTAACGATTTCTTTTTCATTAAAAGACTTACTTGCTAAAGCGTCAAGCGATTTCGAAAGTAGCTCAGGATTATCTTTAATGTAACTACCCGCCAATTGGATATGCTCTTCAACGCTTTTCTTATCGTCAGCGTAGGAATTTTGGATTAGTACTCCAAAAAAATTTGCTATTAGCAAAAATGACAAAGCACCAATAATTAAGATTTTCTTTCTCATAATATTTCCTCCTTTTAATGTAATGTCTTTCTAATCAAGGACTTTTAAGAGGTTAGCGATCATTGGGATATGAGAGAGCCTTTTATTGTAGACGGCAACCCTATATGCGCCATGGCCTGTCCACCTCCTTTGATTGGCATCTTAACAACTGGTTGATTTAAACTATGTTACCCCCTTCTACTTATTAGACAATTAAGCCATGGAAAAAGCTTCATAAGTTTTGGGAAAAATAAAAAATAGGATAAAGGCCCTATGTAAAGAGGGCCTTGGACTCATTTGGTTTAAAATTAATTCCCTAAAAAAGGATTGCACTGCAACAATCTTGAAGTAGACGACTAATGCATTTGAAGACAGGAGGTGTAGCAGTTGTTTTTCCCTAAGGATAAGAAGATTCAGCTCGATGAAGAATTGTATGAACGCTGTTATCATAGGGTATTTAATGCTCTTAATCTAATCATAAGGGACCCGGAATTGGCCAAGGATGCAGTTCAAGAAGGTTTTTATAAGGCGTTTTGCAATTTTAACCAACTAAGAGAACAAAATAAGTTTTGTGCATGGGTCATGAGCATTGCCATAAATCAAGCTAAAAATATGTTGCAGAAAAACTCTCGTCAGGTATTGACGAACGAAATGGAGTTATCTAACCAGATTAATTCCAGTGGATATAACCCACCTGATCCGGTAAGCGATTTAGTGTTACTTAAAAATGAAGTAGAAAATGTCCTAGCCAAACTTAATGTTGCGGATCGGGAGATTCTTGTATTAAAATATTTTTTAGATTACTCCACTGCAGAAATTGCAGTTATCCTTGAAACTTCAACTCAAAATGTGAATCAAAGGCTTCGACGTGCTCGAGAAAGATATAAAAAATGCGCTTGATAAATCATCCGAGAGTTTAGAGGAGTGTGAATTATGAATGATGAGTTTGAAGATAAGTTAGGTCAACAAATTCGAGAATCCCTTTTACTGGAAGCGAGTGAAATAGATGTGCCCCCTGTTAAAGAGCAGTGGGAAGATTTTGTCAGGCGATATGGAGCTCCGAAAAAACGAACGAACCGGATTAGTAAAGTCACTCTTGCAGCGGCAGCAGTAGTATTACTCGTTATTTCAGGTTCGTTATTAAGGCCTTCAACAGCATCTGCTCTTGGGGAGAGGCTAATCGACTCTATAAAGGTTTTTCTTGGGGGAAGTCTTTACAACGTAAATACTGTGCAAAAAGGCAATTCGGATCCTCCCACAATTGAACGAAATGAGCTTCCGTCGGAGATGGAAGTTACGTTAGATGAGGTTGAGAGAATTGTTTACTTTAGTGTTGCCAAACCGCATTATCTTCCTCAAGGTACTGAGCGGAAGAAAGTTTTTCTGACCCAAACAACGGGAGATACCTATTCTATTAAAATGGAGTATTCGGTTAATAGCCAGCCATTTATGTTACTACAGAACAATTTAGTTGCAGGTCATAATGGGAGTTTCTTATATGACTCGGATGATGCACAGGTTAATAAAATCGATATAAACGGAAATGAGGGACATTTGCTAAAGACTAAAGATGGAACATTAATACTGCGATGGGCGATGAGAGGGCTGGAGATAGAGTTGATTGGAAAAATCGAAGAAGATGATCTGATTAAAGTCGCAAGGTCGGTGACCTAAGATACTTAACGAAAAAGGCATGTGAGCATTTGGTCGGAGTGCTTACATGCTTTTTCGTTAATGACATGATTATTCCGTGGAACTTTTCGTTATGATTGTTCCCGGCATTTTGAATACTGCTGTAGCCGCCTTGGATAAGCTGCAGTGCTTCAATGCCAATTCCTGATTCGATAGAGTTCGATTTAGATGATTCTGGGGATGCAAGTACGGGACTGGATCCAAACATCATTACGGCAATGATTAGAAATATTAGAGCTAGTTTTTTCATAATTTTCATCCTCCTGTAATAATTCATTATCCTTATTACTTAGACAATTAAGAAGGTTAATTTTCTTCATTAAACTTTAAAAAAGTTTTAGCACTCTAAAACGTGTTAAAAGGACCGTCCCCCTAACACTCTCCCCCTTCTTGCTCCCTTCCCTAATATTTGCTATGATAGAGGTTAAAGCAACAATCAATCCAAGGAAGGTGAATAAGTTGTCAATTTCACGTGAAGACGTTGAATACGTGGCGGCATTGGCGCGCTTAGAGTTAACTGAGCAGGAAACTCAAGAATACACCGAACAGCTTAACTCCATTTTGGGCTATGCGGCTATGTTGGAGAAATTAGATACAAGTGATGTGGTGCCTACAGCACACGCAGTTCCTTTGCATAATGTACTGCGCGAGGACCAAGTCAAAACTTCCATTAATCATGACAAAGCCCTTAGAAATGCCCCGGATGGGGAAGAGGGATTCTTCAGAGTTCCCAAAATCAGTTTGACTTAAGCTATTTGACTTGGAAAGGAGACTGCGGAAGTTGGAATCAGTAACGATCGGGAAGTCAGTGAGTGAACTACATGAACTGCTTCTACATAAAGACATAAGCTCCACGGAATTAACCAAAGCCTACATAGACCGTATCAAGTCTGTGGATCCTGCTTTGCAAGCCTATTTAACTGTCTTAGAAGACGAGGCCTTGGCTCAAGCGGCTGAGGTGGATGAAAAAGTCTCTCAAGGACAAGCCCTTAAACCTTTAGAAGGTATTCCCATGGCCCTCAAAGACAATATGTGCACAGAAGGAATTCGCACCAGCTGTGCTTCAAAAATGCTGGAGAATTTTTATCCGCCCTACAATGCCACGGTGACAGAGCGTCTGCGGGCGGCGGGAACTATACTTTTGGGCAAACTGAACATGGACGAGTTTGCCATGGGATCCTCCACGGAGAATTCCTTCTTTACTAAAACACGTAATCCTTGGAATTTAGAGTGTGTCCCTGGGGGATCTTCGGGAGGCTCTGCCGTAGCTGTTGCCGGGGATGAGGCTGCCTTTACTCTGGGCTCAGACACGGGGGGATCCATTCGTCAGCCGGCGGCTTTCTGTGGAGTGGTTGGAATGAAGCCCACCTATGGTGCGGTTTCCCGCTTAGGTTTAATCGCCTTTGCCTCCTCCCTCGACCAGATCGGGCCATTCACCAAAACTGTTCGGGATAATGCTCTGGTGATGAATGCCATTGCCGGACATGACCCCTTAGATTCCACATCCGTTCCTATCGAAGCTCCTGATTATACCAAGTTTTTGGTCAACGACATCAAAGGGTTGAAGATCGGGATTCCCCGGGAATACTTCGGTGCAGGAATTGACCCGGAGGTGGCCAAAGGGATTCAAGCCGGGATTCAAACTCTGATTGATTTAGGAGCAGAAGTAGCGGAGTGCACTTTGCCCCATACGGAATACGCCATCCCTGCCTATTATCTGATTGCTACCGCTGAGGCCAGCTCTAATCTAGCTCGCTATGACGGTGTCCGTTATGGGTATCGGGCAGATGCTGACGATGTGTTAGGCATGTTCAAAAAAACCCGGGCTGAAGGATTCGGCCAGGAAGTAAAACGCAGAATTATGCTGGGCACCTATGCTTTGAGTTCCGGCTATTATGATGCCTACTATCTCAAAGCCCAAAAGGTGAGAACCTTGATTAAACAGGATTTTGATAAAGCCTTTGAGAAGTTTGACGTTTTACTTTCCCCGACTGCTCCCACAGCTGCCTTTAAATTTGGGGAAAAATCCGCAGACCCCTTGGCCATGTATTTATCGGACATTACCACCGTCCCCATCAACCTGGCGGGAATTCCGGCAATTTCCATACCTGCCGGTTTAGTCAATGGTCTGCCCATTGGCATGCAATTGATGGGCAAAGCCTTCGGAGAAGGGTCATTGTACCGAGTTGCTTATACTTTTGAGCAAAATACGAATTATCATACCTTAAAACCAAATCTCTCCCGGGAGGTGCTGACCGGTGGTAGTCGCTAATAAATATGAAATGGTTTGTGGACTGGAAGTTCACGTAGAACTCCAGACCAAGACTAAGATTTTTTGCGGGTGTACAACAGAGTTCGGAGGAGACCAAAACACTCACGTCTGCCCGGTCTGCTTAGGCATGCCCGGTGCCCTTCCGGTACTAAATCGTGAAGTAGTGGATTACGCCATCAAAGCCGGTTTAGCCTTGAATTGTGAGATCGCCGAATTCTCGAAGTTCGACAGAAAGAACTATTTCTATCCCGACTTGTCTAAGAACTACCAAACCTCTCAGTTCGATTTACCCATTTGCGGTAAAGGCGGCTTAGAGATTGAAGTGGAGGGCGAGAAAAAATGGATTGGGATTACTCGGGCCCACATGGAGGAAGATGCGGGTAAGCTCGTCCATAGCGGAGATACCATCACAACCTCTAATGCTTCCTCCGTTGACTATAACCGAGCGGGAGTCCCCCTCTTGGAAATCGTATCCGAGCCGGATATGCGTTCAATCCCGGAAGTTCTGGCTTACTTGGAAAAATTAGTGCAAATCTTAGAGTATACGGAAGTCTCGGATTGTCGGATGGAACAAGGTTCTGTGCGCTTTGATATTAATGTCTCCTTGCGTCCCATAGGAGAGACAGCCTTCGGAACTCGTACTGAGACAAAGAACTTAAACTCTTTCAGCTCCGTACGGCGCTGTATGGAATATGAAATAGCCCGGCAAGCAAGAGTGTTAGATGCCGGTGAAAAAGTGGTACAAGAGACAAGGACTTGGGATGAGGGTCAAGGGATTACCTTAGCCTTACGCTCCAAGGAAGAAGCTCATGATTACCGCTATTTCCCGGAACCGGACCTAACACCCCTTATAATTGATCGAGAATGGGTGGAACGAATTCGCCAAACCCTGCCTGAGCTTCCGGCACAACGACGGGCTCGGCTGCAAGGCATAGGATTATCTGAGTACGATGCCGGGGTTATCACCCAATCCAAATCCTTGTCTGACTTCTTTGATGCTGCACTTGAAAGCTTCGGCGATGCTAAGACCTTAGCGAACTGGGTGATGGGAGATGTTATGCGTCTGCTGAATTCCAACCAGTGTCCAGTCGAGGATTCTCCCATTTCTCCCAAGCAGTTAGCGGAATTATTAGAGCTGATCGAAAAAGGAACCATCAGCGGCAAAATAGCTAAGACAGTTCTCGAAGAAATGTACGCCACCGGCAAGGATGCCCAGGTGATCGTTAAGGAAAAAGGGCTTGCTCAAATCAGTGATGAAGGGGCCTTACTGGGAATTATCGACGGCGTCCTGGCCGCTAATCCTCAATCCGTGGAGGACTACCGCGCCGGCAAAGATCGAGCCATTGGCTTTTTAGTCGGACAGATCATGAAAGCCACCAAGGGTCAGGCGAATCCGGGTCTTGTCAATCGATTGCTGAAGGAAAAACTATCTTAATTGTTACTTAGGGGCTTTCCGAAAGGAGAGCCTCTTTTATGTTGATTGATTCTCTGGGTCTTGGGAATAATGAAGGATAATGCAAGTCATTGAATAAATATACTGAGCATCAAATAAGTATACAGTATAAAGAACCCAACATTCTTCAAACTTAAAAGAGATTATGCTAGTATAAGGTATGTAATTTTTGAACCTGTTATATATATTCCAGCTAATTAAGAGGGGTGAGTCTGAATGAGACATTTGACAATTGTAGACACTACATTGCGTGATGGGGAACAAACAGCTGGGGTTGTTTTTTCTAATCAAGAAAAGTTGCGAATCGCCCGGTTGCTTGATGAACTTGGCGTTCATCAGATAGAAGCCGGAGTAGCGGTTATGGGCGGGGATGAAAAGAAGGCGATTACTGAAATTGCCAAGTTAGGTTTAAAAGCAAGCATTATGGGCTGGAATCGGGCGGTTATTTCTGATATAGAAGCTTCCTTGGCCTGTGGTGTGGATGCCGTAGCTATTTCTATCTCCACCTCCGACATTCATATTGAACATAAACTTATGACCACTCGGGACGATGTTTTAGAACGAATGGTAAAGGCAACCGCCTTTGCTAAAAAAGAAGGAATGTACATTTCCGTCAACGCGGAAGATGCTTCCCGGTCTGATATGGATTTTTTAGTCCAATTTGCTAAAGAAGCAAAAAATGCCGGTGCAGATCGTTTGCGCTATTGTGATACAGTAGGAATCTTAGACCCTTTTGCAACCTACGATAAAATTAAGATCTTAGTTGAAAAAGCGGGCATAGATGTGGAAATGCATACTCATGACGACTTCGGGATGGCCACTGCCAATGCCCTGGCCGGAGTAAAGGCCGGAGCAACCCATGTAGGTGTGACTGTTAACGGCTTAGGTGAGCGGGCCGGCAATGCTGCCTTAGAAGAAGTGGTTATGGCATTGAAGCACTTATTAGATACGGATCTGAGCTTTGCGACGGAACGATTTGTCGAGGTTTCCGAATATGTTGCTCGCGCTTCAGGGCGGATGCTCCCGCCTTGGAAGTCTATTGTAGGAAGTAATATGTTTGCCCATGAGTCAGGCATTCATGCTGACGGTGCCTTAAAAAATCCTCGAACCTATGAAGCCTTCAGCCCTGAGGATGTGGGACTTGAACGTCAAATTGTCATTGGAAAACACTCCGGAACTGCATCCATCAAAGCAAAATTCCGCAATGAGTATGGCAAAGAGATTGCCGAAGAGGATGCAGCTGAGATGCTTAAAAGGGTAAGAGCAATAGCCGTAGATATGAAGAGATCCCTTTTTGACAAGGAGTTAATGTATATTTACAGTGATATGCTGAAACAACGACAGTAATTTATCCGATATTCCAATCTGGGCTTATGAGGGGTGTGTGAAAACTTGGCCCTCAAATTCAAAGCGCTTATTTCTATAACAAAAGCGGTCTCTTTCCACTTTCAAAGTAAAGTGGAAGGGATCGTTTTTGTTTACAGAAGTGAAATTTGGAATGTGAATCCAAGACTTACAAGATCTTTGACATCCTCTCAATTATTTTGCAAGTTAATTTGCAAAAAAAGTAAAATCATCCTTGACTATAAAAAAATAAATAAATTTTGCCTACATTTTAATACATGTCTCAATTAGTTGACATATAAACTTCAACTAGCGCTGTAAGTGATTGTTAATGTTATACTCCCCTAAGTGTTTACCATCGTAAGCACTTAGGGGAGTACTTTTATAGAGATCTTTTTCTAAGTGAAAAGCGCAACTCCTTAGTATCAGCTCATTTCAGGCAGATACATACAGAGAAACATCAATTGGCATATTAATTGCAAAACAATTCTGTACATTCAGAATATAGATAAGTATTCTGGATACTGACTTATAGGGAGGTGAAAGGGTGAAAGAATTATAGCGGTATTATTTTTTTTATTTTTATCAGTGACAGAAATATTAAGGAGGAGTATCAATGTCAGATCACGGTTCAAAATCTCGCTGGGGTCAACCTTTAACAGGCCTTATCGCAACAGCTTCATTTTTACTCATTGCTCTGATCACATGGTTCATATTTGCATCTCCACAGGGGATTTTCAAGAACTATGAACACCCAATTCTGGAATTTTTGGCATGGATGCTTTTAGTCGGCATATGGCAACATATCATGTTCGGAGACTGGCCATTCGCAAAACTCAAACCATTGACCCGCGGGATTGTAGAGATATGCGTCAACATTGCCGTGGTCTATGTAATTATTTATGGAATTTTTCAAGGCTTTCTTGGCAAACTCATCCTCCCAATTTGGAGTGTAGAGGCTTTAGTCGCAAGAGGTATTGAGATCGAGCACGCCAGAGAATATGTTGGCGGAGCCCTTACAATGTTTGTCTTAATAGGTTTTGTCACTTATGCATTTTGGTCGATCCTTTTTAAAAAGTGGCCTTGGGCTGATAAGCTGACCCAACCAGCCCTTGGATTCGCAGAATGGAGCTTGACGACAGTTGTTACACTCCTAGCCTACGGAACCCTTATCTTTCCCTTCTATGTTAGTGTAGTGCTAAAACAACCGATTGCGGCAGCAGCCCCTTGGTGGGGAGCCATTGACGGTGTTTCCCATTTGAATTATGTCATTGGGGTTTGGGAATGGATGGTTGTCTATCTTTTTATGACAGCCAATATATGGTCAGGAAAACCGTGGCACCTGGTTAAGAAACAACCCTGGAGTGGATTATTCGGTCTAATATCAATCATTATTCTGGCATTCCTTACCGTAAAACTAACGATTTTTGGAATGGGTGCCGTCTGGGGAGCTGTAGATCCCAAAGCCACTGACGGAACCGCATCCTTAGCATGGCGTTATTATAATTCTGCTACACTAGCTGGATTTACACTATTTCCGTTTTTAATCTGGAATCATTATTTCGACAACTGGCCACAAAAATGGGGAAGTGTTATCGGGTGGTTTGTACGTACAGGTATTGTTTTTGGTCTGGCAGCAATTCAGTTTATCATTTATTACTCAGTATGTTTACCTTTGTTAGGGTTGAAACCTGAATTTTCGAATCACGCTAACAAGCCTTTGGTGTGGCTCTTCTGGGCAATTATCCCGCTGCTATTTAACGATTGGTTCATGTCGAAGTTTCCTTTCTATACGTCAGAGGCTGAGCATGTTAATGTTAGCGGGTCGAAAAATACCTCCAGTTCCAGTTAATTATTGTTTTGGTGGGTTCCAAAAGCTAAAGATCTAACCGGAGTTCAAATATCTCTGCTGAATTAAGTGGATTTAGAGCTCATGTCATTAGGGAAGCACTTAAGCGGGCGGATATTCCGGGAGAGTGGTTGATGTACTCATGGGGTTAGTAATCCAGGTCGGAGCAGGACAGATTCCCTCGCGTCAAGCGAGTATCAAAGCCAGACTCCCATTGGAAGTAACCTCTGAGACGATCAATAAAGTATGTTCATCGGGAATGCAGGCGGTGACTTTGGCGAAACCATCATCCGAGCTAGAGATGCAGACGTTATTATTGCCGGGGGAATGGAAGTATGTCAAATGCACCGTTTGCCTAAAAAAAGGTCGCTCTGGATACGCATAGGAAGTGACAGTGTTTTTGATTTAATGGTTAATAATGAAATTAAATCCCTCTTTTCCAACGATTCCATGCCTTCTGGTGAGCAGTCTTCAAACGTTGTTTGATATGAACCTCACCTGAAGGCATGCTATAAGTTAAGAAGTGTTTTGGGTTAGCTCTCTGATAACTGACTATTAATTCAAGCAGGATTTAGTTGATTTAGGTCGAATAGTTTGATTAATAGCAAATTTCAGGAGGGCTAACCTATGTTGGAGGAGGGACAAATCTTTTCGATCACCCTTGAAGAGATATTGGATAATACAAAGAATGCTATTATTGCTGTTGACCCTCAAGGTACTATTTTTTACGCCAATCGAGCTGTCTTCGATATCCTGAAAGTTCCCGAAAGCAATATTATCGGCGAATCAATAACCACTCACTTTCCGGAAACAGGCCTCTTGCGGGTTTTTGAAAATGGAGTTGCCGAGTTAGGCCAACAATTAAAACTAAATGACACCATCCTTCTCAGCAATCGGACTCCAATTTTTGTTCAGGGAGAATTGGTCGGTGCTGTAGCTGTGTTTCAGGACATTACAATTTTACAAAATTTCTTAGATAATTTAGTGATCGAACACGAAAAAACTAAACAACTTCAACGTACCTTGGAGGTCGTGTTAAACACTGCCTATGACGGGCTGATTGTGGTGAACAAGCAAGGAATTGTTACCATGACAAACCAGGCATTTTCCAGTTTTTTTGACCAAGCACCTGAGGATATGATTGGAAAACCCATTACCGAGATTTATGATAATCCAAAATTTACAGATGTCCTAGTCACCGCCCAACCGGTACATGGATATATACATGATTTAAATGGACATGAAATCATTGCCAGCAGAGTTCCGATAGTTCAGGACGGTAAAATTGTCGGCGCTTTAGGTAAAGTGGTTTTTAAAGATGTCAATGAGCTATATGCTTTGACAAAAAAGGTAGATTCTCTGCGTTCGGAACTTGACTACTACAAAAAGACTGTGTCTCAGAAAAACTCCTCGGCCCTTGAGCTTTTAAAGGGCAAAAGTCCAATCATGAGTTCTTTGATCCAGACCTCTCTTCGGGTGGCAAAATCCGGTTCTACAGTGCTGCTGAGAGGAGAAAGCGGAACCGGCAAGGAATTATTCGCACTGTTACTTCATGCGCAAAGCTCCCGCAACGATGGTCCATTTATCAAAGTGAACTGTGCCGCAGTACCTGAAAATCTACTGGAATCTGAAATGTTCGGCTATGATGAAGGTGCATTTACGGGTGCCAGGAAAGGGGGGAAGATAGGGAAATTTGAACTGGCAGATGGAGGAACCTTGTTCCTGGATGAAATCGGAGACATGGAAATGAGCATGCAAGCTAAGCTGCTTCGAGTAATTCAGGAGCGTGAAGTAGAACGGTTAGGGAGCAACAAGTCTCGCAAAGTAGATGTTCGGCTGGTTGCCGCTACGAATCGCGATCTCGAAGGAATGATTCGCGATAAGCAATTTCGTGAGGACTTATATTATCGTTTGAATGTGGTAACCTTGACCATTCCACCATTACGGGAACGTATAGATGATATTGAAGATCTAATTAAGACATTTATCAAAAAGTTTAACTTGCAATTTGCTCAATCAGTGACAGGAATTACAGCTGAAGCTGTTGACGTTCTAAAAAAACATCGTTGGCCAGGTAATATCCGGGAGCTTGAGAACATTATTGAGAGAGCCTTCAACATGGTTGATGGCACTGAAATCCAGCTCAAGCACCTGCCGAACTATTTGCAAATTTTAGCAAGTCATGATAAAAGACCTTATATGGAAGGGTCCCTTGACAATATTCTTAAGGAGGTGGAAAGGGATGCACTGATTTTTGCGCTTGAAACTGCTAATGGAAATAAAGTTCAAGCAGCAAAATCATTAGGCTTGTCAAGAGCCGGCTTGTACAAGAAGCTAATTAAGCATCAATTACACAAGTAGATTTAACCTAAATAAATGTGAATTTTTTCATCAATAAGATGTCTACAATTTGGTAAGCGTATCCAATCGTAGACACAACCTAATATTTAGTATTAATGGAGATTGCCGTGTTTACTGGCTTTTATGTGTAAACTAATGTGTACATCTTGTGGAAGTTGAGATTTTGAATCAACTGGACAAAAACCTTGGGAATGACTGATATTAGCCAGAGAAAGAATTATCGGAAGATACGGAATATTCCTTGGCATAGCAATTGCATGATTATTCCGCAAGATTCCAAATCACCTATTAAAAAGTCTTGTAATAACAGAAACAAAGGAGGATTTAGTTGTGAAGACGATTATGGTAATTGGAGCTGGACAGATGGGTGGTGGAATCGCCCAAGTAGCTGCCCAAGCAGGATATTCAGTAATTCTGAATGACATCAAAGAAGAATTTGTGAATAGGGGTTTCGGTATTATTGACAAAAATCTGAGCAGAAGTGTTGATAAAGGGAAACTAAAAGCTGAGGAAAAAGATCAGATTTTAGGTCTTATTACTAAATCCGTATCTCTGCAAGATGCTGTATCCGCTGACTTGGTCATTGAAGCTGCCGTGGAGAATATGGAGATTAAAGCCAAGATCTTTGCTCAGCTTGATGAGATATGCCCGGAACATACAATTCTTTCGACGAATACTTCCTCACTGCCTATCACTGAGATCGCCGCTTTTACTAAACGCCCGGATCGAGTCATCGGGATGCATTTTATGAATCCCGTGCCTGTTATGAAACTTGTGGAAGTTATTCGTGGCCTGGCTACCAGTGATGAAGTGTACAAAACGATTGAAGATCTTAGTATTAAGATGGGAAAAACTCCGGTTGAAGTTAATGATGCTCCCGGCTTTGTTGCTAATAGAGTCTTAATTCCGATGATTAATGAGGCTGTCTTTACCCTTAACGAAGGAATTGCTTCAGTTGAAGCGATTGATAATGTCATGAAACTAGGAATGAATCATCCCATGGGACCATTAGCTTTAGGTGATTTAATTGGTCTGGATACAGTTCTGTCAATTATGGAGGTCCTTCATGAAGGATTAGGCGATAAATATCGCCCATGCCCATTACTACGCAAATACGTAAAAGCAGGCTGGCTGGGACGGAAATCCGGTCGTGGTTTTTATAAGTACGAAGCTTAAATCCAACAAGTAAGGAGGGCAAAAGTATGGAGTACGCTAATCTGTTACTGGAAAAGAACGGTGCCGTTGCAGTGCTGACCATCAATCGCCCTAAAGCATTAAATGCCTTAAATAGTGACACAGTAACAGAACTGTCCACCGCCCTCGATGAGTTGGGGAGAGATTCCAGTGTCAAAGCAGTGATTTTAACTGGCAGTGGGGAAAAGGCTTTTATCGCTGGGGCTGATATTTCTCAGATGAAAGATTTTAATTGTATGCAAGCACGGCGCTTTGCTCAACTGGGGCATTCGGTTTTTCGTAAAATTGAACTGATGCCACAACCTGTTATTGCGGCTATTAATGGCTTTGCTTTAGGTGGCGGATGCGAGTTAGCTATGGCTTGCGATATTCGGATTGCTGCTGAAAATGCCAAATTCGGTCAACCGGAAGTAACCCTGGGACTTACTGCAGGATTTGGAGGGACTCAACGCTTACCTCGTCTGGTTGGTGCAGGGTTAGCCAGTGAGTTACTATTTACCGGGGACATCATAGATGTTAACGAAGCCTATCGCATTGGGTTAGTTAATAAGATTTATCCCTTAGATACCCTGATGGAAGAGGCTATGAAGCTGGCTAAAAAAATCTCCTCTCGGGCACCCGTTGCAGTACAGCTGACTAAGAGTGCGATCCAACGTGGTGTGAATATGGATATAGATAGTGCTCAAGCTTATGAAGCGGAAATCTTCGGATTGACCTTCAGCACCCAGGATCAAATCGAGGGATGCAGCGCCTTTCTAGAAAAGCGTAAGCCAGCCTTTGAAGGAAAATAGAATCTTAAGCACTAAAATGAACTCCATTGGCCGATGTTCGACCTAAGCTATTACCAATTATGCAATTGCCTTGTGAAAATAATGAGATCTTTAAGCCTTAATCGAGTGTAAACAATCGATTAAAGGATTTTAGTTCTATGTGTGGATTGCCGAAGGGCAAGTCTTGAAGGTGAGCAGAAAACTAGTCAAAAATGAAAGGATTGATTTTATAATGATTTTTGATTTAACTGAAGACCATCTCATGATGCGTAAAATGGTTCGTGACTTTGCAGAAAAAGAATGTGGCCCGGGAGCGGAAGAACGGGATGAGAAAGAAGAATTTTCAGTAGACTTATGGAAAAAAGCCGGCGAGCTTGGTCTCGCAGGGGTTACTTTTCCTGAAGAGTATGGCGGTGTTGGTGCCGACTACATCTCTTATGCAATCACTGTAGAAGAGCTTTCTCGTGTCGATGCTTCAGTTGGAGTAACTATATCTGCTCATGCAAGTCTTTGTGCAAATCCTATCAATATGTTTGGTAACGAAGCGCAAAAGAAAAAATATTTGACACCCTTAGCTACCGGTGAGAAGCTGGGAGCATTTGGTTTAACTGAGCCTATGGCTGGTTCCGATGCCTCAGGCACTCGCACCACCGCTGTTCGTGATGGAGATTTTTATATCCTTAATGGCAGCAAGATCTTTATAACCAATGCCTATTATGCAGACACCTACGTCGTTACAGCTCAAATGGATAAGAGCAAAGGTAATCGTGGGATTGCAGCCTTTATTATTGAAAAGGGAATGCCTGGTTTCTCCTTCGGTAAAAAAGAGAAGAAGATGGGGATTCGTTCATCAGCAACTTATGAATTAGTTTTTGAAGATGTTCGTGTCCCAGCAGAAAATCTGCTTGGACAAGAAGGTCAAGGCTTTAAAGTTGCTATGCAAACCCTTGATTATGGTCGAATCGGAATCGCTTCCCAAGCTTTGGGAATTGCCCAAGGTGCCTATGAGCAAGCTATGAAATATACCAAAGAAAGAGTACAGTTTGGCAAAGCCATTTCTGAGTTCCAAAATACACAATTCAAACTGGCTGACATGGCCACTCAAATTGAAGCTGCTCGTCTCCTCGTCTATCAAGCAGCTTACTTGGCATCCCAACATAAACCCGTTAGCAAAGCTGCTGCTATGGCCAAGCTATTTGCTTCCGAAACTGCAATGGCAGTTACCACAATGGGCGTTCAACTCCACGGAGGATATGGATATACACGTGAATACCCTGCAGAACGCATGATGCGGGATGCCAAAATCACAGAAATTTATGAAGGAACCAGTGAAGTTCAACGCATGGTTATTGCGGCTAACATTCTTAAATAAGAAATTAAGTTTCTTAACTTTAGGAGTGAGTAGACCAAAGAGAACAATCAACATTATTATTAGCGAAGCGCCTTTTGGTCTTCGCTAATAATAATCATAGAGAGTTTTTGAATGGCCATTCAGATATTTTATCGTATAGGAGATGTTTGATATGAGAGACGTAGTTATCGTAAGTGCTGTACGTACACCTGTAGGTTCCTTCAGCGGCGCTTTAGGACAAATCCCTGCAGCTGAGTTAGGGGCTATTGCTATCAAAGAAGCAATTTCGAGAGCAGGAATCACTCCTGACCAGGTCGATGAAGTTATATTAGGTAATGTACTCCAAGGAGGTCAAGGACAAAACCCGGCACGTCAAGCTGCTATTAAAGCAGGAGTTCCTCAGGAGATTCCTTCCTGGACTCTGAACAAATTATGCGGCTCAGGACTAAAATCCGTGGTTAGTGCGGCTCAAGCTATCATGGTTGGAGACGCAGATATTATTGTTGCAGGCGGAATGGAGAGCATGTCACTTGCCCCTTATGCGCTGCCTAAGGCTCGTACGGGATATAGAATGGGTAATGAGACTATTGTCGATACAATGATCCTTGACGGACTAACTGATGCTTTCCATAACATTCATATGGGAATCACAGCAGAAAATGTTGCCACTCAATTTGATATTTCCCGGGAGGAACAAGATCAATATGCAGTGATCAGCCAAAACCGTGCGGAAGCTGCTATTAAGGCCGGAAAATTCAAAGATGAAATTGTTCCGGTTTCTATCCCCCAACGTAAAGGAGATCCCATCGTTGTTTCCCAAGATGAGTTCCCGCGTTTTGGTGTGACTTTAGAGGGGATTAATAAACTTCGCCCGGCATTTAAAAAGGACGGAAGCGTAACAGCCGCTAATGCTTCCGGAATTAACGATGGTGCAGGTGCTGTCGTTGTAATGGCTAAGGAGAAAGCCGAAGAACTTGGTTTAACTCCTTTAGCAACCATTAAATCATGGGCTTCTGCAGGGGTAGATCCCTTGATAATGGGAACAGGTCCGATCCCGGCAAGTCGCAAAGCGTTAGAAAAAGCAGGCTTGAAGATTGAAGATATCGACCTGGTTGAAGCTAATGAAGCCTTTGCTTCTCAGACCTTAGGAGTTGCTAAAGAACTCCAATTAGATCGAGAAAAAACAAACGTAAATGGTGGAGCAATTGCCCTGGGGCATCCTATTGGTGCCTCCGGAACGAGAATTTTGGTAACCCTGCTTCATGAAATGAAGAGGAGTAATGCTCATCGCGGTTTAGCTACCTTGTGTATCGGTGGAGGTCAGGGAATCGCCTTAATTGTAGAACGTTAGTCTTTATCCGATGACTACCAGCCGGAATCCCATCTTCTACAAGTACGAAAGCATCCAGTGACGAAACCCGGGTGAAGGTTTCGCCCAAGCCGCCGCACTCAAGAGAAGCATAACGGCGCAGGTTGTTTTCGCCGAACCGCAAACTACGCAGAACAACTTCAGCGGTGAGGATGAGATAACGGCTGCTACGTCCCCGGATAGGTTCTTCTAAGCCTTAGATGGAGTAAGTATTCCTCTTAGGCGAACTCCATCTGAAGTTAAGAATCACTTGATTGTAATAGCTGCATTTATACGTCCAGAAATATTTGTACCTTATTTGTTGCCTTATTTGAAGTTATTTAAGAACTAAAAGAAAACTAAGTGCAAGCAAAAGGGGGATGTACAATGTATAAGGAAGAGTATCGCAAAAAGTGCGTTTCAGCTGATGAAGCCGTTAAAGTAGTTCGTAGTGGTGATTGGGTAGAGTATGGGTTTGCGGCAAGCATGGCCAGTGTATTGGGTGAAGCTTTAGCTCGCCGTAAAGAGGAACTCCACGAAGTTAATTTGCGTGGCGGAGTAATCATGGGCCCTTTGGCAATGATTGACTGTGATCCTAGTGGTGAACATTTCATCTGGAATAGCTGGCATTTTGGAGGACGAGAGCGAAAATTAGGGCAGGCAGGATTAGCTTATTACATTCCGATTAAATATTCTGAGGTTCCACGCTACATTCGTGAGAACTTGCAAACAGATGTTGTCGTAATTCAGGTTGCACCTATGGATGACTATGGATATTTTAGCTTTGGGGTTACAGTATCCCACTATGCTGCGGCCATTGAAAAAGCTCGCAATGTTATTGTTGAAGTCAATGAAGATATGCCCAGGGTTCATGGCGGATATGATCATACTGTTCATATCTCTAAGGTCGACTATATTGTCGAGGGAGGACATAGAGGGCTGCCGCAGCTGCCTTCAGCAGCAGCTTCAGAATTGGATCAGAAAATAGCGTCTTATGTCCTGCCGGAGATTAAAAATGGGGCATGTATTCAGTTGGGAATTGGCGGAATGCCCAATGCTTTAGGGCAAATGATAGCAGCTTCAGATCTTAAGGATCTCGGTATTCATACGGAGATGCTGGTGGACGGTTTTGTCGATATGGTAGCGGCAGGAAAAGTCACAGGAATGTGCAAACAGCGGGATCGAGGCAGGATTGTCTTTGCCTTTGCTGCAGGTACCCAGAAACTCTATGACTTTATGCGAGATAATCCATCTTTAGCAGCTTATCCTGTAGATTATACCAATCATCCCTTCATTGCCTCCCAAAACGATCAGCTAATATCTATCAACAGTGCTTTGGAAATTGATTTAGCAGGTCAGGTTTGTTCAGAGTCTGCCGGTTCAAACATGATTACAGGTTCCGGGGGACAACTGGACTTTGTGGAAGCAGCCTATAATTCTAAAGGCGGTAAGAGCTTTATTTGCTTACCTTCCACCTATACGGATAAAAGCGGGCAAGTTCAATCCCGTATTAAATCCGTAATGACCCTAGGTTCATTAATCACAGACACCAGAACCACTGTTCATTACGTTGTTACAGAATATGGGAAGGTTAATCTCAAAGGACTGTCATCATGGCAGCGTGCCGAAGCCTTAATATCCATTGCTCATCCCGATTTCAGAGAGAGCTTAATCGCTGAGGCTCAAAAACTGCGGATTTGGCGCAAGCGGGGGTAAGGGTTAGGATTAAGATTAAGGATTTTTAAATTAACTTAGAGTAGTTTAATAACTGTTAACTTAGAGTAGTTTGAGTAAATCTTAACTTATAGTCGTTTAATGACTCCTGACTTATAAATCTTAACTCTTAATACCAATTTAAAATTTCTTAAGGCGATTTATAACTTTTTCGTTTTGATCTATCATTTACCTATATCATTTATTAGAAGGGATTCCGCAAGGGCCCTTCTTTTTGTATTATTACTAATACAAACCCTCGCCTTGAAAGACAATACCATTGTTCAATGCTTATAATAGTTTGTTTCTTTGTTGTAGTTATGAAAATCTAAACTTGATTCAGCCTGATTGACATTATTTCCACGAAAATTGTCCATTTAATGCCATTAAATAAGATATATTGCCTAAGAAAGCCGATGTTTCTGTAGCAAGTGGACAAGACATGTTCAAACAGTTAGAATTGAAAATGGTATAGAGATAATTTTGGTACTTAAGGATGAATGATATGTCAAAAAAAACTAAGCTTCAAATCCCCCTTCGAAAACCAAAGTGGAATATTTGGCAAGGCTTGCTTTTAGTAGCTATAATAACGATCATTGAATTTCCATTGGGATGGTTAGAAAGTCCTCAGGATTTAGATTCAGTACGTGGAATTCTTAATTTTATAAAGGTAGGCTTAGGAGATTCACTGCTTTATTTCGGCGTGATTATAGTATTCCTTAAATTAATCCGCCGCCCCTTATCAGACCTAGGATTTGTTAAATCCTCGCGAAGGTTTATTGTTTTAGGCTTCATTACGGGAATCGCCTTATTTATCGGAGTCGGTTTATTAGGTAATCTATTGACAAAAATATTTGGAACTCCGGCTCCCCAGAGCTTTGCTATTGCAGTAAATGGTGCAAACTATACTTGGGAATTTATGCTGCTCACCTTTTTGGGGGGAGTTGTTGCTCCGATTAAAGAAGAGATGTTTTTTCGAGGGTTAATCTACCCACCACTGCGCCAAACCTTTGGAAGAGGTAAAGGGATACTTTTGACAGGGCTGTTCTTTGCGGCACTGCATTTAGAAATAATTCGTTTTATCCCCTTATTTATCGGTGGTGTCGTCTTGACTTGGTTATACGAACGTTCTTCAAGCATTTGGCCGGCAATCGTTGCTCATGGGACATGGAATGTCCTTATGGCCCTTGCCCTTTGGATTCAGCGATATTAGTATTGTGCAGAACGCGAAACCGGGGGATCTCGATCTTCTATCTCGGATACTGTCTTCTTCACGAAGCAATATAAAGAGCCTTCTAAATCATAAGCATAGGGCATGAATCCAACCGAAGGTGGTAATTCATGCCCTATGGCTTTGCAAAAGGATTTGGAAGGCCTCCGCCTTTCTTCGAACGAATGGCTGCAGGCTATCATGAGGGCAAAGTAACTGTTGGACAGGGCAGAGACCTTGGTTTAGAATAAATGGGACTACGTTTGGGAGGAAAGAAGCGTGAAATCAAAGTATCCGGTTAATGGGAAAACTAGCGCTGTCGGCGTTATTAATAAGATAATTGATTTGGAAGGCCTCCGCCTTTCTTCAGAGGGAATGGCTGTGGGCTATCATGAGGGCAAAGCAACCTTTGTGCCCGGCTTGCTGCCAGGGGAAATTGGCCAGGTTCAGATTATGGAAGAGAAGAAAAACTGGCAACGAGGAAAACTGCTTAGAATCCTCAAAGCCTCCGAGGATCGGGTCAATCCGCCTTGTAGCGTATACTCTGTTTGCGGCGGCTGCCAGCTGCAGCACCTGAACTATGAACAGACCTTGGTCTGGAAGAAGCGGTGGGTGGCAGACGCTCTGTCCAGAATCGGCAAAATACAGTTGGATTCTGTAACGATCCATCCTACCATCGGGATGGACCATCCCTGGCGTTACCGTAACAAAGCCAGGCTACACTGCGGGGAAGAAGGTAGCCTAGGCTATTATCAGGAAAAAAGTAAAGCGACGGTTCCTTTTGACGACTGTCTGCTGATCAGCGAAGGGATGAATCACTGGGTTCGGGAAGCAGAAGGATTTCTGAGCGAAGAGGGTAAGAAATCCTTTCCCCAGTTGACCTCGATTACCTTCCGGGAAAATTCCCAGGGAGAAGGAATGATGATTCTGGACTCCCTGCCGGATGCTTCTTTGCAGGATACCTCCTTGAGGGATGCTCAGAGTTTGAGAGCATTGGCCGGGCTGGGCAAAGAAGATATAGGGTCAGGATCAATTGAGGGAACCGGCTCAGGAATCAGCTCGGTTTGGGGGATCACCCATTCAGGAGAGCCGGAACGAATTGTCGGCGAAGGGGATTTCACAGAGAATGTGCTGGGAGCGGAATTCAAGATCTCCCCTCTGGCCTTCCTGCAAGTCAACCCGACTCAGACCCGCAGACTTTATAACACAGTGCTGGATTGGGCGGAGCTTTCCAAAGAGAAAGTAGTTTGGGATCTTTACTGTGGAATCGGGACTATCACCCTAGCCCTGGCGGCCAAAGCCCAAAAGGTCTGGGGAATCGAAGAAAATCCCTACGCCGTGGCAGACGCCAAGGAGAATGCTAAGCGCAACCAAATTGATAATGTAGAGTTTATCCCCGGCAAAGTGGAAGATACCTTTCGTCAAATTACCGACCAGCCGGATATCGTAGTCCTCGACCCGCCCCGGGCCGGAGCCCATAAGAGAGTGCTGGAGCGATTGCTGGAATTGAAGCCGGATCAGATCATCTATGTCTCTTGTGATCCTGGGACCTTGGCCCGAGATCTGGGGATACTGCAGAGTGGAGGATATCGGGTGGTTGAGGTTCAGCCGGTGGATATGTTTCCGTGGACGGCACACGTTGAGAGTATAATAATGATGACGTATTGTGGTCAAAAGGGCAAATAAGACGGTTTGAATACCGTATATTGTGCTAGCATCAGATTCCTTGGAAATACGTTGAGAAAACGAATGAGCAATGGGCACAATTTGAAGCTATTGGCAAAAGAACATAAATGGGAAAATAAGAGTATCTAGATATAAAAAGATCTTTATGCTCTTTATTTTTAGAGTTAGTTATGGGCTTATGAGGTTATATTTTTCTTTTTGAAGAGAATAGCCTCTTTTTATTGCGGGATGAGTGAAAGAAAGGAGGAAATCAAAATGAAAAATGAAACTATGAGTAGCTTTATCCCTTAAAGATTATAACCTATCTTCTAAATTTAAATTGGCTTATTTGCCTCTGAAGAAAATTTTGCGCGAAATTTGAAGGAATATTTAGGAGAATGTTGAATGGTATAACCATAAAATTTAAACACGTTATATGGGATTTTATGAGCACCATGTATATGCGTTCAGATATGGAAATGTCAATGATGGAGTATTCAATACGGATAGTACATAATAGTAATGAATTTATATACACAAGAATTAGCTGATTTATAAATAGATAACCGAAATTAATGCATGAAGTTGCAGATCTTGATGTTAAATGTAGCTACAAACGAATTCCGTAGATTAGAAAAGGATATGTGTGTCCCGATAGATAGTTTATTTATAAGAGAATAATAACTATCCGCTAGGGCTACGCCTGATCAGGTGGCATTTGTTTAATGCAGGCAAGCCATGTGGAGGCAATGATGTTGTTGAAAAAGGAATACGCATATTTTTTGGGACAACTACTACGAACCATAAAATACGAAGGAGATAAACATGTTTGAACTAACAAACTTAGTGTCACTATTTAGCAACAGGTTATTTAGAATACCTGATTATCAGAGAGGATATGCATGGGAGAAAAGTGAAATAGAAGATTTCTGGAGGGATATCACTAATTTACGGGATGGAAAAAATCATTATACTGGCGTTTTAACTCTTGAAAAGATCAGCAATGAAGTCGTAAAGAACTGGTCTGAGGACAAATGGCTTATTGATGGTAGAGGATATACCGCATTTTATATTGTAGATGGCCAGCAAAGAATTACAACTTCTATAATTCTAATAAAAGCAATAATTGATATAACTTTCAACAAATATGAATCAAGCGATTTGAATTACTCAACACTCAAGGAAATCACAGAAACATATGTATACAAGAAAAATGAAAAGAGTAAATTACAAAGTTGCATCTTTAGCTACGAAAAAGGAAATCCTAGTTACTACTATTTCATGTCAAAAATTCTAGGTGTTCCTGATGTATTAGACATACATATTGAGAATACGAAGTATACTCAGAATTTAGAATTTGCATACGATTATTTTTATAAAAATTTAAATCAAATGAGCTTTGATGAGATTCAAGATATCTTTAGAATAGTATCTCAACGTATGTTGTTTAATATGTACTTTATAGGTGATGATTTAGATATATTTGTTACGTTTGAAACAATGAACAATAGAGGGAAACCGTTATCGGTATTAGAATTGCTGAAAAACCGATTAATTTATCTTTCATCAATGTTTCTTGATGATGATGGACAAGCGGATGAACTAAGAAAACAGATTAATAATGGGTGGAAAGATGTTTATCATTACTTGGGTAAAAATAAGAATAAACCGTTAAATGATGATATTTTTCTAGCCTATCATACGAACCTTTTTTTTCCTGATAATAATGAACTTACTTATGAGTATGATTATCGAAAAAAAGGAATCTATTATTCAAAATACCTACTAAATAATTACTATACAACAGATAACATTACAAATGGGAACATTGAAATTTCAGATATACTTAAGTTTATTAGAAGTATAAAAAAGAGCGTTTATAATTGGTATGTTTTGAATAATGAATCTGAATATAGGGGCCATGAACGAACTAGACGTATCCTAATTTCAATAAATGATGGTAAAAGAACAAGTTCACAACATTCAAGTAATAATTTTAAAAATGAGAAAATAAACGAATTATCATTATTATTACTGGCGCTTTTGAACAATGAATGTGAAGATATTCAGTTGAGAAAGATATTAAAATTAATAAATACATACGAATTTCTGAAGATGTTTATTGTATTAGATAAAGAGAAAGAAAATTATTATGGCAGAAAAAAGGAGGATTCAGATGAATTCTTTATATGCTACAGTGATTACTTCAAGGAAGTAATTAATCAAAAAGTATGTAATTTAGAAAAAAGACTAACTGAATGTATAAATTCTTTTCAAACTAACGAAAATGTAAAACGAACAATTAAGTATTTTTTTGAGTCTGGATTCTATCAAACTAAATTTCCAATTAAATACTTCTTTGTACAATATGAAAGATATCTTAGTCATAAATCACAAGCTGGAATCTCAAAGTTAGATTATGAAGGATTATTGAGTGATGGTTGGTTTTATAGAAATAATATTGAGCATATTTTCCCGCAAAGAGGCAGAAATGATTACTGGACTTCTCAGCTTTTAAATAAATCGCATGAGCAAATTTACTTGCTTAAGAATAGTTTGGGAAATTTAGTCATAATTAACGAGGTTAAGAACAGCAAGTTAGCTAATCTTCCATTTCCAGAAAAGAAAGCTAAAGGGTTTATTCATGGTAATTATTCTGAAAATGAACTATTAAAATATGATCAATGGACTATTCTAGAAATCACTGATAGAGGAATGAATCTACTGAAATTTATGATAGAAAATTGGGATTTAAATATATTGAACAATGATCGTGATAAGGTGGAATTATTAGGATTAAGTAATTGGTACTAATTCAAAGTTGAAACATAAGAGTATTTATAATCTTTACCCAACACCATCCTATGATAGAATTAAAAACATTATGGTGCTTATTGCATCAATTTAATTATCATCGCATTGCCCAACTGACGCGCGTAATATATTGAACACACATTATTGGACACGTAACATAACTAATTAGATGCATTTTGGCAAACAAAAATTTTTGCCGTAAAGGGGATACCAGCGTTAAGCGGCATCTTTTTTGCATCTTCAAGGCACGTGGAGTGCGTGGTTTTGATAGAGCGGAAGCAGCCTGATATCAGCGGTTTCTAGAGTTTTGGGTAAATTTTAACTGTCAAAGACAGGGTATAATGAAAGTGTTAGAACTGATAAAATGGGGGTAGAATTATGTCAAAGAAATATACACAAGGTTTAATAAGAATCTGTCTCCTAAGTTCGTTTGACTTGTAGAAAAAGATTTTTAGTATAGGAAAAATAGATGATTGCTAATTGGATGGAGGGAAATATGGCTAAAATTTTTATTGATACAAATATTTATCTGGATTTTTACCGTTCAAATAATGATAAATTAAAGTTGTTTGAAGACTTAATAGAATATTATGGATATCTAATTTTCCCTACCCAAGTTTATGATGAGTTTAGAAGAAATCGGATTACTGAAATAAATAACGTAATATCCAACATTAAGAAGTTTAAAATCAATTACTCAACATCTATTATTAGATGTATGGAGAGTTTTGAGGAATTTGAGATTGCTAGGAGAAAATTTTATCAAGAAGTAGATAAAATTATACAGAGCTTAGAAGGGATGGTTGCTGATTCGACAAAAGACCCTGTTGCTCAATCCGTTAAGACCATTTATGATGCTCAAGCAGTTCAGAAAGTCGAATATGATGACAATATCATCCAGAAAGCGGATAGGCGGCATTTGCTTGGTAATCCACCTGGTACTAATAAAACTACTATATGTGATGAACTTATTTGGGAGGCCCTCTTAGCCCATATAAATGAAGACATCGTAATAGTTTCGAGAGATTCAACTTATAGAAATAGCTTCGATTACCTGAATGAAGAGTACAAGAATGTAAAAGGTGGAAAATGTATTCATCTGACAGATAAAATAACTGAAGCATTAAAAATTATTGGTCAAACACCGTTAGATGAGATGGTAGAGTTGGAAGAAGATCAAATACAAGAGGCATTATTAGATTATAAGTGGAAAGTTGTTAAAGACTATGGAGATAGGGCAGTAGTAACAGATGGGATTAAGAGCGGAATAATGCCTATTAGTAATTATGATTCCTCATGGATTTGTCCATTTTGTGGTAACTTCGGACCATGGAACGGTGTAAGATGTATGTCTTGTGGTCGTATTTCGGACCCTATGGACTAAGCATTATTAGCATAACCCTCGGAACCAACACAGTGCTGCGCATTAGGCCCTGAACTTCCAGTGCTCCGAGGTGTTGTTGCGTTAGCTAAGACGTTTATTGACCATCTATTGCTATGTATCCATGTGCAAAGGTCTTCTAAGATGCGTTAAGTAAAATTGACGCCGTTAATCAAGGTACCATAATGTTATCCAGACGCGCTTACTCCAAATAGTGATAGGGCGTAAAGTTGCTTAGTAAAGATGAACCTGTGGCAGTTAAAGGATGTGCTGTGGTGGGATGAGTAAAAATTAGGATTATTCTTGCGGACAATTTTCATTACCATAGAAAATTGCAATACATGTGATCAATGATTTTATGAAAAACTTTGAGTTGAAATACAGAGTCCCTGAATGCAAGTGGTTTCTGTATCGAATATAATTTGGATGTCCACCCAGGACGTACAGCAAACGATAAAACAGTTTCTTGAAGGCTTAAGTAGAATAGATAATTGAAGCAATAATGAGTAATCGGGAGATCAGTGTGATTCTTAAAAATACAAAATAACACAACAATGAAAATGCCTAGGTCGGCCGTGAAGCCTGATTTTTGGCGTTTTTTGAGGTCTAGGTGTCCTAGTTACTTGACACAGTCTTATAGGACCCAAGGAGCAAAAGGTACCGTCAAGAGTTTTTCGCAAATTAGTTTCCGCTTGGTATGATAGCAAGGTCTATCTCCCGTGACCCAATAGCTGACTTGACATGGGGGCGAGGATGCTACCCTTAATCAAGGGATGGGGCTTACCCAAAAGAAATGCATCATATGAGCCTCAGCCCTCGACCCATTGAAGCATCCGAGCAGGGTCCCATGTCAAGTCGACCCCGGAGATTCAATCGTCAATTAACCGGCTATGTGATTTTTTTCCTTGTTCATTTCTTCGAGATGTTTCATGCTCATATACATTTTTGTTCCCCAAGCTTTACTGGCTACATGTCGCAATCTAGCGCACACAAGCATCAATGCCGAGTTTCCGTCAGGAAATGTACCAACGACTCGAGTTCTCCGACGAATTTCCCGATTTAATCGTTCGATGACATTGTTACTCCGCAGCTTTGTCCAGTGTACTTGTGGAAAATCCATGTAGGTTAGTGTTTCTATGATACTGTCTTCGACCTTCTTTACCGCTTCTTTCAGCTTCATGTCTTTGAGTTTGACTACAACTGCTGCTGCCTTTTCTTTGGCCGCAGCTTTATCCTCCTGAGCATGAATTGCCTTCAACATAGCTGCGACTTCCTTCGTCTTCGATCGAGGTGTTACTGAAAACACATTTCGATAAAAATGGACATTACATCGCTGGAATTTTGCTTCAGGAAAGGTTTCATTCACTGCCTCCAGGAGTCCCAGGCATTTGTCTCCAATCACCAATTGGACTCCGGAAAGGCCACGCTCTTTTAAGCTTTTAAGGAACTAATGCCAACTGGCCTTGTCTTCTTTCATTCCTTCGGAGGCACCAATGACTTCTCGATAACCGTCTTCATTGACTGCCATAGCAATTAAGATAGCCACATTCTCATACTCTCCGCCCCAGTTGCGTTTGAGGTAGATACCATCAACATAGACATAGGGATACTTACCCTGCAGAGGCCGTTTACGCCACGTGTCTATGTGCCCATAGACTTTTTTATTAAGCTGGCTGACTGTCCCGGCGGATACTTTAGTTCCCCACAGGGCTTCAGTGATGTCCTCAACTCGACGAACTGAAACACCGGCTAAATACATCTCAATCAAAGCTTCTTCAACGGAGCTTTCTCGTCGGCGGTATCGTTCGATAATGGCTGTTTCAAAGGCAACTCCTTTAAGCTTAGGCATTTTCAACTTAACCTCCCCAGAGGTAGTGGTTAGATTTCGCTCGTAATGACCCGATCGGTACCCTTTACGATCCTCAGTACGTTCATATCGACCGGCATTCGTCAGCTCATTAGCTTCCTGATCCAGAAGGTTATTAAGAGTTTCCTCAACACTATGACGGACTAGTTCCTTTAACTCCTGCTTTATGACGCCTTCATTTAGGTGTATAATTTTCTCAGACATAGTCGCAGCCCCTTTCTTGGTAGATTTGGTGTGGTAACTTTATCTTTCCAAGCGGTTGCTTCTATGTCCTTCTTTTTTGGGAACATAATTTTCTATTTGCGAAATTTATAATACCTTATCGAGCAAAATAAAGGTAAAGCATTTATTACTGGCGAATTTATAATTTCAGAAACTAACGAAGTTCACTAGATTAAGAAGATTATCGGGGGAATTGTAGTTCAAAGAGTATGTAGTGGGAGAAAATCAACTGATACGTTGTACTAGTACAAATATTTATAATGCATCCGATACCGAACTTACAGATGGACAGTTCTTAGCTGCTTGTGTCTCGCAAATTTTTCGTGCCTCTAGGTGTTGTCGGTCTCTGCGTAGTTTATCAAAAAATTCTCTTATAGCTTTTTGGGCACTCTTAGACTGGACGAAAAACAGAGCTGATACTGCATCAATAATTGTACCAGCACAAAAGATGCTACAGTTGTACCCACTTTCTCGCTATTATAAAGCATAACGGAAGCTAAGATTACGGTGAAACCTAGAGAAGCAAAGATCAAACTGAACCAGAAACTTATCTTTGATTGATTTAAAATCTGTGTATAGTAATTAGCTAATTGTTTTGACTCATAAGGTACTTCGTTGCTAGAGTTTTTATCATCACTAGAGATTTTAGCTAATTCTTCGGTTTCTTTTCCTATAGACGTATCCCTTGAGGATGTTTCTATCTCAAAACTTCCAAATCTCACCTTCTTTAAAACACCTGCTAAATGCACCACCGATTGTTGCCATTAAAGCAGCTACTGAGGTTACTATAAGGATCGGCTGAAGTATTGTATTAAGAGAATTTAAAAAGTCACTACTCAAGTTTACACCCCGATTCAATTAGATTCGTGACTTATTCGCCGTAAACTCTAATTATTCCCTTAATCATTCAAAAAATTGTTAATAATGTATTAGATTATATAAGATGAAATAAATGTCACATATTCTAAATCTATAGTTACATGGAATTTAAGAGTCCAATAAAACAATAGCACCAGCATAGGACATATGGTGGAATTAATAGCTTAGAAGCCAAGGTACCTATATGTTTACGCAGGTTTACTGTCATCGAACTAGAAGAATTTATGACATTTACTTAGAAAACTTTATGAAAAGTTGGGCGCCGCCTTTGGAAGATCTATTAAACGCTCTGGACTATGATGATTCGGATTTAATCACTGCTGTGAGGGAGAAACAGGAGAAAGATATTTATCCATATAAAATATGTAGCAGTAACCATCATTCTTTGATTTATGAAACTCCAGAGTTTGCTGATGCAATATTACACTCATATGGTTCTTCTTTATCTTTTATATTTTACTGTTGAAGGAAATTTAGAAAAGTTGTAGAACTATATATAGAACTATATATAAAGTGGTTAATTTACCAAACAAACATTGATATAGGACAAATAAAATGTTAAATGTATTAATCTCTATAAAGCCTAAGTATGTTCAAGAAATATTAGGTGGAAAAAAGAAATATGAATATAGAAAATCTATTTTCAAAAGAGAAGTAGATAAAATATATATTTACTCAACAAGTCCAGATCGAAAAATAGTTGGGTATTTTAAATTTGTTGGATATCTTAAAGAAGATCCTGAAAAAATATGGGAAATTACAAAAGAATGCTCTGGCATCGACAAAGAATCATTTAAAGAATATTTTAACAATAAAACACATGCTTATGCAATTAAAATTGAACAGCTATATATATTTCATACTCCTATAGATCCGCATAAAGTCCTACAGAACTTTATAGCGCCACAATCATATTTTTATTTACAAGGAGATATTGTAGGGTAAATGAGAAGTTTCACTTTATGGTATTCAGCTAAAGATAATGTAAAATTAGAAAAGGAAGTAACAGTGCATGTTAATCTTTGGGATAAAGAAGAAAAAAACAAGTACTGTTTTGATTTTGGTTTATTAGTAGAAGATCTTGAAGGTATCGAAAATATTTATTTGTATGTTCCTTTTAAAATAGAAAAAGATCGCCAAATTAAAGATTTGGGCAGCGTTATATCTAATAACCAATTAGTTAATGCCATTTTTAATGAAAACTTTACTACAACCGATGGAGAGCCTAAAAGGTTAATTGTTAATGGAAATAAAGAGAAATCAAGTTTCGTTATATATTCTTTAGAGATTGATAGTCAAATAAACCTTCATCCATGTAAAAGAAATGCAGCCACACCAGGAACCATATTAGAAATAAAGGTAGATAGCATAAAACCAAATGATATTTTGAAATATTATTTTAGAATAAGAATAGAAGCTAGCAAGGACGATATTTCTTTTATTAATAATGAGATCAAAGGTATTAGTATATTTAGTAATCAATTTACCAATACAGAAGTTATTGACTTTAGATTGAATGATGTACGGAGTTGCAGTGAGGAGCTACGAGAACAATTTGATAAAGGTCAAAAATTTCTCATTCTAGCAGTTCATTATTTAATATTAAGAAATGCAAATGATGCAATTGTACACTATGGGAAAGAAATGAATAGTAGAATGCTTGAGAATGATCTATGGAAAGATTATATAGATGGAGATAATCATAATATAATCGCTTACCATATAAAAAGTAAGGCTATTAAAGAATTCAGTGAAGCAATCAAGGGCTATAAGGTGCACAATTATCTAGAAGGCTTTTCTGATTTAACTAGATTTCAGTATAAAAAGAGTAAGATCCTAATTATTGTGATGTATTTAGTATTTATTATCTTGTTAGGTGCTGTTAGTGGGGTTCTCGGGAATTTGATATATGATAAAATTGGATTTTAAACGATTTAGTATAAAGGGGTGGAGAGAAACGATGAAAATGAAGGTTAAAAAGAATTATTATCATAAAGTTTCTCAAATTGAACCTGAAGTACTAAGACGTTTTATGATCAATGAAGTTGGAGAAAAAGCAAAAGAAAAACTATATAATTATCTAAAGGATTTAGTTGATAGTTATCCTAAATTTGATGAGTGGTTTTTCAATACTATCATTCCAGAAGTAGAGTTGAAAAATGGTGAGCGTGAAATCATAATAGTTCTTTCAGAACTTGAAGATAATAAAGTAGTGTTAACAGGAATCGCTATACTGAAGAAAAAGCAATCGGAGAAAAAGATTTGTACTTTTAGGATCCATGAAGATTATCGAAGTCAGAGAATAGGAACCGAATTATTTGAAAAATGCTTTGAATATCTTGGTACAAGAAAACCAATAATTTCGATTTCTCAAGATAGAAAAGAGATGTTTGAAAATCATATTAAGAGTTTCTGTTTTGAAGAAACCCAAGTGTTAAAGGACTACTATAAGAAAGATTCTATTGAATATGTATATAATGGATATCTAACGGGAGTTTAATAAAATCAGCATATAATCTATAATGCACCCCCCCCTTTGAAAAAAGAGTGGGTGCATTGTTTAATTTGTATCAAAGATTAAGTGAGGAAACTGCGACAAATGGTTGGACGTGTTCCTGTAGTTCAGTGAACAAAGGCAAATTCTTGATGATGGGGACATAATATAACGGGCAAATCCTTCGTCCGAAAGCATCAAATTTGCTTTTTCCACAATTGGTGGTATTTTGATATCGTCACGGTAGGCAACGATCCCGAAGGAAAAGATAAGGTATTATAAATTTCGCAAATAGAAAATTATGTTCCTAAAAAAGAAGGACATAGAAGCAACCGCTTGGAAAGATAAAGTTACCACACCAAATCTACCAAGAAAGGGGCTGCGACTATGTCTGAGAAAATTATACACCTAAATGAAGGCGTCATAAAGCAGGAGTTAAAGGAACTCGTCCGTCATAGTGTTGAGGAAACTCTTAATAACCTTCTGGATCAGGAAGCTAATGAGCTGACGAATGCCGGTCGATATGAGCGTACTGAGGATCGTAAAGGGTACCGATCGGGTCATTACGAGCGAAATCTAACCACGACCTCTGGGGAGGTTAAGTTGAAAATGCCTAAGCTTAAAGGAGTTGCCTTTGAAACAGCCATTATCGAACGATACCGCCGTCGAGAAAGCTCCGTTGAAGAAGCTTTGATTGAGATGTATTTAGCCGGTGTTTCAGTTCGTCGAGTTGAGGACATCACTGAAGCCCTGTGGGGAACTAAAGTATCCGCTGGAACAGTCAGTCAGCTAAATAAAAAAGTCTATGGGCACATAGACACGTGGCGTAAACGGTCTCTGCAGGGTAAGTATCCCTATGTCTATGTTGATGGTATCTACCTCAAACGCAACTGGGGCGGAGAGTATGAGAATGTGGCTATCCTAATTGCTATGGCAGTCAATGAAGACGGTTATCGAGAAGTCATTGGTGCCTCCGAAGGAATGAAAGAAGACAAGGCCAGTTGGCATGAGTTCCTTAAAAGCTTAAAAGAGCGTGGCCTTTCCGGAGTCCAATTGGTGATTGGAGACAAATGCCTGGGACTCCTGGAGGCAGTGAATGAAACCTTTCCTGAAGCAAAATTCCAGCGATGTAATGTCCATTTTTATCGAAATGTGTTTTCAGTAACACCTCGATCGAAGACGAAGGAAGTCGCAGCTATGTTGAAGGCAATTCATGCTCAGGAGGATAAAGCTGCGGCCAAAGAAAAGGCAGCAGCAGTTGTAGTCAAACTCAAAGACATGAAGCTGAAAGAAGCGGCAAAGAAGGTCGAAGACAGTATCGTAGAAACACTAACCTACATGGATTTTCCACAAGTACACTGGACAAAGCTGCGGAGTAACAATGTCATCGAACGATTAAATTGGGAAATTCGTCGGAGAACTCGAGTCGTTGGTACATTTCCTGACGGAAACTCGGCATTGATGCTTGTGTGCGCTAGATTGCGACATGTAGCCAGTAAAGCTTGGGGAACAAAAATGTATATGAGCATGAAACATCTTGAAGAAATGAACAAAGAAAAAAACCAAATAGCCGGTTAATTGACGATTGAATCTCTGGGGTCGACTTGACATGGGACCCTGCTCGGATGCTTCAATGGGTCGAGGGCTGAGGCTCATAGGATGTATTTCTTTTAGGTAAGCCCCATCCCTTGATTAAGGGTAGCATCCTCGCCCCCATGTCAAGTCAGCTATTGGGTCACGGGAGATAGACCTTGCTATCATACCAAGCGGAAACTAATTTGCGAAAAACTCTTGACGGTACCGGGTTTTCGATTAAATACCTCAAGTTTTTCGCGAATCGCCCTATTAAGCTCCGCCAGAGAAAAGAACTGTTGGCGACGGAGAGCTGCAATAATCCAAGTAGATATGATGCCAACTGTTCCTTCTACACTAGGTTTATCTTTAGGTTTTCTCACCCGTGCCGGAATAACAGCGGTTCCGTAGTACTCTGCCATTTCGTGATAGGACTTGTTGATAACTGGAGTATACCAGGACGTTCGTTCTACACCAGTTTTCAGATTATCCGGGACGAGGATTCGAGTAGCACCCCCAAAGTACTTATATGCATTAATATGGGCTGTAATCCAGGACTCCTGGTTTTGGTTCAGAAATGCTTTCACATAGGCATATTGACTGTACGAAAGGACGGTTACAAAAACATAAGCATCAATGCTCTCGCCTGTATCCGTATCGATAATGCTTGCTGTTTGGCCTGCCCAGTCGACTTCCATTTGCTCGCCAGGCTTTCGTCCGATGTGCATAGTTGCTTTGGTCTTGGCCACATACTGTTGGTAGTGATAGCAAAACTGAGAATACATAAGTGGAATTTCGTTGCTTAGTCTGGAAGATTCACAGTATTCATTCCAAAGCAGGCTGAGGGTTACGCCGCTCTTCGCCATTTCTTTATGAATGTACTCGTTATCTGGGCGTTTTCGGGTTAATGGTAATGAAGATTCGGGAAAGAAAAGCTTGTGCAACTCACCGTTCGTCCTATCTGGGTTCAATGGCCACGAAACACTAAGTTCCTGAGACCGTTTCAAGACCCTGGCGACAGTGTTGCGTGAACATTCGCAGCTCACTGCGATGCTGCGTTGACTGATTCCTTGGCCAATAAGCCGAAGAATCTCACGATAATTGGTCATTTGATGACCTCCTATGAATGTAATTTACACTCCTCTCTTGAGTGCATAGCTACATTCTAATAAGAAGTTTCGTCAAATGGCTCCCTATCCGGAAAGGTGGCTCTAAAAATCCGGAACTATGGCTCTCACCGTCCGGAATAGTGGCTCAATTTAGTCCGGATTATTCAAGAATCAAGGCACCCGACACTGTAATAAATCAACGTAGGTGCCTTGCTCATTTTTACCATCATACGCCACAGTTACCACAGATAATCCTGAGCAAAGCAGTGATTGCTACTAAACGTTCTGTTCTTCCCAATCGGACTGGTATGGACGATACGTCGTCGGATATGTTTGTATGTACCTGCTGAAAATTTCACTCGGGATAATCGCCTCGTATGTTCCCCCGAACAGGGCCCATAGAGACGATAGTTCTCCTGGATAGAAAACACACAACAAGATGATTCGTATTCTGGCCATTATTCAGCCACTATTTGTTGCGTTGTGGTTATGGATAAAAATTATGTGCCTCGTAATTTTAGCGAGGGGAAGGAAAGGGTCAAAACAAATAGTTGCAAATGCTAATTATTACATGATACAATAGTTGCAAGAGGTGATTGCTATGAACTTTTCAGATCCGCCAATGCAGTTGCGGGAAATGATAAGACTACTGGAAAGAAAGCTCGGTGTTTTAGAGGACAATCAGTATTCGTGTTGCGGAATATCAATGGCACAGTGTCACGCTTTGGTTGAAATCGGTCGTATAAAAGATATTTCTTTAAACGAACTGGCTGAACAATTGAACCTTGAAAACAGTACCATGAGTCGGACGGTCAATAATTTAGTAACGAATGAATTGGTTAAACGAGAGATTGACCCGCAAGACAGGAGGTATGTAACAATTACACTTTCTGAAAACGGGGATAAACTATTTAAAGGTATTGAAGAGGAAATGAATCAATATTTTAAGAAGGTATATAATTCAATTCCTGAAGATAAAAAACAGCAAGTACTTGAAAGCTTACAGATATTACTTGAAGCCGTAGGCATAAACGAATAATTAAGAAATTGAGTTATGGAAGGGAAGGGTTTGTTATGTTGTCTATTTTATTGTTCATAATTCTATTTATTGCAGCTAGTGCTATCATGGAACTTCTTGGCACAGATAAGAGAGAAAAAGTAATGAATGACTTTTGTAACATGGAATGCAAACAGAGTATTAAAAAGAAGTATAAGTTTTGTTGTTAGAAAGTAGGTGTGTTATATGGGGAGTAAAGCTTATTTCGCAGAAGTAGCCAATCAATGGGATACAATGAGCCAAGGTTTCTTTTCTGACACAGCAAGACAGAAAGCTTATAGTCTTGCCGCAGTTGAAGAAGGAAAATTAGCTGCAGATATAGGAACTGGAACTGGGTATCTCGCAGAAGGTTTGATTCATAATGGTTTAAGGGTTATTGCAGTTGACAGTTCTGAAGCAATGCTAAATCAAATGAAACAGAAATTTGCAGATATTAATACTATTGATTACCGCCAGGGAGAAGCCGAAAAGTTACCCATAGATAATGATACAGTAGACTATGCCATGGCAAATATGTATTTACATCATGTGGAAGATCCCTTTATAGCAATTAAAGAAATGGTACGTATCTTAAAGCCAGAAGGAAAGTTGGTACTCACTGATTTAGATCAACACAATTTCGAATTTTTGAGAAAGGAACATCATGACCGATGGATGGGTTTTACGCGTGAAGATGTAAAACAATGGTTGCTAAAAGCAGGTTTGAAGAACGTCTCTATTGAATGTGCAGGTGGAAATTGTTGCGCAAGTTCTAAACTTGGTTGTGATAACGCGAGTATAAGCATTTTTATTGCTTATGGCGAAAAACAGCCAATAGAAAGATGTCAAGGGCATACCAATTTGGTTTCTCTTCAGTAAATTTTTCAACGTTCATACTTTGATCAACATACAACCCTGTCCAAGAAAATGAGACATCAATAGCCCCACCGGGCTTATGCGGCATCTTTTTTGTCTTCAAGGCAATTTAAGTACTCAATATTTGATACAATTGATGAATATAAAAGGCCAGTAATACTGGCTTTTAAGAATTTTAAGGCAAATGAAGCATCGCTTGAAGCGGTGCATTTTGCGTTTTATGGGTTCTTTCGCTGCGATACTTAATAGGTATCCCTCTGAGTAAGTAAAAAAATTGCATTAAATAGGAACTTATAAAATCGTTTATTTTGCAAATAAATGTAAGTAGTGATTTTGTTGACATATAGTCTAATTAGACTATAATCAATATGGTGGTTAATTGGACTATATATCTTAAGATAAGTAATTGCTACTGATTTAGAGTAATTGCTTGGAATGGAGGGCATGATGATTAAATCTTTTTTAATGATAGGGCAATCTAATATGGCTGGTAGAGGCTTTTTGAATGATGTGCCCCCAATTATCAACGAACGTATCCAAATGTTGCGCAATGGCAGATGGCAAATGATGATAGAACCTGTAAACTATGATCGTCCTGTTTCGGGTGTAAGTTTGGCGGCTTCATTTGCAGATGCATGGTGTTCAAAGTATCCTGAAGATAGGATTGGCCTAATACCATGTGCCGAAGGTGGAAGCTCCCTGGATGACTGGTCTGTTGATGGCGAGCTTTTTCAGCATGCCGTCAGCGAAGCCAAATTCGCCATGAAGCATAGCACCTTGACAGGTATTTTGTGGCATCAAGGAGAAAGTGATAGTTCAGATGGCAAATACAAAGTGTATTATGACAAGTTATCGGTAATCGTACAAACCCTTAGAGATATCCTTAATGTTCCAGAAGTACCCTTAATTATTGGCGGCTTAGGAGACTATTTAGGTAAAACAGGATTCGGGCAGTATTGCGTCGAGTATGCCCGTATAAACGATTGCTTACAAAAATTTGCTTTTGAGCAAGCACATTGTTATTTTGTGTCTGCGCAGGGGTTGACAGCGAATCCAGATGGTATTCATGTGAATTCATTATCTCAAAGATATTTTGGTCTGCGCTATTTTGAAGCCTTTGATAAAAAAGCTCATGTTTTGGCACCACTAAACCATGAAGTTGAGCTTTTGGATAGACTTATCGCTCGAACCCAAACACCAACTGAATCGATGTTTGTGAAACAAATGGAATTTGCACTCGGAAAAATTTCTTATGAAAAACTTAGTAACGAATAGTGAGGATAGTTATGATTCCATTGCTGATATTAGGACTATTAATACAAAATCCAGGATCCAATGGATACGAGCTCCTGGCACAAATGGATGAAAGACACTACAAATATATTGTAAATTTTACGAAGGGTTCATTTTACTATAATCTTCAGCAGCTAGAAGAAAAAAAGTTAATAAAGCAGGTTATTCAATCGGAACAAAGTCGGGAAAGTCACCATTATGTTATCACGGAAATCGGGAAAGCCGAGTTTGAAAAGTTGATGTACCAGTTCGGTACAAAAACGGAGTATGTTAACCTGTCCTTTTATGCCGCGCTTTTATTTGCTAAGGAGTACAAAAGCGATAATATGATCAAGCTTATTAAAACACAAATTGAGCAGACTGAAGTAAAAATTCGATTGTTAAAGGATGCCTTGGAAGGTGAACATCAACTCCCAATACATTTTAGCAAGATGTTAGAGAACTCGGTTTCGCACCATTTGGTAAATTTAGAGTGGTTTACTTCGCTATTAAAGGATGTGGATTGTCTATAATTTTTCAACCTACCTGTAAAATAGCTCAAGCGTTAAATGTCCATTTTGAAATTGAAAAACAAATCTTTACAGGACGGCCAAAGCCGTCCTGTAAAGATTTTAAATCATCAAATTATGATCATCTTTTACAAATTCCAATAACCCCAAGTAGCCAAAGGAAGTCCTATAGAAATGGGATAAGGCGGTGCATATTAGCACCGCCGAAAAACCTCCTTGCAAAAATCACTTTCATCAATAGCACAGGAAATGATTGGTGCAAAATAAAGAGAAAATTCTATATATTCAGAACAGTAATTTTAAGGTATAATGATATAGATACTCTGGAGAAAAGATTTTAGAGAGGGGGGAGAATTGATAAATTTAGTGATTTACGCGGATTTATTCTAATAATACCTAATACCTCTTACAATTAAGAATTAAGGAGGAAAAATTGATGAGTGTACAAGAAGTAAAAGTAGCTTATACAGGTGCAGATCCTACAGCGTTTGGAGTTATGGGTTTATCGTTGATATGTTTTGTGGCTTCATCTTCTAAATTAAGCTTTACTGATCCTAAAGCAACAGCTTTACTTGTTATTTGGGCTGCCTTGTTGGGTGGGCTTGTTCAAATTATAGCTGCATTGATTGACTTTAAGAAGGGTAACGTATTTGGCGGCACAGTGTTAGGTGCTTACGGATTTTTCTGGGTCGGAATGGCTTTTTCCTGGGCAACCTTGAATGGTATGTTAGGTGAAGGCATGAAAGCTGCAGCTGATCCTAAACAGTTGGGTGTAGTATTTGTTGGTTATCTTATTTTCTCTCTGTTTATTACGGTAGCTTCTTTCGAAACCAATGTTCCTTTTATTATAATATTACTTCTCATTGACGTTCTATTTTTCACCCTTGCTTGCGTATCATTTAAATGGGGGCCTATCGCTTTGTATGCACAAATCGCTGGCTGGACAGAGTTTTCGATCTCCTTAGTTGGCTTCTATTCTGTAGGGGCAATATTTTTCAAGAACTTCTATGGTCGTGATATATTACCTATGGGCGCACCAATGGGTCTTATAAAAAAAGCCGCTCCTGCTCCTGTTCCTGCTCCTAGAACTAAAGGTGTCTAAGATAATAGCATCAAATGTTTAGTGTAAATAAAAAGATCGAGCAATGCTCGATCTTTTTAGCGCGTGGAAATTCGGCCAAAACAATGTTCATAACAGGAAATTTTATAACGCTATGTCAGCCGTGAAGACAGAATTATCTTCGCTTTCTTTACTCGATTTACTGAATGAACTACGGGTGACAAAGGATGCCTGATTATTTTTAGAGCAAGGATTTAATTTTACAGTAAAAAGTATGATCGTTTTGGGTACTTGTTTCAGGAACGATAATAAAATTGACGTGACCCTGTTTTAATGTTAACATAAAAACATACCAAATGGTCGGTTTAAATAAGGAGATAAATTCATGAATGACACAAGAGAACATATTTTGAAAGTTGCATTTAATCTTTTTTTACTCAAGAGCTATAAGGAAGTAACCATGGCTGAGCTAGTAGAAAAAACAGGAATGTCAAAAGGCGCTTTTTATCATTATTTTAAAAACAAAGAGCAGTTATTTCTGGAAGCACTTAAAAACTGTATGTCTTCCATAACACCTGATTTTAGTATATTCGACAAAAATTCTCTATATGAGTTTTATCACCAGTATGCAGTTTATCAAAATAGAATACAAGATTCGCTTCAATTATATGGAGATGATCTGGACCGGGGTTTAACGGTGAACTATTACTCACTTGTTTTTGATGCTTTGAAGGTTTTTCCAAGCCTCCGGAAAAAATTGCTTGAACACGAACAAGATGAACTGAAAGCATGGAAAGGGGTTATCTCTACAGCTAGAAAAAACGGAGAGATCAGGTCAGTCATGAACGATGAACAAATTGCTAAGGTATTTATATATACAAATGATGGAATTGCAATCCGTATTAGTTTAATGAAAGACCGTAGTGAGGATGTCAGTGATACCTTGTTAGAGTTATGGGATAGTTTTTATATGGAACTAAAAGGGTAAATTTTTTTCTGTTAAACATACCGAACGGTCGGTATATTTTGATTAGAATTTATTTACCTTATTATACAAATGTGAATAAGGGGGCATGTAAAATGAAGAATTGTGTATCCTTGATAGGACATTTTAAAGGACTGCATATGCACTTATGGTAATGTGGGTGAACGAACCGTCCTTAGAGGCTGTTCGTTCTCAGAGAAAAATAGATGACCTATTAAGAAGTACAAATGAAGTATATGAGGGGGATTTGTCGTTTTGAAAAAAATCAGTTTTGCAAATTGGGGCTTTAAAATTACGAAGAAGAAAGTTCTGACAATTGTTGTTGTACTTATTTTGGCTGGTACAGGAGTAAGAAGTTTCATGGGAAAAACGGAGAATACCCTTGCCGAAACTGCTCCAAATATAGTTTATGTCAAAGCCACTGTGGCCGAGAATGTTAATGAGCAAGCCATCATTTCGTATAAGGCATCATTAGAAGCCTCTGAAGAGGGGATTGTAAGTGGCAAGGTCAGTGGTAAGGTAGTTCAAGTGATGTTTGAAAATGGTCAATATGTAACCCAAGGAGACCCGTTAATCAAATTAGATGATCAGGAAATCAGAAACAACATAGCTTCTTCTCAAGCTCAGCTGAAAGCTTCAGAAAGTCAATTAGTCTCTTCACAAACCGGATTGCAGAAAATGCAACTGAACGTAGAAAATGCAGTCCGTACCTATGATAGAACAAAAGAACTTTTTGACGGAGGAGCCATTTCCAAGGTTGAACTGGAAAGTGCGGAAACAGCGGTAAATAACGCCAAAATTGATCTGGAAACAGAAAAAGCCAATATTGAAACAGCAAAAGCTAATCTTACTACTGCCCAGATCGATGTGAATAATCTTGCGGATTCACTGGCAAATACGATAATCACTGCTCCCATTACGGGTATTTTAGACGAAAAAAGCGTGAGTTTGGGACAATATGCCAACATGGGAGTTGTCCTAGCAAAAGTTAAAGCTATATCCCCAATCTATGCTGTGATAGAAGTAGACCAAAACGATATAAGTTCTTTGCAAGTAGGACAGAGTGCCAAAGTAACCGTTGGCAGTAACGTCGTTAAAGACTATGACGGAATAATTAAAAGTATTGAAGCCTCAGCAGATACGACTTCAAGAGTTTTTAAATGCAAAGTTGAGGTGACCAATCTTGATCAAGCACTGAAACCGGGTATTTATGCCAAGGTGGATATTGTTAGTGATCAGACCTCAGAAGTGATCGCAGTGCCAACGGATGCTTTGAGTGGAAATCCAGGAAATTATACAGTGTTTGTAATTGATCAAGGGGTTGCCCGTAAACGTATTGTCAGTATCGGGCAGATTTCCAAAGGCTTAGTGGAGATTAAAGACGGCGTAAAAAATGGGGACAGCGTCATAATTACCAATGTGAATACACTGCAGGATGGCGATGCGGTATCAGTTGTCAAGGAATAGGAGGACTAGATTATGTTTTTAACAGATATCAGCCTGAAACGGCCTGTATTTGCCACTGTAATAGTTATCGCTTTGCTTGCCCTGGGTGCTTTAAGTTACATAGGTCTACCCATCAACGAAAATCCTGAGGTGGATGTTCCTATGATAACCGTTACCATTTCCCTGCCTGGAACTGCAGCAGAACAGCTGGAAACAAAAGTGACAAAAAAAGTTGAGGAAGCTGTCGGACAAATTTCAGGAGTGAAACACATTTCCTCCACTATTACGGAATCCTTCTCCCAGACCATGATTCAGTTTAGTTCTGGAACGCAAGTCAATGTGGCAGCCCAAGAAATTAAAGATAAAATAAGCAGTATACGGGGTACTTTACCACAGGACATTAATGAACCCATTGTTCAAAAATTTGACTTAGCTGCCGTACCCATTATATCTTTCGTGGTCACTAGCCCTCTTTCTAACAAGGACTTATCTCAAGTGGTCGAAGATGAGATCACCAAAAAACTAAATACGGTGAAAGGTGTTGGATCGGTTACCACCTATGGTGCGCAAGTCAGGGAGATACATATCAAACTCGATAAAGAAAAAATGGTGGCTCTGAATGTGACAACGGCGGAAATCACTCAGAGCCTGCAAAGTGACAACATAGACAGATCCAGTGGAAAAGTTTCCGACGGTGATAAAGAAGTTTCCCTCAGAACGAATGGTACGGTCAAAGAAGTTAATGATTTCTTGAATATTTTAGTCGCCAATCGTAACGGTACTGAACTAAGAATCAAAGATATTGCCCAAGTGGAAGATACGGTTAAGGAGCGGGACAGTTTATCCTATTATAAAGGTGAAGAATCGATTGGGATTGATATTGTCAAACAATCCGGTGAAAATACCACCCAGGTCGTGGATGCACTTAAAGTGAAGCTTGCAGAGATCCAAGGGTCACTGCCTAAAGATGTAAAAATAGATATTGTTGATGACAATTCGCTGGTCATACGAGCGTCCGTGAGTGAAGTTCAGAAAACCTTGCTGGAAGGTTGTATTCTGGCGGTTCTCGTGGTTTTCGTCTTCCTGCGGAATGGAGCAAGCACGGGTATCAGTGCAATTTCACTGCCCACCTCGATTATCACGACCTTTGCCGCTATGAAACTGATGAACTTTTCACTCAACAGCGTGTCCTTAATGGGCCTTTCCTTAGCGGTTGGCTTGCTCATTGATGATGCAATTGTTGTCGTTGAGAACATTGTACGCCACTTAAATATGGGGAAATCTCCAATGCAAGCAGCGAAAGACGGTGCGAGCGAGATTGGACTGGCGGTGACGGCTACAACCTTTACCATAGTTGCTGTCTTTCTCCCCATTACCATGGTTGAGGGATCGATCGGGGCCTACTTCAAGGAATTTGGTCTAACGGTTGCTGTCAGCGTCTTGATTTCTTTATTTGTATCCTTTACCTTAGTGCCGTTGATGGCGTCTAAATATATAAAAAGTGAAAATGATGATAAAGATAAAAAACACGGTCCCTTGGGTAAATTTTTAATATGGTTCAATCACTTGTTTGTTAAACTTGCCAGAGTCTATACAAGACTTCTCGGTGTAGCACTGAAGCATAGGATTAAAACCATAGCTATGGCAACTGCAATGTTCTTCGCCAGTTTGCTCCTTCTTAACTTCATTAATCCTAGTTTTCTAGAATCCTCAGACAACGGAAAGATCACAATATCAGCGGCAACAGATGGAGGGACAACCCTGACAAGGGCTGCAGAAACAACTAGAAAAATGGAAAGTATTCTTAATAAGTATCCTGGAGTAGTGCACCTGTACTCGACGGTTACCCCCAGCAACATCAACATTAGCGTACAGCTTATCGATAAGAATGCCAGAAAAGAGACCTTAAGTGAAACTGCCAATAAAATGCGGGAGAGTTTAAAGCAGATTCCGGGGATTACCCTTTCTATGATGACTGGTTCAACTCTGGGTGGAGGAGCGAAGGACGCTGAGTACCATTTTACCGGCGATGACTTTGAGACACTTTTGAACTACTCGCAACAAGCGGAGAGCGCCATAAAGAGAATTCCTGGGGCAGTTGATGTAAGCATGAGCTATAAGAGTGGCAAAGCAGAAGCAACCCTTGAAGTGGATCGTGAGCGGGCGGCTGATCTCGGTGTGAGTCCACTGGTCGTTGCTAATACGTTGGAGACCCTCTTTAATGGTTCTCTTGTAACCCAGTATGAAACAGAAAAAGATCGTTATGACGTTAAACTAGTGCTCCAGGATGATCAAAAAAAGGACTTTGACAGCTTAAAAGGGATTTATGTGCCTGGTTCAAATAACAGTACGGTTCCTCTTGATCGGGTCACAAAGCAAGTTTTTGCCACGGGCTCTACGACCATTAATAGGTATGATAAGGCCAGAGAAATTCAAGTGACGGCCAATGTCTTTGGCGTTGCAACGGGTGGCTTTAACACTCAAATTAAAGCAGCCTTGGAAAATGAAACAAAAATGCCTACTGGAGTCAGCCAAGTTAGCGGAGGAGATCAGGAAGTGATAGAGGAAGCTATCCCTAGCTTAATGAAAGCACTATTTTTAGGGATTCTGTTCATCTACTTGATCCTGGCCGCCCTGTTTGAAAGTTTTATTGATCCCTTTGCGATTGTCCTCGCTTTGCCCTTCGGTATTATTGGAGCTCTGTTAGCCCTGTTTCTTACCGGCAGCAGTTTTAGCATGATGACATTTATTGGCATTATCATGTTGATGGGACTGGTCACTAAAAATGCGATTTTGCTGGTTGACTATGCTAAGCAAAAGCTGGGCGAGGGAGAAGAACTAAGCGCCGCGTTACTTCTGGCGGCTTCTACACGACTTAGGCCTATTATTATGACAACTTTAGCGATGATCTTCGGTATGCTTCCAACAGCACTCTCCACAGGATTAGGATCTGAAGGACGCTCACCCATGGCTTATGCCATTATTGGTGGGTTAATTACATCAACTTTTTTAACACTCATAGTTGTACCTGTAATTTATACGTTGTTGGATGATGCTAAAGGCTTTTTTCGCAAGAAACAGTTTACGGTTGTAGGGCGGAAATCGGTAAAAAGCTGAACTACTATGTTTATGCACATTTCATCATAGCTTTATTGATTTGGGGGCATTCATGTTTATCCCGTCAGCTATGGCTCCGGTCAAGCCTATCCCAACAGCGGAAATAAGTACTATTTCGGAAGCTGGAATATCCCTGGGCCATGGCATGATCATCATATGAGAGCGCACACAGCTCACAGAATAATTGCTATCTCCCACAGTTACAAAACCTTTTATACGATAAGTATAGGGCGCAACGAAGTTCAGAAAACCCTGAAGTTCGTTGATTGTAACAGAAGGCAGAACCTTGATGATAAACGTCTGCGGCCTGTTTTCCGGTGTATTGGTGCTGTCAAGGCTTGCCGATTTTGAGGGCTGTAAATTCATCACTAGTGTATTGATATCTATATTGCAGTAACTGGTAAAATATATAGGGGCCTGGATATTGGCCTTCCGTACTTCGGCTTGGATTTCGGCCTTAATTGCGGGAGAAATCAGATCTTCTTTATTGACAAGAACAACCCCCGCCTGGGTCAACTGGTTCCCTACTGCGGGAAGAAGATCCTTCAATTCGAGAAAAGCTTCGCCGTCTAATACACATATAGAACCTGAATAGTGGTAAGGATGAACAGTGTATGGTTCGATGGTCTGCAGAATCTGCTGCATGTTACCGGGATCAGCCAGTCCGGATGCTTCGATAAACAGATATTCGAAGTTTGGGGACGACATATCGATAAGAGCCTTGATAAAGTTCTCCTTGATGCAGGAGCAGAATATTGAGCCATTGGATAACTCACGCATAATAGTCCCGTCTTTTTCCAGCAAACGGGCATCAATATTGATTTCACCGAATTCGTTGACGATTACCCCCACAGGGCTATCCCCATAGTAGTGAAGCAAGCGCTCCATAAGCGTGGTTTTTCCCGTACCCAGAAAGCCAGTAAGCAGGATCAGTTGTGTCATAAAGCATCATTCTTTCCATCTCTGATATTAGAATCGTACATTCTCATTTGTTGTGCTTAGCATTGTAGCGTTTGGTTATCTCAGCGATCAATTCATCTCCATCGGGAATGATGGAAATGTACACACTTTCCCCGTCAATGCACATAGTGGGAAGATTTTTCAGTCCCATTTTAGCAGTTCGGGCAATGTCCTCTTTGATAAAATACTTATATACAATATAGTCAGCCATATCTTTAATCTCATCAAAAATATCGGTTACACTTTTCACCATATAGGTGCAAGCGGCACATTGTTCCGGATCCAACGTGAACAGTTCGATATAGACTTTATCCAGGCCTGAGTAATTGGGAATCTCGATTTCAATCTGGTCAAAGTCGCTTGCGGAATAGTCCACAACCATGGCACGGGCCTCATCAGGATGATGAACAGCCAAAGCACAGGCAGCTGTGTTTTCCAGAGGCACATCATAGGGCATATCACAGCCGGGACTGATAATGAGGTTGTGTTTGTTGTCGATGCTGTCCATCAAATCCAGAACGCCTTTGATATTATCTTGTTGGGTACCGAAAAGCATGGTGGTTGTCAGTGGAATGTTACCACTCAGCGCAATGTTATACTGATCGGTAATCGCTTTGGCGGAAACCATATCGACGTTTTCGTCCACCGCCATGGAATCCGGATAGGTATCACACATCACTTTTATTTGATAAGAAGCATTCCCGCAGACAAAGAAGGAAGACTTTACGCCTTTTAACCGGATGTAATCAAAGACAGCTTTGAAGGGCTCGTGCATCAGATTGGCAAATACCTTCGGAGAAATCTGGCTGACCAACGGGTCGACAACAGCGATCACATCCATGCCGGCATCAATATATAAGTCGGCCATTTTCTGCGCATACTCGGCACAAAAGGACGTGAGCTGTACCACGTAATCAGGATCTTTTCTAATATCTTTAAAAAAGTCGCTGCCGCGCAGATGCGAGGCGAGGGTCAATGGTCCGCAGATCAACCCGTAAAGCGCGGTTTTATCGCCAATTTCTTCTTTCATCACGCGCATTGCTTCCAAAACAACGGGTATCCGGCCAGATTCCGGAGTCGGGAATTTGCATTTACAGGGAATCCCTTTTTCTTTGTCAAACAGGTGAGACACAACAGAGGGGGGGTTGTAATCAGCCCACATAAGCTCACAACCTAGAATTTCGGCTTCTAGTTGCAGGTCAAAGGTAATTGGCATACCGTCCGGTTGATAAAGCTTGTATACTTCCCGCAGACTTTCAATCAATTTAGCGGAATCAGTTAAGACGTCTCTTCCTGAATACCCTTTTAGCTTTCCTGCATGGACACCCGCAAAAGGAATCCAGGGAAGCTGTCCTTTAGTATCCTCGTGATTCAACACCTTCATTAGCAATTCTTTACCCATTTTGTATCCTCCTGACGTTTTCAAATGAGTCATCCACCGAACCCTGGGTCAAATGCAGGGTTTTCGTATACAAAGAGACGCTTCCGATAAGATTGTAAAGCGTCTTTGTCTTTGCTGTGACGAGTTACTTGTTGATTTTAAAGAAGTATAAATCATGGTCTAAAAATTGTGAAGTTACAATTTGAAAGGATTTTCAGGATACAATTTCTTCGGCGTTGAAATCGGCTAAAATGTAGCAAAGGGAATTGTATCCCGAAAAAATTCTGAAATTGTATCTATGATGCCGAGGAACGGTATCTTATAATTTGCATATAGATTGGGCACATGAGACGTACGAGACGTAGTGCTAAGCAGACAATGGGGTCGCAAATACTTATGACTCCTTTTTTTGTTGTCAATTATAGCTTTTGGGAGTATTGCTCGCAGTAAAACAATCTTGTGTCAAATCAATCATATCGTTAGCATGTCTGTAATGAGTCAGTATTCTAGGCAAAAGAAAGTTCTACCAAAGGAGGAGAAACACACTTGAGCGAAGAGATTTATGCTAAACTCAAAAAATCGATTGTGGAAATGGATACCGATTTAGCAGAAGAAGCAGCTAATGAGGCAATTGCAGCAGGCCTTGATCCGTTGGAGTGTATCAGCTTGGGCCTCTCGAAAGGCATGGCGGTTATGGGTGACTTGTTCGATGTAGGCGAAGCTTTTGTTCCTGATTTGATGATGGCTTCCGAGGCCTTCGAAACCGCAATCAATATCTTGACAAGTGCACTGTCTGTCGAGGAGAAACACAAATCTTCCAGTGGAAAAGTTATTATTCACACTGTGCAGGGCGATATTCACGATATTGGCAAGAACATAGTAAGTGTAATGTTGTCGGCAAACAACTTTGAAGTATTTGACCTGGGACGTGATGTGCCGGTGGACTTAGTCATCAAAAAGGCTGAAGAATACGGCGTGGATCTTATCTGCGGCTCCGCCCTTATGACGACAACAATGGCCTCGATGAAGGAAATTATCAACTCTCTCAAGGAAGACGGAATTCGTGATAAATACATCGTCATGTTCGGAGGAGCTCCCGTATCTGCAAAGTGGTGCAGTGAAATCGGAGCAGACGGTTACACCGATACGGCTGCAGAGGTAGCTGCAATGGCCAAAGACTTGATTGCCAAGAAAAGAGGTGCCTAACTGATGAAAGCTATAGGGAAAAACGTTACGGTGTTTGACGTCTATGATCGGGCCAAGAGCGGACCAAAAATGGATGAAAAAGATTGGGATTTCAAATTAATACCACAGACCGCCCGAAAATTGAAAGATAAATACGGAATAAAGATGGACAAAAAAACAATTATCCCGGAGGACAAAGAACTTATAGATAAGCTGTTTAATGCCGGCTTGGAGATGCTGGTTGAGTGCGGAGTTTACTGCATGGATACCGGGCGGGTAATCAAGTACACAAAGGATGAGGTACTCCATGCCATTAAATCCGCACCGGACCATTTTACCTACGGTGAAGGCAAAGAGGCCATAAATGTGGTGCCAAGGAGTTATAATTCGCCGAAAGCTCCCGTTATTCAGGGTGGCCCAACGGGCTCTCCCTGTTCTGAGGAACTGTTCCTGGCAATCCATCAGTCATATGCCCAAGAACGGATCATAGATGCGATGGTTGACGGTGTGCTGCAGACTGTCATGGGTAAGGACCCGTCGCCTGGTTCTCCCTGGGAGATCCTGGCTGTACGATCAGAGGCTATACAAGTGCGCGAGGCACAGCTCAGAGCCGGACGTAAAGGCATGGGCACGTAGGGCAATGAGACATCATTAAGTGCCGCAGGGGTCATATCTGCTGACTTTGAAGGCGGCATGAGGCCATCTGATTCACATGAGGTTTCTCAGCTGAATGAGCTCAAAATCGACGTAGGTGCGTTGGTTGTTGGAGCACATTACGCTACAGCTGGTGTAATCGTAATGGTAGAACAGATGCCTATCTTCGGCGGATACGCAGGTGGCCTGGAAGAGACCACAATCGTTGATGTCGCTACAACATTAAACTCATTTGTAATGTTACAGGCCACCTGGCATTTGGATGGGCCGGTGCACGTGCGCTGGGGCATAACAACGACGAGAGAGGCTCTTGCCGTTGCTGGCCACGCAGCTCGTGCCATTGAAGAGAATAGCCATCTGATCTTGGGAAATCAGTATTATACTTTAGCAGGTCCCTGCACAGTCATGTGCTTACTGGAGACAGCAGCTCAGGCTATTACGGATACAGTCAGCGGACGAGAGATCTTGTCCGGTGTAGCTGCCGGTAAAGGTGTTGTCACCGACCTCTTTACAGCCATGGAAGCACGTTTCATGGGTGAGGTAGCCCATGCAGTTGCGGGAATGGATCTTCATGAAGTAAACATTCTGTTGGACAAACTAGTTTCCTTATATGAAAAAGATTACAAAACGGCACCTGAAGGGAAAACCTTCCAGGAATGCTATGATGTAAAGAAACTGGTTCCGACGGAGGAATATATCCAGGTTTACGATGAAGCTGTTAAAATTATGACTGATTTAGGCCTGACATATTGGAATGACTAATTTCAATCAGGCATAAGGCATATGAAAGAAAATAACAAGTCAAAGATGCCAAGGATATTTTGCGTCAGACAAGGAGGTATGGTTACCTCATAGTGGGGCTATTAGGTAACCATACCGACGCAGTATGACACGAAATAGACTGGCATACTGACTAGTTATTTACTTGAATGTGCCAATACTATTACTGTATTAATCTGTCGGCAGTCTGTGGGTTTTTCGCTTATTAACTCAGGGTAGTTCATAAGTTGATCTGCGGATTGTTGGCAGATGACTATATGGAGGGTGGATCGTAGTGATCTTACGGACTCTAAATCCGTACAGCCGGGTGCGACTCCGGGACTCTTCGCCATAATGCATTTCGGTATATAGGTGTCTGAAAGTCTAAACATTCCGGTATGTCTCATGGAAGTATGTTTAGCACTTGCAGATTCCTATATTTTTTGTTGAAAAATGTAGATTGAAATCCATATCTTTGGGGATGGTGCTTATGCTATGTTCGGAAAAAGTTAAGCAGGAGGCTTAAAGAATGCTTGAAACTATACTCAGGAAATGCCAGCGAGGAAATCAAATATCGACCGAGGAAATTGTCTACCTATTGAGCCGGACGGATGAAAGTGAAATAGAACAGATTTTTGCGGCGGCAAGAAAGGCCCGGCAAGGGGTATTCGGGAATAAAGTCTTTCTCTATAGCTTCGTCTATTTTTCAACCTACTGTCAGAACAGCTGCACCTTTTGTTATTTCAGAAAAGAAAACTTGAATTCTCCACGGTATCGCAAAACATTGCCGGAAGTGGTTAATATAGCCGTGGAATTGAAGAAGTCCGGAGTGCATTTGATTGATTTGACCACGGGAGACGATAGGTTTTATACAGAACATCCGGAGAGACTGGCCTCAATTGTGAAAGCCGTAAAAGACGCAACCGGTCTGTCTATCATGGTATCGCCGGGAGTGTTGGACGAGCACGGTTTAGAGCTGATTGAGGGGGCGGGGGCCGATTGGTATGCGTTGTATCAGGAGACACATCGACTAACCTTGTTTGACCAACTGCGGCAAGGGCAAAGTTACGAAAAACGGATGTTTGCCAAAGGATATGCCCGAGATCTGGGGATGCTCATTGAGGAAGGCTTGTTGACCGGAATCGGAGACAGGTTAGAGGACAGGGTTCATTCGTTTAGAGAGATGAAAAAACTGGGAGCAAGGCAAATCAGGACTATGACCTTTGTCCCGCAAGAAGGAGCACCTTTTGCTGGTGTGGGGAATCAGGGATATCAGAACGAACTGATGAATATCGCGGTTATGAGGCTGCTATTCCCGGATGTATTGATCCCGGCATCCTTGGATGTAGAAGGGCTGGGCGGCCTTGAAAAGCGACTGATGGCTGGGGCAAACATTGTGACCTCTATCATTCCACCTAGGCAAGGGTTCGCGGGGGTTGCAAACTGTAAAAATGATATTGATGAGGGCTTCCGTACGGTAGTGGGGATTCAGGATACATTGAAGAAATGTAATTTAGAGAATGCCACGGCCCAGGAATATAGCCGTTGGGTTGCAGACAGAAGAACTAGAGATAAGCATGCCGCTAATTAAAGATAGAGTTGGGAATTGAGGACTGGGAGTATATAGAATGATGAGAGGAGTTGGGAGGTATGTCGAGACTGCTGGAATCTGATATCGATTTGATTGAAACACAACTTCAGGATTATGAAGATCTGTTTATCAGACAAACAGGCTGTACCATGGAGGAAATTGCTCAAAAAGCGGTGGGTTTAACGGTAAATTCAAAAAGAGTCAAGACCGCAGTCATTTCCGTTACGAGCGGACTGGGCATGATCACCGGATTCTCACAAGCGGTGGGAGCCATTCTTCGTCATCTCCGGGTGGAAACCTTGATTGGGGAGAAAACGGACGTTGCCGGTCTCCAACAAGCCTATCTGTCAAAATGCGGAATCGCATTTCTGGCCGACGATTACGTGTGCGCGGCCTTAGGGATTGGAAGTGCCGTGCACTCCGACAATGGCTGGGCTACGGGAAGGGGCTTTGCAGCGGCAATCATCGAGGCTATGAGGAAACAGGGGATAAATCCGCTGCAGGAACGGGTGCTGATAATCGGAGCCGGCCCGGTGGGAGAAGCGGCGGCCCATTACATCGCAGAACAACAGGGGATACCGGTGATCTGCGATTTGGACGATAACAAAGCGGCTTCCTTGGCAGCAACTTTAGATCAATCCGCCTGGGTTTCTGCGCCGGCTCCAATCCGACAGTTTACCTATATCATCGATGCCGGTACCACGGGGGATTTTATTACGGCAGAAGACTTCACCGAAAAAACAATCCTTGCGGCACCAGGTATGCCCTGCGGAGCGACGGTTGCAGCCAGAGAAAAAGCCATGGTAATCCATAATCCATTGGAGCTTGGCATCATAACCATGTATTTTGATTGTCTGAAACAGTTAGAGGATTAAGATATGGACCAAAAGATAAAGGAAGCTAAAAAACAAAAAGTCGTAAGGTATATCTTCAAAAATCAAAGGCTATTCCTCTTGATCAATAAGGTCAAACTATGGCCGTCTCGGTCAGGAATGCTTCACGGCGTAAAATCAATAGAAAACAGAGGTAAAACCATGGTGGTAACAACACACTGTGGAGAATCCTTTGTCGTGTGGGATTCGAAAAATAGCCGAAGTGCAAGATGGCTGCGCAATCGTTGGTATAAAAATTCTTGTAAAAAGTGCAAGATTCCGGAATGGAAACTCATGAAATATTCCCAGACGGTATTTACGGATGCCAGAAGATAGGTGAGGGTATGAGTATAGGATTTACGGAAATTCAAAAAAACCGATTGACAGAGAAGGCAGAAATGAAAAACCATATGATTCTTTTAGATAAGGATCAAGGAAAGGAAATCGCCGAAAAGAATTTTACAGACATGTGCGGGTATAACAGGGGAAAACCTGTACCCCAGAAAATAATTGACAGATCATTAAGAAGTTTGAATGATGTGTACCATCTGCTGGAAATTAAGGCCCTGATCTCAGAATACGAAAAAACTTGTGTTGAGGGAATAAATATGCTGCTAGACGGAAAGCTGTTTACTTGTAATGCTCTTGCTCAGATTCCCAGCGAGGAAATTGAGGGAATATACATCTACCTGTTAACTGTTGGAGAACTAAATTTGAGTGAAGTCAGTATTCTGAACCAGGTTTACTATGATATGTGGCAAAATGCCTACATGGACGCCGGGCAGGAAATATTAAGACAATATTTGCAGGGATTAAGTTGCAATATAGACAGGTATGTTTCAGATAATTTTGGACCGGGATTTTTCGGTATGGATGTTTCACAGTTGGAAAAATTTTTTGCCATATTGGATGGCGAGAAAATCAGTTTAAAATTGCTCGATAGTGGTTTTATGTCGCCCACAAAGAGTTATGCTGGGTTTTTTCTGGTCACAAACAGCCAACAAAACTTCGTCGGAAAGGATTGCGAGAACTGCTTATCCTCAGGAAAAACCTGTATGTACTGTAAGGCGGGAAGAAAGCTGGCAAAATACAATATTCAATAGTTCAAAACTATTGACAAGGGAAAAATCCTCATATATTGTGATATTAAGTTAATTGAAGAAATGCATCGTGCTTTATGAATGACTTATTCGTAAGATATTTTCTCTGAGCAACGGCGCTCTTTCGGGGTAGGCTTAACCTATTCCCAGAAGAGCGTTATTTTTTTTATATCCGGAATGGGAAAGAGGGGGATTTCCATGCTCTTGCTGGATAAGAATGGACCGTTTTTGTATGAACAATTATTTGAGACCTTACGGCAGAGTATTATACAAAGTGATCTTAAAACTAACGACGCGCTTAAGCCGATTCGGGTCTTGTCGGAAGAACTGCACATCAGCATCAATACCGTGAGCAGGGCATATCAGCAGCTACTGGCGGAAGGATATATCCGGTCGGTTCAGGGAAGCGGCTATTATGTGGAGAACTTGTTAACTTTACCGAGATCCAGCGTGTTATATAGAGAGGGACAAAAAGAGGTAGTACGAGAGTCTATTGTTCCGCTGAAGTATGATTTCAATTATGAGAGCATTGAGTCAAGTTTTTTTCCCTGGACGAAGTGGAGAAAGTATATGCAGGACGCAATGTTGGAGGAATCCTGTTCCGCGAAAATCACCTATGAATGCAACAAAGGAAATGTAGAATTACGGAAAAGTCTGTGCGATTACATTAATAACAGCCGGGGGGTAAAATGCAGTTGGGAGCAAATTGTCATTTCCGCCGGTACACAATATGCTATGGATATTATTACCGATATATTGCACGACAAAGTATATACCATAGGAGTGGAAGATCCCAGCTTTATTGGAATGCAAAGAATAGTTACTAATAAAGGATACTCCATCAAATCCCTTCCCATGACCGATCTGGGAATCGATATTGATGTCCTAGAAAACTCCATGTGTGATCTGCTTTACTTAACGCCATCCCATCAATTTCCTACCGGAGTCACTACATCCTTGACAAAACGTTTACATATTTTAGAATGGGCGCAAAAAAATCGGGCCTATATTATTGAAAATGATTATGACAATGAATTTTTATATGGAGAAAAACCCCTTCCCTCTATTCAATCTTTGAGCACTGGGCAGAATGTGATTTATTTGAGCACTTTATCGAAGGTTCTCTCCCCATCTCTTCGGTGTGCATATTTTGTCCTGCCATACAAACTAATGGAAATATATGAAGATAGATACAAGTATTATTATTCGGCGCTTCCGACTTATAATCAGAAGGCATTGGCCTATTTTATCCGAGATGGACATCTCGAAAGACATGTACGCAAGATGTCACTGTCCAACAGAAGAAAATACGGAATATTTAACCGGGTGATAAAAGAACATCTGGCAGGTATCGTTAAGATTTTCCCAGCGCCGGCAGGTACTCATACCTTAATACAAATATCGGGATGCACGAGTCAAGAAGGTTTGATCACGAAGATGAGATTAAGAGGCTTTGGAATTTATGGGACGAAAGTCTATTGGCGGAACCAGCAAAAAGCACCGGAAAACATCTTCCTCTTTGGGTTTAATTCTATACCAGAAGAAGATCTAGAAGGAGCTTGCATCGAGTTTGCTTGTGCATTGAAGGAAGTTATTGAAACTTTTCGCGCGGTAACTAGTTATGAGAGCAACACTGTGTAGTGATACTCAATCACCGGAACATATTCAGTAAGCAGCTAATTTATACTGTGGTTATTTGGGCATGCCTAAAGTTGACCGGGGAGAAGTATTGAATAAATAAGGTAAGATCGTTTTGGACGGTCTGGCCTTTTTTGTCTTTCTCGGATTATTTCATAGACTCGGCTTGGCGGTTACTATTAAAATTAATCTTTTAAACAAATGCACGTAAAGATAGGATAGTAGATCTAATCCAAATATTAGAAGTAGGTATATAATTTATTAACAAGCATGATTTAGCATTTGTATTTCTGAGTTATATCAAGTTAGTGTATAGTTAGAATATACATAATATACAGAATATATAGAATTCACCAACATTAATTAGATAACGGTGATTCAATTGACAAAATAGTAAGCTCTCCATTCTTGTATAAAAAATTATATAAAGGAGTGAAAGTGAGTGGCTAAAAGAAATATAATGATTGGTGTAACCACTTTTGAATTCGAGAACATGCCTAAGCTATTTATTGGTAAATACACTCTTGGAGTAGAGGGGGTTGGTGACCTGTTCAGAGAAATGTCTAAGGAATGGGAAGATGAGCACAAAAAATATACGAAAGATATAAATGCGGCAATTCCCAGTAAATGCAACGTGCAGATAGCTATAGCATCTGGCATGCCATGTAAATGTGTTTCATTAGAGGCTCTGAGCATCTTAATGAGAGTAGGCAGGAAGCCTGTGCTAAGGTCACTCGCAATGGAAAGCGGAATTCCCCACGTTATTCATCAGGTAAACAATAAAGTATTGTTTCGGTACACTTTACTAATTTTCGATACGCTGGAATCTGCACTTGCGATGGCTAAATTTTTTGTTGACACTGCTAACAAAAAATCAAGTATTCGCGATCGGTGCTCATATGAAGCAGTAGGACTCATGTAACAAGTACGATGGTAATCCCTATTGGTAAATATCGATTATGCAGAAGTATTTGCATGGAGGCGATATTTACGGAATTATTGCAGAGGTTAACTCCGAAACATCGGAGAGCTTACTGGTATGCCTGAAATAGGTTAATAAGAATATTTCTTTTGAACTAAAAAGAAATATTCTTTTTATTATTGTCTCAAGGTAAACTGCATCGAAAGGGCTTAAGCTCTTTCTAACCAGTGTTTAAACAGGGCTGACTGGTTAACCGGGGCTGCTACTTAATGTTATTTCGAATACGGCTCCTGTTTGACCGTTACCTGCCCGGATGCTTCCACCCATAAACTCTACGGCAGATTTAGCAATGGCTAACCCCAGACCGAAATTTCCTCCTTTACCCTTATAAAACCTTTCGAAAATATGGGGCAAATCCGCTTCCGGTATGCCGTCACCATCATCCGCTAATCGAATGACTGCAGAATTTTCATCTTCCAGTAAAGTTATGCTCACCGTAGATTTGGCGTAACGCAGGCAATTCGATACGATGTTAATGACTGCCTGTGATAAAAGGGTATCATCCGCCGCTACATATACAGGCTTATTCGGCAGGACAAGTGCCAGTTCACATTGATGTTTTGCAGCAAGGCCGCCGAGACGCTGGACATATTCCTTGAGGATATTGCCCAAGTTAACTTGGCTGAGTTCTTTGCTGTACGTCTGGCTTTCAATCCGCGAAAGTGTCAGGAGTTCTTCGACTAATTTGCCCAGCCGTTGGCTTTCGCTGTGAATGATTTGAGAGGCGTGTTTTACATCGGGAAGCACCCCGTTAATAATACCTTCTGCATATCCCTGGATAGACATAAGAGGAGTTTTCAGTTCATGAGAAGCATTCTGCAGGAATGCTTTTTGCGATTTATCATAGGTTTCAAGCTGAGCGGACATCTCCCCAATACTTTGTTTAAGTATATGCAGTTCAAGAATATCATGATTACTGGTCTGAAGCGGAGCGGAAAAGTTCCCCGAGCCGATGTCTCTGGTCAGTCTGCACAGCTCGCCGACGGGGCGTGTAATCCGGCTTGACAAACGATGAGCCAGCAACACAGCCAGTAAGGCTCCGATCAGCATAATACTTATTAATATGAGATTGATAAAACGGACTAAAGCGAGCTCCTTATCCCCATGGGATACAAAAATAACAGCCGGGCTCCCGGCATTTGTGACAGGGTATAACAGGACAAAGTATTTATCTCCTCCGATGCGGATGGTATATACTTGGTTATCCTCCATCGAAGGCAGCTTCCCACTGAGTCGTTTCAATAACTGATTGTTGATAAAACTATCGGAAATGTACCCATCCCTGAGGGGAGAGAAAAGCTCCTGATTTTGACTGTAGAAAAGCATCTCAGTGTTCGCTGCTAATTGAGAAGAGCGCAGAGCTCTGTAGAGTTTGGCAAAAGGAGCAGCCAAATTTGCCACAGCAGTGTTTCGGATATCCGGCAGCTCTTTTTTCACCACGCCTTCCATGGTCTTCACAACACCGCGCAGTTCAGTCCTGGCATTGCGATCTAAATAATAGTTAACCGAGAGATTGAATAAGAGCAGTGTTATGAGGGGAAAGACCGTGATCATGATGACAAAGGGAGTAACAATAGCGTTTTTTATCGTCTTCACAAATTATTCACCCCCTTCACTCAGTTTGAATCCAAATCCCCAGACAGATTCGATTTTTGCACTGCACTTGACTGCGGCAAGCTTTTTGCGCAGACGTTTCACCACATCATCTGTGGCCCGGGAGTCAACCTCAAAATCAAACATCCAAACATTTTTCAAGAGCTCATCCCGGGATACGGCACGTGTGCTGTTTTGCATTAAATATACCATTAAAGCCAACTCCGTCGGAGTCAGATCAAACTGACTTCCATCTACTTTTGCTTCTCGGGTGGCGGCATTGATAATTAAATTGCCGGCTGTCAAAATGTGCCTGGAACTGCCGCCTGTATCTAATTCCAATCTGCGGAACAATGCTTTGACTCTGGCCATCAGTTCCATAGGAGAAAAAGGCTTTGTCATGTAATCATCCGAACCAAGTGTAATCCCTGTTATCCGGTCGATTTCATTGTCTCTTGCGGACACAATAATAATCAGGGTATTACTGCAATTTCGAATCTGTGTACATACAGAAAGTCCGTCTGTCCCCGGCATCATGATGTCAAGAATGACTAAATCGGCAGGCTTTTGCAAAAACGCCGCAAGTAAGTCATCCCCATTGGCAAAAGATTTCACTTCAAAGCCTTCATTAGACAGAAACATATTAATTAAGCCGCGGATATTTTCATCATCATCCGCCAGGTAGATTAATTTTCTCATTGGATCACTTCCTTGCCCCTATTGTAGACTATTCTTTGCCAGATAAAAAGAATTGCCACAGCTTTGCCACAGTTTAACCTTTGTTTTGCGCAAAGGTCAAACGTTAAGATAAAGCAGGGAGGTGACAAATTGAGGAAAACCGGGTGTATCAAGTGAGGAATTTATATCCCAAACTCATAATAAAGAAAAGAGGTTTTAACAATGAAAAAAATAACGGTAACCGTACTAGCTTTAATGCTTACCCTTGTCACGAGTACTTCAGTATTTGCCGCCACTCCGGGTGACGGAAGCAAATTAGACAAACGCATTCTAAAATTGGAGGAAAAGCAGCAGAAGATTGAAGAAATCAAAGCCCGCAACCTGGAAAAACAGTCAAAGCTAGCAACCAAGAAAGAGGGATTCGAAGGGTTCAAACTGGATTTAGCAGAGCACAAGCAGGAGGTACTTGAAAATCGTGAAAACAACCTCGGCGTTGTCGAGCTAAACAATCAACTCCGCCTAACCCTGGCCCAAAAACTAGAAGCATTAAAAGACAGTGGCTCAGTAATTCCGGAAGAAACAACCACGCAGTTAAAAGCTTACAAGGCACAAATCGCTGAACTGGCGAACTCTTTAAAAGATACAAAAGGCCAAATCAAAGATATTAGAGAGGAATATAAAGGCTTGATCAAAGAAGAGGATTATGCTGCCATGGATACAGCCTTTGCTGAAATAGCTTCCATCCAGACCAACCGCCTAGACATACTTAACCAGATCAACAGCATTCTGCAGGAAATGAATAATTTACTATAATCCTCTTTTCATTCCCCATCAAATTAAGCAGTCTGTTCAGCACTCTGTTATATAATGCGGACAATGCCGCCGTCAATTGCCTCTCCTATTCCTCCCTTGGTACCACCGGTAACAAGAATACGTTTGCCCTCCAATTCCTGGGGATCAATAATTATATGGTTGAAATTCTCCATCAATGAAACCTCCTGTTTTGAGTTTTATTTACAATTTCAGTATAGCTGTTATAACCTGACAACAGTATGTCAGGTTATAACAGCTATACTGTATATGATGTTACCTGGATGATATTGTTCCGAAAAAAGCACGCACTGATTAATTAATCAGTGCGTGAAATGTTTTGCTATTTCAACTCATAACACAGAGAGGCCAGCGTATCCAGGACACTGCCGATAAATTTAGAAACTTTCAAATGTGCCGGATGGGCAAGATATACATCTAAATCTTCCATGGATGCAAACTTCGTGATGAATAATACATCGTAAGCACTATCCTCAGGACGTATGTTTTCTTCAACCTGTATGTCCAAAAGAACATCAATTTTTCCTTTCATACTAAGAAGCCGGGACTGCACCTCACTTACATCTTTGTTCGGATTTTTCAGCTTCAACAGTACATTGTTTGCAATCATAGTTGCTCCTCCTTATTAGAATAATGTTGTCCTAATGCTCAATTAATATTATAAAGAACAAAACCTGACGACAGTACGTCAGGTTAAAGTATTAATATTTATTCGTCATGATTTTAATCCGATTCTTCATCTCCTGCCGTAGTTCTTTAGGTTCTATTACTTCAAGAAGCGGTCCATATGAAAATAGATAATTATATATCCAATCACCCCTCGGCAGAGAGGCCTTAACCATATAGGAGCCATCGTTGTTTTTGGTTATATCTTCCTCGTCAAACTCATCGTATACCCGATATGCACCTTCGGCAGATATATTTAGGCACACATCGATTTGAGTTGTTTGCGCCTGTTCATTTTCTTTGATTCCTTCAAAATTCCTCTCTGAGAAAGATTCCGGCGTCATCTGGAGATCAGACATTCGTGTAATTTTGAAGGTTCTATATGTGTTTCTGGTTAAGCAGAAGGCTTGCAGATACCAGGCATTTACTTTGAAGACAAGTTTAACCGGTTCGACTTTGCGGATGCTTTTTTCACCGGAAGAGCCAAAATAATTAAATTCAATGATTTGGCGGCTTAGAATGGCGTTTTTAATCATTGTAAATTGGCATGTTCCATTTTCGTTGCTGCCCCAGGGACTGAAGTCTACTTCAATCCAATTTGTTGTGTTTCTGTTGAACAGACTACTCAGTCTTGCCAGAACTTTATCCGTTTCAGGAGTCAGCGTGATTGACAGACTTTGCAATGCGTATAATATCTCGTTTTGTTCCCGTTCTGAAAGAACTGATTTATTGAGCACATAATCGTCGAGCAATGAAATACCGCCGCCCTTACCCTGGCTTGCATAAATTGGGATCCCTGCTGAAGACAGGGTATCAATATCACGGTAAATTGTTCTTACGGATACCTCAAAGCGTTCAGCCAGTTCTTTGGCAGTTATCGACTTTTTGTTAAGTAAAATATATATGATTTCAAATAGTCTGTTTATCTGCAATATGATCACCCCAATCACATTATAAAACAGATAACCTGACAATAGTATGTCGAGTTATCTGTTTACTAGTCCAGTATGTGTTTAGATATTTTGATAATCAAGCGCCCTACAGCGATAAAGAATAGAGGAAATCAAAATGGCAAAATAAACAATGCAAAGGGTGAAATTTACCATGGAACCGACTGAACTGGGCAAAGTCACAATAGCTGTCTTTGATGATACTTGCGGCAACCTTATTCAAATCATACAAAAGTAACGTGCTTTTGAATGATGGGCAATGGCATAAAAAATAAAGATTATTAGAGCCACTAAGGCTCTTTTTCTTTTTGAGGAGATGAATGTCGAATTTTTTGTAAGTAACGTATAATTTACACTTTATCAATAATGGCTTAACAATGTTCTGGTAATATGAAGAATATAAAATACTATTTTAAAAAAATATGTCTAAAAAACAGCTATGAAGGAGCTGATCTAGTGTTTAAAAGGATTTTCAATGTTTATAGTGTTCGGGGCAAGACGATGCTTACAATTTTGCCTATAATCGTATTAACCTTCGTAGCTATGTCTGGGATTAGTTACAAGTATTCTGAATCACTGCTTAGGAATGAGATCCAAAACAAGATGAGCGCTAAATTACAGGGAACAATAGAGGGTATCGAGAAACAATTAACGGAACATGGTACTTTAGTTCAAGGTATGGTCAGTACAGTAGACTCTGTCGGTGGTAGCCTAAGCCAAGAGCAGTATACTGATTTATTTAAGAAAACAATCGCATCCGGTAAAGTAACCTTTGGGATGGGCGTGTTTTATGAGCCTTATGCCTACAGGGAAGACGTTAAGTATTATGGCCCCTATGTTTATAAAGAAAAAGATAAAGTGATCTATACAGATGAATATAGTGATGAAAAATATGACTACCCTGGCCAAGACTGGTATAAAACCGGTAAGAACTCAAAAGAAAAGATTGCATGGACAGATCCATACTTTGATGATGTTACAAAGGTCACCATGCTCACTGCCGTCGCACCGTTGTACGATAAGCAAGGAGCTTTTATAGGGGTAGCTACAGGAGATCTTGATTTTGTTACTCTGCAAAAACTAATTAGTGAGATCCGTTTAAATATCAAGGCGGACGTTTACCTTTTGAACAAAGAGGGGCAGTATCTGGCCAATCCAGACCCATCTAAAGTAATGCAAGGGAAGATTACAGAGGACACTAACAAAAGCTTGAGCGATGCCGCCAAAACCATGTTCAGTGGTCAAGAAGGATCGTTTACATACTCACGAGACGGGACAAGACAGGTTTATTATGCACCAGTTCCAGGATTCGGCTGGACACTAGCTATTGATGTTTCAGAGGCTGATTTATTAGCTCCTTTGAATGCTTTGTTATATCAGATGCTCATAATATTTATACTAACAATCTTAATTGCCAGTACAGCTCTTTTTCTTTATAGCCGCTACATCGTTAAGAATATTAAATTGGTGAACCAGTTTGCAGAGGCTCTCGTACAAGGCGATTTCAGCCACAGCATTAGGGTTCAATCTAAAGATGAGTTTGGCCAGATGACAGAAAACCTTAACATTATGATGGGAAATTTTAAGACGATTATCCTGGAAATTGTCAACAGTTCACAGCAGTTAGCTGCTTCAGCAGAAGAGTTAAACGCCAGTGCCGACGAGGGTGGCAAAACGACTGAACAAATTGTGAGATCCATTCAGGAAGTTTCCGACGGGGTACAACAAAAGCTGACGGGAGTTGATGCTACGGTATTTTCAGCGCAACAAGTTTCTGCGCATATGCAAACTATAACTCTGGATATCCAAAAAGTTACAGATGGAGCGCGTGCGACCTCCGAGAAGGCTGCCATAGGTAATAGTGTCGTTGGGAAAGCGGTTGACGAGATGCAAGCGATAAGTAGTACCGTCAAGGAAGCAGCTGATGTTGTCAATAATCTGGGAGTAAAATCCGGAGAGATTGGTCAGATAGTAGCACTTATCACCAATATTGCTTCCCAAACGAATCTGCTGGCTCTCAATGCAGCGATTGAAGCAGCACGGGCAGGGGAGCAAGGACGAGGGTTTGCGGTAGTTGCTGACGAAGTTCGAAAACTTGCCGAACAGTCCAGTGATGCAGCCGGAAAAATCAGTGGATTGGTTAACGAGATTCAAAAGGAGACTACGAAGGCAGTTAACACCATGAACAATGGAACTGTTGCGGCCCAAGACGGGATTCACATGATTAATTCCGCAGGTGAAGCTTTCCAAGATATCTTGCAGGGAGTCAACGACTTTTCAAAACAGGCCCAGTCCGTTGCTGACGTAGTTCAGGAAGTTGGGGTAAGTACCGAGACAATTGTTACCTCAATCATGGAGGTTGCAAACATTCCTAAGAAAATTGCAGGTAGTCTGGAAAATGTGGTGGCAGGGACAGAGGAACAGAGTGCTTCTATGGAGGAAATCCGTAGGGCGGCAACCTCTCTGGCTCAAATGGCAACAGACTTTCAAGGTAGTGTCACAATGTTTAAGCTATAACTATCTGTCATGGAGACTTAAATGTCCTTGCAATATCGTGCGAGGTAACTTAAAGATGGTTCTATGACAAGCCTTGTTTAAAGGCTTTTTTTTATGCTTAAAAACCTTAATACCGTATTTATACGAGTTATGGTGTTCTTAACACTGTCTTTATAGGTTATCTGTAAAATATGAAATGCAGATATTATTTATTTTGTGTAGAGAATCTTTACGGTTTATTTATAGTAATCAATGTTTATTTAACACTATTTTAACGAGCTATAGTCCTATAATAAGGGTGCAATCAGAATAACAAGTTCTCGAGTAAGGTCATACAAAAAGCAAATAAGCATATTCGCTATAACTTCAGAAGGAGGGAGAGCCATGGGGGATATGATTTTGGGCGGCTTTGTAGCTATAGGTCTTTTAATATATCTAAGTTACACACTGATGAAAGCGGAGGAATTGTAATGATGAGTAACGATTTTATTCAACTGATCGTGTTTTTTGTAGTGCTCTTTGCTTTGGCCATTCCGCTTGGTCTGTATATGGCTAAGGTATTCCAGGGGGAGAAGACCTTTTTGGATCCGATCATGGGACCGTTGGAAGCGTTTATCTACCGAATATGTGGAATTGATGCCCAAAAGGAAATGAATTGGTGGGAGTATGCTTTATCCCTTTTGGTCTTTAGTTTTGTTGGTCTTTTTACTCTATTTATCCTTCAACTGGGTCAAGGGTACTTGCCTCTTAACCCACAAGGGTTTGGAGGACTGAAATGGGATTTAGCCTGGAATACAGCAGTGAGTTTCACAACTAACACCAACTGGCAGGCCTATGGCGGTGAATCTACAATGAGTTATCTGAGTCAAATGGCTGGCTTAACGGTTCATAACTTTGTTTCGGCTGCCGCCGGAATAGCTGTTGTGGTCGCTCTGATACGGGGTTTAAGCCGCCACCAAGCTAAAACAATAGGTAACTTCTGGGTAGATCTAACTCGTACTATATTGTGGATACTATTACCGATATCCTTGGTGGGAGGAATGTTATTAGTTTCGCAAGGGGTGATTCAAAACTTATCTCCCTATCTCACAGTCAAAACTCTTCAAGGAGCGAATCAGACCTTAGCTATGGGGCCGGTGGCCTCTCAGGAAGCGATCAAAATGTTAGGTACCAATGGTGGCGGATTCATGAACGCTAACTCGGCTCATCCTTTCGAAAACCCTACCCCCTTTAGCAATCTTGTAGAGATGCTGTTATTGCTGCTTATTCCGGTAGGCTTAACGTTTTCCTTTGGCAAGATGTTAAAGGATGCCAAGCAGGGGAAGGTCATCTTTGGGGCGATGTTGATTTTGTTGGTCTTAACCCTAGGCACGACCTATAGTACCGAAATAGCGGGCAACCCTTTGGTTAGCAAGATTGGAATAACTGGTTCTTCTGTAATGGAAGGAAAGGAAGTCCGGTTTGGAGTTGTCAACTCGGCCTTGTGGGCCACGATAACCACTGCGACATCCTGCGGTGCGGTCAATGCTATGCATGATAGTCTTACTCCTCTTGGAGGACTGTCGCCTATGCTTCAGATGATGTTGGGTGAAGTTGTGTTCGGCGGTGTCGGGTCAGGTTTATATGCTATGTTGCTGTTTGTGATTTTGACGGTATTTATAATTGGTCTTATGGTCGGCCGAACGCCGGAATACGTAGGTAAAAAGATAGAGTCTTTTGAGATGAAGATGGCCATCCTGGCTGTGCTTATTCCTTCGGCCTGCATTTTATTAGGCAGCGCCTTGGCTGTGCTAATTACGGCAGGTACCTCCTCCATCCTCAACCCCGGACCTCATGGTTTAAGTGAAATACTTTATGCTTTTTCTTCTGCAACAGGCAATAACGGGAGCGCCTTCGCCGGGCTAAACGTCAACACTGTTTTTTACAATATCATCCTTAGCGTATGTATGCTTATAGGCCGCTTTAGCCCAATTGTGCTGGTTTTGGCCATCGCGGGTAGTATGGCCGGCAAAAAAATAACCCCAGCTGGTGCTGGGACTTTTCAGACAACGGGAGGCTTATTTTCCGGTCTCTTGGCAGGTGTGGTTTTGATTGTGGGAGCCTTGACCTTTTTTCCTGCTCTAGCTCTGGGGCCCATCGTTGAGCACCTATTAATGTTGGCTGGCAAGGCCTTTTAAGGAGGAGTGAGCAAACTATGAGTACAAGTTCAAATTTTAACCGTTCAATCTTAGCAAGGGCTATTAAAGAATCATTTGCAAAATTAAATCCTCGGGTCTTATGGACTAATCCCGTCATGTTAGTGGTAGAAATCTTGGCGGTATTGACCACTTATTTTACCCTTAGAGATATTGCTTTGCAGTCTAAAACATTTGGATTTGACGTGCAGATCGCAGCCTGGTTATGGATTACTGTTCTTTTTGCCAATTTTGCAGAAGCTCTGGCTGAGGGAAGAGGGAAGGCACAGGCTGATTCCCTTCGGAAAACAAGGAGTGAAACCATCGCTAAAAAGTTGGTCAGAGAAAAAGTAGAAAATATTTCTGCTTCGCAATTAGCTAAGGGTGATATCGTTCTTGTTGAGACAGGGGAGATGATCCCTGGCGATGGGGAAATTATTGAGGGCATTGCTTCCGTCGATGAAAGTGCGGTCACCGGGGAATCTGCTCCCGTGATCCGGGAATCGGGCGGTGACCGCAATGCCGTCACCGGCGGCACTAGGGTTCTGTCGGACTGGATCAAGGTGAAGATTACAGCCAATCCGGGTGAAACGTTTCTAGATCGCATGATCAGCCTGGTCGAAGGGGCTAAGCGTCGGAAAACTCCGAATGAAATAGCCTTAACCACATTGTTGCTCGGTTTGACCATTGTCTTCTTACTGGCAGTTGCTACTTTAGAGGCTTATGCCATCTACTCCGGAGCAACGTTATCCATCCCTGTGCTTGCTGCTCTGCTGGTTTGTTTGATCCCTACCACCATCGGAGGCTTGCTCAGTGCTATTGGTATAGCCGGAATGGATCGTCTGTTAAAGCGAAATGTCTTAGCAATGTCCGGCCGGGCAGTGGAAGCGGCTGGTGATGTGGGGGTATTGCTTTTGGATAAGACCGGAACTATTACCCTTGGGAACAGGATGGCCACGGAATTTGTACCCGCTCCAGGTGAATCACCGGAAAAGTTAGCCGATGCCGCCCAATTGTCATCTCTCGCGGACGAGACCCCTGAAGGCCGAAGTATTGTAATCTTGGCCAAGGAAAAATTTAACCTAAGAGAACGAGACATCACTGATTTAGGAGCAAATTTTGTTCCCTTCAGCGCCCAAACCCGGATGAGTGGGGTTGATTTACAGGGTCGTGAAATCCGCAAAGGAGCTATGGACACAATTGAAAAATACTTGCGTGAAAAAGGGGGAGAAATGGCCCCTGAGGTGAAAGCAGCCATTGAGGGGATCGCTAAAAAAGGTGGCACTCCGCTAGTTGTGGCAGAGGGAAATCAAGCTTTAGGCGTCATTTACCTTAAAGACGTCGTTAAGGGTGGAATTAATGAACGGTTTGCTCAACTTCGCCGCATGGGTATTGCGACAGTGATGATTACCGGGGATAACCCATTAACTGCGGCCGCAATTGCTGCCGAGGCCGGGGTGGATGATTTTCTGGCGGAGGCAACACCGGAACAAAAACTAAAACTAATTAGAGAGTATCAAGCTAAAGGCCAATTAGTGGCTATGACCGGGGATGGAACCAATGACGCTCCTGCCTTGGCCCAGTCTGACGTAGGAGTGGCTATGAACAGTGGCACCCAGGCAGCCAAAGAAGCCGGCAACATGGTGGATCTGGACAGTAACCCAACAAAACTTATTGAGATTGTGGAAATCGGAAAACAGTTGTTAATGACCAGGGGATCGCTGACAACCTTTAGTATCGCAAATGACATAGCCAAGTACTTTGCGATTATCCCAGCTTTGTTTGTAGTGACCTATCCCGAATTAGGTGTGTTAAATATTATGGGACTAGCTACACCTCAAAGCGCCATCCTCTCAGCGGTGATTTTTAACGCGTTGATTATCGTTGCCTTGGTGCCTCTAGCCTTACGTGGGATTGCCTACCGTCCTTTGGGAGCTAATGTAATCTTAAGGCGCAATCTCTTAATCTACGGTTTAGGTGGTCTAATTGTTCCCTTTATTGGAATTAAGCTGATTGACATGCTGCTGGTTATGCTGGGTTTAAGCTAGAACAGAGGCCGGAAGCCAGAGTCTATTGTTTAACTTGGGCTTGAATTACGATAATCGAATAGTCTTGGATATTTGGGAAGGGTGTGAATATATATGTTTAAAACAATGGGCAGGGCCTTTATGTTGTTGCTTGTATTGACCTTACTAACAGGGATCGCCTATCCTTTAGTGGTGACAGGCCTATCGAAAGTCATTTTTCCTAAACAAGCTGAGGGCTCTCTTGCATATAAAAATGGTGAACCTATAGGTTCTCTCCTAATCGGACAAAACTTTAGCGATGCACGCTATTTTTCTGGTCGTCCCTCAGCAGCAGGCAAGGATGGATACGATGCAGCCAGTTCAAGTGGTTCTAATTTAGGACCAACGAATAAAGCGTTTTTAGACTCTGTAGCCCAACGAGCAGAAAAGGTGAGAACAGAGAACGAGTTATCTGCGAATGCTTCCGTTCCTGGAGACTTGATTACAGCTTCAGCTAGCGGCTTGGATCCACATATTAGTCCAGATGCTGCTCAAATTCAAGTAGCTAGGGTAGCCAAAGCCAGAAATTTAAGCGTTCAACAGGTTCAGGCACTTGTAGACCAGTATACTGAGGGTAGGCAGTTCGGATTTTTAGGTGAACCACGGGTAAACGTGTTAAACATAAACATCGCTTTAGATTCTTTATAAGTTGGTGATGTTAAATGAAAAAGGAGAAACGAATAGACCCCGATGAGCTGCTGGCCAGCCTTGAGAAGGAGGGTCTCGGGAAACTTACGATTTTCCTGGGAGCCGCCGCCGGGGTCGGAAAAACCTATGCTATGCTCGAAGCAGCTAAGGAAAAGTTGTCAGAAGGAATGGATGTAGTTGTGGGTTTGGCAGAAACTCACGGGAGAGCGGAAACTAAGGCGCTGCTTGAAGGGTTACCCGTAATTCCCACAAAACCTCAGGATTATAAAGGCAAGACTTTTTATGAAATGGACTTAGATGCCATTTTAGCAAGACGTCCCCAAATTGCCTTGGTTGACGAACTTGCCCATACCAATGTAGCAGGCTCCCGGCATAAAAAACGTTTCATGGATGTTCAAGAATTGTTGGCAGCTGGAATCAATGTATATACTACTTTAAACATCCAACACTTAGAGACTCTAAACGATATAGTAGCTCAGATCACAGGAGTAACGGTGCGGGAAACTGTTCCTGACCAGATCTTAGAAACCGCGTTCCAAATCCAACTTATTGATATACCTCCTGAAGAGTTAATTCAACGACTTAAAGATGGTAAGGTCTATGTCGCCGGACAGGCGACCGAGGCCTTGAAAAACTTTTTTCGCCCAGGGAATATTAATGCGCTAAGGGAGTTAGCCCTTCGTTATACCGCCAAAAAAGTAGATCGCCAACTGGAATCTTATATGCGGGTCCATGGAATAGCCGGTCCCTGGCCCACTGGGGAAAAGGTTTTAGTATGTATAAGTGCCAGCCCTTTTTCAGCTAAGTTAATTCGTGTAGCCAAAAGGATGGCGGCAAGTCAAAATGCGGAATGGTTTGCGGTACATGTGGAACCCCACCTGCACCGCCTTTCCGGAAATGAAGCTGATAGGGATTCTATGGCCAAAAACCTTCGTTTGGCAGAACAATTAGGTGCCGAAATCATTGGTCTTACAGGGGATGACATAGCCGAAGAGATTTTGCATTTAGCTGCAAAGCGCAATGTATCACAGATAATTATTGGTAAACCGGAGCATACTCGCTTTTGGACTTTTGTCCACGGTTCGGTCGTTGACAAAGTGATACGACATAGTCAAGGTATAAGTATTCACGTTATCCCAGGGAGTCAACAAGAAACAGGGCAAAGAAATTACCCTGCAGAAAGGGTAAAGAAAAAGGGGATCAGTCCTCAATTAGTGCATTCTTCATCGGTGCCTTATATTTTAGCGCCTTTGCTAATGACATTGATGATTTCAATTATTACCCCCATAAGTTCCTTTCTTGGAATCGTAAATATTTCGATGCTCTTTCTCCTACCTGTCTTAATCAGTGCTGCCCGCTGGGGAAGACTTCCTGCAGTTATCACAGCAGCTATGGGAGCGATAACCTTGGATTTCTTTTTCGTTCCGCCTATTTTTACGTTTACTGTTGCTGATATCCGTTATGTGCTAAGTTTCGCGATCTTTATGCTGGTGGGCATCATTACGGGAACTCTTTCTGATCGCTTGAAGAAGCAAATCAATTATTCACGGCAGCGAGAGAATAGGGTTTCGGCCCTGTATGCTCTAAGTCGGGATATTGCAGCAGTGAGTCAATTAGATGATGTGCTGGAGAGTATTGTAAATAATGTTTCAAGCACATTGGAGGGGCAAGTTGTATTGCTACTGCCCAATGAAAAGGGAAAATTAGTATTGCAAAGAGACTCGGGATTGAATAACTTCTTAAATGATAGCGAGTTGGCAGTTGCTAGTTGGGTTTTTGATAAAGGGCGAAAAGCGGGGAAAGGAACGGAAACTTTAGGTGCTGCTACGGCTTTGTATTTGCCCCTGAGTACAGAACAGGGAGTTCAAGGGGTTCTGGGTATTTGTTTTAATACAACAGAAGTGCAATTCGACTCAGAGCGTATTCGCTTATTAGAGGCTTTTGCCGGGTTAACTGCTATGGCAATTAACAGGATCAAATTGTCAGAACAGGCGAGGCGAACCCTATGCCAAAGTCATAGTTGTTACTAATAAATAAACATGAGATCATCCATAGTACAACTTCAAAAAAGTTTCTAGGAAGAAGGATCTCGTACTATAGTCAAATGCACTACATGTAGTAGAAAAAGGACAGTAACGAAACTAAAGTTTCTTACAGTCCTTTTCTACCTTCTATCCTTCTAATTTATTACTAGCTAGAGCTGAAAAATTCGCATAGTAGCACACAAAAAGTATTGATGAATGATCTATAGAATTTTTATGTTTTATTTATGCTTTACATACAAATATTTCAACAATTTTTATGGGGCTTAGAACTATAATAAGGCTGTAACGAACTATGCGACAATCGGTGGCCTTTCACGATAAGCAAATGGTTTTTAACAAAAGAGACTAGTACAGTGAGTCTGTTTGGAAATAAAGAGAATTAAGCAGGATGATTTTTATGAAGTATGAGTTTAAGCTAAATTATCCAGAGGATAAAGTAATTGATATTAACGTATCCTTTTGGTCCGGGGCGGTTAATATCAATTTTGATGAACTTAATATAATTCGGCAATCAAATCTTAATGAATATAAAATTCAAATTTCAAAGGATAGTTTTCGATTCTTAAAAATTAAACGACAGTTATTTGGACTCGATCCAATACCAAAAATCGTATTGGATTCAGTGGAATTTGATCTGGCTCAATCACTTCGCTGGTATGAATATCTTTTATGCTGCATTCCGCTAATATTGATATCCGGTGGGGCCATTGGAGGTTTTATTGGACTTATGGGGATGCGATCGAATCTTTGGTTAATAAGGAATAATAAATATCCGACATACATACGAATTTTTATGATATTTTTAATAGGTTGTTTGAGCTTTTTAGGATATAAGGAGCTATCAAGAGGTATAGCAACTGCAGTAAGATTAATCAGATCTTGAATTTATACTGATTACCTTTTATAGCTCTTTATTCCTGCTTCAACCTCCGCTGATAGTACAAAAAGATCGGTAGAGGAATTACAATCCAACCAAAACTCTTAATCAGGCTATTCAAAGCACGCTCACGGGCTCGAATCTTTTCCTGACTAACAAGGATTTGATAATCTTTTTGTAATTCTTCTTCGCTTTTCTCTTCGACTTTTTGCTGAGGTTGTTTGGGGTCGCTATACTCTTGAGGAACAACATACCCTCTCTTATATTCCTCATATGTCATATAGTAACTTGGAGGTGAAACCAAGTCAGCCACTGCCATAAAGGAAGCGACACTTCCCCCAATGGTCATCATCAAGGTGGCAAACAAAATAAGATACGTATACACCATCTTAATCATCTTTTTTCCCCCTTCATCTTGATAGACAGGATCTATATTTTTTTGTCGTGACCGAACTGAAAGGACGACTGCAACAATCATAAGAAGCACCAAAACGAATAGAACGATTCCAAAAATGCCGATAAATCCTACTGCCAATTCCCCTCGCCTCCTCTAATCTGTAGTTTGATGGAGATAGCTCGTATATACGTTTAGACGTAGAAATTACTGTCTATCTGACATTTATTATAGCATAAACAAAGAAGCTCTTCTCCCACTTACTGCAAGCTAAAGTGTGAAGCACGTCACACCTTAGCCCATTTTAATTGTAGTATAATGGTTAAGGGTGTTTTTTATGAAGATTGGAATTTTAGTGCGTGAAGAAACCATGCAAATTTGTACGGGAAAGGGCTGTCTTAACGCTTTTTTTCAAAGAAAGGATTCCTTTGCCCGATATACTGAAGAACTAGAATTACTAACGTTTACTCACACTGGCGGTGATTTAAATCGCAAGATAAAGAATATGATTCAAGCCGGGATAGAATCTGTACACCTTTCTTCCTGCTTGAGAGCAAGGTCACCAGACTATGACGCGTTAATTAAAGAGCTATCTGAGCATTTTACTGTTGTAGGATATACCCATGGTCCAGAGGTAAGGACTAAAGATAAAGCAATTAATGATAATGATGGAACTTCAAGCTGACAGCTGAAAAGTTATTTTTGGAGTCCTATTTTTTTTGTCCTCATATCCATTTTGATCTCCATAAGGTAAAATACTAGAGGAAATCGAGACCAGCCTAGCTATATCCGTGTTAATCTGAAACTTTTATGGTATTATGAAAAAACATAGCAGGAGATACGAATCTAATCCGTAGTAGATTTTTAATTATAGGAGGACATGTTATGAAAATTTCCAAGAAAGATGCCTTGACTTGGTTTGAATTCTTTGCAATATTGCCAGAGGATGAGGAAATTATGACCAAGCAACAAGAAATCATTTACGCAACCTTTGCCCAAATTGAGGCAGCCATCGATCATAGAAATGATATCTTAATGTCGGAAATCAGAGGCCTGAAAACTTTGGAGAATAGAACTTTTTTTGTGGGAAATGAAAGCAAGTTCCCCAAAGGATGTCGTTCTTGTCTCTTGGGAACCGGTTTGAGTGCCATCAGGAAAACGAACAAATGTAACTTAGAGTGTAAGTTCTGCTATCATTATGGAGAACTGGATGAAATTCCACCGGTTGGCGAAGGTATGTGGGAAATCGGAGACACAAAATTTTATGAGAAGGACATTGATTTACTTCTTTCCATCCAACAGAAGCCCACGGGTATTTCCTACGTTTATTTAGAGCCATTCATGGAAATTGAAAAATACTATCCGATTATCAAGAAATTCAGTGCTGCAGGGATTCATCAACATCTCTATACAAATGGCACTTTAGCTAGGTCAGAGACCTTGAAAGCTTTAGGTGAAGCCGGTCTTGACGAGTTGCGTTTCAACCTGGGGGCCTCAAATTGTTCAGACAAAGTGATTAAAAATATGGCAATAGCGAAAAAATACATCAAAAATGTAGGTATTGAAACGCCAATGACTCCGGAGTTCTTCGAAACCTTTTTCCGGAAGAAGCAAGCAATCTTAGAGACGAAACTCGATTTTATCAATTGCGCAGAATTGCACCTAAATGCCAATAACATAGACAATTATGACGGGGAAAACATGTATATTTCCAGACATGGCTATATATCCCCCATTTGGAGTCGGGAATTAACTCTGAAATTCATGAAAACAGCCGTTGAAGAAAGCTGGGATTTAGCAGTTCATGATTGCTCAAACTATACGAAATTTGCCAGAGGTTTAAATTTTAGTGGCAATGAGGGTAGGTGGGTCGGATCCAGTAATTATACCTGTGCGTTTTTCAGGATACCCTACGAAGTGTTTTTACCCATACTGCGTGATGACAGTTTCAAGTTTTTGAGTGAAGAGGAATTGCCTGTCGGCTATCGACCAGGAGAGCTGGTTTTTTAATCCTCGGGATGAGCTCAAGCTGTGCAAGAGACTTATGCGCTTAAGCATAATCACTCTTCTTTGGCCAAAGGACTTGTATTTCTAAACAACCATGAAGCAAAACCCCACCAGCAAAGAAATAAAAAATAACCCGGTAGGGGGTAGAACCAGTTAACGAAATCGAATAGTCCAACATTATGTACGATATATCCGAAACCAAGGCTTATACTGGCCCAAGTTAAGATATAGGGATACCTGAAAGACTTTTTGGCGGGTAAAAAATAAAGAAAAATCATAACAGTAACCGTCCAACACAGTGGAGACAGGGCCATCATTTTCAAAACATAGAAGATGCTTAGGTTCTTAAACCACATAATACCTAGTATGTTTTGAAGTAAACCAACTGCTATTATATCCCCTAACCCGCCGATAAGAATTCCATAGATAAAGTATTCTTTATATTTATTTTTAGGGATAAAAATTAATGTTAAGAAATAGGTCATGACTAGAAATATAGGGTAAAATAATAATGTTATTACTTCATCCATGCTTTCTCACCTCCAATTTTATAGGCATTTTATTTATTTGCTTAATAAGTAATTTTCATTCAGCTTATACGGGTTATGTACGCAACCTAGTTATTCTTAGCTTTAGATGGAGTTTGCCTAAGAGGTTCGTCAAATTTAGGCTTGACAAATATAGCAATATATGAATATTCTTAATAAGAATTGATAGAGGTGCATCGTACAATCAGTACCCGAAGTTGTTAAGGTTTACGTAAGACCGTAGCTTTGGTGAAAGGTGTAGATGCCGAAGTCGGTCTCAATTACGTGGGGACAGGGCTGGTTGAACAAAATAAGATTTGTTTAACTGTCGCGTTTGCGGAGAGCTATCTATCTTACAGTATGATTGGAAAATCATATGGGTAATTTAGTGGCTGAATTCCGTATCAGCTATTTTTTTATAGAGGGAGACGGGGATAAACATGAAAAAGAAGACTGTTTTCAAAGGTATTGCCACTGCTCTCATAACTCCTCTGGACGAAACAGGAATTAATTATGAGCAGTTTGGCAAATTGATCGATTGGCAAATTGAAGAAAAGATTGATGCTCTGGTGATTTGTGGAACCACAGGTGAAGCTTCGACCTTGTCTGACGCTGAGCATAGAGCTGCAATTACATTTGCAGTTCAGCAAGCTAAAGGCAGAGTGCCGATCATTGCAGGCACAGGCAGCAATGACATCGAATACGCCCATGATCTCACTAGTTTTGCCTGCGAAGCAGGTGCGGATGCAATGCTTGTAGTTACCCCATATTACAACAAGGCAACGCAAAAAGGCCTAACTAAAATGTTTACACAAATTGCCGATAAGAGCACAAAGCCCATCATTCTTTACAATGTGCCTTCAAGGACGGGAATTAATATTGAGTCTGCAACCTATGAGGCATTGGCTGAACACGAAAATATCGTAGGGATCAAAGAAGCAAATGGCAACATTTCAAAAATTGTTGAGACGATGGCGCGTGTCCACGGCAAGCTTGATTTGTATTCAGGCAATGACGATCAAATAGTTCCGCTTATGGCCCTTGGTGGAGTTGGCTGCATTTCCGTGCTTTCCAACATTATGCCGGCACAGACACGTGAGATTTGCACCCGTTTCTTTCAGGGTGACATTGCCGGCAGTGCTGAGCAGCAATATAAGCTTTATGGCATTACAGAGGCTCTGTTTTGTGAAGTTAACCCTATTCCGGTCAAGGCTGCTATGGCAGCTATGGGTTTTTGCAAGGATTACCTAAGAATGCCTCTCACAACAATTGAGGATACAAACCGTGAAAAGTTGATCTCGGTTATGAGGGCATACGGATTAATCGTTTGATGAAGGTGCTGCAGTAGAAAATCTAGTAGCGCAAGAACCTATATGAGAAACCGTGTTAATTAGACCCTGTAAAGTAAGAAATCCCTCCGCTGTAATGGCGGGGGGATATTTGTTTAGGGGAATTTATCTTTTGGAAGTGTAGGCATTGGCTAGGACGAAGGTAGTCCCATTATATTCATATTCTTGGGTAAATCTCGAATTGGCATCTGCCTGTGCTCTTACACTGAAGTTTTCTTGACTCATAATGATTTTGTTGTTAGATAGTTGCCATTCACCATGATCCCCGGCTGTAGCATCCCAAATAATATTGTAGCCATCTATTCCATTCCAAGTTAAAAGTGTTAATTCAGGATAACTTCCGCTTTCACCACTTGTAGTTATTAGGCCTAGGACAGGGAAGGAAATCCCTTCAAGATTAAATAATCTGATGCTGATTGGAAACATAGGATAGTCAAGTTTAGAATCGTTATTACCAATTTGAAATTTTGATTGCTCCTCGAATGATTTGCCATTCCATTGTAAGATAGCAAGTGAGCGTGTTTTAAGGTAATAAGCGATAAGCTCGTTTTTCGTATTATTATCTAAGTCGAAGAGATAATGATCATTAGCAGGAATGCGGTAGCCGTTAGGTAAAACATCAACAGTGATCTTTGTTGGCACAGGCGAATCTGAAGATGGGGTTATTTGATTAGCAACAATGACTTGAGTATTATTGACTAGATTCAAATATCGTTGATCGATATTATCAGATCCTGCGTCAGATTTCTTTTTCATAAACAAGTATGTAGTGTCTTTGTATTTGCGCCCAGGTATGATGGTAAGCGATTCCCCGCCAAAATAGTTACCGCGGCGTGTTCCAAAGCTTCTCGTCAGATTAATATCCAATTGGTAGTTTCCTGGGTTCAGATTAGCCGAACTAACAATTCCGGTTTTTTGGTCGTATTGTACTTCAATCAATGTTCCATCGCTTCTAGTCAATGTGATCTTTGGTTTGTCGGCAGGTACTACAGAATCAATGTTAATGTAATCGCTTAAAGCAAGCTTAAACTCGATAGCTCCGAAGGCAGGGTTAACAATTTCGTTAAGCTTTTTGATAAGATCAGTGCCGCCCGCCGCAATAAAGGCACTTGAATCTCCGAAGGCATTAAGCTCGTTAAGAAGACTTTTAGCCTCAAGGTAATATTTATCTTTTCCATAGCCAGTATTATAGTAGTAATCGTAAAGAGGTTTGTAAGCTTTGATCTTGCGGGCTGCAGATTTGGCTAAGCTATTAGCATATTCTTCTGATTTCGGATATTTCTCTTGTAATATTTTTAAGATATCCTCGGATATTGACTCATCACTAAAATTCAGATCAAAGAGCTTTCCATAAGCAAAAGCAACTTTGGCATGCTGTGGGTAATCCGAGATGAAGGCTCGATAGGCCTCATCAGCTTCAGATACTTGGCTATAATCCAAAAGTCTGGCAGCTATAGATAGGCGTTCATCCGGTTGATAAACATTCTTATACCAGTAGTAGCAGCCCGTTGTGATTAGGCAAACTGCTAAGATTGAGAAAATGACGACCTTGAGTTCTTTAGGCCTTTTAGAACTTATTTGAGCGTTCAGTGCATTTTCCGCAGCTTCACCATTTTTCTGAAGCAGCTCAGTAACTTCTTCAGCTTCTAATGTTGGGGCTAAGTCCATTTCAGATCCCCCGCAGTTACACTTCAATTTTTCTCCCCCTTTTGTTGCTCTAAACAGATACATACAGCAACAAATTCATTGTTTTTATATTTATTATCCTCAATACGTTAATACGGCCTTGGGATAGATTATGAGGGGGCAGAATGTAAGAACTGTGTACAGAAGCAGAAGAACAAATGTGAAGATATTTAGCAGAAAAATCTCTAGCGTGGCTAAATGAGGAAGCAAAGAAAGAGTTCACTGAAGATAAGAAGAAAGCAATTGATGATTGGCTTAAAAACATCATTTCAAAATAGGAAAAGCCCCTCGGCTGAGGGGCTTGATGTTATTTATTCATCCAAAGTCATTGATGATACCTACATTCAAGCCAGATCGAAACGGTCCGCGTTCATGACTTTGTTCCAGGCAGAAACAAAATCATGCAAGAACTTAGCTTGAGAGTCGTCACAGGCATAGACTTCTGCGATGGCCCGGAGCTGGGAGTTTGAACCGAAGACGAGATCAACACGGGTGCCGGTCCATTTGAGTTCGCCGGTTGTGCGATCGCGACCCTCGAACACGTTTTGATCGTCAGATGTCGCTTGCCAGGCAGTGTTCATGTCCAGGAGGTTGACGAAGAAGTCGTTGGTAAGCGTCTCGGATTTCCTGGTAAAGACACCGTGCTGAGACTGACCGTAATTGGTATTCAGTACTCGTAGTCCGCCTAACAAAACTGTCATCTCCGGAGCTGTCAAAGTCAAAAGTTGGGCACGGTCCAGCAGAAGTTCTTCTGCCCGTACGGAAACTTTAGATTTTAAGTAATTGCGGAACCCATCTGCAGCAGGTTCGAGTACAGAAATAGAAGTAACGTCGGTCTGCTCCTGCTGGGCATCCGTGCGCCCCGGCTTAAAAGGAACGGACACATTATGACCGGCATTCTTGGCAGCTTGCTCTATACCTGCACAGCCGCCCAGGACGATCAAGTCAGCGAGGGAAACCCTCTTTGAACCTGACTGGGCACTGTTAAACTCTGTTTGAATTTTGTCCAGAACTGCAAGTACCCCATTCAGCTGACTTGGCTGGTTGACTTCCCAATCCTTCTGGGGAGCAAGACGGATGCGTGCCCCGTTGGCCCCGCCGCGCTTATCGGAGCCGCGGAAGGTAGATGCCGAGGCCCAAGCTGTGCCGACAAGCTGGGAGACTGACAGGCCCGAAACCAAGATTTTACCCTTGAGATCCGCCATATCCTGTTCGTCAATCAATTCGTGATCCACTGCCGGCACCGGATCCTGCCAGATCAGCTCCTCCTCAGGAACTTCGGGACCGAGATAGCGTGAACGGGGCCCCATATCCCGGTGGGTGAGCTTGAACCAAGCTCGGGCAAAGTCATCGGCGAATTTTTCGGGGTTTTGCTGGTAGCGCCGGGCAATTGGTTCGAAGATCGGGTCGAAGCGCAGAGAGAGGTCAGCCGTGGTCATCATAGGTCGGTGCTTCTTGGCTGGGTCATGGGCATCAACCACCATGTCTTCTTCAGCAACATCCTTAGCCAGCCACTGATGCGCGCCGGCTGGGCTCTTGACCAGCTCCCACTCATATTTGAAAAGTACATTCAGGTAGCCCATGTCCCATTTGGTCGGGTTCGGTTTCCAGGCACCCTCGATGCCGCTGCCAATGGTATCTCCGCCTTTGCCGCTGCCGAAACTGCTCTTCCAGCCCAGGCCCTGTTCCTCAAGGCCGGCAGCTTCAGGTTCCGGACCGACATGGGCCGCATCCCCCGCACCATGACACTTGCCGAAGGTGTGTCCGCCGGCGACGAGGGCGACAGTCTCTTCATCGTTCATAGCCATACGGGCAAAAGTGTCTCGAACGTCATGCCCTGAGGCCACAGGATCAGGGTTACCGTTCGGGCCTTCCGGGTTTACGTAGATCAGGCCCATTTGTACGGCGGCCAGAGGATTTTCCAGATCCCGTTCACCGGAGTAGCGCTTGTCGCCAAGCCACTCGGCTTCAGAGCCCCAATATATGTCCTCTTCCGGCTCCCAGACGTCCGCACGTCCGCCAGCGAAACCAAAAGTTTTAAGTCCCATTGACTCGATAGCGCAGGTACCGGCGAGGATCATCAGGTCCGCCCAGGAAATTTTCCTGCCGTATTTCTGTTTGATGGGCCAGAGCAGACGGCGAGCTTTGTCCAGGTTCACGTTGTCCGGCCAGCTGTTGAGAGGGGCAAAGCGTTGGGTGCCGGATCCCGCACCGCCGCGGCCGTCATTGGTACGGTAGGTGCCTGCGCTGTGCCAAGCCATCCGAATGAAGAAAGGTCCGTAGTGACCATAATCCGCCGGCCACCAATCCTGAGAGTCGGTCATCAAGGCATATAGATCCTTCTTGAGGGCTTTCAGATCAAGCTTCTTGAATTCTTCGGCATAATTAAACTCCGGAGCCATGGGATTACTCAAGTTTGAGTTCTGATGAAGAATCTTAAGGTTCAGTTGGTTTGGCCACCAGTCCTTGTTGGAAGTTCCGCCCCCTGCCGTAGCACTTTTTGTATGGCCTGTTACCGGGCATCTGCTTTTTTCATCCATAAAGTTCCCTCCTCTTAAATTTCTTAAATAGGTGCATATCTGGATTATCAAGTTATGGATGGCAGTTTCCACGCAAGTAGAAAAAACACCATCCAAACTTGACAACGATGCCGGAAACATAATGTTCAGCGGCTCGACAGTGTTATTTACACAGCTTCGCTGTGCATAAAAAGGGCTCCTTATCTATTTGCTTTTGAGATTATATTCTCAAACAGGCAAGCTTCTCTGTTTGATGTCAATGTTTGAAATTCCCTGACAAGCTTGCCGCATTTTTATGTTCAGAGGCAAGGCTTTGCTTGTTTTCTGTCTACTCAGCTAGAAAATTAATAATTTATGTAAAATTGTAATGGTTACAAACTTAATTATATAGTATGATAAGAAAGATGACAATGAAAAAGTAAGAAAATTAAAAAAGAAATTTGGAATACAATATGTGCTACTTCTACAGAAAAGTATATTTACGGTATTTTAAAATTTCAGTATAATTAAATATACTATTTGGAAAAGAAAGCGGCGAGTATTCAATAGATTGGGAAATGGCAGGGGATGAACTATGTTTGAACCTATGATTGCTTTATTAAAGAAGCAGCAGCGAAAGCTCGTTTTTACTGAGGGATCTGATCCGAGGATTCTTGAGGCAGCAAGTCTCCTGAATAAGGATGGTATTCTCGTGCCGGTACTTCTGGGCAATCGTTCTGAGGTAGAAGCTGCAGCCCAAGACATTGGTTGGCCGGTAGAAGGGATTGAAATTATTGATCCCCTTACCTATGCTGGCATCGATAGAATGACTGCAGAATTGTTTGCCTTGAGAAAGGGAAAAGTGGATGAGGCTGCTTGCCGTACTCTTTTGGCAAAAGCCAATTATTTTGGCATCATGCTCGTAAAGATGGGTTATGCCGACGGTCTCCTGGGCGGAGCCACTTATTCCACGGCTGATACCGTTCGCCCCGCATTGCAGATTATTAAGACAAAGCCGGGCAATAAGCTTGTCTCAAGCTGTTTCGTTCTGCACCGCTCTACACCGGATGGCGAGGAAACATATCTCATGGCTGATTGTGCTATCAACGTTAAACCCACAGAGGATGAGTTGGTTGAAATTGCTGTAGAAACAGCAAGAACAGCCAGGTGTTTTGCTGTAGACCCGAAGGTGGCTATGCTTTCCTACAGTACCTTAGGCTCCGGTCAAGGTGAGACTGTCGATATAATACGTAACGCAGCGGAAAAATTAAAAGCCATGAGCCTTGATTTTCCAGTCGACGGCGAGCTGCAATTTGATGCAGCTTTCTCTCCTGATGTTGCTAAAACAAAAGCTTTTGATTCGCGAGTAGCGGGACAGGCCAACACCTTCATTTTCCCCGATCTTAATTCAGGGAATATCAGTTATAAAATAGCCCAGCGACTGGGAAAGTTTGATGCTTTCGGTCCGATTCTCCAGGGTCTGAACGCTCCTGTTAATGACCTTTCCAGGGGGTGCAATGCCGAAGAGGTTTACAGGATGGGTATAATCACGGCCGCACTCAAGTAATGGCCAACTCAAAACCGGGAAATTATCGATGATTGAGTTATCAACTGCGGCTGGATTATCGAGATATTACTGCTGGCCCACCGGAAGAAGAAGCCATTGCCTTTAATTGGTCACCGATGGCAGCCAAGCCAAAGCCAATAACACTAATGATATTTCCTATTGTAGAATATTTTGCGCCCTTTAATGTTAACGGAGAAACATCACGATCGGCGGTTGCAATTTGGTTGTACCTGGCGATCACTACATAAGCGGAAATGATGCTTGCTATAAAGAATGTCCAGCTTGCTGCTGCAATGGTATAGGCAGAATCATCCGGGAGGGACTCTTTATAAAATTCTTTAGAAATTATTTCCTTCTCGGCTTGGAAAGTTGAGATTAGGGCTATAATCGCAGCAATAAGAAAAAGAAAATCGCCTATTCGTTCATCTTTGATTAAACTAAGAGTCAACTTATATTGATTATTGTTAGCGGTCCTATTATTTATAGCAATCATTCTTAGAATTACCCCTCTGTTTTGATATTCCATAGTATGCTGAAAAAAGGGAGAATGTTTGAAGAAGACAACACGATTGACGAGTTTCCTGTTGTTCCAAATGTGAAGCGGGGTGGTTGTGCAGAGAGCAGAAGTAAGCTGTGAACACACAAAACATTTGTGATATACTGTGGGATGGATAAAGCTTAATGGAGGTAAACATGAATAACGGACAGGAACAATTTTTAAGTTTCATTTTAGAAAGAGTAAAAGATGACAGGGTAGAGGAAGCAAAGGAATTACTTGTTGAAAGCTTCAAGAAGCTGACAGAAGGCAATTTTACACAAGATGATATAATGCTGTTTTTGCCAAAAATGATTGCTTTGCTAAAGCCAGAAAAGTTGGAGGAAGTACAATCCGTTGTTATGCAGTTTGCTGAAAACTTTAGTCATTTGCTGCCTAACAGCAAACTTGGATAATTACCATACGTTCTATCTGTTCATAAAGCAAAGGGCATGAATCCAAGTCATAGGAAGGAGTTCATGCTCTTTGGCTTTGCAAAAGGGAAGTCCGGTTACAGAGGGAAGGGATATGTCCACCCTTGCCCCAAAGGTCGGAATAACAATTCCGTGTGCCAATCAATTGGACTGACTTAATTGAATAAAGAAAGAGTGGATAGCCATGAAAAAGGTAACCCTGAAAAATGGCAGAGAATTACTGATCAGAAAAGCAACTGTAAATGATGGGGAAGAAATGGCAAAGTTTAAAATGTGTATAAGTGGGGAGTCGGACTTTCTTTCCTTTGGCAAAGGTGAGCTGGAAATAACCCCTGAAACGGAGAGGAAAATCATTGACTTTGAAAACGGAATGGATAACTCCGTGATCATCATAGGCTTAACGGACGGCGAGATTGCCGGCTTTATTACTTTTGAAGGGGAAACCAGGGTCAGGAAAAGACATAGAGGAGAAATGGGGATCGCTGTCCTTAGGAAGTATTGGAGCCTGGGAATAGGGGGCCTTCTTCTGGAGGTTCTGATAGAGTGGGCCAAGGAAACCCAGATTGTGAGAAAAATTGATCTGGTAACTCGTGCTGATAATGAGACAGCTATTGGATTGTATGAAAGGTATGGGTTCAGAAAAGAAGGTGTTCTGACAAGGAATTTGTACATAGACGGCATATTTTTCGATGCTGTCAGTATGGGACTGGTAATAGATTAATTATGAAATTTAAGAAAAATGAGTTTGAGAATTATTATCATAATTTATGAAAGCCATTCAAACCGACACCAGTGTCGATTTTGAATGGCTTTCACAGATAGGGGGAGGCAAGGATTTAGTTTTTACATAGGTTGTGAAATTAGGCACATTTCGACCTATCATCCTATGAATGTCAATACTTTTAGAAGCAGATTGTTAGAAATTATCAGTGGAACCCTTGGTGAGTTTAGAAATCGACAGAGTATATTATTTATGATAAAATGATTTGAACTTAGTGAATTAAAGGAGGACATATTATCTATGTTTTCTGTTCGATTAAGATAAGCAGGCAATAAAAAAGAGGTAAAAACATCCACAATGGTGGGCTTTTTTGTTGTGCTTATTTTGCGAATTGAGACATGGATAAGGGTGAGGTATAGCCATTTATGGTTATACGTTTTTACTAATGTCTTATAACGACAATATGCAGACTAAAGCCCGCACTGCGGATTTTAGCTGCATTTTTTATTGCCTAAAACTCAGAACGAACTAACGAAAAAAGGCAAGGAGAAAGCAGATATGACAATAACAACTTCAAAATGGAAACGAGATTTTTTTACAATATGGACGGGTCAGGCAGTTTCGCTTATCAGTAGTGCCATCCTGCAAATGGCAATTATTTTTTACCTTACTGAAAAAACCCAATCTGCGATGGTGCTGTCAATCGCTTCGTTGGTTGGCTTTCTGCCCTATGCAGTCTTTGGGCCGGCCATCGGGGTATTGGTTGACAGATACAACCGAAAGATGATTATGATTGTTGCTGATTTAACTATTGCTGGAGCTGGCGGAGTACTGGCCTTTATGGCCTTATCTATGGAATTGCCAGTTGGGATTATCATGGTGGTTTTGTTTATTCGCAGTATCGGAACAGCTTTCCATTCTCCTGCTCTAAGTGCCATGACCCCTCTTTTAGTGCCGGAAGAACAGCTGACCAAATGTGCAGGTTACAGCCAGTCTTTGCAATCAATCAGTTATATTGTCAGCCCGGCAATTGCAGCTTTGCTATATTCCATTTGGGATTTGAATTTTATCATAGCGCTTGACGTATTAGGGGCTGTAATAGCATGTATAACTGTAGCCCTTGTGAATATTCCGGAACTCAACGCAGAACAACGTCCCATAAAGAAAAAATTTATGGAAGAAATGAAAGATGGCTTTGCTGCTTTGAAGGAAAATAAAGGATTGTTTGCCCTGCTTTTAATAGGAACTTTGTATATGTTTGTCTATATGCCAATAAATGCCCTCTACCCACTGATGAGTATGAGCTATTTTAATGGAACACCTATACACGTTTCAATCACAGAGATAGCTTATGCTGCCGGAATGCTGGCAGGGGGACTGTTGTTAGGACTTTTAGGCGGATTTCAGAAACGAATTAAACTAATGGCTGCTTCAATTTTTCTTATGGGGTTAAGTTTAACTGTTTCTGGAATTCTTCCTTCAAGTGGTTTTGTGATATTTGTTTTGTGTTGTACGACTATGGGGCTTTCTGTTCCGTTTTACAGTGGTATTCAAATGGCTCTTTTTCAAGAAAAAATTAAGCCGGAATATTTAGGACGAGTTTTTTCTCTTACAGGAAGCATCATCTCCCTCGCTATGCCTATGGGCTTAATCCTCTCGGGACTCTTTGCCGATAGAATTGGTGTAAACCATTGGTTTCTGATATCAGGGATTTTAATTATCGGTATTGCTATACTTTGTTCACTGATTCCGGTCATCAGACTATTAGATCAAAAAAACATTAAAGGTTAAAGAGGCATACAGAGAGATAGAGTTAAAAAACAATTATTTTGAAAACAGCGGAGCAAGCACAAAATGTGTCTGCTCCGCTTGCCACGTGTAGGGGGTGTCGCAATTCTATTAAGAAGAAATTTGCGACCCCCTAATCAAGAGCACCTTTATGATGCGGCTATTCATAGGATTTAGTCAGCTGGCAAAATGAATCAGTTTATTATTTTTCCTGGACTAGGTGCTTGGCGTAAATTTTTAGCATTTCCATCGCTTCGCAATTTGGACAGACGTTAATTTCTCCTCCAGAATTCGCATTATCATATTCCTGCTCGCATTTCGGGCATATAGGGCATTTCTGATCTGCACTCATTTCACATTCCCACTTTCTTATTTCTTAAATAACTGCACATGTATATCCAGAATCATGTTCTATAACTTAGGAAGTTATTTGATCCTCTAAATATTGTATGCATCAATAAGTGATTCAAGCATTGGACAAACGGACTGAAGAATTGAAAATTGAGTTAAAGCGGCTCATTATGATAAGGTAAACGAATCAAAGGTGGAGTCAGTGGCAGTGCTATATCGGGGGTGAGTGAAAGCATTGGTATAGGCGGATTTGAGAAGTGTGTGTTCTTTTTATGGTGACAGAGTGTGTACGGAAATATATTGATCTGAATCTTTTTTTATTGGGTTATTTTTACTTTAGAGGAAGGATGCGAGGGGAAAAGAGTAGAAATATTAGAGTGGAATGATTCAGCTGTTCCCGGCACTTAGCGGATAAAATGCTAGGGTAGTAAATTTCATTTGAGTAATCATTTATTTGAGATGTGGAGAAAAGGATAATGGCACGTAGGTTGCTAAGCGAAGTACACCCAATATTCTACTTTTTATCGGTATGGTTTCGGAGATTGATAACATATTTAAAGTGGAGCTTTGAGGGTAAAACGTTTGCTTCTCTAAAAAGTACCGAAAAGCTACCATATCGAGTGAAGAAACATCAGTCTGTACTGATTAGAAAACTCGGTGATACAGACCTGCAGTTGCAACATAACAAAGTTAAAAATCTCTCAATAGCGATTGGGCGGATTGATGGCATTATTATAAGGCCTGGTGAAACATTTTCTTTTTGCAAACTAGTAGGACTCACAACTAAGCGTAAGGGATATTTACCAGGTATTTTGTTGTCTTGTGGAGAAGCAAAGCCTGGCATTGGTGGTGGTATCTGTCAAATAGCTAACCTAATCCATTGGTTGGTTATTCATAGTCCTTTGACTGTTACCAAACGGTATCATCACAGTTTCGATCCTTTTCCAGATGACAGAAGGGTGTTGCCCTTTGGTAGTGGGGCAACCGTTTTTTATAACTATATAGACTATCAGTTTATGAATTGTACCGCATATACTTTCCAACTAAGACTTTGGCTTTCGGAGAAGTGCTTAGAAGGAGAACTGAGGGTCGATCAGAACCTAGACTTTGCTTATCATGTATTTGAGAAAGACCATCAGTTTTTAAAAATTGGGAATAAATATTTCCGAAAAAATGAAATATGGAGAAATAAAATAATTAGAAGGAAAAGCGGGGAAATATTAGAGACTGAATTAGTAACAAAGAATTTTGCTGAGGTCAAATATGTACCAGACACCTATGAGCAGTCGGATGAGTTGAAGCAGCCAAGAGGCGTTTATGAAGATTAATAAAAAATAAATGCAATAATGATAAAAAGGTCCTATTAATAATGGTACAAAAGACCTATTCCTATGGTATAATTGACCCAATAAATATACCAGTGACGACATTAGCAAACTTGAGCGAAAGCCAAGGACGCAAAGCCATGGGTCTTCCAGTTGTATAACTGATGATTGCCAGGTTACCGAATCACCGAATCAGTTAAACCTACAGTCGTCACAGCCAAGAAGGTGTGGCGATTTTTCTATGAAGAATGAAGAAGTTATCTGATTATATTTCCTGGCTTTTGGAGACGAAGTGTGGGGGGGTGTTAAAGTGCCAATAATATCGGTTATTTGCTATCTTTGTACTCTAATGTTCTATACCATGGGATATTTAAAAGTGTTGGAGCTCAATGCAGGTCACGTGAGTACTCGTGTTTCTACTACTTATGTATCTCAAGCAACGAGTTATTTTGTTTTAACAATCTTCTTTGCTTTATACGGTTCCCTTTTATTTTACGTTAAGACTATTAAGGATAAAGAGATTAAAATAATGACGCCGAATTTAGACTTAAAGCACCCTAAGAAAACGGATATTAGAAGACGAGCAAGCTGATCCAAAAGCACAGATTCAAAATCACGTCCTTTAACAAAGGCCCGTTGAGTGCTCATGACTGAGAGCTCAACGGGTCTTTGTTAAAGGATTGATAGAAGCGACAGAGGATTCTCATGAAACATCTTCTGTCCTAGGCAATGATTCCTTGCCTAGTGACAAAAGACGATTTATTAATATTTAGATAAGAAAAACCAGCTATTTGCGGTGATTGCTTTTTATGCGTTCTTTTTGGCATTATATTACGTATTTGTTTACATTTTTTCAGCATAGGAGTATTATATTCAACAGTTTCATCAAACATTGATTCCATCGGCAAGTCAACACTAACCTAGCATAGAAGCGGTATTGAAAGGAATGTCGGACTTGAGAGGCGATAGGCAGAAGGTTTGTTTTACGTATCAATATGAGAGTTTTTATCATGAACAGGGCATTCTAAATTAAGCATCTATATAGGTGGTGTTGAAAATCAAATATGCTTTTAAACGTTATTTAATTGGCCGTCCTTTAAGATCAACTGAAATAGGAGAACAAAAACTTAACAAGAAAAAAGCCTTGGCGATACTTTCGTCTGATGCTCTATCCTCCGTAGCGTATGGCCCGGAACAAATATTGATTGTACTGGTAACAATTGGAGCCACGGCCATTTGGTATTCAATTCCGATAGCAATGGGAGTCCTTGTTTTATTAGCAGCGTTAATTTTATCTTATAGGCAAGTTATCTTTGCTTATCCACATGGCGGTGGAGCATATGTTGTATCTAAAAACAATTTGGGGGTTAATTTTGGACTAATCGCAGGCGGTTCTTTGTTGGTAGATTATATTTTAACAGTTGCTGTCAGCGTTTCAGCGGGTACTGATGCAATTACCTCCGCGTTTCCGACATTACATAATCATAATGTCAGTATTGCCATCTTTTTTGTTGTTTGTATTACACTTCTTAATTTAAGAGGAGTAACAGAATCCGCTTCTATTTTAGCCTATCCGGTTTATTTGTTTGTTGTAGCCTTAGTAATATTAATTGGTGTTGGTTTATATAACATCTTTACCGGCCAAGTACAACCTGGACTGCATACCCCCATAGGAACCCCTGTGGCTGGAATTAGTTTGTTTTTACTCCTAAAAGCCTTCGCTTCGGGAAGTTCTGCATTAACAGGTGTTGAAGCCATTTCGAATGCTATCCCTAACTTCAAAGACCCTGCGCCCAATAATGCAGCTAAAACCTTAATTGCAATGGGAACACTCTTGGCGATATTATTCTCTGGAATTGTTTGCTTAGCCTATTATTACGGAATAACCCCTGTAGTAGAACAAACAGTTGTATCCCAAATTGCTGAAACTATCTTTGGGCGTAACTGGATGTATTACTTTATTCAGGGTACTACCGCATTAATTTTAATCCTTGCAGCGAATACAGGGTATACAGCTTTTCCATTACTGGCTGTCAATCTTGCCAAAGACAAATTTATCGCAAGAATGTTTACCGTACGAGGAGACCGTCTGGGATACTCGAATGGGATTATTATCCTGGGATTATTTTCCATAATTTTAATTATTGTATTTGAAGGGGAAACAGAACATCTTATCCCACTTTATGCTATTGGGGTTTTTATTCCTTTTACTTTAGCCCAGTTAGGCATGATGAAAAAATGGATTCGTGAGAAGCCAAAAGATTGGACTTCAAAACTTATTATTAATTCGTTAGGTGCTCTTATTAGCCTTATTGTAACGGTAATGTTTTTCTTAACGAAATTTCTACAGGTATGGCCAGTCCTAGTCTTCTTACCGATTATTATTTATCTGTTTCATAGTATTCATAGGCACTACGAAAAAATCGCCGATCAATTGCGTATTTCACCCCATGAACCAGCTATTCCAATTGAAGGGAACGTAATCATTGTCCCTGTTGCAGGAATTACCCGGGTGGTAGAGAAATCCTTAAACTATGCAAAATCCTTATCTGCTCAGCAAATTATTGCGGTCTATGTATCATTTGATAGAGAAGATGAAAAGAAGTTAGAACAAAAGTGGGATAAGTGGCAGACTGGCGTTCGCTTAGTCACATTACATTCTCAATATAGAAGTATTATTCAACCGCTATTTAAATTTATGGATACCGTCGAGCATAAAGCTAAAGAGTTTAATTATCAAGTTACAGTGATTATCCCGCAATTTATTCCCAAAAAAGGTTGGCACAATATTCTCCATAACCAATCGAGTTTACTTATCCGAGCCTTCTTACTTTTTAGAACGGATTTAGTTGTTATCACAGTTCCCTATCATCTAAAAGAATAGTTTTGAAAAAGGACGCTTAACTTCAAAGAGGTAGGTCTGAATACCTCTGAAATGATTGTAAAGCATCTATATTGTGACAAAATTAAAAACTGCATTCTTTTTATTGGCACTATAGACCTCACGCTTTTCTGGGGCATGGCATATCCTATAGCGGTATCTGAAAAGACATTCCGTAAAAGGATGGCAGCCGATATGAGAATGGAAAATTCCAACAGGACGCTTGAGCAAATCGCGTCCGAGATTAACTTTATCAAGGAGGAAAGCGGTAAAATGCTGCTTAGCAACGCCGTTGAGATCGGACGGTGTCTGACGGAAGCCAAAGAGCTGGTACCCCATGGTGAGTGGCTCAAATGGTTGACTGAATCCGTGAGTTACTCCCGAAGCACAGCCAGCAGACTGATGAAAACCTTCCGGGAGTACGGACCTATACTCTCCTCTCCCGACGGAAAAGAGAGGCCAAATGGTGCATCGATGCACCATTTGAACTACACCCAAGGGCTCATCCTTTTTGGTATTCCGCTAGAGGACCGGGAACAATTTATAGCGGATAATGATGTTGGGAATATGAGCCAGCGGGAGCTGCGGCAGACAATTAGTGGCCGGACGCCTCAGGAAGAAGACCTTCATGAGCCGGAAAACCTGATGAAGCAAAAGCAAGGAAGTGCAGCGGAAGAGGCAGTGGCAGCAGCGGAAAAGGAAAATGCAATAGATAAACCTATAGATATACCTTTGGATAAACCAATAGAACTGATCCCGGTGGAACGAAAAATCATCAAGCCGAAAACTCTGAAAGCTGCGCTGCCGGCAGAGAATACCAATACCGACAGCATGATATACGACGCCCAATACGCCATGCACCGCGACAACATGCTCAGCGCTTACGGGGAACTCCTGAAAACTCTCGTTGACTTAAACAGAGCAGACCCAGTAAAGAAGGAAGTAAACAGGAAAGAAGCGTTAAAGATAGCGACTAACATGGTGGAGACGCTGAAAAAATATCCTCCCGGGATTAAAACAAATTTGAATATTAAAAAGGATCGAGACTAGCTCACAAAAAGATGCCGGAAGCGGCATCTTTTTGGTATCTTCAAGGCACTTAGAGACCATAATCCAGTTGACTGGTAGTGCCAAAAACATTAGAGACATTAAATATCTATGACTGCTGCCGAGGCAAGGAAGCTTTTGCCGTCTTGAATTTGAAATTCGATTATTAGCAATATGTGATGGAAGCTATTCTTTTTATCAAAATAATACGATATTATATTAGGATAATTTTTCATGTACGAGGGGAAAAATGGATACAAAATTTCTTCTGGATACAAAGCTGCATATGCCGTCTGTCAGACTGAACCATATACGCAGGGATATTCTTAATAAAAAGCTAGATGAGGGACTGGATAAAGCGCATAAAATATTTATTGTTTCCGCTCCGGCGGGATACGGTAAAACAACGCTTATTTCCGGGTGGCTAAGCCGGTTGGACTACAATTACACTTGGTTATCTCTGGATGAATATGATAACGATCCTTTAAAGTTCATATGCTATCTGCTCGCCACAGTCCGAAAGATAAATAAAAGGTTCGGAACAATGGTAGAGGATTTGATGGCTGCACCAAAGCTGCCGGGTGTGGAAACTGTTAGTTTATATATGGCAAGAGAGCTGGAACAGGTTCAAGAGCCTTTTATTCTGGTTTTTGATGATTACCATGTTATTAATAACGCCTACATCAATGAACTGTTAAAAAAACTGCTTGATTCCACAGCTCCAAGACTTATTTTAATTACTCGCAAGGAACCCTCTTTGGCCTTTTCCAGGTGGAGAGTTGAAGATAAAATAACCGAGCTGAATTCCACGGATTTAAAATTCACAAGTCCAGAGATCAGCAGTTTCTTTAGCAGATATTTCAATTTAGATTTTGACGATGATATGCTGAAAATCGTTGAAAAGCAGACGGAAGGCTGGGCTGCGGGCATGCAATTGACCGGTTTGTCCATAAAGAATATGGAAAAAGCCCGGGCGAAAAGCTTTATGAAAGAATTTAACGGTAATAATCGGTTCATTGCAGACTACCTAATGGATGAGGTACTGAAAAGCCAGGAGGAGCAAATCCGTATTTTTCTGAACGGGACCTGTACGTTGAAAAGATTTAACGGAGAGCTCTGCGAAGCTGTAACGGGCATCAAAGACAGCAGAAAAATCATAAAACAGTTGGAAAAGGATAATCTCTTTATTGTACCCTTGGATGACACGTATACCTGGTATCGATACCATCATCTATTCTCTGAATTTTTAAGGATGGGCCTGAATAAGGACCGGAAGGCAGAAATGTGCAGAAAGGCGAGTCTGTGGTGCAGGGAGAACGGATTTACCGAAGCGGCTCTGGAATATGCCTTGGAGGCGAGAGACGGAGAGGCGGCGGCAAGTCTGGTTAAAGATAAGGCAATGGAGCTTTTTCAAAAAGGGGAGTTAAAAACCCTACTTTCATGGTTGAATTCAGTATTGGCAATAAAGAAGGAAAAGGAGGGTATTCTGGAAGTATATAGGGCCTGGTGCCTGTTGATTACAGGAGAAATCAATGAAGCAAATCAAGTGATCGATAGCTTGGAATATATAGAGGAGAGCAACAATGATCCGATAATCCTAGGAATGGCAAAGGCATCCGCGCCTTTCAGATATAAAAGTGACGATAAAGAGCAGGCTTTGAAGGATGCAGAAGAAGGCCTTTCACTCGTGAAGGACAAGCAGGAGCTTTTCTATTATGGAGGGTTAATTGCTCTGGGACACGCCAATGGTTTGAACGGACATACCCGCAAAGCGGAAGCCTTGCATGCCAAGGTTCATGAAGGAGCCCGCAGAAAAGGTTACCGTTTCCTGGAGGTGACTTCTCTTCACGATGTGGCATTTTATCTTAATTGCATGGGGAAGAGAAGAGAAGCCCTCGCCTTATGTGAAAGAACCCTGGAAAGATTAACGGATCATGGCGGGAATCACTTGCCGATGGCCAAAATTGTCTATTTGCCTGTGGGGATGCTGCTGTATTGCGCCAATAAGCTGGAAGAAGCGCAAAAGTATCTGGAAGAAGGCATCGCATCATACCAGGAACTGGGTTTTGCTCATTTGGGAGGGCTGGGGGAATGGTATTTAGTATTGTTGCTTTATAATACGGGAGAAAAGGAAAAGGCTTTCGAAATGGCATATCGATTAAAAGCTTATTATAAAGATTTTATAGCCTATAGGATCACCGTATTTTTTGAAGCATTGGAAATGGAGCTGTTTCTTAGGGAAGGTAATATTGAGAGGATTTCCATGTGGCTGAAGGAACCGGGAATCACCTTTGATAGGATATCGGGGATATCGGACATAAACCCCTATTTTACCTACATAAGGGCTTTGATTGCGCAGAAAGATTTCTTCAATGCCCGGACAGCTCTTGAAGAGAAAGAAGAACTTGTCAGAAAAGAAGGCAGGCATGGAGAGTTAATTACAGTCCTTCTGCTGTCAGCTCTGGTCAAGAAACACTTGGGGAGGGAGGCCGAAGCTCTGGTCTATGTCAGAGAAGCAGTGACACTAGCCGCCCCTGAAGGCTATGCAAGATATTTTATCGATGAGGGAAGCGAGCTGCTGGAACTGCCTTCTAAAGTGAGAGATATGGCTCCGGAATTTATTGATAAATTATTCGAGAAAGAGACAAAAAAAATTTACGGCCAGACAGATCTTCTCAGGAAAAGGGAAATAGAGATTCTCCTGCTTATAGCCGAAGGTCTGTCCAATGATGAGATCGCTGTAAAGCTTTTCATTACAACCGGAACTGCCAAATGGCATATCAACAACATATTTTCCAAGCTGGAAGTCAATAAGCGCACTCAGGCAGTGGACAAGGCAAGACGTCTTAACATAATCAACTGAGTTTTAAATTTTTATAAAAAACAGAAAAAAGCCCTACTTTTCACCTAACTTTCGATAGGTTAAATGTCGGGCTTTTTTATTTACAATGAAAATAATCGAGAAAATTGTAGAAATTTATATTACTCGATTGAAATTAAACTAAAGGGGAGATATCATGACAAAATTTTCACACCCATCAAGATGGCTAGTCATCTTGGCAATTATCACATTAGTTTTTTCTATGGTTGGTTGCACGAATACTGAGTTTCCAAAGGCGGAAGAAAGCGTAAATGGGTTTTTCAAATCATTAAGCGAAGCTGATTTGAAAAAGGCAGAGTCATATTGTGCCTCTGATACCGGTAATTTTACATTTGCTGACCCAAATGAAGAAAAGCTTGCAAAATTAATCTTTTCAAAAACGAAACATGAAATCCTCTCTTCAGTAGAAGAAGGCGAGACGGCAACTGTTAAAGTCAAGCTAACCAATCTAGATCTCCAGAAAATTTTTGAAGAGATAATTGGGAAAATCATGGATGAAGCGTTTAATTCCGCTTTCGCAGGCGAAGAAATTTCTGATGAAAAAATGGAAGAAAACTTGATGAAGCATCTGGAGGAAAGTATATCAAAGCCGGATGCTCCCGTTCTGACAAATGAACTTGAGATTACATTGAACAAAGATAAGGCAAAAAAAATGTGGGTGATCCAAGATAACGATACCTTTGTCAATAACCTTACCGGGAATCTTAATGAGTTGCTTAGTCAATAAAATATTCCGCCAAGGCCCCACTGGGTTAATTTTTCTCTTCAAAGGGCTGCGTGAAACTAAAGTTTCGACACAGCCCCATCCAAGAGTGAGAGGGTGCTATTCTTCCGGTTCTTCCACTAACTCCGTACTATCACGCAAAATCACGGCATTGAGCGGGTTTTCTGAGAGGCTGAATAGGGCGGCAGCAACTTCGTGAAGGGCTTCATGATCAGCATCGGGTTTCACGAAGTTTAAGCTCTTTTGCTTGATTTGGGGACCACCGGCAGGTGCCACCCCGTCTTCATATTTCAACACTAAGGTTGAAGTCAACGGCTTATCAATGATAGGCATCTCTTTTCCCTCCCCTCTTGATCCAGAGGCCGCTAGATTCGGCATGGTTCTATATAATATGAATCTGCTTGTACTATGGTTACTGTAGGGAAGCATCTTTGTCCAGAAACCTATTCTTTTATGGGCACTAGAGCCCTCACCCTTGTCTGGAGCTCGGCATATCCTATAGTGGTATTACCTAAACTCTCCTCCCTTGCCTGAGAAGAGAAGTCAAATGGTGCATCGATGCACCATTTGAACTACACACAAGGATCAACTTCATTTATTCCGTCAATTATATAGGGTTAAATTTGAGGGGTGTATTAGCCCCTCTTTGTTATTATTAGGTTGCGTTTTATAGATGAATCATAAAAAGTTTTTCAGATATACAGGAAAGATAGATTGGTGTGGTAACCTATACTTAGAGGTAAAAAAATGAAAGGAAAGTGCTTGAATTTTGAATATATCGGACAAGGATTATCTGAGTAGTTTTGAACGAGACAGACATATGGAATTTAGCAGAAGTATTATTGAAGGCGTGGAAATCAAGCGGTGTAGAAACAATCCCCATGCTTATAAGTCACACGTCCATAATGAACTTTCCTTAGGGTATATCCTGGAAGGATCCACTGATTTGTCATTGAACGATGGGATTATCCATTATAGATCAGGCGATGGAGTCATTATACCTCCATTGCTGACTCACAGATGTGCACCAAAAGATATCAATCACTGGGCCTATGTTATGTTATTTGTTGATCCCAGTTACTACAGTGATTTAGTATGCTTTAGTCAAGCAAAACAGTTAACAGGGAATCAAGCCCAGAAATTAAAAGGCTTCATTGAACAACTGCTAATAGAAAAGATTCCGGACACCTTGGAAAATATTCTTATTGAATTATTGTTGGAGTTTGGAGATAAAGAGATTTCGGAAAATACTACTACAGATACCAGTGAAATGGTCAAAACCATCCATGATTATATCTTAACTCACGTGAATGATGTTATAACCTTAGATAAACTTCAGCAGATATCCGGGTTAAATAAATTCTCTATAATCAGGAATTTTAAGAAATTATATGTCACCACACCTGCTGCCTACCATTTACAATATCGGGTAGCTGAAGCAAAGAGGTTATTAAGTGAAGGTGTAGACGTTTTTGATATTTGTGAGGAATTGAGATTTTATGATCAAGCCCATTTGATACGAGAATTCAAGAAAATGTATGGTATTACTCCGGCAACCTATACACAGCAAATAAAAGGATAGTGTCAATTTTATACAATACAGCTCCTTATTATTTAGCTAATCTAAACTTAGCAAAGATAAGGAGAGTGGCTATGAATAGAATTAAATTAGTACTTATTATGATTATCTGGGGGAGTCTGGGTGTGTTTACCAGATCCATCCCCTTATCTGCTTTAAGTTTAGCTTTTCTGAGAGCCTTAATTGCCCTGCCGGTTCTTTTTGTAGTTATGAAAATGAAAAAATCGGATCAGTTAAAATGGTCTCTGTTAAAACCCTATCTTATTTCAGGTGCATTACTGGGTTTTGGCTGGTTAACTTTATTTTATGGGTTCAAACATACCAGTATTGCATCTGCCGTTATGATCTACAATATGTGTCCGGTATATGTCATGGTTGCTGCACCGCTGTTATTGAAAGAGACTATCTCAAAGATTCAAATTGCAGTTATTTTTATCTCCTTTCTAGGCCTCTGTCTGATTGTTGGAGATAATTTAGCAGAAGGTTATGGATACATGGGACTGGCACTTAGTGCTATTTCAGGGATGCTTTACGCAACCATTGTGTTGATTAACCGCAGTATTAAAATCAGGGTGGATAATCAAACGGCAACCTTTGTACAAATATTTACGGCGATGATTGTTTTGCTGCCCTTCATATTGTTTGATGGAAATATTTTATCGGTTGTAGACTTAGATGCCAGGGCAGTTACTTATACCATTCTACTGGGCGTATTACATACAAGTGTGGCCTATACCCTGTTCTTTTCCCTCTATACACATATGAAATCGGTAGAAATAGTGTCCTACAGTTATTTGGAACCTTTATTTGGTATTTTGTTCAGCGTGATCTTTCTCGGAGAGACATTAACACTCCCTCAGATTATGGGCGGGATTTTGATCTTGGGCTCAACCTATATTGGGGAAATCCTTAAGGATAGAAGATTTTTCAAGAATAAGACTACAATTAATCGGAGCCCAAACATAAAAACGTCTTTTGATGTATCCTCATCAAAAGATTAAGTATAAGGAAACAGATAAGCTTATCCCTTTAGCGGAAGCTGAGGAGTAATAAGTGCACCACAAAAAAGCAGCTGTTTATGTGAAGGCTGCTTTTTTAGAGTGCAAGTTCCTATACTTAGCATAATGAGTTTTTAGTTCTCTCTAAATCAGTGCTTGAAGTATTTCACGGAATTCGAATCATCAACATACTATGTCATATAAGGAACAAGCTTAACGGCTTGTGAAGGATTGTCAAGCTTGGCTAGGTTTAAGGGCATCAGCAAATGATCTATAAACGTACAATAAGTTCCATGTCTTAATTAGGGACAGAGGGGGCTTGGTGTCGGTAGCAACAAAAAAGAGGTGGTGCTATGGTGGGGGAAAACTTAGTCACGGAACAATTATGTGAAAGAACCCATAAGGGAGTAGATAAGCAGTTGGAAGTCGCTGAGCGAAGATTGAATGCACATAGTGAGACAATAATTGATTTAAAGATAATTATCACTCAGCTCACTCAGCTTTTGGAGACAACCTCAAAGACATTAGAAACTATGGAAAAACGTATTTCAACCTTAGAGACATCTCATGAAGAAGTAACAAAGGAAACTAGCTTTTGGCAGACCCCAGGTGGGCAATGGATTATCAAAGGTTTTGTTATCCTAGCCATTATTATCACCCTTGCTGCGATTGGCCAGAACATTAATCCTGAGTTTCTTTCAAGTATATTTGGAAAGTGAGTTAAAGACTTTTTCATTTCAGTAATCTTTCAGTTAGTCCTCAGGTTTGTTTCAGACTATTATTGCATAATGAGATTGTCCTCAAACGGTTTTTTAATCTTTTCTCAAAACTACCTCCTTCTTTTACCCCTCCTACGAGGGGTTTTTTCTTTTATCATTTACAACTGCGTAAAGAAAAAAATGCGTTGGATAGTAAGCTGAATGATTCTATCACAATTTGTCTAAATAATGAACCAAATTACTGGGGTTTAAAGAATAAAATGTGTTATAATATAGAAAATTCAGTTTAAAAGTCGTCGATGCGAAAGTGAGCTGATTCACAAGGAAGATAAACGCTAATAACGATGGTTGCTGAAATCTAAGAATATAAGGAGGAGAGATTGTCTTGATAGCATTAAATGGTGTAGAGTCATGTAAATCATTAGCAGAACTTTTAGCTAATTTAATACCTGGCGGAGTGGTGTTTGGGTTAGTAGAGAAAGACACTTTTGTATGGGTGAAATCGTCCGAATCCTTTACTCTGGACATTTTTAAGGTCGGCAACAAGCTGAATGACGATACAACAACGATTCAAGCAATACGTGAAAAAAAGGTTCTGGTTAAGAATATTCCCCGCACGGTGTATGGTATAAGAGTTTCAATAGTCTCTATTCCTGTGCTGGATGACAATGGCAACTCAGTGGGCGCGTTTTCTATAGCTATGCCCAAACTGCATCCTGTCGCAGCTGCCTTTGGGGATTTTGCCCCAATTATCGCGGAAATGTTTCCTGAAGGGTCTTACATATATATGTCCGATTTGACTAAAATTGCTTATGCACAGCCATCAAAGAAATTTGATATGCCAACCCTCCCAGTAGGGTACGAATTGCAAGAAACAGACATTTCTCATCGAGTAATCCAATCAAAAAAACCGATTATCGAAGAAGTTGATGCCTTGAAATACGGTGAGCCCCTTACTATAGCTAATTATCCATTATATGATGATGCAAATCAAAACATTGTCGCTACCTTGGGTATAATTACTCCCAAAAACGCAGCAGTTGCCCTGCGCGGAATGGCGGGCAACCTTGAAAACAGTTTGGAAGGTATTGCTGCGGCCATAGAAGAACTGGCAGCATCTGCTTCAGAAATACATTCTAATGAAGGATCTCTTAATTCAACAATCAATGATATTATTAAGATAACTGATGAAATAAATGATGTATCAGCATTCATAAAATTGATAGCTGAGGAAACCAAGATGCTGGGAATTAATGCAGCCATTGAAGCTGCCAGAGCAGGCGATGCTGGACGAGGGTTCGGAGTTGTTGCAGGAGAAATCAGAAAACTCTCTGATCAATCAAAGAGTACCGTGCCAAAGATAAAACAACTGACAGAAACCATTAAACAAAAAGTTGATGAAGCCAGCCGTAAAAGCGATCTCTCCTTAGATGCAAGTCAGGGACAAGCGGCGGCGGCAGAAGAGATTTCGGCGAGCATTGAAGAAATAACTTCAATGTCAGAGGAACTAAACAGACTGGCAAGAACTTTGTAGGGTTAACTCAAATGATCTTCCAAGCAGCAAGTTTCATTCGAAAAAGTAAATTCAACAGCTTGGGCCTCATATCCCCATACTTTCCTGGTCTTGCATTGAAAATCCATCTTTTTTAACATCACTCATATTCAACGAATCATCCTTCATTACAATATTCTTCAGCTTTTTAACTGCCCCATAAGCTTCTTTTAAGGAAAGCTTATCCCCTTTCCCGGAAATAACCCATAAGGTTTTATATCCCCGAGGTATTGTCTGAAGCTTTTCTTCACCTTTGCCATCCGTGAAATAGACCAGTAAATTAACCTTATGCTGATTAGCATATTCAAAAACCGGGCTGAATTTGGTGCCTCCACTGATATTAATTCGATCTTTGATATCCTTTGCCGATTTGACGGTATACACTAGTCTGATCTCATTGTCGCATTCAATAATCGTAATTTCATGATTAAGATTTTTAACGATCTCCAGGACTTCTCGCAGGGCATGCTTAAATTCCTGATCACTAATGCTGCCGCTAATATCCAGAGCAACCACAATCTTGGCTTTATGACTCCTCAGTTCACCTCTTAAATCTAAGCGCTCGGGCTGTCTTCGGTTTCTTCTGGTTATCGTCTTCTTTTTATTGCTTTCAACCGTCCCCAGCAGTCGCTTGAGATATAAATTCCAAGGCAATTCCCCCTGGCTGTTTTTAAGGGAAGAGATCATACTTTCCAAATAATTGGGAAGACTGCCTTTTTGAGCATTGGATATAAACTTTTCAGTAAATTCTTGCAGGGTTTTTTCATCGATATCACCGGATTCAGCCCAAAGGTCATGGGTTTTTTCCGGATTATACTCTGTTGCTATTGTTTCATTCCGATCATGATCTTTGTCATCCTGAGCATTATCAGCTTCATCTTTGTTTTCATCAGCTGCATCCTCATCCGCTTCCAGCAAGTCCAGGGCGGTTTGAATCTCTTCCACATAATATTCAAAGGGTTTAAAGGGCAAGAGGGTTAAGGAATAATTTAAATTAACCCATTCTAAAGTAATAGAATAGGGGGGAAGATGATCTAAATAGGTATTGACGACGATATTCATGGCTAGATTGATGGCTAATGTGCTGTAGCCAGATTTAAATTCTTTGGCTCTGATTAAATGCCTGGATAAGATGTGGAGAATTTCATGTTTAATGGTACTTTCCATCTGCTTAATATTAAGATTTAAGAAAATAAGGGGATTAAAATAAATAACATACTTAGCCCCTTTAAAATTCACAGCAGTTGGGCTGTTAATGTCAAAGCGAATTTCTCTGGACATTTGCAGCAAAAAGTAGCCATAGAAATTATCTTTATCTTCCATAAGACTTAAATTAACTTTATCAACAAGGCTGAAAAACTCTTCTTTAAACTCCTGGGGTACATTAAGTTCAGAATGACTATCTTTGCGTTTTGACATGAAAAAACTATTAACAACACTATCTGCATGTTCATAAAGTTCTTTAACTTGTTTTTCAAAAAAAGTTTCCATGCTTATCACCTGATTAAACAATAAGATTCAAAATATGATTCGATAAAAGCCTCATTTTCTAAAGCTAGTTTGTAAACTTCAGGATAACTGTTCTTAATATCTTTCATGATTCCTATCATTAAGTCCACAGGATATAGGTTTAAAAACTCCATCAACCTGTTTATATAAAAACTAGAATCAGCAGGATGGTTTAAGATGCTTGCTTCTAGGCTTTTGAGAATATTCTTGGCGGCTAGATAAAGCCTGGTATGGCTTTCTTTTTTTATGCTTTCTCTGATAGATTCAGGCAGAGAATGTTCTAAAAAAACATCTTCATAGGATAGGAGGGAAGTGTAATCGGATTCTACAAAGCTTACAAATTCTTCAGCGATTAAGCGTCCCACATTTCCTTTAACAACATTTAAAAAAACTGACCTGGGAATGGAATCCTTGTTCTCCTTATAAATCTTATAACTGCTGGAAATTCGCTCGTAGCTTCTGGGGGTAGCTCTTAGATCATCTTCGTTGATCTTATGCAAATAATCGGGGAAAGTGGAGATGAAATCAATAACCTTATCCTCAATTCCGGCCTCGATAGCCCAATCCATCCACTGCAGATAATCTGGTTCCATAGATAACCAGACAAAGCGATTTTCTTGGGCAGCATCCATATCGACAACCTGGTAATCAAAATCCGAACCATATTTACTGGAAGGATTCATGGCGGCTAAGATTTTTACACCCTCAGGTAACTTGTAGCCATTGATTTCCCGATTTAAGATTAAATTCATAAGTTCCTGTTGGACGGTATGTTCGCAGCGATTGATCTCGTCGATAAATAAAAGAACAGTTTTTCCCTGAGATATCTCCTCGTCAATTTCCCTAAGCTTATGATGTACGGCATAGACTGTCGCTTTCTTTTCGATAGAATCTTCTTTACCATTAACCCCCGGATAAGATTCGATCGTGGGCAGCCCGCCAATTTCCCCTTCTTTGAGGAGATTCCCATTAATAACAATTAAACTCCACTGATTTTTCTGAGCAATTTCCTGAGCTAAAGCTGTTTTGCCGATCCCGCTTTCCCCAACGATTAAAGGGACTTCTCCAGTGGATAGTACTAAGTCAACACTTCTTAAGGTGTCTGTAAAATTCATGGTGTCTCACTCCTATAGCATCTTCAGTTTTTCATCGACGGCTATTTTTTTGGCCTTTTTACTGCCATATTTATAAATTATCATGATCTTATCCAAGGGCATCAGGTCGCTGTTTTTATGGATATAACTGCAATTTAAAAAGTCTCTGACATATTTTTCGTCAATATCTTCCTTAGCTAAGGATTCCATTAACACTTGTTCTAATTCGGCTTTAGTGATTTTGTCCATAACGTATTTAATTATTAAAATGTTGACTTGCAAAAATTTTAGGATTTTAGGTTGATCTAAATCCTTAATAAAGGTAATAGCCCGCTCATTATTCTTGATCGCCATAAGTTCTGCCTGATAGGTAGGAGAATTGATATATCTTAAGGCATCATAATTAATTTTTACAGCCTCTTCTTGAACACTTGCGCAAGGTTCTTTGATGAATTTTATGGAATCGTAATTTTTTTGCACAGCCAATAATTGCAATTCCTCACTGGGATTCTGAACATATTTAATAGCCCAGCCGGCTTGATTGAGGGCTAATTTAATTAACTGTTCGCTGGGATTTTTAATGTACTCTAAGTTAACCCAGCCATCTTTGATCGCTTTGATCTGCATATCTTCAGAAGGGTCATTAATAAATTGAATTGCTCGGCCATTATTGTCCAGAGCTAATTCTTGCATCTCGCTGGTTGGATTATCGATAAATTTCAAGGTAAGACCATTTTTTTGTACTGCCAATAACTTAATCTCCTCGGTGGGATTAGGGATATAGGCTATCGCATTAGGATTATTCTTGATCATTTCAATCAGGGTTGCTTTTTCCATAAGGTTAGTTCCTTTTATGATTATTTTTAGCATTACTTTGTGTGATACTACTTTTTAAGTTAACCTAAATAAGGTGATTATACCACCAGATAAAAAAAGGGTCTATCAATCACGTTCATAATAAAGCGGACCCTATGTCAAGGACATTTTAAAAAAGGGGTCTTGAAAAAGAATGCCCTCATGTCACAAAAATGTGATGTGAGGGCATTTTCTAAATTTTAATTGGATATTTCCCAGTTTTTATGTAATTGGCATACTTATTTGGTGACAGTTTTGCTAGTCTCCATTGGTAACGGTCATTATTGTAATAGTCCATATAATCATCAATCTCAAGCTTTAAATCTGAGAAGCTATTGCACCTTTCCAGATGAATTTCGTCCTTCATATGACCAAAAAATGATTCCTGAGGGGCATTGTCCCAACAGTTACCTCGCCGGGACATAGATTGTCGTAACTTCTTATCCTTTAAAAGTTGCTGAAAAGATATGCTTGTATAATGGCATCCCTGATCAGAATGCAAGATCGTTTCTCTATTTAATGTGATTCCGTGATTTTCTATAAGCATATTAACCGTTTCAAGTACGAAATCCACTGCCAAGGATTCGCTAGCAACATATGCCATTACCTGTTTGGTACAAGCATCCTTAATAACAGATAGATATGCCTTATCACCATGATTGTAGAAAAGGTATGTGATGTCGGTAAGAAGTATCATACCCGGACCATGTTTTTGGAACTCCCGGTTTACTAGATTTTTAGAAACATTGTTGGTTTTCATGGCCTTTGCCATGCGACGGTAAGGATTTGCCTTGCGTATCGGACATTTTAATCCGTATTTACCCATAAGACGCTGTATTTTCTTTCGATTCATTCGAACTCCCTGATTCAGAAGGCGCATATGAATTCCGCGTGAACCCTTATCATAACCACGAAACTTATATGCTTCTAGAATCAGTTCGAAATCCTTTTTGTCTTGTTCTTCCTTTTCATTTCTTGTATCTACAGTATTTAGCCATCGATAATAACCGGAGCGTGATACTCCGGCTGTATTGCATAGCCAGCTGATATTTAACAGGTTGTTATCTCGTTCGATCATTTCTTTGATGAGTTTGTATTTGATGGATGGTTTCGCTTGTATTCCCAGTTTGCCTGCCGATTCATCTGAATATTTTTTTTTAAGAATTCATTTTCTTGGTTTAAGTATGCAATTTCCTGTTCTAAGCGCTCAATTTTTTCAGTATTGGTGAGTACCTTTGTGGATGGCCGCCCGGTGTTATTTCTTCGGGTGTCTTCACACCCCTCAGGGCGTAATTCATATAACTTCATACGGGCTACAAGACTGTTTTTTCGTTTCTTTCCGAGTATACGATGGTCAATCCCCATATCTGCTAAAATTTGCGACGGCAGTTTTCCAGCGCGATATTCCTCTTCGAACCTTTCTTTAAATTCTTTCGTATAGGTAATTGATTTTGCACTTGCTTTTTTAATGTATGGATTCTTTTGTAGCTCGATCTGTTGTTCTTCAGTAAAATAGTTTTTCCCCATCCAAGCTTTTCTCCTAATTTGATGTATTAAGTATAACAAAAAGACCCTATAAATAGAGTCAGTTAATTTTACGGCAAGTGAGCCTTTTTTTAACTGTCTATTTTATAGGGTCCATTTTATAAACCCACCCTAAGTACTTAGAACTTATATGAAAAGGAAGTCCAGTATGACTGAACTTCCCTTTTTGCATCTTGACTGGTAATTTCCTCAGTCCTTGACCCACTTGGCTACCACAAAGCCGGGATTTCCTGCTCTTTTCTCCTCCATGGCCAGGGCCTCTGCTGTGGTTTGAACATTGGGTGGGAAGAAAAGACATTCTCCAATTTCCGCGTGTCCTCCAATTTGCCAGGAACTTATTTCCTCTTTGCTATAAAGAGCAGCACGGGCGAAGACAGAAGTGGGGTTTTTACGAGCTGCCTCAGCATAGTACTCACTCCAGGCACTCCTGCCGGCGATGAGTCCGATCATCATACAGCCCTCGGGCTTTAAACGACTAAATAGTTTTTGCAGGACTTTTTCCGGTTCAGGAACGAATTCAAAGGCAGTCATGGAAAAAATCCCATCATAGGTTTCCAGTTGATCCAGAATCTCTGTAATATCGGCCTGCCACCAGTGAACAGGTTTAGAGTTTGTATTGTTCTCCTCAAGGGACGCTAGTTTGTTTTGGGCCAGAGCCATCATTTCAGCGGAAATATCCACAGCAGTCACTTCATATCCCTCTTGCACAAGCCAGCTGGTATATTGTCCGGTTCCACAGCCGATCTCCAAAACCTTGGTACCCGGTGTCTTAAACATGGACTGAGCCAAGTGACGTTCAACTTGATCAGAGACTGATCCAAGTTCAGTATCATACCAGGAATCATAATGTGCAGCAACCCGGTCAAAAAGTGCTTCCTTCATTAGTAATCACCCTCATATTCCAATTTCCCATTCTATAATGTAACATTCGAATTTCTACATTTTGCTCTTTAATTCCTTCTTCACCTTCCCATAAGTTCAAAGATATTGTTAAGAATTTTTACTAAAGAGCAAGTTATCTGGCCACCAACTTCTGTTATCTACAGTTACTTTTCGGTTTTTGAATATTTCATGTTAACTCTCAGCTTTAATAGTATGACAAGGGGTATATAGCACTTTGTTAGTGGAAAGAAATAAATTTTGATTACTTAATATGACATGCTGCCTTCAAGTTTGATATCGTAGAATAACAACGTGTGATTCCATAACAGATAAGCAAAAAGTATTCGGAAAAAGGAGGGGAAACCATGAATAATATGAATTTTAGCGAGGTAGTTGAACGTTGCATTCAAATAAGAAAACTCTATCAACAACTGGAACGACAGCATCATGGATCAGAATGGACCGTGGAAGAGGATGCCTTAGCTTTCTTGACTGATGCCGGCTTGGTGGGTCGTTTGACCATGTCTCAGCAGGAGCGTTGGCCAAAAGGCGGTAATACAGTATCTGAATTGGAGCATAAACTTAGCGAGTGCATATGGTGGCTAATTGTCTTGGCAGAACGTATGAATATTGATATCAATGAATCATTGAACCAGTTTTTATCAAAACTTGAAAAACAGTTCTAGCGGAAAGCGTGTGGGAAAAAAGGGGATACTTATAATTCAATTGGAAACAATAGCTCGGAGGCTTATCAAAATCCTAGATGAGAAGGAACCGGCGTGATTAGATGACCGAAAAACTCGACGAGTACAATCAAAAAAGAAATTTCACCAGAACCTCAGAACCGGAAGGGATAACAGAAGTTGCCCAAGAGGGTCTGAGGTATGTGGTTCAGCACCATTTGGCTCGCAGAGATCACTACGACTTCCGCCTGGAATGGGAGGGAGCTTTATTGAGCTGGGCAGTGCCCAAGGGCCCTTCCTATGATACTCGTGACAAGAGGCTGGCCATAAAGGTGGAGGAGCATCCTTTGGAATACAGAAACTTTGAGGGGACGATTCCCCGAGGGGAATATGGCGGCGGTGTGGTTATGCTCTGGGATGAAGGGTACTGGGAACCCTCTGGTGATGTAGCTGAAGGACTCAGTGCCGGAATGCTGAAGTTTGTTCTGAAAGGACGCAGGCTTAAGGGCAAGTGGGCTCTGGTGCGCTTGAAAGGGAAAGCGGGGGAGAAGCAGGATAACTGGCTGTTGCTTAAAGAAAAAGATGAGTATGCTAATAATGCCCAGGGGATTTCCGAATTTACCACCAGCATCAGAACCGGACGCACCATGACGGAAATTGAAGAAGGGGAAGAGGAAAAAATTACGAAGAACCCCTTCAGCAGTACCGGTGTACAGTTGGCCCAATTAGTTCATACGCCTCCTAAGGGTGAGGATTGGCTTTATGAGTTGAAATACGATGGCTACAGAATACTGGCCTATATTGAAAGCAACAGTGTCCGGTTGATTACCAGGAACGGCCATGATTATACAAAGAGATTCCAGGATGTCGCCTCTTCCCTTACTGAATGGGCGGTGGGCCGGGCGATAATTCTGGACGGCGAAATGGCCATCACGGATCCAGCAGGCAAGACGGACTTTCAGGCCCTGCAGAACTATCTGAAAAATCCCCAGGGCAAAAACCTGACCTATATCGTCTTTGACCTCCTGGCCCTGGATGGAACAGACCTCAGGGGCCAGCGCCTGATTGATAGGAAGGAAAGATTGGCAGACTTGATGCAGGATGCCCCTGAAAATCTCCACTACAGCCGGCATGTAAGAGGAAATGGCAAAGAGAGTTTTCGGGCGGCCTGTGAAGGGGATATGGAAGGGATAATCGGTAAAAAAGCCGATTCCTTCTATAGCGGAGCAAGAAACGGGGACTGGATCAAGCTTAAATGCGATAAAAGGCAGGAATTTGTGATCGGAGGGTATACCCTTTCTGACAAAAAAACCAGCGGAATAAGTTCCTTGCTCCTAGGCGTTTATGCAAGGGGGGAATTAGTCTATGCCGGCCGGGCCGGCACTGGCTTGAGCGAAGCGGATATAAAAAAGCTGGAGGGCGAATTTGCTGGCCTACAGAGAGGAGAGTCCCCTTTCCAGTGTGCGCCCAAGCCCCGATCCAATGAAAGGATCACCTGGCTGGAACCTGAATTGGTGGCGGAAATCAAATTTGCCGAATGGACCGCAGATCATCAGTTAAGACAGGGCAGCTTCAAAGGTCTGCGGAGGGATAAGAATCCTAAGGATATTAGACAAGAAACAGCGGATGAAGATAGAGAGGATAACGAAACACTGTCTCCATCAGCTGTTAAAAAAACGGAGAGCCTTGTGGAAGCAAACACCAACGGGATCATCATCGAAGGAATCAAGATTTCTAACCCGGACAAAGTGATCTTTGCCGACTCGGAAATCACCAAACTGGATGTGATCCGGTATTACGCTCAGGTGGCAGAGCGTATGCTGCCCTATGTGAGCCATAGGATTCTCAGCATTGTCCGCTGTCCCAAAGGCATAGCCCAGGCTTGCTTTTATAAGAAGCATCCCGTTCCGGGAAGCAAAGGAATTGTCACTATCCCTATTTCTACCGGCAGCGGAGAACAAGAAGACTACTTTTATATTGAGGCCCCCACCGGGCTGATCGCTGAAGCACAAATGGGCACCCTGGAATTTCATATCTGGGGGAGCCGTGTGGAGCATCTGGAAGAACCTGACCTGATGGTATTTGATCTGGATCCTGACGAAGGAATGGATCTGAGCAGAGTGCGTCAAGGTGTGCGGGATGTGAAAAATATTCTGGCCGAGCTTTCCCTAAAATCTTACCTCAAGACCAGTGGCGGCAAAGGGTACCATGTAGTCGTCCCCTTAAAACCGGCCGTGACTTGGGAGAGGTTTCACGATTTTGCCAGGCGCGTTGCCGAAGTGATGGAACAGAAGTGGCCTGATCGTTATACTAGCAATGTGAGAAAGGCTAAGCGTACCAACAAGATCTTCATCGACTGGATTCGCAACGGCAGAGGTGCTACCAGCATAGCCCCCTATTCCCTGAGAGCTAGGAACGGAGCCGGAGTGTCCATGCCTATCCCCTGGGCTGAACTGGACACGGTGGCTCCTGACGATGTCAATATGGCGGAGGCCCTCCGGAGGATTGGCGGCAGTGATCCTTGGCAGGATTTTTTTCGGAATAATCAGCAGCTTAAATGAATTGCAGGGAGTCCTTATAGTTGCGTTTTTCTGGATTTGATTTATACTTTAGTTATTAAATGGGGCGAGGAGCACTGGTATGAGCATGAAATTTATTAAACGAATACCGACTGCTGAAGAAATCATTGAGCAGTTACCGTTACCTAAACATATAAGTAGTCTGCGCGACAAACGAGTTGACGAAATGAGAAATGTCTTTACCAATCAAGATGATCGATTTATCCTGATTATCGGCCCTTGCTCGGCGGATAATGAGGATTCTGTCTGTGATTATATCGAGAAATTGGCTGAAGTTCAGGAAAAGGTGAAAGACCGACTATTAATCATACCGAGAATTTATACAAACAAGCCTCGTACTACAGGCGAGGGGTATAAAGGTATGGTTCACCAACCCGACCCCGGGAAAAAGCCTGATTTGTGTGAGGGAATTAAAGCTATTCGCAGACTGCATATCAGAGCATTATCCGAATTTGGTATGCCGGCAGCTGATGAAATGTTATATCCGGAAAACTATAGTTATCTCGCAGATGTTTTAGGTTATATCGCTATAGGGGCACGGTCGGTGGAAAATCAGCAGCATCGCCTGACTGTCAGTGGAATTGACTTACCGATTGGTATGAAAAATCCCACCAGCGGAGATCTAACTGTTATGTTAAACTCAATTATTGCTGCTCAGAGCAGCCATACCTTTATCTATAACGGCTGGGAAGTCGATACCCAAGGAAATCCATACTCTCATGCCATTTTAAGAGGGGCCGTCGACTTCACTGGACGAAATATCCCCAATTATCACTTCGAAGATCTGATTCATACTGCTGCCGAGTATGAAAAACTAGACCTTAAAAATCCGGCTATTATCGTCGATGTCAACCATGCTAATTCAATGAAACGTTTTTATGAACAGCCGAGAATCGCTCGAGAAGTTTTATTAAGTAGAAAGTACGATGGGTTACTCAAGAAAATGATTAAAGGTTTGATGATTGAAAGCTATTTGGTTGAAGGCAGACAAGGTATCGATGAAAATATCTACGGAAAATCTATTACAGATTCATGCCTGGGTTGGGAGAGTACAGAAAAGCTTATTTACTATATTGCAGAGAATAGTTAAGTTATTAAAAGGCCACGGTTTGGCCTTTTTTGGTAGTTTAATTTGTGAAAGGAAGGGCAAAAATTGGAGACAGACATCACATGGCGTCTGGCAACTAAAGAAGATGCCGAAAAAATTTTAGAAATATACGCACCTTATGTAACAAATACCGCTATTACTTTTGAATATGAGGTTCCTTCTGTTCAAGCGTTTGCAGAAAGAATTAGCAATATAACCAAGAAATATCCTTACCTGGTTGCAACAGAAAACAAGCGGATTATTGGTTATGCCTATGCGTCAGCATTTAAAGAGCGGGCGGCATATGATTGGGCAGTGGAGACCACCGTATATCTAAGGCAGGATTGCCGAGGTAAAGGTGTTGGTAAGAAATTATATTTAGCTTTGGAAGAAATATTAAGGCAGCAAAATATTCTTAACCTCAATGCTTGCATCGCATATACCACCACCGAGGATGGTTATCTTACTAATGGGAGTACATATTTTCATAATCAATTAGGGTATAAGAAGGTAGGACATTTTACAAAGTGCGGATACAAGTTTAATACTTGGTACGATATGATTTGGATGGAGAAAATGATTGGAGAACATAATTGCAATCCAAAACCGGTAATTCCAATTACGGATTTTCACGGATTATAAAATGAGGTTTAGCATTCTGATAAATCATTTTCAAAGACCAGCAGCGGAACCTCAATTCTTATTGTGAATTGACAACGGCAAACCTCCAAGCTAACCTAAATGGAGAGTAGCGGCAGAATTAATAGATTGACTAAAGATACCCCCCGATTTTCAATATCAAAAATCGAGGGGTATTTTCATTTAGATAAATTCATGTTCCCTCCTTTATCTATCCAACGCCTGTTCCGCCGTCTATAGACCTGATCTTAATTTTTTTTACTTTTTTCCAATGTCTTGGAAGGGAATAACCAAATCATGCGGAAATATTAATGGATAACTCGAAAAATAATAATTGGTGTCTAAAATGAAAGGTGATTTAACAAAGGGTTGGAGCGGGGAAAAGTATTTCCAAATAAATTCAAAGGGTGATTAAGATTATGATTAGAGAGATAGCTTACGATGATGTAAAAGACAGCCTCAAAACCGGAGATCTGATTTTATTCCATGGTGTTCAAAGGACAAGTAAGCTGATTGAATTGATTGAATGGTCATTCTGGTCACACGTTGGTATGGTTGTTTTACCCAAAGACATCGGCATGACCGGTAAAGAACCTCTTTTTTGGGAGTCGACAGCCTCCGGTGACGGCCTGACGGATTACCTGTCAGGCAAACCAAAAGAAAACGGCCCCATGCTCGTATCACTGCATGATCGTATCCAGGTAGATGTTAATCAACATTATGATACGCATTTTTTGGTGAAATATTTAAATCGTTCGTTGAAGCAACCGGAGCTGGAACAACTTAAGGATTTCATGTACAAAGTTCATGATCGTGGATTTCCAAATGCTGAAAATGCCTTGAAATATTACATAGAAGGTAGGTCTTTTAATAAACCAGCGCCCGATAAGGAAGTGTTTTGCAGCGAATTAACGGCAGAGACCTTCATGGCGATGGGATTCATCTCTACAGAATACGTAGCAAACGGGTATTGCCCGGATGACTTTAACAAAGGCGACAATATACCATCCCTGCAGCCTTTTCACTTTATTGACGGGGCCAGATTGAATAAATAGAGATGATATTATGAGTAAGAAAATCGCTACGATATTTGTAATTTTAGTGCTAATTATCCTTTTATCAGCTGCATTATTTTTAAACAAACCAACTGCCGCGCAGCCACCAAAACCAATCAACGGTGTCCTGGATTTAAGCAACTGGTCATTTGAGAACAATGGAATTGTTTGCTTAGCAGGCGCCTGGTCATTCTACTTTAATCGGTTTCTGACTCATGAAGACTTTGTGCGGGGCGTTAATGTTATGCCAACAGCTCTTGAAATACCCAGCACCAAAGAGAGCATGGCGCGTTTCAAGCCTTTTGCGGAAAACAAATTCTACGGTACGATGAGGCTCGTTATAAAACTGCCTGAAGGTAGGAAGACTTACGGACTCAGGACAGGCATCATACTGACATCCTTTAAACTCTACCTTGACGGCGATTTGCAGGGTGAAGTGGGAAAAGTCGGAGCGAGCCGGGAGAATAGCGTACCTTACTACAATATACTCACCACCTACTTTAACCCGGAAAGTAATGAAGTTGAGCTAATTTATCATACATCCGATTTTACAGCGGAAGATTGTACCATTGTGGCACCCAAAATCGGCTTAGCCTCCCAGATTTCACAAGAAGTACAGTTGGGTTTAGGCAGAGATTTGTTCCTTTTTGGTATGCTGCTTATTATGGGGATCTATCATTTTGGTCTGTATATTATGCGGACAAAGGATCGAGCACCACTCTATTTCGGGGTTTTTTGCCTTTTGTTTTCACTTCGTATGTTATTGGTAGGCGAACGCTTTTTACCAAGTCATTTGAATCTCAGTTTTTTTGTTTACGGACGAATGGCTTATCTATCTGTGTTTATTGGATTTGCAGCTTTGTGTGGATTCTTATACTATACCTTGGATGGCCTATTCCCCAAATGGTTCGTCAGGGTCAGTATCACTCTGGGATCATTGTTTGGTTTGCTCTTTCTTTGGATTCCCTATAGTTCAGCGGACAGACTACTGATGATTTATGCTGTATTTGGATTTGCCTTATTAGGCTATGCCATGATTCGCCTGGTTATTGGAATATGGCAAAGTGTTCCTTTTGCCAATATCGTTTTTCTGGGTTTCGCTTTTTTAGGGATAACCTTTATCAACGATTTTATTTATCAAATCACACTTCGCAATACACCTTCACTAATTCCCTTCGGCGTTGCAGTATTTACCCTTACCCAGGCCTATACCTTGTCTGCCAGATTTTCCAATGCCTTTACAAAAGCTGAGCAACTCTCGGCAGAAAATAAGGCTATTTTGTCAGAGCTTAAGCTTTTGAACAGTAATCTTGAATCTCTGGTTAAGGAACGGACTTCCGATTTGCAAAATGCCTTGGAGGAAATGGAAGTCATGTCTAAAACGGATTACCTGACAAAATTACCTAACAGGCGGTTGGTGTTTGCCAAAATCAAGGAACTAATTGAGCAGAAAAGAAGCTTTTATATTGGCTTAGCTGATATTGATCATTTTAAAGAGATTAACGATCACTACGGGCATGTTAAGGGTGACGAAATCCTTGTGCTTTTATCTTCAATCATAAGTACTGCCATTGGCGACTGTGGTTTTGTTGGTCGATGGGGCGGTGAGGAATTCTTAATAGTACTGGAGATGGATGAGTTTGATTCGATTTTAAAAAAGGCCAATGAGATACGCAGGGCAGTAGCGGAATACCGGCACGGAGACATCGGCAAAAGCATTACTATTACTGTTGGATTATGTCAATACAGGGAAAACACCTCTCTGGACATTTTAATAGCCAGAGCAGATGAGGCTCTTTATCAGGGCAAATTAGCCGGCAGAAACCAGTGTATCTTCAAAGCAGATGAAAAGAGCGAAAATGTGGTATAACTTTGTCTCAAGCATCGTTTATGAAGGCGATGCTTTTTGTATTTTTTTAATTATCGATAAAGATTCTCATGGAAAAGTAATCTTTATTGGGGAAAACGCCTTCCATAATCTTTCCTCTCCCCATTCTCCTATTTCAATTGTTAAACTTTAAGCTTACTGTTATCATAATAATAGAAGAATCGACATAAACGCCGATACTGCTGTGCTTATTGAAGCAGCTAAACAGAAGGATTTGAAATAGATTATGAGAAAATTAGTTATTGGCATATTGGCACATGTGGATGCGGGCAAGACGACACTATCTGAGAGTCTGCTTTATTTGAGCGGTAAAATCGGCAGATTGGGAAGGGTGGACAATAAGGATGCTTATTTAGATAATTATGAGCTAGAGAGAGCAAGAGGAATCACCATTTTTTCCAAGCAGGCGATGTTTGAAATAGGGGAGACTCAGATTATCTTACTGGATACCCCGGGACATGTAGATTTCTCGGCTGAAATGGAAAGAACCCTTCAGGTGCTGGATTATGCAATTTTAGTGATAAGCGGTGCGGACGGTGTGCAGGGGCATACCAAAACATTATGGCGGCTCCTGCACACCTATCGGATACCGGTTTTTCTTTTTATCAATAAAATGGATCAGATTGGGACTGATAAAGACAAGTTGATGAAAGAATTGAAAAAGCAGCTGCATGATGGGTGTATTGAATTCGGGCAAGTTCCCACGGAGGATTTCTACGATCAACTGGCCATGTGTGAAGAAATGATGATGGAAACCTTTCTGGTAACGGGGAAGATTGAAACTTCACAGATTAAAAGATCTGTCACAGAGCGGAAAGTTTTTCCATGCTTTTTTGGTTCCGCTCTAAAATTAGAGGGTGTTGAGCAATTTATGCAGGGTATAGTGCAGTATGCCCTGATACCTGCCTACCCTGAGGAATTCGGGGCTAAAATATTTAAAATAGCAAGAGATGAGCAAGGGAACCGCCTTACCTACCTGAAGATTACCGGCGGAAGACTTAAAGTGAAAGATGTTTTAACCAATGGCCTTTGGAGTGAGAAAGTTAATCAAATTCGGGTTTATTCCGGACAGAAATTCGAGCAAGTGAACGAGGTAGGGGCAGGTTCTGTCTGCGCTGTAACAGGGCTTAGCCAAACCAGACCGGGAGAAGGCTTAGGGATAGAGGCAGCTTCAGATACACCGGTATTGGAGCCCGTGTTGGCCTACCAGATTATTCTTCCGGAAGGTTGTGACCCAAGGGTAATTCTCCCTAAGTTGCGCCAAATTGAAGAAGAAGAGCCGGAACTTCAGATTGTCTGGGATGAGCAGTTGCAAGAAATTCAGGCCCAGATTATGGGGGAGGTGCAGATTGAAATCCTCCAGAGCCTTATCCTAAGTCGTTTTGGTGTAGCTGTTGCCTTCGATGAAGGAAGAATTGTTTATAAGGAGACCATAACTAATGTAGTAGAAGGGGTAGGGCACTTTGAGCCACTCAGGCATTATGCGGAGGTACACCTATTACTCACGCCGGGAGAGCCGGGAAGCGGTCTGCAGTTGGGGGCAGAATGCAGTGAGGATAGCTTAAGTAAAAGCTGGCAAAGACTTATATTATCTCATCTGGAAGAAAAGGCTCATAAAGGAGTTCTAACCGGGTCAGCCATTACAGATCTGAAAATTACTTTAGTCTCAGGTCGGGCCCACAATAAACATACCCAAGGCGGCGACTTTAGAGAGGCTACCTTTCGTGCAGTCCGTCAGGGTCTAAAGGAAGCAGAATCCATAGTGCTGGAGCCTTATTATGCCTTTCAGCTGGAACTGCCTGAGAAAATGGTAGGCAGAGCCATGACAGATATAGAGAATATGCATGGTACTTGCGCAATATCCGAGACCAATGGCGAGACGGCAGTTCTGGTGGGGAGCGCCCCGGTTGTTACTATGAGGAATTATCAGCAAGAAGTAATGGCCTACACCAAAGGACTCGGCAGGCTGTTTTGCAGCCTGAAAGGGTACGAGCCGTGCCACAATGCCGAAGAGGTCATTGAAACTAGCTTCTATGATTCGGAAAGAGACCTGGCAAACCCGACGGGTTCGGTATTCTGCGCTCATGGTACGGGTTTTTTGGTGGAATGGTATGCCGTCAAGGATTACATGCATGTTGAAAGCTATCTTCAGCAAAAAAGCTCGCTGGTAGAAGCAGTCCCCAATCAGCCCTCATACCCAGAGGAGCGGTCGATCAGTTTAGAGGAGATTGACCAAATTATCAATAACACCTTTTATGCCAACCAAGGGAAGAAGTCTGTCTGGAAAAGACGCAAAACAGCTCGGGACAGTTATTATGAACCCACTGCCTATGGGGACAGACAGAAGGAAAGCAAGGAAGAGTACCTCCTGGTGGACGGGTATAATATCATCCATGCTTGGCCTGAACTGAAAGAGCTTACCGAGGATAATATGGATGGGGCCAGAATGAAATTGCTGGATACTCTAAGCAATTATCAGGGGATACGGAGATGTCAGATTATTGTTGTCTTTGATGCTTACCGTGTTCAAGGGCATTTTGAGGAAGTTATTGACTATCATAATATCCATACGGTCTTTACCAGGGAGGCTCAAACGGCAGATCAGTATATTGAAAAATTCGCCCACGACAATCAGAAAAAATATGATATCACCGTGGCAACTTCAGACGGTTTGCAGCAGCTCATTATCAGGGGAGCAGGATCAGCTTTATTCTCTGCTAGAGAACTGAAGGTTGAGATCGAAAGGGCTAACGAAAGAATTAGGAAAGAATATCAGGAATTAAAGGGAATAAATCGTAATTACCTAGTCGATGTATTGTCCCCTGCCGCGAAACAGCAGATGAAAGAAATAGTTGATAAAGATAAAGAACAATAACAAATCAATAAATATATTCTGGAGGGATTTGCAAATGGAAAAGGAAAAAATGGAATCTTTAAGCTGCTGTGATTGTGGAACAGCAAATTGTTTTCATCAAGACAGCAATTTCCCAAGCTTTTGCTTGACTACTAATACTCGACAAGAACTAATTGATGAATGCACCGACTTATATAAGGGTGATGATATAGTCGCGAAACTGGCTAAAACAGCTGCTGAAATAGAAGGGATTTATTACGGTAAATTGACCCGTGCTGAAGAAATTATTGCTTTTGCCAAGCGAATAGGGGCCCGAAAGATCGGGATCGCTACTTGTGTTGGGTTACATAATGAAGCTAAACTATTCAGCAAAATTTTAAAGGCCAAAGGATTAGAGTGTTATTGTGTAATCTGTAAGGTTGGATCAGTAGATAAAACAGAAATTGGAATTCCTAATGAATTGAAATTACAAAAGGATTGTGTAGAAGGGCTATGTAATCCTGTTTTACAAGCCAAGTTGTTAAATGAAGCTAAAACGGACTTGAATGTTATTATTGGTTTATGTGTGGGTCATGATTCATTGTTCATCAAGTATTCAGAGGCTATTGTAACAAATCTAATTACTAAAGATAGAATTACAGGGCACAATCCTGCAGCGGCTTTATATACCAGTAATTTTTATTACAAGAGATTATTATCAGAAGAAGAATAATCGAATAGCATATTTGCCCCTTATTTCACTATTTTAAGACAAAATTGTCCAATAGTTTTGTTACGAATATTGAAAAAAATATGAAAACGTATTACAATGTACCTAACTAAGTCAAAGGGATGTCCCGCTGACAAAGTGAAAACAATAATTTGTTACTGACGCCAAATACAAGTTATAAGGCGAAAGGCATTGCAACGCTTCATATTATCATGAAATTTTTGCGCCTTTCTGGCGCATTTTTTATTTTACAAGGGAGGTAATTATATGGAGACAAGAGTTGCGATTATTGGAATCATCGTCGAGGATGTTGAATCAGTTGATAAACTAAATAATATCTTACATAACTACGGGCAGTACATTATTGGCAGAATGGGTATTCCCTATCGTGAAAAAGGTATCAATATAATTAGCCTGGCAGTGGATGCACCCCAAGATATCATCAGTGCACTTTCGGGAAAGCTGGGTAAACTCCCCGGGGTCAGCACTAAGGCGGTCTATTCCAAGTTAAAAGATAAGGCAGAAAATGAGGGATCTAATGAAACAACTGATCGATAAGCTTCATAAGACCAGGGAGCTGGAACCTGCAGAATTTAAAGAACTCATCGAAAACCGCTGCTCTGAGCTTTCGGAGTACCTTTTTGCCAAAGCAAGGGCAGTACAAATTGAAAACTACGGGAACAATGTTTATATTAGGGGTCTCATTGAATTCACGAATTATTGCAAGAATGATTGTTACTATTGCGGAATCCGGAAAAGCAACTCCACAGCGGAGCGCTACCGTTTAACCAAGGAGCAGATTCTCCAATGTTGTGATACGGGGTATGAACTGGGTTTTCGTACCTTCGTACTGCAGGGTGGCGAAGACGGGTACTATACCGATGAAAAGATGGTCGATATTATCCAGTCCATTAAAAACAATCATCCCGACTGTGCACTCACACTTTCCATGGGCGAAAAAAGCTTCGAAACCTACCAAGCTTTTTTTGAGGCCGGAGCTGACCGCTATCTGCTGCGTCATGAAACTGCCAACGAGGAACATTATAGCCGACTGCACCCCCATAATCTGCTTCTTAAAAACAGAAAACAGTGTTTATCTGACTTGAAGAAGATAGGCTTTCAGGTAGGATGCGGTTTTATGGTGGGTTCCCCCTTTCAGAATACCGATTGTCTGGTTGAGGACTTGTTGTTTATCAAAGAATTTAATCCTCATATGGTGGGAATCGGTCCCTTTATCCCTCATCATGAGACGCCCTTTGCTAAAGAGAAAGCAGGAGAGCTGGAACTGGTCTTGTATTTGCTGGGAATTGTTCGTTTGATGCTTCCTGAGGTACTGTTGCCGGCTACCACCGCCTTGGGTACAATCCACCCTCAAGGGCGGGAGCTGGGGATACTTTCTGGGGCAAATGTGGTGATGCCTAATCTCTCACCCACTGATGTAAGAGGGAAATATTTGCTCTATGACAATAAAATCTGCACCGGAGATGAAGCTGCGGAATGTCGGAATTGTCTGCAAGGCCGCATAGAAAAAATCGGCTACAAAATCGCTGTCACCCGCGGTGATCATAAATCCAAACTTTGAAAAAATACTAATACTGAAGGGAAAGACATGTCTGACCCGCTAAGAAAGGAATTTTGTTATGTATAATGCAAAATCAGCTAAAGCAGAGGAATTTATTGCCCATGAAGAAGTTCTTAGCACCCTGGAGTATGCCGAAAAGAACAAACATAATCTCGAATTGATCGACAGCATCATCCAAAAAGCAAAATTACGCCAAGGACTCTCTCACAGAGAGGCTGCAGTCTTGTTGGACTGTGATATCGAGGAAAAAAACCAGGAAATTTATGCCTTGGCCGAGCAAATTAAAAAAGATTTTTATGGCAATCGTATCGTAATGTTTGCCCCCCTCTATCTATCCAATTACTGTGTCAATGGCTGTCTGTACTGTCCTTATCATTTAAAGAATAAACATATCGCCAGGAAGAAAATGACCCAGGATGAAGTCCGCAGAGAAGTTATAGCACTTCAGGATATGGGTCATAAACGCTTAGCCTTAGAGGCAGGGGAAGACCCCGTCAACAATCCCATTGAATACATACTGGAATGTATTGATACCATTTATAGCATCAAACATAAAAATGGTGCCATCCGTCGGGTTAATGTAAATATCGCGGCAACCACGGTGGAAAATTATCAAAAACTGAAGGATGCCGGAATTGGAACCTATATTCTATTTCAGGAAACCTACCATAAGGAAAGCTATGAAAAATTACATCCCACCGGGCCCAAGCACAACTATGCTTATCATACTGAAGCCATGGATAGGGCTATGACCGGAGGCATCGATGATGTCGGTCTGGGAGTATTGTTCGGCCTTGAATTATACCGCTACGAATTTGCAGGTTTACTGATGCATGCTGAGCATCTGGAGGAAGTATTTGGGGTAGGGCCTCATACCATCAGTGTCCCCAGAATACGTCAGGCTGATGATATTGATCCCTCGACCTTTGCTAATGGAATCAATGATGATATCTTTGCTAAAATTGTAGCATGTATTCGCGTAGCTGTGCCCTACACAGGGATGATTGTCTCGACGAGAGAAAGCAAGGAATGTCGAGAACGAGTGCTTCATTTAGGAGTTTCGCAAATCAGTGGAGGTTCCAAGACAAGTGTCGGGGGATATGCCCAGCCTGAAGCGGAAGAGGACAATTCCCAACAATTTGAGGTTAGCGACACCAGAACCCTGGATGAAGTGGTTAAATGGCTGATGGACTTAGGCTTCATTCCCAGCTTTTGCACCGCCTGCTATAGGGAAGGCAGAACCGGTGACAGGTTTATGACTCTTTTGAAAAGCGGACAGATTCAGAACTGCTGCCACCCTAATGCCCTGATGACCCTCAAGGAATATCTGGAGGATTACGCTTCACAGGAAACAAAAACCGCCGGTGAGGCTATTATTCAAGAAGAAATTGGAAATATTCCTAAGGAAAAAGTAAGAGAGATTGCTAAGGAGAATCTGATAAAAATAAGCAATGGAAGCCGGGATTTCAGGTTTTAGGAGGCTGATTAACATGGGATTGAATGAAACACCATCTGCCAATCGAGTTCATATAGGATTTTTCGGCAAGAGAAACGCCGGAAAATCCAGCCTCGTCAATGCTGTTACGGGACAAGATCTAGCTGTTGTATCCAATGTTAAGGGTACGACGACAGATCCCGTCTCTAAAGCCATGGAACTGCTTCCTTTGGGTCCAGTCATGATCATTGATACCCCCGGCATTGATGATGCAGGTGACCTGGGGGAACTGCGGGTTAGAAAAAGCCGTCAGGTGCTTAACAAAACTGATGTTGCCGTCTTGGTCATCGATTCAACCAGTGGTAAAACCTCGGAGGATGAAGAACTGATTGCGCTATTCGCTGAGAAGAAGATTAATTATGTTGTTGCCTACAATAAATCGGATCTGGCGGGAGAGGAAATACCGGAAACGGAGCATGAACTATCTGTCAGCGCTGAAACTGGGCACAATATTGAAAAACTGAAGGAAAAGATAGCGGCTTTGGCGGTTACTGAGGAACCCAAGCTAAAAATTGTGGGAGACTTGATTAATCCCTCAGATTTTGTGGTATTGGTAACCCCTATTGACAAGGCCGCTCCTAAGGGCAGGCTGATTCTGCCGCAGCAGCAGACTATCCGGGATATTCTGGAAGCCGATGCTACAGCTATTGTTGTCAAAGAATTCGAGTTGCGGGAAACCCTGGAAAGTCTCGGAAAAAAGCCGAAACTTGTGATTACCGACAGTCAAGTCTTTGCCAAGGTGTCGGCAGATACACCTCAGGATATTTTTCTAACCTCCTTTTCCATTCTTTTTGCCAGATACAAGGGCACTCTGGAATCGGCTGTTAAGGGAGCAAAAGCCCTGGACTCCCTACAGGAGGGTGAGACCATTCTCATTTCCGAGGGATGCACCCATCATAGACAGTGTGACGATATCGGCACGGTAAAGCTGCCGCGCTGGATTAAAAACTATTCTCAAAAGCAGATTAACCTAGAATTCACCTCAGGGACGGAATTTCCCGACAATCTGTCCAAATACAAACTGATTGTTCACTGTGGCGGTTGCATGCTCAACGAAAGAGAAATGAAATATCGTCAAAAATGTGCCGCGGATCAGCAAGTACCCTTTACCAACTACGGTATTCTCATTGCTTATATGCAGGGGATATTAAAGCGAAGCATTGCCATGTTTCCTAACATTCTAGCAGAATTTGAGGACTAGGGTTATGCGTAGTGAAAGAGACAAGATCGGAGAAATCCTCCTGGAAGATGAAAAGTTGTACGGTATCCAAACCGCCCGAGCAATGGATAATTTTAAACTTCAGCATAAAAAAACAAGTTTACAGTTGATTTATGCTCTTGTCACCATCAAGAAAGCTGCTGCCATGACCTACCAGAAGCTTGGTGTGGGCAAGGATGGAGTTTATGCTGAGATTTCTCAAGTTTGCGATATGATTCTGCAGGGAAAACTGGATGATGCCTTCGTAACCGAAGCCCTCCAGGGTGGGGCCGGAACCTCAACGAATATGAATGTTAATGAAGTGATTGCTAATCTTACACTTTTGAAGCTGGGATTCAAAAAAGGAAGTTACCATATTGTTCATCCCTTAGACGATGTGAACCGCGGACAGTCTACAAACGATGTCTACCCAACGGCTCTGCGCATTGCCGCCATTCAGATGTTGAGAAAGCTAAGCGAAGCCTGTGCCCAACTTCAGCAAGCACTGCAAACAAAGGAGAATGAATTCGACAGCATTTTGAAGCTTGGCAGAACGGAGCTGATGGATGCTGTGCCTATTACCTTGGGACAGGAATTCGGTTCCTATGCCCAGGCTGTTGCCAGGGATCGCTGGCGACTGTATAAAGTTGAAGAAAGGTTGCGGCAAGTAAACATCGGTGGAACAGCGGTTGGTATCGGAAACAATGCTGAAAGAAAGTATCGATTCAGAGTCATTGAAGTACTCAGAGAATTAACCGGGATAGGTCTGGCCACTGCCGAGTATCCTATGGATATCACTCAGAACAATGATGTATTCGTTGAAGTGTCGGGGTTACTGAAAGCCCTGGCTGTGAATCTGATGAAAATATCCAATGATTTGCGTCTTATGAATTCAGGCCCTAAGGGAGGAATCTCGGAAATAACCTTGATGCCGCTGCAAATGGGTAGTACCATCATGCCCGGTAAAGTTAATCCCGTTATTCCTGAAATGGTGATGCAAGTTTCCATGAGAGTGATGGCTAACGACGTAGCCATCTCAACCGCCGCCGCCCACGGAGAGTTTGAACTTAACGCTTTTTTGCCTCTGATTGCCGATTCTCTGCTGGAAAGCATGGGCCTTTTACTGAATGCTGCTGAGCTGTTTCGAACTAAGTGTATTGAGCAAATTAAACCAAATCCAGAGAGATGCAGGGAGTTGCTTGAATTATCCTACGCTTTTACAGCCGCCTATACACCCTTTTTAGGTTATGATAAAGTCCGTGAAATAATCGAAAAATCCTGCGGCGATCCACAAAAGGCCAAAGAAATGCTGGATGAGTGATCTTCTGCAAAAGTTTTCAGGCTCATCTGTAACCACGAATTGCTTTGATGTCTCTCAGATTAAACTGACAGGACCTCAGGTTAATAAAATTTGGTTCTCGAGAATGAAAATGAGATAAATAATTGGCTAGTAAAAAAAGGAGAGCTATAAAGCTCTCCCGAAAATTTTGTTCTTCCATTTCGAATAAATCTGTCTTGCTTGTAAATGGGAATTAGAAAATTACAGCCAAAGCAATAAGAATCAAAATAGCAATTGCAATGATTCCGGCACCGACATAGTTTGCCCCGCCGGATCCGCCACAAGCACCGCCATAACCCATTCCGTACATATTATTTCCTCCTTTCAATTAGAATACAATTCCCATTGCGATGAGCAAGAGAATAATGACGACAACCGCAGCAATACCTGCGCCAAGGCCATGCCCTGTACCGAAAGTTGTTCCGCCACCGAATGCCATGAGCGTTCCCTCCTTTTTTAAGAGATACATTATATTATGAATAATATGGTAAATGTGAGACAATTTGTAAATAAAATTGGATAAACTAGAGGATCGGTTAGATAAGTTACAGTTACAGCCCCTAAAAATGGTTTATCCATTTACCCTACACGTAATAGGGTGTAAAAATGTAATTTCCACATTGTTATTCCTCTGCATATGCTGAATTACAACATATGCGAGGAGGCACTATGATGACGGATCATAAATTTGACAATAGTATGATAGTTTCTGCTAGCCGTGAGGAAGTCCCGTGTCCGGGCAGTTGTCAAGGTATGCGATACACTGTTCAAGCAGGAGATACTCTCTATTTTATCGCTCGTCGATTCAATGTAACAGTCCAGCAGATTCGAGATGCAAATCCACAAATAGTTAATCCAAATCTTATCTTTCTTGGACAGGTAATTTGTATTCCGACTATACTTCAGCCGGATAGTCAATTGAAAGTCCTAACTCTGCGATTCTTGACAGAAACAGGCCAACAGCTTCCCATAGTGGATGGAGCGGTTCAGCTTACAGATAGGGTTATAGTCCGGGCAACGTTTAATCGACCTGTTTCACGTGCCTTCTTCTTTCTAGAACCTACTGGTACAGATACTTGTGAATTCGCACGTCTAATAGGTATTGACTGCCCAAGTGCAGTTACAGGTGTAGCAGAGATTCTTTGGCAGGTGCCGCCAGGAACTCTAGGGCGCGTTTATGTAGTTGCTTGTATCAACAATATTTGTACAAAATCAGATGAAGTGTTAGTTATTCTTAATGTTTAATATAGCTGATAGCCACTCCTGTGAGCGGCTATTTTTTGCGCAGATTCGAGCCAACAAAAGAGCCTAGGCGTTAATTGCCTAGGCAAATTCTTTATGCTGTTATAGGTGTAGGAATTTTTCTGGATAATTCAAACAGCCAAGTAATGATTCTCCACAATGCAACGAGAACACGCAAAAAACCTGAAAGCATTCATTTCACCTCCTCATTGGATTCCCATAAGAAGAGACGGTAGCTTAATCTATTCTATTCAGCATGTCCTTAGATGTTCTGGAAATAAATGATTAGAGAATAAATGGCCCAGGCTACTACCTGGGCCAAAGGCTTTAACTCGCAGCAGGTATAGCGATTCTTGTTCCTACACCCCATAACCATGGAGAAACTAAAATCAACAATGCAACTAAAAACGCTAAAAACCCTAATAATCCAAATAAACCTATAAACATTTCTATACACCTCCTTATTTGGAATCCTATAAGATTAGGATTCTGATATATCTTATGCAACATGTCCATAATTGTTATTTTTGGATTATAAACTGAGTGAGGCATTAGGACACAACTTTCAGATCAACATTTGGAATGAGGGAGGGATTACACATTCCTTCCTTAACATACATAATATGTAAAAAAAGAAAAGGAGGAAAATTTTAGTGTATTATAATTCAGATATATTACATGTTCATAAATATTGCTTTCCCACAACGTTTGATCATGGTCACTCCCATAGAATAATTGGTGTTTCCAGTCTAGGAATTAGACGAGGGAATACACACGTTCATTGCTATCGTGGGATAACCACCGTAGACAATGGTCATGTGCATTATTATAAAGGTGAAACTGGGCCAGCCATACACCTTCCGAGTGGTGGACATATCCACTGCTATAAAGGAATTACAACAATTGAAGATAGGCATAGACATGCTTATGAAGGGACAGACTACCCTTCCTGTCCCTAATAATTAGCTGCTTCGCGAGGTTAATTTTATCTTTCTCTTATAATATAACTAAGTATATAGGAAGATATGGATCTAAGGCTATTGTCGAAATAACAATTAGCGGGCTTTTATCTGGCTCGCTTTTTAATTGTTTACTTATTATGTGTATAAATATGCTCATACCTTTATGGAGAGATCGTAGTTTTGTAGTGATTAAATATGTTTTCCAAGAAACTATAGTTTTTAGACAGACTCAAAAAATTGACTGTGAAATAAGATATAATATATTTTTATTTTGGAGGCAATACCATGATTGGCAACAATTTTGTGCGTTCTTCGCTTGAAGTTAACCTGTTTTTCCTTAGAATTATGAGAGAACATCTGATCTTTATTGAAGCAGATTTGTCGCATAGGGATATTCATCTAAGTCATAAAATAACTGCCCTTAGAAATGAAGCCACTAACCTGCTTAGGACTACGATAGCCTTAGCAAACGGCATTGGTCTTCAAGCCGTTGGTTCAGGTGAATTTATCACAGATTATACAATAAATGCTGAACAGGCAACCGAGTTTTTCACGGGTATTGTGATAGATAGGGATGTAAGTACATCCGTGCTTACAATCGGCAGTATTGAAAGTTCCACCTATTCCTCGGCCTTAGTAGATCAGGTCGCTGTATTAAACAACAATGCAATTGTGGTAACCCAAGCTATATCTAATTTCAAAGTAAGTCTCTTAAAAGATGTACTGAGTTGTCGTGCTTTTTCTCACAGTTACCCTCTGCTACTGGATCATATAAACAGAGAAGCTCAGTTCTATCTAAAAACCCTTCAGAAACTTCAAAATAAAGTGCCTTTCAACTTAGTACGTGAAGCAGTAGAGCAAGAAGCATTCTGGAATCGCATCATGGGCGAACATGCTAAATTTGTTCGTGGTCTGTTAGATCCAACGGAGGAGTTGTTATTTGACAAAGCCCATCGGTTTGGCAAGGAATTTGATCGACTAACTGCTGAGGCAATATCTCTTAGTGAAGACATTAATAAATTACCTGAAGCAACTAAGAATAGCATAAGAGCCACCACCTCTATCAGGAACTTCAAACGTTCTGGGGTAGAAGGGATTTTAGGCTGTAAGATAAAAATTGTTGCACTTCCACTACTCGCCGACCATATCCTAAGGGAAGCTAACCATTATCTTCGGATGCTTAAAGCGTTTAATCAAGTAAGATAATCATTAGGACCTAGCTAAGCTAACTTAACTAGGTCCTAATTGATTTACATATGTGCTTTATATTTATAAATTGTGTTATCCTTAACATTTGTTACTCATAAGGTTAGGAATACTTCCACTGAGAAACCATTGTCATGGTTTAACTTGAATAGTCAATATGACTGAATAATTTCTTTTTTTAATAGAATACTAAATTAAAAGGAGGCAGGGTTAATTGAAAAAATTAATTGTTTTCGCCCATCAACATCAGGAGAGTTTTAATCGTGCAATTTTAGATCAGGTGGAGTCCAGTTTAAGAGAAAAGGGACAAGAAGTTATCGTTCGTGATTTGTACAAAACTAACTTTCAACCTGTGTTAAAACCTGAAGATACAGATTCAATGAAAGTTGGAAAAATTCCAGAAGACATTAAAATAGAACAAGACTTTATTTCTGAGTCAGATGTCATCATTTTCATTTATCCCATCTGGTGGTCAAATATGCCCGCTATTTTAAAGGGGTATTTAGATCGGGTGTTTTCATTTGGTTTTGCTTATACCATGGGGGATCAAGGTGCAGTTCCCTTATTAAAGGGAAAGAAAGGCCTGATTATTAATACTTATGGTGCATCTGAGGAACAATATGAATCTATAGGTATGAATAGAGCCTTTAAAACCACAATGGATGTAGGCGTTTTTGGTTTTACTGGAATTGAACCTGTGGATCATTTGTTGTTTGGATCGGTAACTACTGTAGATGATCTTGCCCGTAAAGAAATGCTAGGGAAGGTTAGAGAAACCTTGAATAAACATTTTTAACAATATAAGTTATTTGTACAAATAGAAATGTACATAAAAGACACAAAAAAATAGAAACGCTAAAGCTGCGCCATTAGGCCTGTTTAGCGTTTTTTAAAATGTGGAACTTTGAGTAAAGCTTGCGGCTCTGTAGGGGGCTTAAAAATATTTTCAGGTTGGATAGGATTTGTGATTGGACGCGCAGAATTGTAATATAACCCTGTATATCAGTTGAAAAGTCAGGTAAGGAGGGGATGAAGTTGATAAATCTAAATCAGAACATGATCGATAATAAGGCCTCAGCAAATTGTTGAGAACCTGTGGTAAGTGCTGGTCAGCACAATGGAACAAGCACTGAGAACTGTCAAATTTGCCACGGACAATTGGAGTATTTTAATCTAGGCCGGGAATTATCTTGTTTTCGATGTGGCATAAAGGAAACCGCTAACATTGTATGCCCCAATGGACACTATATATGCGATAAGTGTCACGGGGAAGGCCTATTTGATACTGTAAAAGATTATGTCTTAAAGAGTAAATCAATAAATCCTTTAGAAATTGCTGAATACCTCATGAATCTGGATAATGTCCCAATGCTCGGTTGTGAAAATGCTTGGATAGCAGCGGCAGCTTTGATGTCTGCGCTTAAGAATGAAGGAACCGCTAAAGTTACAGATGAATTAATTGTCGAAGTACTGAATAGGACGAAGAAACAAGCAATCGGAGGATACTGTGGTCTAACAGGGGTATGTGGGATTGTTCCTGCAATTGGAGCATGCTTTAGTGTCATCCTTGGCGCATCCTGTTCAAAGGACAGAGAAACTGCAATCGTTATGAGCGTAGCAGGTAGAATTATTGGTACAATTGCTAAGGAAACAGGGCCGTGTTGTTGTAAAAATTTCCTCCGAAAATCATTGGACGAATCTGTTAAAATGGTTAAAGAGCATTTGTGTATTTCCTTAACAATCGCCAGGGAAGACAATGTTTGTAAGTATGTTGATAGACATCCTCACGGATGCAGAAAAGAAAAGTGTTCATATTACAAAAACACGTAATGGTAGCAGCAATTCACTCAACCATTCTTTTGGCTTGTGAACATCATGATTAATCTTGAGATATCATAAATATTGAGGTAGAAAGTGGTATGGGTACAGAGAGTTTGTTTTCAGTAATATCATTAGTTTCGGTTGTTATATATGCTTACATTGGTATTTATACCTTCACCCAAAATCCGAAATCTCTTGTCCATAAAGTATTTTTACTTTTATGTTCAAGTTATGCGATATGGTCTTTTGCTTATTCCTTCGCTTACATAGCACATGACAAAATTAGTTTTTCCTTTTGGAACAAGATATCTGCTATTGGGTGGTGTAGTTTCAGTGCTCTTTCGCTATATTTAGTTCTTTTAATAACAGAAAATCCAATTCTAAAATATCGAGTGGCCAGGGTTTTGATTTTTTTGCCAGCAGGAATTTTCTTTTACATGGCAATTTTTTTATTTGGCGAAGGTATTGAGACGTCTAAAGTTACTACCAATATCTTTTATATTGGGGATTTTTTGTACAATTTTTTATTTTTATTGATTAGTATAATTATCTTACTATTTTGGGGCCTAAAATCGAGCAGTGTCAGAATCAAAAAGCAATCTTTTATATTAGTAACTTGTAGTGGGATTCCTTTTATTTTGAATCTATTGACCCAAGACATACTTCCGCTGGTTGTTGTAACAATACAATTTCCTCTAATGGGACAATTGTATTCCATTATTATGATCTTAGGTACTTATAGAGTAATTACTAAATATAAGTTTCTAAGACTTCCGGAACGCTACATATTTGAAGAAGTTGTTAAGGAAATTATGGATATGGTCATATTGTTGGATGCTAAAGGAATGATTATAAAGATATCTCAGCATACTTTGAGTTTACTTGAATTTAAAGAGGATGAACTGATAAACCAGGATATTGATGTTATTTTGGAAGAAAAAAGAAGACGAATATTAATAGACTCTTTGAAAGATAGCAGTAAATTAAATGATATAAATCTATTGAAGAAAAGTGGCGAAAGAATTCCAGTTAATATATCTTACAAACAAATCATTGATGATAAATTACATGATCTGCTAGGTGTAATTCTTGTAATCCAGGACATTAGCTTATTGTATGATTTGCGGAGAAAAAATGAGGAACTCCATGCGTATGTACAACAAGTAGAGGCTAGTGAATACACCTTTCGAAAGCTTTTTGAAGGCTCTTCTGATTCGATTTTAATAATGGAAGGAAATAAGATTATCGATTGTAATCCAGCAACGACAAGATTATTAGGAACTGATTCTAAAGAAATTTTAATCGGTAAAAATTTATGGGAGCTTTCACCTGAATACCAACCTGATGGGATTCTTTCTGAAGAAAAGGCCCAAGCAATGAATAAACAGGCCAAGACCACGGGTGAAGTTAAATTTGAATGGTGGCATAAAAAAGAGAATGGGATCGAGTTCCCTGTCGAAATCATGTTAACTTCTATTCTACTCAACGGCAAACAAGTTTTTCATGGTTTGTTAAGAGATGTGACTGAGCATAAACAATTGGAAAATAGACTAGAGTATTTAAGCTACAACGATGTACTAACTGGGCTATACAATAGAAGATTTTTTGAAGAGGAATTGAAGCGGCTGGATGTACCAAGGAATCTTCCTCTAACCATAGTTATGGCAGATGTGAACGGGTTAAAGCTTATCAATGATTCATTCGGACATATCATGGGAGATGAGCTCTTGCAAAAGGTAAGTTCAGCAATAGCCAAAGGCTGTCGATCAGGCGATATTATAGCTAGGCTTGGTGGAGATGAATTTGTTATTCTGTTACCTAAGACAGGTGTTAAGGAAACAGAACAACTTGTTAAAGGTATAAAAGCTTACTCTAAAAATGAACAAGTAGGCTCTATTGAACTATCCATTTCATTTGGTTGGGAAACTAAACACAATCCGGAGGAAAATATTTTAGAAGTATTTAAAAAAGCTGAGGATCGAATGTATAAGAAAAAGCTTTTTGAAAGTCCCAGTATGAGAGGAAAGACCATTAAAGCTATCATTAGTACTCTTCATGAAAAAAACAAACGAGAAGAACAGCACTCCTATCGAGTTTCGGAATTGTGCAAAAGTATCGGAAAAGCCCTTAGTTTGTCGGAAGGAGATATCGAGGAGCTAAAAACAGTCGGGTTGCTTCATGATATAGGAAAAATTGCGATAGAGGAAGCCACTCTCAATAAGCCGGGGAAATTGACTGAGCTTGAGTGGGAAGAAATAAAACGTCATCCGGAGATAGGTTATAGAATACTTAGCACAGTGAATGATATGGCAGAAATTGCAGAATACGTTCTATGTCATCATGAAAAATGGAATGGTATGGGGTATCCCAAAGGCTTAAAGGGGGAAGAAATACCGCTGCAAGCGAGAATTATCGCCATAGCTGATGCCTATGATGCTATGACTAGTCAAAGGAGTTATCGAAGTGCATTACCGGAAGTTATTGCTCTTGAAGAGCTACAAAACAATGCAGGTATCCAGTTTGACCCAATGATCTTAAACGTATTTATTGAAACCGTATTAAACAAACTTTCCAGGAATGATAGTCAGGCCGGATAAATCGGTTTCGAGTTCCAAAGGATAAATTTATTACTGATAGGGTATTAGGACAATTGTGAGTGGGGATAATTTAGATTAGCCAAACTTTCTTCTAAAGGAGGTTACAATGGAAGATCCTCTACTCACAATAATTGTTTTAGCAATTACTTGGCAATGGGGCGATTGGAGGCACTGGAAAGATTACTACTCAACAATTCTGTTTTGGGCACTAGGTAATTTCATCTACCTCTATCTTACTATTAATAAACCCCTTTGGAAATTTACAACGATAGTACCTTCATCCCTAGCTGATATGCTAATGAGTCTTGTGCTTTTTCCATGTTTCGGCTTGTTGTTTTTGGCATATTTTCCCTCGAAAAATATCCCTAAGAAATTCATATACATAATCACTTGGGTGCTTTTGTTTTCGTTAATAGAGTTGTGGGCTTTAAAAATTAATCATTTTGCTTATCTAAATGGTTGGAAATTTACATATTCGGTTATTTTCAATTTGTTCATGTTTCCCTTACTCCGCATACATTACATAAAACCACAGTGGGCTTGGCTAATTTCGTTTGTTGCTGGGGTTATGATCATGATAGTTTTTAAAATTCCACTTAATTAAATACGCAGAAAACACACATGACAAGGATGCCATGTGTGTCTTCTAGAAATCATAAGGTGGCTACTACCAAATTATTTGATGGTAGCCACCTCTACGATAGCAGCCTCACGGTATGTTATCTTCAATTTTTTCTAATACTAGAGAAGGTATATTAAGAATCCCCAATTGGCAACTATTGTTTTAGTAAAGGAAAGTATCTCAATGGTTTATTTTTGGTCAAATACAATTTGGTATATCCTATTAGGTATTTCGACTATCAGTACAGTAATTTACTCAATAAGCAAAGCCAAGCGGCGTAAGTTTACTTTTGCCTTTTATATGACTTTAGTAGGACTGGTTCTTTTCTTCGAAACAATGATACTTATTGTGTTTAAATCATACAACTATTATCCGATGATTATTCATACTTCACCTTTTGATGACGTTCTTGCAGGAAACCTTTTCTCCCAGTTTTCCGTCGCAGCAACTGCCCTGTTAGTAGCGGTTTTAAATTTAAAGAACTATTGGATATTAATTCTATCGGGAATATACGGACTAATAGAAGAACTATTTTTGGCTTTAGGTATCTATTCGCATAACTGGTACCGAACTTGGATGACTCTTGTGGGGTTGACTATATATTTCTGGTGGGCAAAAAAGAATTACATAAAAGGGTTGATGAGGGGTATTAAACCTCTTAGATTGTATTTTTACATATTTATTGGATTATTTCCGCTGGACATAATTACCTTGTTATGGGGGTTTATTTTGTCGGGATATCAAAATTATACACGGAATCTTATACCTGACTCGGTAAGAAGTCCATATGTCGCAGCTCTCTTGTATTATACATTTGTTGCAGTTATTATAATTTCAATCTATTTTCTAAGGCTTAAATGGCGCTGGAAGTCCGGGGTTATTTTGGCGATTTACGGCATAAATTTTATTGCCTATAAGCTGCATATCCTTTACTTTTATAATATGTTTTGGTATGTGGTTTTTTCGACAATATCTATTTTCTCAATTTATCTATCAATTGTATTGCTTGATTACTTCTACAAAGACAAGTAAATTTTGAAAGTGGGAAGACCTGATATTTCAGAGTACCATAAGCTGAACACAAGCAGCCTCATCCATGAAGGATCTGGCTGCTTGTGTTCGAGTAGAATGATAGGATAGCTTACCTTACCGTCGAGCTTCATCCTTTTTTTCTGCTATGAAATAATCAATACTTTCTCTGCGTCGATCATTTTTCGCTTCAATAGCTTGTTTCTCTTCATCAGAAATCTCATCTGCATGTTCATTTAAGTAATCCTCTGCTTCACGCAAATTTACAAAAGTGTGGTCTATATGATTCTGAAGGTGTTCCTCATTATCTGATCGATCATCTGGTTTGGCCAATGTTATCACTCCTATTCAATCCTTGCTGCATTATTAGGATGACCTAAACTGAAAGATGCTATTCCATAGTGTTCCTTACAAATATAGTGTTCATGTTTAGTAGTGACATCATTGATGCTCCGCTCATAGTATGTCTAGAGAGGGGAGTGAAAATGGTTAAACCAACGATTAAATGGATCGGATCGCCTAACTTCAGTAGCCCGATGGGGTATAAAATAATTGCGATTGTAAATCACATCATGGAAGGTACATTGGTAGGTACAGACTCATGGTTTGCGAAGCCAGAGAGTAAAGTTAGTTCTCATTTTGGAGTCGGTAAAAATGGAGAGATCCATCAGTACGTGGATCTGAAAAACCATGCTTGGGCAAACGGAAGTGTGAATCAACCGAATTGGCCTTTGCTTATTTCAGGAGTTAATCCGAATTATTACACCGTTTCAATTGAACACGAAGGCCTAAGCGGGAGTAAGATGCCTGAAGCCCAGTACCAGGCAACTCTTGCCTTACATCGCTGGTTAATTGAGACTTTAGGGATTCCTGTAACCAGAGATAATATCATTGGGCATAACAGGATCGACTCTGTTAATAGAGCTAGGTGTCCTGGAACAGAATTTCCCTGGGATCGGCTCTTTAATGATTTGCAAGGAGGAAGCGAAGTGTTAAAGGTAGCAGTCTTATTGTTCACGAAGGAGGATTTTTGGGCGGGTTACGATGTTGCAACAAAGCATGGGAACTGCGCTATTTTTGTAAGACCGGCAGATTTATCAGTACCTGATGAAGCCCAAAGTGCTGAGAAATTGATAGTCGTAGGGGGTCCTACAACCAAACATCCAGCTGAAGTTCTGTTGAGTGGAAATGACAAATATCTAACAGCGGCTGCTGTGGCCAAATATTTAGAGTAAATAATGGAAGGTAGTATACTAAGCAGGTTAAGAGCCTGCTATCTTTTTTGAGTTAAAGAGAAGATAGTCATAAGTGACACTGAATCTTAGGTTATGCATCCTTGATGAACTTGAAGTTTACTTCGAGGCCCGAGAAGATAATATTAATATTGTGCTTCAGATTGATAAAAAGGTAAGAGGTTTTTTTGCAAGTGCAATTGATGATCTGGATCTTGATGAGCGGCATGTAAGTTTTTGCCTTACCAATGATCAGTTAAGGGTATCTGGACAAACTGCTGAAATCCTGGCCGGGATTATTCAGCGGGAATATGACAAAATTGGTTAATATAACTACTTAACTAGGTGCTTATAGTGAAAGACCTTATCGAGAAGGGGATGCAGACTTCACTCGATAAGGTCTTTATATTTAAGGTATGCGTTATAAGGCTATAGATAGGGCCAATCAATGGGCTGATATAAATTACCTAAGTCCCTTATCGTAGGGTATGCCTTCGGCTTTAGGAGCCCTGGATTTTTTTGATGTAAAGGCCAAAACAACCATCGTTGCTAAATATGGAAGCATCTTGTAATATGTTTGATTGATGTTTAAAGCATCTAAGAAGGGGATGAGGGCAATGGAATAGGCCACAGTACGCAGGAAGGCGAAGAATAAGGCTGCGAGCAGGATCTTAAAAGGTTTCCATTGTCCGAAGATCATAACAGCTAGCGCCAGGAAGCCGAATCCCGCAACCCCTGTATGACCGTTGGTGTTGCCATTCATAACACCAACGGCGTAGAAGAATCCGCCAATTCCCCCCAGGATACCGGAAAGGCTCACCCCGGCATAACGCATGAAATAGACGTTTATTCCGACAGAGTCGGCAGCGTGAGGATGTTCGCCACAGGCGCGAAGGCGTAAACCAAACTTCGTTTTATAAAATACGATTGCCGATAGAACCAGTAGCAAAATTCCAATATATACAGTGATATAGGTATTTTGGAAAAATATCTTTCCGAGCACAGGTACTTCACTTAAGAATGGAACTTCCTTAATATAGAAGTTCTTGTTTGTGGTTATACCGTCACTGTTGAAAAACATTTTGGAGAACAAGAGAATGGCTGCGGGAATCAACATATTAAGGGCGGTACCTGTAATAGTCTGGTCTGCTTTCATAGTTACTGCTGCCAGTGATAGCAACAGAGAATACAGAAGTCCCGCACCTGCTGCAACGAGCATACCCAGAAGCAATATGCTTTGGGCGTCTAGGGAGGAACTTTGGACAAAGTAAACGAACAGGCAGCCAAAAAATGCACCCACCAGCATGATTCCCTCCAGGGCAATGTTAATGACACCGCTGCGTTCACTGAACATACCGCCCAGGGCCACCAAAAGCAGGGGGATAGCAACTGGAAGGGTATTCTGAATTAAATAATAGAAGGTATCCATAATCTACGCCCCCTCCTTTTGATCAGCAGGCAGGATTTTTACTGATTGTTTTTTGCTGTAACGCTTCTTTATAAGGTTAGCGACGCTTGCATTCATGAGCATGGCAAAGGCTGAAAAATAAATAATAACTGCAATCACAACATCGATGATTTCCGGCTTATAGCCGTAGAGGCTGGCGAGTGTGCCTCCCCTTTGAATATGGGAAATGAACACTGCAGAAAAGATAATTCCGATGGGGTTGGAGTTGCCCAGGAGGGCTACGGCAATACCGTTAAATCCGTTGGCTGCAATAACACTGACCGGCTCATAGGTCATACTGCTCCCAGCGATAGTCGACGGTGCTAAAATAGCGAATGCTCCCCCTAGTCCCGCCATGGCCCCGGCAATGACCAGGGTGAGAATAATATTGCGCTTGTCGTTCATGCCGGCGTAGGCGCTGGCAAATTTGTTAAAACCCGTTGCTTTGAGTTCATAGCCAAAGGTGGTTTTGTTTAAAACGATAAATAATATAAGTGCTAAAGTAATGGCCAGAATAATAGAGATATTGACACTGGAATGAGGGATTCCGAGAGTGGGCAATTGAGCTGAAGCTGGAAGATAGGCCGTTCTGGTTTTCGAGGAAATATACATGGCTGCATTTCCTTGAACAAGCATATCTACTAGGTACATGCCGATATAGTTAAACATGATGGAGGTAATAACTTCGTTAACGTTCAGGAATGCCTTAAATATCCCGGGAATCAAACCCCAAAGCATACCACCGATCATCCCCGCCAGTATACAGACGATCCAATGAATACTGTCCGGCAGCTTCCACATAAACCCGACATACAAGGCAAAGAACATGCCCATGGTATACTGGCCTGAGGCCCCAATGTTAAATAAGCCCATTTTGAAGGCAAAGCCTACAGCCAGACCTGTCATTAAGATGGGAGTTGCAAAATAAAACACATCACCTATACGTTTAAAACCGCCGATCAGCAGCATCTGAAAGCCTAAGAAGGAGTTGGCAGGACTTGCAATCCTCATAATAAGATAGCCAAAAATAAGGCCCAGAATTATTGCCAGCAGAGCGGCTGTAAAAGCGGAAAAGCCTTTGCTTTTCCCCGCTTTTTTAAGATTCTCAATAGCTTTTGAAGATGAAACCATCTTATCCTGCATTTTCATTCTCCTTTGCGGTGCTGCGTTTGGCACCTGACATGTAAAGCCCAAGTTCTTGAACAGTGGTCGCCTTGGCGTCTAGCTCACCAACGATTTCCCCTTCATACATAACAAGAATTCGGTCGCTTAAATTCATGACCTCCTCCAGCTCCAGGGATACCAACAAGACAGCTTTTCCGGCATCGCGCCTGGCAACGAGCTGTTTATGGATATACTCGATAGCGCCGACATCCAGACCTCGAGTAGGTTGTACGGCAATTATCAGTTCGTGCTCCTTGTCAATTTCCCGGGCAAGAATGGCTTTTTGCTGGTTGCCGCCGGACATGCTTCGGACTGGAGTGATGGGTCCTTGCCCGCTGCGCACATCATATTGCTTAATCAACCTATCGGCATAAGAGCGTACGGCTTTGGTTTTGATAAATCCGAAGGTCTGAAACTCAGGCTGCCAATAACGCTGCAGGACTAGATTTTTTTCTAAGGAATAATCAAGGACGAGACCGTACTTATGCCGATCTTCCGGAATGTGGCTTATACCAGACATTGAACGGGTGCGTATGTTAGCCTTGGTAATGTTCTTGCCGCCAAGGGTGATACTTCCGCTGCTAATTTTTTCGAGTCCTGTAAGTGCGGAGACAAGCTCAGTTTGTCCGTTTCCGTCGATACCGGCAAGACATACGATTTCACCTGCCCGCACATCAAAACTTACATTTTTCACAGCATTGTTTTTATGAATCTTGGAGGAAACAGTAATATTATTAGCGGAAAGAACAACATCTCCAAGCTCCTTAGTCTTTTTATGTACCTTGAAGTTCACATCTCGTCCCACCATCATCCGGGACAGTTCTTCCTTAGTAGTATCCTTTATTGCAACGTCACCAATGTATTTACCTTTGCGCAGTACAGTGCAACGATCGGCAACAGCCATAATCTCATTTAATTTATGGGTTATAAATAATATGGATTTACCTTCTCTGGCGAATTCCCGCATTATTTCCATAAGCTCATCTATTTCCTGGGGGGTTAAAACTGCGGTGGGCTCGTCAAAAATCAGGATATCATTTTCGCGGTATAACATTTTTAGAATCTCAACACGCTGTTGCATGCCAACAGATATCTTTTCAATTAATGCATCAGGGTTTACCTCAAGTCCATACTGTTTGCTAAGTTTAAGTACCTTTTCCCGGGCTTGCTTTTTTTTCAAGAAACCCAGCTTATTGGGCTCAACTCCTAAAATGATATTTTCAAGAACCGTAAAAATATCGATGAGTTTAAAATGTTGGTGCACCATGCCGATGCCCAAATCATTAGCGTCATTGGGATTGTTAATTTTGACCACCTGGCCATTCTTCTTGATTTCACCTATTTCCGGCTGGTATAAGCCAAAAAGAACGCTCATTAGGGTGGATTTTCCGGCACCGTTTTCCCCTAACAGAGCATGAATTTCGCCCTTTTTTAAGCGCAGAGTTATATTATCATTGGCAATGATGCCGGGGAATTCTTTGGTTATATTAAGCATTTCGATAATATAGTTTTCCATTAATAAACCCCTTTTTTAACAAGTTAAGTACACATAAAGGGGAAAGGAGCTTTTGGCCTTTCCCCTTTGTCATTAAAGGGCTTCTACTGACCACAGGCTCAGTAGAGTTACAATAATTATTTGTTATCTAACTTGAACAGTAACCTTGGAAAGTTTTAGGCCGGTTATAAGCTCTTTAGCTGTTGCATAACCGTTAGTATCTTCAACCTTTAGGGTGCGGACAGGATCGATTGAGCTATCAGCCAGTGAAGCATAAATAGCCTCATAATCTTTTTTGCTGAAGGATTTAAAACGGTCAAAGGCATTGCCATCTTGTTTGCCAATAATCGTTGTTGGCAGACCTACACCATTATTAGATGCATTGAAATAGGTAGATTTCCCTGCGTAGGTGCTCCATTTGTCAGTCTTATAGATAGACTCAAGAACCTGTATAACAGAAGCGCCAAGTCCTTTGGTTGCAGAAGTGATAACAGTCTCGCTGTCATATCTTTGATCCACGTCAACCCCGATAACTTTTTTTCCAGCTTCTGCAGCAGCAGACATAACACTCTTACCTACGGAACCGCCGCAAGCAAAAATAACCTCAGTACCTTCCTGATACATGGTTTTTGCTGTTGCCTTATTGGTATCAGTTTCTGCAAAATCCCCTGTATAGTGGTATGTAACAGAAATTGCGCCTGCAGGAAGGCCCAATTTTACAGCAGCAGCCTCTGCTCCCTGTAAATATCCATAACCAAAGGCTTGAACAGCAGGAACAGCCATACCACCCATGAAGCCAAGCTTCTTCATGCCGTCTAAAACTGCTGCATAACCAGCCAAATAGCCGGGCTCTTCTTCAGAGTACAGAATACTTGCTACATTATCATTAGTTTTAAAGGTTTTATAATCAGCTGTATGAGGAGTTCCATCCAAAAGGATGAATTTTACCTCAGGGTACTTTGACTGTGCCTCGTAAATAGGAACCTCAAAGAGGAAACCTGGTGTAACAATTACCTTAGCGCCACCTGTGACTGCCAGATCGATAGCAGCAAGATAGCCTGCGTCTGACGCTTCTTCAGGTTTATAATATTTGTGGCTAATTTTGTTAGCCTCAGCAAAGGCAACCACCCCTTCCCAGGAACCTTGGTTAAAGGACTTATCATCGATATTGCCTTTGTCGGTAATGAGCGCGATTTCGAAGCCTTTGCTTGTTGCATCACTTTGGCTAGTTGTACTGCCACAGCCAGTAATCACCGAGAAACATAACAAAACAAGAACTAATAGTATTGCCGAAAACCTTTTCAATTATACTCCCCCTCTGATTTTAATAATATTTTCCATAAAAGTATTGTATCATCCTTATCTGAATTTACAACTATTATCCAATGTCAACGGTTGAATTCATCGACTTAATAAAAGAATTGAAATATAAATTTTTTATAACAATTTAAAAACAAGCTTTATACGTTAAACCGTGCAGCTAAGATGATGGAGAACTCAGTTAAATCACTATCTTATCCTCCAGAGATAATTTATAATAGTAAAGGATTGAAGGGGGGCAATTTTATGAATCACCGACATTTAGTTCTAAATGAAGACAGTGAGTTTGCATTCCATTGTCACGATGGACTGGAGTGCTTTAAGACATGTTGCCGGGACATCAATATTTATCTCTCTCCATATGATGTTCTCCGGATGAAAAATTATCTCAACCTTTCTTCAGAGGATTTTCTGAAGGAGTATACACTTAAGGTACAAATACCTCACACTGGTTTGTCCATTGTACAAATAGACATGTCCAAGGACAATAAACTAAGATGTCCTTTCATAACACCTAAGGGATGTCAGGTTTATAAAGAGAGACCTTGGTCCTGCCGTATGGCACCTGTGGACATGCTGGGGGGTGGAAAGTATTCTTTTATTTTTGAAAGTTCCCATTGCCACGGCCTAAATGAGAAAAAGACACAAACCGTAAAGGATTGGATCCAAGAGCAGGGGTTAGGGATTTACGAAGATACTGAGCAAGGGTTTAATGAAATACCCAACCATTTAAAACTTACCGGTAACCCAGAAACTGACGAAAAGCTTAAACAGCTTTTCTTTATGGCTTGCTATGATCTGGACAGATTTAGAACCTTGTTGCTGAATAACCCATCCCTATTTGAAGAATTGAGTTTGGGCCAAGAGGGAATAGATGAGATCCAGCATAACGATGTCCAGCTAATGAAATTTGGTTTTAAACTTTTATGTTTAGGTTCCGAGCCCTTGACAAACTTAAAAATTAACGGCATAAATTAAATAAGGCAGGAAAGTTATCCTGCCAAAAGGAATGATAGTATCGTGATACTACCCCTCCCCATAAAGGGAGAAGGGTAGTTTTTTTATTGGCTAGATTAGAATACAATGCCCAATGCGATGAGCATAAGAATAGCAATTGATACAATTGCAATGCCACAACCAAAAATCAACATCATTATATCCCCCTTTTACCATATATAACATAATATTCCGGATAGCTCCGCCTGACACTAAGAAATTGGAATATCAGAGTTGCTCTAAAGGTTTATAATTATGCTTTCATTTTCTGAGATATAGTCCTTAGCTCTCAAAAAGAACCTTGAGTCAACAGGGAAGATATTTGTAGATCAAGGTAGAATGATGGGAGTATCGGAAGAATTTAAAGATTTTGCAGCGTTACATAAAAGAAACTTAAGATATATAGTCGAAAATAGAGGGTATAAATGAATTGTGTCGAAAATAAATAGATAAAGTAGGGAATTTGCTAATGAGGTATAGAAATGACAGAAAATCCTTTGTTAAATAAACTTGAGATAAGGCCTTTCTTAATAACAATCAACGCTAAAGTTGTTAAGGTAGGAAAGGAATTTTTAGAATTAACTGATTTCTCGAAAGAGGATATTTTAGACAAAAAAATATCCCAGGTAATCCACGAGTTGCTAAGAATTAATACTGAGTCGTATGATATGAGCAAGGATCTAAATCAAATAGAATGCTTTATTTTTACAAAAAACTATGAATCCAGAGAAATAACAATGGAAATAGAACAAGGATCAACAGCGGAAGAGAAAATTTATATATTTCAAGAAAAGACTAATTCAAGACTCGGCGATAAGGTATTATTCTTAAGTAAGTTCTTTCTGGACAATAAAGTTGGGATTGGCATTTACTCTGCACTTAACTTTACGCTCCTTAAAGCCAATGATAAGTACCAGGACTATATCTTAGAAACCATTAATCCTGTTGCAAACCCTTCTGAATTGCCTAGAGTTGATTATAAGAAAAAGCATTGTTTATTAGGGCTGAGAATTATGGACTTTATCCCAGATTTTCAAGGCTGTAAGTGGAAAAATGTGGTGGATTCAAATAACAGCTTGCATGTCTCTGAAAGGGAAGGATTGCTTGGTACAACTGATGAGCGGTATTGGGATAATACCTTAATGCCCATCGAAGAAAATGGAGAAGTTAAGTATATTATTTCCATACTGGAAGATGTAACCGAGAGAGTCCTCAGTAAAATAGAAAACAAGGAATATCAGCAAGCTATAGAAGAACAAGCCAAGGAATTACAGAAAACTAAGGAACAATTGATAGAAGCACAAGAGTTTGCTAATTTAGGATATTGGGAATTTGATCCTATTACCGGAGAATATCCTTGGTCGGATGAGTTGTTTAGAATCTTTGGCTATAAGCCACAGGAGTTTATACCTACTATTTCAGATGGCATTAAGCTTGTTTATCCCGATGACAGGCACGTAGTAGAAAATGTGATAAAAGAGCCTCCTCCTGACAACGAATTTAAATTAGACCTCAGGATAATTAGAACAGATAACGAAGTTAGATGGATTCATGAAAAGGTAAAGTATGATAAGGATACCTCGGGAAACCTTGTTCGGTGGTATGGAGTTGTGCAAGATATTACGGAACGAAAACTAAATGAAATTAGACTCAAAGAGAGTGAGGAAAGGTTCAAAGAGCTAGCTGAAAATTTGGGACACGTTATTTGGATTAGTGAAGGTAAACAAGTAGTATACATAAATAAAGAGTATGAGAGCGTATTTGAAAGAAGTTGCCAAAGCTTATATAACAACTCTCAATCATTTATTGAAGGCATACACCCAAAGGATAAAGACACATTTATAAAAGCATTTAGACAAAATGATAATTCTAATTCAGATAATATATTTGATGAACAATTTAGGGTTATTCGATCCGATGGATCAATTTGCTGGATTTGGGCCAGGACATTCCCAATATTTAATGAAAATGCTGGAATAAAACGGAGAGTTGGTATTGCTGAAGATATAACAAAGATTAAGACTTATGAGGAATCATTACGACAGGCTAAGGAAGACGCTGAGAAAGCCAACAAAGCAAAAAGCCAATTCCTGGCAAACATGAGTCATGAAATAAGAACACCGATGAGTGGTGTTCTTGGAATGGCCCAACTGTTAATTATGGATCTAGAAGGTAAACAAAAGGAAATGGCCAAAATCATTAAAACCTGCGGCGACAACCTGTTAAACATTATCAATGATATCCTTGATCTTTCACGAATAGAAGCTGGCAAAATTAACCTATGTCTTGAAGATTTTGATTTTAGGCAGTTAATCGAAGAAGTAAATGATATAATTCAACCATTAGCTCTCCGTAAAGGACTTAATTATTCATTTTTCCTAGATAATGAAATAAATAGTCGGCTATTAGGTGATACAGGTAGGTTGAAGCAAATTCTCTTTAATCTTTTGGGAAATGCCATTAAGTTTACAGAACATGGAAGTATTGAACTATCTATTCTAAAAGGAAAGGTATGTAAGGACAGAGTGCAGTTGCTCTTTTCAATTAAAGATACGGGTATGGGAATAGACGAGGATAAAATTGGTCAGTTATTTACCTATTTTACACAAGGTGATGATTCAGTTACTAAGAAATACGGAGGTACAGGGTTAGGTCTGGCGATATCCAAACAATTCATTAACATGATGAATGGAGAAATTAGTGTGGAAAGCCAGGCAGGAGTTGGGAGTAATTTTTCATTTAGTGTAATCTTGACACAATCTCGGAATTTTGAAAGGTTTGACAATCACAGCCCTAATGCTAAGGCCCTGATTCCAATATATTCCTCAGCCTTATTGGTTGAAGATGATTATGTAAGCGGAGTTCTTATAAAAAAGCTTTGTGAACGAAAGAATATCAGTTTGATGATTGCCAAAAGTGGAACTGAAGCAATTGAGACTTTGAAAAGCCAATGTTTTGATTTAATATTAATGGATATTCAAATGCCTGATATAAGTGGTTTTGAGACTACAAAAATAATCAGAGCTACAGAAAAACCATTAAAAAAGCATACGCCGATAATAGCTACGACAGCTTTCGCTCTGGTCGGTGATAGAGAAAAATGCCTTAGTGCCGGCATGGATGATTATTTAGTAAAACCAATTGATGCGGAAGAATTTTATAAGATCGTGGATAAATGGATTCGCATCAAAACCCAAAGGGCCAATATCTTTTGAAAAGTGATGTACCTGAATTTGGTACATCACTTTTTGATTAGCAAAGTTGCTCAATTTGAGAATATTAAAATTGCGTTGATATGAGTTAAATATCTTAAAATTACCTAGGTTCTTTTAACATATCTTTATCTCTAGAGCAAGTGCATTCTTTTATCAATGATCCTTAAGGTAAAGGAAACCATTAGACCATAAATTAGGGCAGTAGAAAGTGTTGAGTATGCTACGTTAAGGGGCATATTTATAAAGAGAGGAAGCTTTAGTAATGTACCAAATGTATTGAGTAATAACCAAATAGCTAAACTGTATCCTAAACCTTTTAGATATAAATAATTACTTGAAGTAAACATTAATAAATAGGCGAAGACTATACCAAGCATCATACACACAGCTCCATGGCTAATTATTGAAAGGACTAGACCCAAAAAACCTTGCTTGGAAAATATCTGATTTGTAAGTACAATTGTAGCGTAATCGTTGAAAGCCCTATCAGTCCAGCCTAATGCTTTATAAATAATCCCGACTAGATCACAGGTAACACTGGCTACAAATCCTGCAATGCCTCCAGCAACAAACCTATCTTTCTTCATTTGTTTAACGCTCCCTTTTTACGATTCGAATTAAGTATGCCGTAAAATTTAAATTTTTATTAAATATAGGGAGAATAGGAATTTTTAAAACTCCACTGGGGTTCGTTTTTGGTACCAAGATGAGTTCTAAAGAGTATATATAGTTATATAGAAATCTTAAAACTACTACATTAAGCTAAAATCTACATACTTAATGGTTAGTGGATCTATTAAGGGTTTATATATTTATTCCTCTAAGTTTACAAATTGTGACAAAGATTTCGCTTTATCTATACCCTTTCTTAGATTACAATAATATGGTCCGATTTAATATGAAAATTCAAAATAGTCAGGTATATTGGGAGGAGAGAGTATGACTGCACAAGAAAAGCATATAATTGAAACTATTCTAGCCGATATAGGACTTGAGCCTTTGTTCATTGGCGAGAATGATTGTGATAAACCTGAACGAGTCGTTAAAACAACCTGAATTACGAGGCGTAAAGTTAGGGTGGAGTGTGTATTTTAATTATCCAATACCTAATGTTTTATTGGGTAACAATGGGTCTGGGGAAAGAGTGGCAGGGTCATGGATACTGTTGTTTTGGACAACATAATCATAAATCGTAACAAACCAACTGCGTGTTACGGCATAGTTTCTCGACACAATGGAAGGATAAGTGTTGAAACCAGTCCTTCTGGTTCTACCTTTTATGTTTACTTTAAATTGGATGATCGGAATTAGAAATGAGTGAGTAAGAAATAGGGATAGTAATAGAGTTTAAGTCTTGATTTCAACAGCTAGCAGTCCTGCTTCATACAGGCTGCTAGCTGTTTTTGGCCTAAGAAAATGCTGATGAAGAATTGGACGTCTTAAGTTTGCAAAGACTAGATAATAAACTTGTCTGAAGGAGTGACTGATTTGACTCATCGACGTAGCGGCACACGACAAATATTATATCCTTTAAATCCTAAAGACCCACGCAATCTTTCCTATAAACAAGAGGATCTGGGCTCGCTTCCTAAAGCTTATCAAGAGTTTTACCGAGAAATAACCCGGTTCATTCCCTACCAGCGGGTCTTTATTGATCCACTTTATACTTTAGGGTTTGGCATTGACGCCAGTTTTTATCGGTTAATTCCTAAAGTTGTGGTTAAGGTTCTTAACAATGATGAAATGTCGGCAATTTTAAAAATTGCGCAGAATCTTAAGACACCAGTTACTTTTAGATGTGCAGGGACTAGTTTATCGGGGCAAGCTTTAACCGATTCTGTCTTACTCATGGTGCAAGGAGCGTGGCGGCACTATGATGTTTTGGAAGAAGGAAAGAAAATAACCCTCGAACCGGGGATTCTCGGAGTAGAGGCAAACCGGTACTTAAGATCCTATGGCAGGAAGATCGGCCCGGATCCGGCGTCCATCGATCATTGCATGATCGGTGGGATAGCCGCCAATAATGCCAGCGGTATGTGCTGTGGTACTGCAGATAATAGCTATAAAACAGTTGAAGATATGCGAATCATTTTTGACGATGGAACGATTCTCGATACAGCAGATCCTAATTCTCGTAAAGCCTTTCTTCAAAGTAAACCGGAGCTTATCCTACAAATAGAGAGCATTCGGGATGAGCTTAAGGCTGACCCGGAGCTAACTATGATGATTGAAAAGAAGTATAAGATTAAGAATACTACTGGCTATAGTCTAAATGCCTTTGTTGATTTTGAGGATCCTATTGAGATTATTAAGCATGTTATGATTGGTTCGGAAGGAACTTTAGGGTTTATCTCTCAAATAACCTATAAAACAGTTATTGAACATGAGCATAAAGCATCTGCCTTAATTATATATCCGGATATGGATCATGCCTGTCGAGCTGTAATGAAACTGAATCGGGATTTGGTGTCGGCTGCTGAGATGATGGACAGAGCTTCCCTTAAAACCATGGAAGAGGAGCCGGGTATGCCCAATTACTTAAGAACTCTTTCAGAAACGGCAACCGCACTCCTAGTGGAGGTTCGTGCAGAAAATCGGGAGGTTCTTGAAAAACGGATTGGCGAAGTTAAAGAACGTCTTAAGGTTATTACAACAGTTTTGCCCATTGACTTTACAACCATAAAATCCGAGTATGAAACTTATTGGAAGATTCGCAAAGGGATTTTCCCTGCAGTGGGTGGAGTGCGAGAACAAGGCACAGCGGTAATTATTGAAGATGTAGCTTTTCCTTTAGAAAGATTAGCTGAAGCCACACTGGATCTAAGAAATATTCTTAACAAATTTGGCTATGTGGATGCTATTATTTATGGTCATGCTTTAGATGGGAATTGGCATTTTATTTTCACACCGAAGTTTGAGACGGATGAAGAAATTAACCGATATGCAGGACTTATGAACGAGGTTAATGAACTAGTTGTCAAAAAATATGATGGCTCATTGAAGGCCGAACATGGCACCGGTCGGAATATGGCGCCTTTTGTGGAGCTGGAATGGGGGAGTAAGGCGTATCAGCTCATGAAACGGATAAAATCCGCCTTTGATCCTCAGGGCCTGTTAAATCCCGGAGTAGTTATCAATGATAATCAGAATGTCTATTTGGAAGACTTAAAAATGATGCCAGAGTCTCATGAAACGATTGATCGCTGTACAAACTGTGGTTTTTGTCAAGATATTTGTCCCTCGAAGAATATTACAACAACTCCGCGAATGAGGATTATCCTGCAACGTGAAATATCCTTTCTGAAACGGACAGGAAAAGAACCCCAGCGTTTAATGCGTTTACTTAAGGATTATGACTACGCCGGCAATGCAACCTGTGCTACAGACGGACTCTGTGCCAAATCATGTCCCCTTTCTATTAATACCGGAGATAATTCTAAATACCTGCGTTCACAGGCCATTACGCCCACCGCTCGCTTTATTGCCCAACGTCTGTCCAAAAACATGAATGGGGTTACTACTTTTATGCGCTTTGGACTTGGTGCCGTAGATGTGGCCCATTCACTACTGGGAACTGGATTGATGGATACACTGGCAACAAAGGCTCACACCCTCACAAAGAATCGAATTCCCAACTGGAACCCTTGGATGCCTGGTCGGGGCTCTAATCCCAAGATGCCAGCCGGTAATACAGCACGGGGTATGAAATCGTCTGGAACGGCTTCGATGAACCCAGACCTCTTAAAGGTAGTCTATTTTCCAAGCTGTATTAGCCGCTCTATGGGTCCTGCTAGTAAGGATAGGGATCAAAGACCTCTTCACGAAGTGATGAGTTCTTTATTGGACAAAGCTGGATATGAAATTATCTACCCACCAAACATGGACAACCTGTGCTGTGGTATGCCCTGGGAAAGCAAAGGTTTCTTCGATATTGCTGATGAGAAAAGTGAGGAGCTTGAGAAAGTACTGCTCAAAGCGAGTGAAAATGGAAAATACCCCATTCTTTGCGACACCAGCCCCTGTCTCTATCGAATGAAACGAGCTTTTAAGTCTGGAATTGAGCTGCATGATTCCGTAGAGTTTACCCATGATTTCTTGCTTAATCGCTTGAAATTGAGAAAGCTTCCTGAGACTGTGGCTGTTCATGTAACCTGTAGTTCTGTAAAAATGCATCTCAGTGATAAATTTAAAGCCATAGCTGAGGCCTGTGCAGAAAAAGTAGTGATGCCGGATGATGTACATTGTTGCGGATTTGCTGGGGATAAGGGGTTTTCATACCCTGAACTGAACCGTTCCGCCTTGGCTGGGCTTAAACCCTCAATTCCGGAGGGATGTACTTCGGGTTATTCTAATAGCAGAACATGTGAGATAGGTCTATCGTTACATAGCGGAATAAGCTATCAATCGTTAATGTATCTTGTGGATCGTTCTTCGACACCACTACCTTTACATTAACAGTAGTATAATCTAGAGATTACAAGTATTTAGCATGTAAGAGAGAAGAAAGATATGGAGCTCGTAATGCTGTTTATAAGCAGCTTATGAGCTCCAATTATAAGTGATCATTACCTAGGAATTAGGCTGAAACTCTAAAAATTAAGAGTCTATTACCTTGAATAGTTTTCTAAATCATTATCAACTCCGTATTGAAGCTGGATTTCATTGACACGCGGTATCCACTGAATTAACCGCTCCTGAACTTCCGTATCTTTTACCTTGTCGACCAGCAGTACTTGGTTTTCGCTTAACTGTACAGCGATCTTATATTGATTATTCTCTGTATCAAGGCTTACCATAATGCCCTCATATGGTTCTTTAGCATATGGGGCATTATTTAGGAAGGCGTCTTTGGTCATTATTTTACCATATAGTTTATTCATTTTAATCACCTCATTATTAATGTTTCCAGCTGCAATGGTTCTATGTAAGCGAAGCTCCATATAAAATACATAAATGCGTTGGTTAAGAAGAGAATTTCTCCTACCAACGCATTTTGGATAGTTTGTAGTTCTTTAAATATGGCTGCTATGCTCTATTTAATTTTCTCAGGGCGATTTTGTCATTTAATAGTTATGAGTGCCTATAACTACTGGTTTTCCGTATTTCCCTTCTAGTTTCACCTTGATACTATCTATATCGATGGGACAGGCAGCTGTGCTTCCAGCTCGAACCACACAGGTACCAATATGAATAGCATCAATATCCTGATATAAATAATCAGCCATTTCCATAACTAAGCCAACCTTAGGCATAACTAGGCCAGGGCAATCACCACAACCACTGAGTCCCGCAATTTGAACTGTGTCATACTTAGCAAATTCACCATCTTTTAGAGCAGCTGCCTTAAAACATTTTAAGCAAGCAATACAACTCACATCACGGATTTTAGAACAGGAAATGATTAAAATATTAGCCATAGGGTTCATCCTCCTTGTAAGTGTTTAATGGAAATGTTCTACAAAGAAGATAAATAATCCTATGTAATTTGGATGGTTTAGAAAATTTAGAAAAGAAATTTCATAACCCTGGAATGAAGGTTAAATAAATAACCTTATTAATGTGATCAAGCTTTTTAAGTTAGACAGGCTTGGAGGAATTCGCCACATTTCTTGAAGATGATTTTTAATTAAGAATAAGTTTTCTAACACCAAGAGCATGGTTCTGCCACAGTAAGTCTTTAACGACTTCCAATTGGTGTTCCTCACATTCAATTATTAATACGACCTCTGGTGACCGCTGTTTTTTCTGTCTGCCAGCGACGTCTTTTCTAATTATAAGCCTTATAATTAAGCCGGCCGTAAATCCAAGGATAATACCGATTATCCCCCAGAGAATCGGGCCCCAGGTTAATACGAAACCATAAATACTCCCAAAGAGACAAAATAAGGTTGCAAGAATTATGGGTAAATCAAATAGGCTTAAACCATCTGAGGAATGAATAGTATCAAAAAGCTTGCTCTCCTCGTCCCGTTTTTCCATTGATACACCAAGAATGTTCTCTTTAGGAACTCCATTCATTTGTATAGCCGTTATAGCCAATTCAAGATAAGTTGAATGATCAAATGTTGAGACAATATACATGGTTTTCCCTCTTTCATCACCTTTACAAAAGGGCATGAGGAATTCTTTAGATTGATAATTATTTTTTAAGTATTTAGCCTGTTCCCAATCGAAAAGTTTATTGAGAGAAACAGTTTTAGCATAGGCATCATAAATAGAGTAAAAATAAATACTTGGTAAGTTTAAGAACCATTGGGGATCGATAATAGCTTTAGCAGAGTTAAACTGTCCCAATAAAGTGTAATGTATGGCCGGCAATAGCTCGGACTGAATTATAATAAATATTGACCAAATTGTTATAAAAAAAGCGTATGGGAGCCAATTTGAAGCTTGTCCTAGCCCCGGCATGAATACTGACCACATCGCCGAATGCCAGGGAATCCTTTTGTCGAGGAAATTAATATCAAATAAGCTAATGTTAAATGACTTCACTTGAGCATTTTCTCTAGCCCCTAGAATATATTGTTGATTCAAGGCGACAGTACTTCGATAACTATCCCATACTATGAAAAGGTAAGTTGGAATATATAAGAGTACCCATTGAATATTAAGAATGTCTTTTGCCATTTGGAATTGTCCTGTAAAGGAATACAGCAAGGCTAGGTTAATATGGGCATAGTAATTAATTGTAATTTCCCAACAAAACAAAAAATATCCCCTAAGGTATTTGCCTATCATTATATGACCTAAGCCGGGGAAGGCAAGGGACCACCAAGCTATTACATAGGGGTTCTTAAATTGAAGTTGAGTAATACCATAAGGGCTAATATAGGCTATATACCGACGAACTTTAGAATATAATTCTGGTCGGTCCATTGCAACCTCCAAATACATTTGCCTTAGTATACCCTTTTCTCAAGAGAAAATTATGACAATATTAGTGTTGATTGACAGTGTTGGGCTATAGTATCGGTGGTTTTTGAAAATTGGTTACTATTATAATAATCAGATCAAAAATGACTGGTTGCAGATTTATCATCGAATAATTCTAGTGTTCTGAAGGACATTGAAGAAGGTTGTGGAAGATATTAAATGAATTTAATGAAATATTTAAGGAGGGGAATGACATGGATCAGAATCCATCACTTGTAAAGATAACTATGATTATTGTTATGATTACATCTTTTATTGCACCATTTACTGGAAATGCTGTAAATCTTGGAATTCCGCAGATTGGCCTGGAGTATGGAGTCGACCAATCCGGTCTAAATTGGGTTGTCACCAGTTATCTCCTAGCAAGTGCTGCCTTTTTACTGCCATTCGGACGTCTGGGAGATATTATTGGCAGAAAGAAAGTATTTCTCATGGGAATGTTCTTTTTTGCAGTAACTTCATTAGGGTGTGGGCTGGCATTTTCCTTCCCTGCTTTAATTATCTTCAGAGTTTTACAAGGAATTGCCAGTGCCATGATTTTTGGAACTTCCATGGCTATTCTAACCTCAGTTGTCCCACCAAAAGAACGCGGAAGGGCAATGGGCTTAAGTGCAGCTACCACCTATATTGGTCTTTCACTTGGCCCCGTTTTAGGGGGAGTAATATGCAGTACTATAAGTTGGCGGGGGATATTTTATTTCAATTTTTTAATAGCTTTACTAGTGTTTGGCTTAACTCTTGCGAAGCTCTCAGGGGAGTGGGTCGGAGCTGACAACGAACAATTTGATACAAAAGGCAGTGTTTTTTGGACATTTGGGATACTGTTGTTTCTCTATGGATTATCGGATATCAGTGAAGGATCCCAATACACCGCTGCCTTTATTACAGGTATCGTCTTATTGGCTGCCTTTGTACTTTACGAAAATAAAACTTCATTTCCATTACTGCCTGTTCGGATGTTTTCTGAAAATAGAGCCTTTTCCTTTTCCAATTTAGCTGCCCTAATAAACTATAGCGCTACATTTGCCTTAATCTATTTGATGTCAATATATCTTCAAAATGTACAAAAGATAGATACATCACAATCGGGTTTAATACTCCTTTCACAGCCCATTATTATGGCTGTTCTTTCACCTTTAGCTGGTCGTTTATCTGATAAAATTAATTCTAAGATTCTTGCTTCCTTAGGAATGGGCATAACAACAATAGGACTATTCTTATTTATCTTTTTAACAGAAGTAACTTCCATTACGTTTATCATAATTAACCTTGCTTTCATCGGGCTTGGCTTTGCTCTGTTTTCTTCGCCCAATACAAACGCAGTTATGAGTTCTGTTGAACGGCCGCTTTATGGTGTAGCTTCTTCTACTCTAGCTACGATGAGACTTATTGGTCAAACTATGAGTATGACTATTGTGGCCCTTATTACTTCGTTTGATATGAAAAGCTTAACCCTTGATTCTCCATATTATGTTGAGAGTTTCCTTAGAAGCTCTAGAACCAGCTTCATTGTTTTTACCATTCTTTGTTTTATTGGCGTTTTTGCATCTTTAGCAAGAGGGCACAAGGCCAGTATAACCAGGCATAACGTCAAGCCATGAAGGCCATCGTAAAAACCAAACCTTACAAATGGTGATGGAAGCCTTGAACATCAAGATTATGCCGAAAATCGGCATAATCATTTTTTTTAGTCTACATTATGATAATCACTTAGTTTTCTTGGACCGGCAAGAATTTCTCTGCCTATGAACAAGGTGCCGTCGTCTTTTGTTTTGACATTCCATTTAACCAAGGTAATATTTCCGCTATCAATTTCAATTGCTGTTATACTTCGAGGGTGGACACTGCTTCCGTCATTAAAATAAGGAGGTTCACCTACTTCAGGAAACATAGGCCTATGGGTGTGACCGGCTATAAGCATGTGTTTTTCTCTGATTACCCACTCCGAAAGTTTTAGTTCAACTGCATCTTTCTTGGCATAGTTCTTGGCTGTACTTGTAGGGTCGTTTACACCAAACAATTCAAGTGGCCTCCAAAAATATCTTACGAGAAATCTCGAAAATCTCCACAGTTCATAATCCAGGAAACTCACCTGGTGGCCGTGAATAAGGAGAATTTTTTGATTTGTATCAGTGTGCTTTAAAACTAGCCCTTCATGGACGTGGATTTTTTCAAATAGGGGAACATATTTTTTTTCCTTTTCATTATAAGATTCACATAAATTATTTTTAACAAATTTATTTTTGCTTTTGATCATATCGTGATTGCCGAAGATTAAATGTAACCGTCCTTCATTATAAAATTTAGAAAGAAGCCAGAAAGCATTGCTATGAACGTACATAATGTCTGAGAGCCTTTTGTTTTTCCAAAGCTCGTCGCCATCGCCGATCTCAATGTAAGTATAGTTTTCATTATAGTAATAAGTTAAGGCTGCAAAATATAAGTTTTGGTTTTTTAAAAAGTCATCAGCCCAGCTTCCATCACCTCTATGGACGTCGCTCATTAGGATGAACCTGGAGGAATTGTCGAAAGGAATTACTTCTGCTGATTCGAAGACGTTGGATATGCGTTTTAATTTATTCATCTTTACCCCCTGCAAAAAGAAACATTCGAAACAAGGTCTTTAAGATGCTAGTTAAAGATTAATTGCACAAGCTATCCCTTGAAAGTGTTGCTAAGTCATTATATTGAATTAAGCTAAAAAAAGTGCTTTGTTGAGGGCTCTAAAAACAACCCCCCCAAGCTTTGAAACTCAAATCAAAGCTTGGGGGGGAGATTATGCTCCGTGTTTATACATTTGGTCTCAGAACTTCAGAAGATCCTTTTAAATCACTCAAAGTAATTTATTGTCTTAGTAAGCAAATCCTGACCTAGAATTGTATTCGGGAAAACCGATTTTACAAGATCTATATACTCTTCAGGACTTGTCAAGGATGGACTATAGTGAGTTAACCAAAGTTCTTTAACCCTTCCTAGTTTTGCAATTAATCCGGCTTCAGAAAACAGCATATGCTTTTTTTGCTCAGCTTTTCTTAAGTCGGACTGTTTACCGTACATACCTTCACAAACTAATAAATCCGACTCGCTTATAAATTGGACTAAGCTATTCGTTGGCCGTGTATCAGTGCAATAAGAAACTTTAATCCCTTTTCTTATTTCGCCCACAACCATCTCTGGTTTTATGATTTTACCGTCCCATGTAATTGTCTGGCCCTTTTGAAGACTATTCCAATAGTTTAAAGGGATTTTCAAGTTACTAGCACGTTCAACATCAAATTTACCTTGTCTTTTAAACTCAATACTGAATGCTAAGCAAGGAAGAGTATGCTCAACAGGTATGCTCTTAATTTCAATGTTACTCATTATTGTCGTCGTTCTGTTAGTATCTGATAGCTCAATTAATGACAAATCATAGGGCAATCCAGGTGAAATTACTGTTAGGCAGTCAACTACTTTCTGTATACCAGGAGGTCCCATTAGTGTTAATGGTTCTTTCCTTCCCGAATTGCCGATTGAGAGAAGAATCCCTGGCAACCCGGAAATGTGATCAGCATGATAGTGCGTAAATAAAATAACGTCAATGCCTTTAAAACCCCATTTGATTTTCCTAAGAGGGATTTGAGTTCCTTCTCCACAATCTATTAGAAGCATTCTCCCCATGGATCTTAAGAGCAGGGATGACAGCCATCTGTTCGGCAGAGGCATCATCCCTCCGGTACCCAATAGACAAACATCAAGCATAGAAAGCCTCCTCAATTCTTAATCAATAAGCAATTAATTATGTAATTTTTGTTTCTTAGTATATAAATTATACCCGGGTACTAACCGGATAAAAAATTTTCGTTTTGAGCACAGTGGTATTGAAATTCGTAGGTATTTCGATATAATGAGAACATAGGTTCGAATAATATCAAATACATGTACTGCGAGGTGAGCTTAATGACTGACTTGTGTCTGAAATGCAATCGACAGCCAAGTTGTATCGAACCCTGCGAACAGTGGTTAATCTGGCACGACAAATGCCCGGTATGTCTGAATAAACTTATTCATATTGGAGGTTGTACCGAGTGCATTACCGGGGATTGGTCAATGTGTGGGTAAGAATGTCTGTTTGGTTATACTTTATGGAGGTGTGAAAATGCCAAGCATAACTACAATTTGCTATTTGTTGTCTCTGCTGTTTTATGGAATGGGGTATTCGAAGAACTTGCTCATAAAGAACTATCCAACCTATATAAGTGCATCCGATTACACTTTTCTTGTATCATTAACAACGGGTTACTTTGTCTTAGCAATTTTCTTTGCGGTATCAGGCTCTTTTTATCTTTTTGTTAATCTTCGTCGTGACTTATTGTAATTTTTTTTAACTTATCTATAGCCAAGTTAAAGGGGATAAACTATTATATTTTTGATAGTTCTTCTAGCTTTAAAACGGAGGTGTCTTTCATATAGAAAGGAAGTTTGGCAAAATCCTATTAGCCATCTTAGTAATAGGTTTACTATTTCCCACATGGACGCCTTCAATAAGAGGTCACGAGAATAGTATTAATATTTTAAAACAGATTGAGATTAATGGAAGCAAACATCAGGTCATGATCCGAGGATATGATAAAAGAAATCCTATTGTAATATTTGTGCACGGTGGCCCGGGCTGTCCCGAAATTCCATATGTGAAAAAGTATCAAGAATCACTGGAACAGAATTTTACAATCGTTCAATATGACCAACGAGGAGCAGGGAAATCCTATCATTTTTTTGAGGACTATACCAATCTTTCCGTTAGTTTATTAGTGGATGACTTAATTGCCCTTACCGATTATATTAACAAGGAATATGGTCCGGAAAAGGTAATTCTAGTGGGACATTCTTTTGGAACAATAGTAGGTATTAAAGCAGCAGATCGAGCTCCGGAAAAATATCTTTGCTACATAGGAATTGGTCAAGTCGGAGATTTCTGGACTGGAGAACTGGAGGCTTTGGAATATTGTCTAAGGCAGGCTACTGACCAGAAAGACTTTGTAGATGTTAAAAGAATAGAGGGATGCCGGGAAAACATAATTAACCACAGTGAGTCATTTAAAAGGAATTTTGTATGGAAATATGGCGGAGCAGTACGTCTTATTAATGAAAAGAAGGATATCTTAGCAGGACTCCTATTAAATCCAGAATATAATTTGCTGGATGCAGTACGATATGTTGTTGGTTTAGGCGTTTCTGATAATTTACTATGGAAAGAAATTAAAGAAAGTAATATCCCCCTGGAAGTTCCGGAATTAGTAATTCCTTGTTATTTTATTGCTGGGAAATTTGATTATTTAACACCTATAGAGAATGCTCGCAGCTACTATAATTCCATTCTTGCCCCTAAGAAAGGGTTTGTTGTATTTGATCAATCCGCCCATTTTCCACAGTTTGAACAGAATGAGGATTTTGCTAAATTACTTAATGAGATAAATAGGGATTTACAGAAAGACATTTATGAACATAAGGATAAAAATATGTGATTTTTAGCTTGCACTATAAAGAAAAGGTAATTTGGATAAAAATTATAGTTTACAGCATGCAAAAAAAATGGTATCTTAATTGAGCGGCAAATAAGGCCTTTGTGGAAATACTAAATGCTAAATTAATGATAAGTTAGATCTTGACAACAATGATTAATGATGCTATTATGTAATTCCGGCCAGATGGGGCCGACGAAAGATGGTCTTTGAAAACTAAACAACAAGGACAGCCAATGAGAGAGACTCGTAAGAGTTTCAAAATAAATCATGAGTCAATCATCTTCTTCTAATGAGAAGTTTGAAATAACTTTTTTTGGAGAGTTTGATCCTGGCTCAGGACGAACGCTGGCGGCGTGCCTAACACATGCAAGTCGAACGGAGAATTTTGAAAAGTTTACTTTGAAAAATTCTTAGTGGCGGACGGGTGAGTAACGCGTGGGTAACCTACCCATAAATCCGGGACAACCCTTGGAAACGAGGGCTAATACCGGATAATCTTAGAGCCTGGCATCAGGTTTTAAGGAAAGATGGCCTCTGAAGATGCTATCGATTATGGATGGACCCGCGTCTGATTAGCTAGTTGGTGGGGTAAAGGCCTACCAAGGCGACGATCAGTAGCCGGCCTGAGAGGGTGAACGGCCACACTGGGACTGAGACACGGCCCAGACTCCTACGGGAGGCAGCAGTGGGGAATCTTCCGCAATGGACGAAAGTCTGACGGAGCAACGCCGCGTGTATGATGAAGGTCTTCGGATTGTAAAGTACTGTCTTTGGGGAAGAACGGTGGCTTTGAAAATATTGAGGCCACATGACGGTACCCAAGGAGGAAGCCCCGGCTAACTACGTGCCAGCAGCCGCGGTAATACGTAGGGGGCAAGCGTTGTCCGGAATTATTGGGCGTAAAGGGCGCGTAGGCGGATTGTTAAGTCCGGTGTGAAAGATCAGGGCTCAACCCTGAGAGTGCATCGGAAACTGGGAATCTTGAGGACAGGAGAGGAAAGTGGAATTCCACGTGTAGCGGTGAAATGCGTAGATATGTGGAGGAACACCGGTGGCGAAGGCGACTTTCTGGACTGTAACTGACGCTGAGGCGCGAAAGCGTGGGGAGCAAACAGGATTAGATACCCTGGTAGTCCACGCCGTAAACGATGAGTGCTAGGTGTAGAGGGTATCGACCCCTTCTGTGCCGCAGTTAACACAATAAGCACTCCGCCTGGGGAGTACGGCCGCAAGGTTGAAACTCAAAGGAATTGACGGGGGCCCGCACAAGCGGTGGAGCATGTGGTTTAATTCGACGCAACGCGAAGAACCTTACCAAGGCTTGACATCCTACGAATCCTTAGGAAACTAGGGAGTGCCCTTCGGGGAGCGTAGAGACAGGTGGTGCATGGTTGTCGTCAGCTCGTGTCGTGAGATGTTGGGTTAAGTCCCGCAACGAGCGCAACCCCTGTATTTAGTTGCTAACAAGTAAGGTTGAGCACTCTAGATAGACTGCCGGTGATAAACCGGAGGAAGGTGGGGATGACGTCAAATCATCATGCCCCTTATGTCTTGGGCTACACACGTGCTACAATGGCCGGTACAGACGGAAGCGAAGCCGCGAGGTGAAGCAAATCCGAGAAAGCCGGTCTCAGTTCGGATTGCAGGCTGCAACTCGCCTGCATGAAGTCGGAATCGCTAGTAATCGCAGGTCAGCATACTGCGGTGAATACGTTCCCGGGCCTTGTACACACCGCCCGTCACACCACGAAAGTCTGCAACACCCGAAGCCGGTGAGGTAACCCGAAAGGGAGCTAGCCGTCGAAGGTGGGGCCGATAATTGGGGTGAAGTCGTAACAAGGTAGCCGTATCGGAAGGTGCGGCTGGATCACCTCCTTTCTAAGGAGAACGGTTTAGAGCTTAGGCTTTAGACGAACATCCTAGTGGTCGATTCTTTCAGAGATGAGGTTGAAAAACCAAGTTCAACTAGAGATCAATAACGAGTCGCAAGACTCACGCCGAGGGATCGGCAACTCATTGGAAACAGCTGTTGTTTAGTTTTGAGAGACTATTTGTCTCTTAATAGTGGCCCGTTGGTCAAGCGGTCTAAGACACCGCCCTTTCACGGCGGTTACACGGGTTCGAATCCCGTACGGGTCACCAATAACGCTTAGTAATTCATTTTTAAGTGATGGACTTACTAAGGCTTTAAAATGATTAGGCCCCGTGGTGTAGTGGTCAACATGCCTGCCTGTCACGCAGGAGATCGTCGGTTCAAGTCCGATCGGGGTCGCCATTAAAAAGTTGGTTTTGGGTAGGTGGCCGAGTGGTTAAAGGCGACAGACTGTAAATCTGTTCCGCGAGGTACGATGGTTCGAATCCATCCCTGCCCACCATTATATATTGGGGTGTCGCCAAGCGGTAAGGCACCAGACTTTGACTCTGGCATTCGTAGGTTCGAATCCTCCCACCCCAGCCATAATTATGGGCCATTAGCTCAGTCGGCTAGAGCACCTGACTTTTAATCAGGGTGTCCCGCGTTCGAGTCGCGGATGGCCCACCATAATTCGCGGGTGTAACTCAGTGGTAGAGTGTCACCTTGCCAAGGTGAAAGTCGCGAGTCCGAATCTCGTCACCCGCTCCAAAAAATGCGCTCGTAGCTCAGCTGGATAGAGCGTCTGACTACGAATCAGAAGGCCGGGAGTTCGAATCTCTCCGAGCGCACCATACTAGAAATCACGTGCCGTTGTAGCTCAGTTGGTAGAGCGTATCCTTGGTAAGGATAAGGTCACCGGTTCAATCCCGGTCAATGGCTCCAGCTAATGCGGGAGTGGCGTAATTGGCAGACGCGCACGTTTGAGGGGCGTGTGGGTAACTCCGTACGGGTTCAAGTCCCGTCTTCCGCACCAAAATGAATGTTTTGGAGAAGTACTCAAGTGGCTGAAGAGGACGGTTTGCTAAACCGTTAGGGTGGGTAACTGCCGCGAGGGTTCAAATCCCTCCTTCTCCGCCATAAAATATATTCCTCGATAGCTCAATGGTGGAGCAACCGGCTGTTAACCGGTAGGTTGTAGGTTCGAGTCCTACTCGGGGAGCCATGGCAGGGTAGCCAAGTGGTCTAAGGCAAGTGGTTCATACCCGCTCATTCGAGGGTTCAAATCCCCCCCCTGCTACCATTTTCGATATTCGATGTTCGTAGTTGGAAGTTCAAAATTTGACCAAATGCAGAACTTCAAAGTCAATAGCACGGACATAGGCATATATAGTAGGTAGAGTGTTTCTTTTGAGGACGACTTAGATCGATTCTTGAATATCGAACCTCGTACCAAAATTTTGCGGGTGTAGCTCAATGGTAGAGCACTAGCCTTCCAAGCTAGCTACGTGAGTTCGATTCTCATCACCCGCTCCATAAGAATGTAACCGCACTTAAAGTGCGGTTTTTTGCGTCTATACTTATTCAGGCAATTGGTCTAAAAGAAAAAAATAAGGTAAATTAAGGGTAGTTATGATAGAATTAGGTGAATTTATGTGAATATAATTTGTTGAAAGGAATAAGTTCTATGAAAGAATATAGAAATGAACATATCATAGTTCACTGGTATCCGGAATTGTGTGCACATCCCGGGACGTGCTTGAGGCTTTTGCCAAAGGTATTTAACCTTGAACAACGTCCCTGGGTTAACGTTGATGCTGCAGAACCCGAGGAAATCATCAGGGCTATAGATCAATGCCCCTCAGGCGCTTTAAGATACTCCTTACCCAAGGGTTCGAAAGTTAATGCGCAAAGGGCTAATGGTGTTGGCAATCTTAACTATGAGGATAGGAATCCATCAGAAGTTAAGATAAAAGTATGTTCGAACGGGCCGCTTTTGGTTGAAGGTTCGTCTCTTCTAATAGGGATTGACGGGAAAGTGTTAAAGGAAGGCGGTCGTATAGCATTATGCCGCTGCGGATATTCCGAAAAACGCCCCTTTTGTGATGGAGTTCATAGTAAGAAAGGATGGGCACCTGATAGAAATGATTTAATTTAAGGAATAGTGGAAAAATCTTATTGTGGTACAAAAAGAAAGGAGAATGCGTTATGCCCGTAATTACAATTGATGCTGGAAGAATGTCCAAAGAACAGAAGGCGAAGTTAGTTAAAGAATTAGCCTCAAAGGCAAGCGAAACACTAAACATACCGGTAGAAGCATTTGTTACAATCATTCGAGAAAATGATATGGACAACATCGGAAGTGGTAACCAGCTCTTATCTGAAAAGATGGGCAAATAGTAATGGGTTTTCATGAATTGGCTAAATTTTAAGTAAATAGGAAACGGACAATGTTATCAAGACCCACAAGCAATTATGCTGTGGGTCTTGATAATCTTGCTTATACTATTCTTCGATAACTCTTCCGTTCGTTGATATGGTAACCACACTCCAAGGGATAAGTTTTTCACTGTTTATAAGTGCCTTCTTTACAGCTTGAACGATACCACCACAGCAGGGAACCTCCATTCGTAAAACTGATAGACTTTTGATTTCGTGCTGTTTTAATATGGCAGTAAGTTTTTCGGAGTAATCGCCATCGTCTAACTTCGGACATCCTATCAAGGTGATCTTATTGCGCATAAACTTTTGATGAATATTTGGATAGGCAAAAGCTGTACAATCTGCAGCTATTAGTAAATGTGCGTTATCGAGATAAGGTGCGGTTACTGGAACTAATTTTAGCTGGCAGGGCCACTGAGCGAGCTGTGATGGTGTGCTTTCTGAGGGTATCGGAGTAGTATTATCCTGTTTGTCAACAAGTAGTTTGGCATGAGTACCCGGACATCCGCATGGAGTAGGGTTGGCAGGCCGTTGTTTCTTTTCTATATGTTTCTTGACAGCTTCCTCATCGTATTCTACGGTTTCTCTCTCCTCAAGTATAATAGCGTTTGTAGGGCACTCAGGCAGACAGTCGCCAAGACCATCACAGTAGCTTTCGGAAATGAGGCGAGCTTTGCCCTCTATTAATTGTAGAGCACCTTCATGACAAGCGTTGACACATAACCCACACCCATTACACTTTTCTTCATCTATTTTGATAATTTTTCTTAACATTATTATTCCCCCTGTTTAATTGTTATTTGCAGGTTCATTATATTACAATAATAGATACAAAATCGGTATCTGGAGATACAGAATAGGCTGGAGAAGACGATGTTAGAAAAATACTTTGACGTGATCGTAAATGTAAGTTTATTTTACGGTATTGAGAGAGCTGGCATTGCGAATATGCTGAATTGTTTAAAGCCGAGAGTAGGAATCTATAAAAAGGGCGATTATATCGTCACCAGTGGTCAAACCTATGAAAATGTTGGGGTAGTACTTAAAGGAACGGCGACAGTTAGTAAAGAAAGTACTTCAGGAAATAGAATTGTAATGACTCTATTAAAGGAGAGAGATATCTTTGGTGAGATAGTTGCATTTTCAAGTATGACAACATGGCCGGCAACGGTTCAGGCCCAGGAAGCTTGTGAGATTCTCTTCTTACCAAGGAGTAAGATTGTCGGGGATTGTGATAAGATGTGCAGTTGGCACAGGATTTTTATACAAAACTTCTTGAGAGTAATCTCTGAAAGAGCAATAGTATTGAACAAAAAGGTTGAGTACTTAACCATAAAAAGTATCCGAGGAAAAATATGTTCTTTTTTACTTGAACATTACAACAAATCAGGGAGCAAAGAAATAGAATTAGCGTTAAATCGCAACGAACTGGCGGATTTCTTAAATGTTTCTCGACCGTCTATGTCAAGAGAAATGAGCAAAATGAGGGAGGAGGGAGTTATTGATTTCCACTTGTCAACTTTTAGAATTATAGATTTACAAGCCTTAAAGACAATGAGTGAACTGTAAACAAGATAGTTTTTTTCCATTCATAGAGACAAAATGTATAATTTTTGTATTGACGTATATGTTGTTTAAAAATATAATGTATTTGTAATAATTTCAAATACACTTGTTTGGTGTAGAAAAAGTAATTGAAAACATTTACAATTAGCAGTACTGCTAGCTTAAAGAAAACAAAGTGAGGGGTTTTTTGGATGAATAGTTTAAAAGGGACTAAAACTGCTGAGAATCTGATGAAAGCTTTTGCAGGGGAATCACAGGCACGTAACCGCTATACTTATTACGCTTCAGTAGCGGATAAAGAAGGGTACAAGCAAATAAAAAACATATTTATTGAGACAGCCGATAACGAAAAGGAACATGCGAAAAGATTTTATAAATTCTTATTAGCTGGTTTCCAGAATGAACTTCCTGCCACTCTAGAAATAAGTGCCTCTTTTCCTGTTGCTCAGGGTACAACCCTAGATAATTTGATGGCCGCAGCAAGTGGGGAAAATGAAGAGTGGAGTGAATTATATCCGGATTTTGCCAAGGTCGCAGAAGAAGAAGGCTTTCCAGAGATTGCCCTTGCCTTTAAGATGATTGCTGAGGCTGAAAAAAGGCATGAAACCAGATATAATAAACTAGCTCAGAACATCAAAGATGGCAAGGTATTTAAGAAAGATGGAAGTAAACTTTGGAAGTGTGGAAATTGCGGCTATGTTCATGAAGGAACTAGTGCACCTGACGAATGTCCGGCTTGCATTCATCCGCAAGCATACTTTGAAGTTTTTGAAGAGACTTATTAATTTTAAACTCTCGCTTGCTCACGTTTGATCTTTGTATTTCGTTTGACTGACCATAGATATCTAAAACCCCTAAAGAAGAAGGCTCTGGCCGTTCTCTTTAGGGGTTCGCTTTATACCTAAACGCCTATCTTATCCGATGTGTACGATTACATTAGTTATTCCAACAACAAGCAGAGAGAATATGATGGTTCCACCAATAATAATTAGGTTTTGTTTTTTGGTATTGATTTTATGCCACAGCAAAAAGATCCCTCCGAATACATAATCTTAGTCCATAGTAACATTCACTAAATCTAAAAAGTATAGACAATTAGTCCCAAGAGCATGGGACTAAAGACCTATTAATTATAGGCGTATTAATGAATCTTATTGCTACTCTTGTAGAAAAAATCTATACTTAGAGATGTAATCTCAAGTCTGAATATAAGAGCTGCTTGTTTTGAAAAGGCTGGAAAAAGCTTTATTTAATAGATTGACAAGGGAGAGAACCGTCATGGATAGTGATCTAATGAAACTTATGAAAAATGATAGGTTCGCAGCCTATGTTGGCATAGAGATAATAAAAGTAGAGCCAGGCTATGCAATAACCCAGATGGAAATATCGGAGAAGCATTTAAACGGCGTGGACATTATCCAAGGAGGCGTAATTTTTACTTTGGCCGATTTTGCCTTTGCGGCTGCTGCCAACGCTACTGGTAGTGTTACCGTGGCAATAAATTCGAATATATCCTATTTTATGGCATCAAAAGGAAAGTCCTTGATAGCTGAGGCCAAAGAACTTTCTAGTTCTAAAAATATTGCTAATTACAATGTGGATGTGTTTAATGAACATCGAGATCATATCGCTAAACTGAGTATTACAGGTTATAAGAAACTCAAAAAATGAACCTGCGGGGGTAAGAATATGGATAAATATGAAGAGGTTCTTAATGAGTTTAACCGTAGGCGCCTCAATGAAGAGGCAGTGAATATAGAAAAGATACATTTTTATAAAACGGATAAACGTATTAATCCTAAACAGGAGGAGCCCTTTTGGTTCAATGTTGGGGATTTGCCTGCTTTAGTTTCGGCACCTCATGCTGTTAGACATTTTCGGCAAAAGAAGATAAAAATGTCCGACCAATTTACAGGTTCTATTGTCTATCTATTACATAAGCTTACTGGTTGTCATGCCATAGCAACAACTAAGCTCTATGGAGGAGATCCCAATTCTGATGATCCGTGTATTTACAAAGAAAAAATCTCTGATTTTTGCGTTGCCAACAAAGTGAAGTTTATTTTAGACATTCATGGTGCTGCTCGAGAAAGAGAGTTTGATATTGATTTAGGAATTAATTGCGGAAAAAACCTCTTGGGCAAAGAAAAAATAATGGAAATTATTGGACAAAACCTACGCAACTATGGGTTATCGAAAATATCCTATGATTATTTTGCTGCCTCTGGGCCCAACACGGTGGCTAATTACGTTGCCCGGGAATTGGCTATACCGGCGGTTCAGTTAGAGATTAACAAACAATATAGGGTACCTGCACAAAACCCCCATGGATTTCATCGACTAATAGGAGCCTTGTTTAGTAGTATCAAGGAATTAACCTAGAGGAATTAACCTAGAGTTATTAATTCAAGAATATTTGACAAGCTATCCTATTTGAGGTACACTGATCTTGTTAAGAGGGAGTAGTTTTATTACAAAGGCAACATACCCGGTAAGGAGACTTACCTGTCTTTGTAAGCCGATTTCGGTAACGAGACTTTTAACATGGCCATTAGGCTGTGTTAAAAGTCTTTTTTGTTTATTTTGCATAAACAAGTTGCCAAAATAAAGTAAGGAGTGGTTATTTCGTAAATACTATAAAATACTAAGCTAGTTATGAGATGAAATTAAAACAAGGAGGACTATGTTGTGGATTATTTCCGAAGGGAAGTTGCAGAAGTCATCTCTGAATTGAAAAGTAATGAAGAGATGGGTCTATCAGCGGCCGAAGCTGATATTAGAATCCAACGGTATGGGAAGAACCTTTTTACGCCTAAAGAAAAGGAAAGTTTTTTTCGAAAAATATTTGAGAGTTTGAAGGAGCCTCTGATTCTCATTCTCTTGATTTCAGGGGTAATATCCTTAGCTATGGGGCACGTTGTAGATGGTATAGGGATTTTTGTTGCCGTACTGATTGCGACCTCAATTTCAATTATTCAAGAAGGCAAATCGGATAAGGCCTTTGAAGCATTATCTAAGCTAAGCGAAGATGTCCATGTAAAAGTTGTTCGTGAGGGGAAGATCGTTCTCCTAGCACAAAGTGAACTTACGATTGGCGATATTATTCATCTGGAAACAGGAGATAAGGTTCCTGCGGATGCTCGTATCATACACGCATCAACTTTAGGGATCGACGAATCTATGCTCACGGGTGAAGCCGAAGCCGCTTCTAAAAATACTCTGAAGATCGATAGAGATAATTGCCCTCTGGCTGAACGTAAAAATATGCTTTATTCAGGGACTATGGTGCTTGAAGGAAGAGCCATCGCGATTGTAACATCAATTGGCGATGGAACTGAAATGGGTAAGATTGCTGACGAATTAAAAGGTGAATTGACCTCTGAAACTCCGCTTCAACAAAAATTGGCAGATCTGGGCAAAAGAATTTCAATAATTGGATCGATTGTCGCAGCTGTAATCTTTCTTTTCGAAGTTTTCAAGATGTATCACCAGGGTATCTTGGTGTTTGATAATCTAGGAGCTGCCCTTCCGGGAATTAAAGATGCCTTTGTTACCTCTGTAGCTCTTATCGTTGCGGCTGTGCCTGAAGGATTGCCAACGATGGTTGCCATTACCTTAGCCTTTAATATGCAAAAAATGGCTAAGAATAACGCTTTAGTGCGCAAGCTTATCGCTTGTGAAACTATTGGATCTGTAAATGTTATTTGCTCAGATAAAACCGGCACATTAACAGAAAACAAGATGACAGTCGTTGAAGTTTGGGCGGACGGTAAAGAGATTGCGGTAGATCAACTGAGAAGTGAAGAAATGCTGGAGAATTTTTGTCTTAACTCTACAGCGGATATTTCCAAAAAAGATGGAAAATATGAGTTTTTAGGAAATCCGACGGAATGCTCTCTGCTGGTATGTGCTGATAAGAATAATATTAACTATCTGCATTATCGCAAAGAGCATAGTGAGCCTGTAAGTGAATACAATTTCACCTCTGCTCGAAAAATGATGTCTACTGCTTATGAGACTACGAAGGGTTATAGACTCTATACCAAGGGTTCCCCGGAAAAGGTACTAAGCATTTGCAATCGGATTCTTTATAAGGGTGCTATTATCCCCTTGACTCCAGAGCATATTAAAGAGATTGAAGCTAAGATAACTCAGCTTCAGGATAATGCCAGACGGGTGTTAGCCTTTGCCTTTAATGATTTTAGTGAAGAGCCTCAGTGGGAAGATATTTATAATGTCGAAAAGAATTTAATATATACGGGATTCGTGGGAATCGAAGATCCTTTGCGTTCCGATGTTAAAGAAGCAATTACTAATTGCCGACAAGCTGGTATCTCTGTCAAAATATTAACGGGAGACAACATTAACACTGCTAGAGCTATTGCTACTCAGTTAGGAATTGTTAAGCAGGACTCCTTGGTATTAGAAGTTACCGACATTGACGCTATGAGTGATCAAGAGTTAAAAATCAAGCTGCCTAATATTGTGGTAATCGCTCGTTCTAACCCAACGGCAAAAATGAGAGTTGTTAAGCTTTTACAGGAAATTAATGCCTCTGTGGTTGTCACAGGCGATGGTATTAATGATGCACCTGCGTTAAAGGCTGCTGATGTGGGAGTTGCCATGGGAATAGCAGGCACGGAAGTATCGAAAGAAGCTTCGGATATAGTATTGTTGGATGACTCTTTTTCCACAATTGTTAAAGCAATTAAGTGGGGGCGCGGTATTTACGAGAATTTTCAGCGCTTTATTCAGTTCCAGCTTACTGTCAATGTCGTGGCCTTTGTCACAGTAATCTTGGCAGAAGTTATGGGTTATGCAATGCCTTTTACCACCTTGCAATTACTCTGGGTAAATATTATTATGGATGGTCCTCCGGCCTTAACATTAGGCTTAGAGCCACCGAGAGAGCATCTGCTTGAAAAGCAGCCGATTAAGAGAAATGCTTCCATTGTAACGAAAGATATGCTGTTTAAAATTATTTCTAATGGTCTGTTTATTGTAACAGCCTTGATCCTGCTCATGGATACTCAATTACTTGGTGGGACTGCGGCACAACAATCAACGATCGTGTTCACTTCCTTTGTACTCTTCCAGTTGTGGAATGCCTTTAACAGTCGAGAGTTTGGGTCAAGGAGCATCTTCCCAAATCTTCTTAAAAACAAGATGATGGTAGGGGTTGTTTTTCTAACATTCTTGGTTCAGGTTTTAGTAACACAGTTTGGTGGAGATGTATTCAAAACCGTTCCTCTAGACTTAGTTATGTGGTTTAAAATCATTGGCTACACATTTAGCATTATTATCTTTGGTGAATTGTTAAAACTAATCATGAAAATTTTCCAAAGTGGATCTAAAGAGTAACTAACTTCTGGTAATAAAGTCAATAGCCACAATCCTTGAGAAGGAATTGTGGCTATTGCAATTAGTGAAGCAGGTTTGCATGGGCTTTCTATAAAGTATTATAATAAGTATTTGGACAGATAATAAATCCGCAGGTTCTGATATACGAGACAAAATTCAAAAGGGAAGGCTCAGAAGATTAACAAAATGAGTTTTTCTGAGGAGGTATAGCATTGGTTATCATCAAGACTGAGAAAGAAATTGGATATATGGCGGAAGCAGGAAAAATCCTGACTGCTTGTCACAGGGAAATCCGTTCCATAATTCGGCCCGGAATCACTACCTTGGAAATTGACGAATTTGCCGAGAATTTTATTCGTTCCCATAGTGCAACTCCAGAGCAAAAAGGATATAAAGGGTATCCATATGCAACCTGCGCTTCAGTCAATGATGAGATCTGTCACGGATTTCCGACTAAAAAGCCTTTGAAGGATGGAGATATTGTAAAAATTGATATGGTTGTGAATTTGAAAGGGTGGCTGGCAGACTCAGCTTGGACATATTCCGTGGGGCAAATTTCGCAGGAAGCGGAAAGGCTGTTAAAGGTTACGAAAGAATGCCTCTATCTTGGCATAGAGGCTTCGATTATTGGCAATAGAATCGGAGATATTTCCCATAGCATCCAAACTCATGCCGAATCAGAGGGCTTTTCTGTTGTTCGAGACTTTATGGGACATGGAATTGGCCAAATAATGCATGAAGATTTGCAGGTTCCCCATTATGGTCGACCCCATAGAGGAGAGCGGCTTCGGGAAGGTATGGTTTTCACCATAGAACCAATGATTAATATTGGAAGATTTCATTTGAAGATTGACTCTAATAGGTGGACGGCCAGAACTATAGATGGCCGTCTTTCGGCACAATATGAACATACTATTGCTGTAACTAAGGATAAGCCCTTAATTCTAACTGAACAGGACTAAAAAGACCTAGCATTAGACCTTCCAACGTTTTCGAATAATAATATATCTTAGCATAAACCAATTTCTGAGTTTGGAAATTCGCCATAGAACCTTTGAAAATAAATCCATTTGTTATCAACCTCCTATTATGATCTTGTCTTAGGTTCCCCAAATTTGATAAAACCAAACATTTTTAATTACAGGGTCGTGATTGTTGTTGCGAATGATTCATGAATTACAGTAATTACTGAAAAATATTTATAAAAAAATAGACACTTTTATAATTTCGGTTAAGCTAGTAATACCAATTTAAAAGGAGTGGTATTATGAGCGTAATCAATGAATTTAAAGAATTTGCAACAAAAGGAAACGTTGTGGATCTGGCTATTGGGGTTATCATAGGCGGGGCTTTCGGGAAGATTGTCTCTTCACTTGTAGCTGATATTATAATGCCTCCTCTAGGAGTTATAGTAGGAGGGATAAAATTCACAGATATTAAACTAAAACTAAAGGATGCTGTTTTCGATGGGACGGGAAAAATTACTCAGGAAGCTGTTACCCTGAATATAGGTAATTTCATTCAGGCAACCTTTGACTTCCTAATTATTGCAGGTTCGATTTTTTTAATCGTTAAACTAATTAATTCTTTAAAAAGAAAAGAAAAGAAAGAAGAAGCTGCAGCTCCATCAACCCCTAGTATGGAAGTACAGCTCCTCATTGAAATTAGAGATCTGCTTAAGAAACAGAACTAGTCTGGGGTTATGGATTGTCAGTATCCAAATCTCGCAGCTTGATTAGTAATAAGCGAAGATCCTTAGGAAAAGGTGCTCGAATTACCATGGGAAGTCTAGTTGCAGGATGGAGAAAGGCATACATTGAAGAGTGTAAGGCATGACGAGAGAGAAGTGTTTGAGTCCCACCGTACAGATCATCTCCGAGTAATGGATGTCCGAAGCCTTCACAATGAGTGCGAATTTGATGGGTGCGACCGGTTTCTAAGATGAATTCCAGAAAAGTGACATTAGTATAGCGATGGAGAACCCGGAAAAGTGTCCGGGCCGACATACCATCAGCTTGGATCTGACGTTTGATAAAGCTATTCGGTGCAAATCCAATGGAAAGATCAATAATTCCATTGTCTTCCTCGACAACCCCTTCGACAAAACCATGGTAGCGTTTATGGATATGCCCTCTCTCTAGCTGCCAAGCAAGTTGCTGATGAGCGAATTGGTTCTTGGCTATAACAACAACTCCGGAAGTATTCCGGTCAATTCTGTGGATGGGACGGAAGAGCCGACTTTCTCCCTTGCGTTCCCAATGACCAACAACAGCATTGCCTAAGGTGTTGGTCGGATAGCGGCGGTTGGGGTGAACGACTTGTCCAACGGGTTTGTTGACGGCTAGCATGTATTCATCCTCGTAAAGAATATCAAGAGGCAGATCTTCGCCTTGAATATTGGCTTCTTCAGTGGAAAAAAGCTGAATGGATAGGGTATCCCCTTCTTTTCCTCGGGCCGTTAGATAAGAAAATTTCCCGTTTACCCAAACCCGTTCGCCTTGTTTCAAATGCTGTAGTAATTTTACCGAAAAGTGAAACTTATGACGTAAGATTGCCATATATTTTTGACCGGAGTCTTCCGCTTGTAAACGATACTCCCAAAGATCGGGTGGTGTATTCATAAGTCCTCCTAGTGCATAGTTCGGATTCTCCGAATTAAAGATAAAAAACAGAGTAAAAACGGGTGGAGTGTACATACTTTTAAATAATAGTAAAAAGGAAAATTATGTTGTGTGCAGAATAGTAATAGGATTGAAATGAGTGCTAAGGAGGCCCTAACGTGAGAGATTCTCGCATCGAAAAACTTGCCGATTCCCTAATAAATTATTCCATTTCTCTTCAGCCAGGGGAAAAAATTCTTATCGAAGTGATTGGTCCGGATATTCTACTAGCCCAAGCCTGCGTGCGTTATGCCTATCGAGCTGGTGGAGTTCCGTTTTTATCTAGTATTAATCATACCCTACTACGGGAACTATTAAAAGAACTCACAGTGGAACAAGCTGAGGCAATGACTCGTTGGGATCGAGGGCGTATGAAAGAAATGCAGGCCTATATTGGCATACGGGGCGGAGATAATGTCAATGAATGGTCAGATGTGCCTAATGAGTGTATGAAAATATATACATCTTATTATCAAAAACCTGTTCATTCAGAGCAACGCGTGCCCCATACTCGCTGGTGTGTATTGCGGTATCCCAATGCTGCAATGGCTCAGTTGGCTAATACAAGCGTAGAAGGATTTGAGGACTTTTATTTTAAAGTCTGTAATTTAGATTACTCCAAGATGTCAAAAGCTATGGATCCTTTGAAAGAGCTAATGGAGAAGACGGATCGAGTGCGCATTGTTGGTCCGGGAACTAATTTAGAGTTCTCAATAAAAGGGATGCCTGCTATAAAGTGTGATGGTCATCTGAATATTCCCGATGGAGAAATATTTAGTGCTCCTCTCAAAGAGTCCGTCAAGGGGCGAATTAGTTATAATACACCTTCACTTTATCAAGGGTTCACCTATGATAATATTGTCTTAGAATTTGAAAAGGGAAGGATTATAAAGGCTACTGCGAATGATTCAGAACGTATCGAATCTGTATTTAACACTGATGAGGGAGCACGATATGTTGGAGAGTTTGCAATAGGTGTTAACCCTTATATTAGTACTCCTATGAGAGATACACTTTTTGACGAGAAAATTGATGGAAGCTTTCACTTCACTCCGGGATCTTGTTACGATGAGTGTAATAATGGGAATAAATCTGCCATTCACTGGGATTTGGTCTGTATCCAGAGACCTGATTATGGCGGGGGAGAGATATTCTTTGATGATGTGTTAGTTCGAAAAGATGGGCGCTTTGTCTTACCGGAGCTTGAGGCCTTAAATCCGGAAAACTTAAGAGGATAGAGTGCCTGATAATAATAGATAATCAATTAGCAAGGAGTCGATTATACGTCCATGAACGGGAAACGATTGCGTTTAGTTTATAATCCCTATGCAGGTCGAAGAAAATTAACTGCCCAACTAGATACAGTGATTCGAATCTTCCAGGAAAGCGGCAATGAGGTGTGTGTACATAGGGCTTGCTCCCCGGAAGATATAGAAGAAATAGCCTTTCAGAGCAGAGATGTGGATCGATTTGTCATTGCCGGTGGAGATGGCAGTATTCATCAGGCTTGCAATGGGCTGCTTAGAATTCCGGAGGATCAACGTCCGGCCTTAGGTATTCTACCTGTTGGAACCGCGAATGATTTAGCTTATGCCTTGCGGTTACCAAAAAGTATTCCAGAGGCGTGTAAGGTAATCGCCAAAGGAAATGTGTTTAGAATGGATACCGGACAAGTCAATGATCGATATTTTGTTAATGTTGCCAGTGCGGGTCTATTAACAGACGTATCACAAAAAGTAGATACTCGTGTTAAAAACACACTTGGACAATTAGCTTACATTCTTAAGGGGATTGAAACACTCCCTTCCTTTCGACCATTTCGTATTGAGTATGAGAAAGATGGGCAACCCTATATCGAAGAGGTAGTTTTATTGCTGGCTGTGAATGGCCACTCAGTTGGAGGGCTTAGGAAGCTTGTGCCCAAAGCTTCACTTACAGACGGATTGCTTGAAGTGCTAATTGTGCCGGCCTCAGGCTGGCCGGAAACAATACGCTTGCTATTGAATGTTTTGCGGGGAGACAAATCAAGTTCTGGAAAGATCAAGGAATTCCAAACTAAAGAACTTAAGATATCTACGGATCGCCCTATTCAATCGGATTTAGATGGAGAGTACGGCCCGGAGAGTTCGTGGGCTATTAAGATTGGGCCTAAAATCTCGGTGCTTTGCTAATTGGAGGGATTTCATGATCGGAACACCTTTTCAACAAGAGGTCTTGAGAAAACTAAGTGGTCTGAGCCCTGTCTATATTATAGGCGGAGCTGTTCGTGATTCACTCTTGGGATTTCCCTCCAAAGATCTTGATGTAGTTACGGTACTTCCTCTTGATCAGATCGTAACTAAATTATCGAATTGGGGATATAAACCACATACCATAGGGGTTCATCAGCCAACGGTGAGCTTATTCCAAGGCAAGGACAGACTTGATATTGCAACCTTTTCCGGAGATTTGGAAAAGGATGCTCTGCGCAGAGATTTCACCATAAATGCAATCTTTCAGGATGTGAAAACAGGAGAGATCAAAGATCCCCTATGTGGACTCCAAGCCTTAAAGGAAAAAAGATTGGAGTCATGCGGAGGAGCAGAAGAACGTTTCCAAGAAGACGGGATCAGGATTTTGCGGTTAATTAGGTTTGCGGTTCGCTATGGTTTTGACATAGCCCCCAATACTTGGCAAGCTGCAGTCAAGCAAATTTCACTCCTTAAAGGAGTAGCGTTAGAACGAGTAACCGAAGAATTAGCTAAGATTCTTATGCTTGAGGAAATCGAAAATGCTTTAGGACTTCTTGATGACTTAGGATATTTTAAAATGTATATCCCTGAGCTTGCCAGACTGAAAGGTCTTATTCAAAATCAATATCATACCAAAGATGCTTGGGATCATACCCGTCGGGTAGTAAAGAATGCCCCGTCGACAGTGTTATTGCGGCTGGCCGCCCTATTACATGATATTGGAAAATGGGAAACGGCTAGTCGTGAATGTTTTACTTGGGGGGAGATTAAGGCGTCAGCACGAGGCTACACAGTCAATGAATTCAACCTGATAGGAAAAAATCTGAAACGTTGGTTACATATAAATGTAGAGGTTCACGGCGGAAAATTGGACAATTACCCTGATACAATCGTTGTAAAAAGGATTAAACCTGTACAAACCTCACCTGAAAAACACTTTGAAATGGTCTTAAACGGAAAACGACATTTTCTCCAGCATGAAAGGGAAAGCGCTCGTTTGGTTAAAGAATTTCTAACTAGGTTTCGCTGGAGTATGGTTTTACCTGGAGGAACCAGTGGTGAACGAGAACTTCATTTTTTGGTAGGGCATCATATGCAAGGAACCTTAACCTTTATGAGTGAATTGAAGGGCGAGATACATAGTCTTAAAACTCGCCTGAAAGCCCGTCGTTTTGCTTGGGAAATTGGCTGGGATGGACAGAGTTTTAACTCAGAAAGGGTGGAGAATCTCCTCGATCTCTGGAAGGCAGATTTTCTTGGCGGTAAGCAGGATGCCGAGGATAATCTATACCGACTTGAAGGGATTCAGAGCGAAATTCGATCTGCCTGTACTTTCCTCAAAGAGCGTTCCCGCCTCTTGAATTGGAAATTCTTTGAGGGCTTTGCCCGTGAGAAAGGGCTTGAGGCTGAGATGTTCGGTCAATTCAAAGAACAGGTTCGCAAGCGAGTCATGTTTGATGATAAGTATAGTCTGACAGATTTGCGGTTTTTGGAAAAAGAATACAACTTTTACTGTAAGTCCGAATCATCTGCTAGGAATAATCGTAAACCCAGATTAAAGTAAAAAATTGACTCTCGCCCTCTAATATTCTTATTGAATATTGAACTTGAAGTAAGGATGTTCTCGAAAAGTCTTGTCATAAAGTTTGATTAGAAGATTAAGGTTGACCTGGATAAATTACTAAGTTATAATTATTATTAATAAATCACAACACAGAGGAGGATGTTGTTCATGGAAAAGAAGTGGCGTTGTACCGTTTGTGGGTATATACATACTGGCGAGAATCCGCCGGAAATCTGTCCGGTTTGTGGAGTTGATTCGACCTTTTTTGAACTAGTCGCTGAGGAGAAGGATGTTGCTGCTTCAACCTCAGGTGTTGTGGCACCTAAGCCGGTAAATTCTCAGTTAGATAAACCTGCGGCAATTCGTCAAGCTCTCTATCGAATCTCCTATGGCCTGTTTATTATAACAGCCCAGGCTGACGGTAAGGACAATGGACAATGTGCTAATACATGTTTTCAAATCACCTCTGAACCAGCCAGAATTGCAATCGGAATCAATAAGCAAAACTATACTCACGAGCTGATTCAAAAAAGTGGCAAGTTTGGTGTTTCAGTACTAAGCCAAACCGGTCAAGACTATGCCCGGGGGTTTGGATATCGCACCGGTCGGGAGGTTAACAAGTTTGAAGGGGTAGCAGTTCATCGTGGAGAATCGGGAGTTCTGCTGCTTGATGATGTACTTGTAACCATGGAAGCAACGGTAACAGGTCAATTGGATGCAGGAACCCATACTCTCTTCCTAGGGGATGTCACGGCAGGGGAAATTCTGCAAGAAGGGGATCCCATGACCTATGCGTTTTTTAGGGCCTCGAAGTAAATTTGCTTACATCAAGGAGAAGGCCCATGGATTTGGATGAACAGATACACTGGAAAAAGATGATAGGAGGATGGGCAAGGGAGTTGGGCTTTGTCGCCGTGGGATTTACCGCTGCGGAACCTATAGAAGATTTAGCCACTATACTACAAGCTCGAATTGATCAGGGCTGGGCGACACCTTTTGAAAGTAAGGAGATCCAACAAAGGATTGATCCCCAAGCAGTTTGGCCTGATTGTCAGACGGTCGTTGCCTTAGCTTATCCCCTCCCGTTTACAGTATCTCCTCAAGAGGGAGAAGGTTTGATTTCGCGCTCAGCTGTTGGGGAGGACTATCATCGGGTGGTTCTTCGAAAAGTGCAGGAGCTAATTGATACTATGGTGAATAACAATTGGTTGGGGCTATGTCGCTTTCAAGTTGATACTGGCCCCTTAGTTGAGCGGGCATTTGCAACACGAGCAGGGATTGGCTGGATCGGTCGGAACCAACAATTAATTATCCCGGGAGTCGGATCTTTTGTTACACTTGCCCTACTTCTGCTAGATCAAGAACTGAGGTCGGATGACCCTTTTGTTTTCCAGCAATGCGGAAATTGCCAAAAATGTGTTATTTCATGTCCGGCACAAATTATTGGCAGGGAACCTTTTCCGGCCAACAAATGTGTCTCTTATTTAACTCAGAGTAAAGAGTTGTTAACTTCCGAGGAGATTTCCAGCCTGGGTCTCCAAATCTTTGGCTGTGATGTTTGCCAAGAAGTATGTCCGCATAATCAAAAATGGTTAGAGGAGGAACAGACTTCTTTAACTGTTGCTGATTCCTCATCCGCTGCCCGGCCCTCATTCAGGCGAGGTGTAGATTTAGTCGAAACTCTTAACTTGACTAAAAGTGAGTTTGGCCAACGCTTTAAGATCACTGCAGCAGGTTGGCGCGGAAAGGGAGTCCTTCAGAGAAATGCATACCTAGCTCTAAGCAAGGTTAAGGAAACTAGTGCTAAGCAATGGATCAACGTCCAGACAATAGCTAATGCAATTCCGCCCAGGATATTGCCTTATGTAGAGAGAGAACAAGAGTAGGCGAAAGCATAATTTGCTTCTTAGCAAGGGTTTGCCTGGTTAAACTTTTCTGCGAAAAGCCTGATTTCGTTAAGATTAAGCTGAGAAACATCGCTGGTAACGCCAGCGACTTTTTTTACGATTTGTCGCTCTAGAAAGTTCATCTTGGATATCAAAAATTCTCCGCCGAATAAACCGTTTGCCCTTGAATGGTTCCTCAATTCCTTGGAGTATGTTGTCTCGAATTGGGATAAAGCTTTATCTCCCTCAAACATGCAGCAAAGAAACAGGCCTAGTCCCTTAGAAAGCAGTTCAGGTTGGTTTTGTTTGAGAAATTGCTTTACTCTTGATTTGGCAGACCCTGCATAAATAGAACTGCCAATTATGACTGAATCATAGTTGGTCAATTTGGGGTTAGAAAGCCTTTTCAAGTTGATTAATTCGACCTCTCCCTGAAGTTGTTCACTGAGGATTTGGGCAGCTTTTTCTGTTGTGCCATGAGAGGAAGAATAGATGATTAGTGTTTTCAAAATGATTTCTCCTTCTTTTATAGGATTACAGAACCCTTATTTATAAATTCCTACTTTAAGGATAGATCAGTTATCTTATTTGCACCATTATATAATAGGCTTAATATCTTGGAAAGCAAGAAAGGGAGAGGGGACAGAGCCAGTAAGAATAACTATAAATGCGAAATAAGCACGGAATGGGTAAGTGTTCGTGCCTATTTCGCATTATATTTACTCCATGTTATTGAAATACAATCGTAATGTCCAGATGAAAGTAAAAGAAAAAATTTGGGAAAGTGGACTAATCCTAATTGCTATATATTTATTCTGCGTTCTACAAAACTGGAAATACGCTTAAGTGCTTCCTGAAGCTGTTCCATAGAATAGGCGTATGAACAGCGAATATGTCCTTCTCCCGAGGGCCCAAAGGCAGTCCCCGGAACAACTGCGACCTTTTCTTCCTTTAAGAGTTGTTCAGCAAATTCTTCCGAAGTTAGTCCGGTCTTTGAAATATTAGGGAACACATAAAAAGCTCCTAAAGGCTCAAAACAGTCCAACCCCATTTGCCGAAAGCCGTGTACTAATAAACGTCGCCTGCGATCATAGGCAGTAACCATATCGTTTTTAGCTTCAGTTGCCGAGCGCAAAGCTTCAATGGCGGCAAATTGACCCATGATCGGAGCGCAAAGCATAGTGTATTGATGAATTTTGGTCATTCCTTGAATCAGGTCTGGGTGACCTGCCACATAGCCAATCCTCCATCCGGTCATGGCGTATGACTTTGAAAAGCCGCTCACGAACAGTGTGCGATCTTTCATTCCAGGTAAACTGGCAAAGGAGACATGGGTTTGATCATAGGTTAGGTCGGAATATATATCATCTGCAAGGACAAGAAGATTATGCTTACTTACAAAATCAGCGATGGGCAGCAAATCCTCACGATTCATGATTGCTCCGGTTGGGTTATTAGGATAGGAGAGTACTAAGAGCTTAGCCTTTGGAGTATACACTCGCTCTAATTCCTCGACACGCATACGAAAATCATCTTTAGCATAGGTAGGGACATAGTTCACACTTGCTCCGGCTAATATAGCGCAGGGTGCATAGGAAACGTAGGACGGATCAGGTACTAAAACAACATCACCAGGCTCTAGTACAGCACGCATTACAAGATCCACCGCTTCACTTGCTCCGGAGGTAATGAGAATTTCATGATGAGGGTCGTAAGAAAGATCCAGGGTTTTAGATAAATGGTGAGATAGCTCTTCCCTTAATTCAAAAAGACCGGCATTACTGGTGTACATAGTCTGTCCTTCTTCAAGTGAGAAGATGCCGCTTTCTCTGACAGTCCAAGGAGTTACAAAGTCCGGTTCTCCTACACCTAATGAGATGACATCTTTCATGGTTGCTACAAGGTCAAAGAACTTGCGGATACCTGAGGGTGGCAGGGTTGCAACATGGGTTGCCAAATAATTGTTCATGGTGACACCACCAGACGTTGAAGAGTCTCTTCTTCGCCCATAAGCTCTATTCCATCCTGCTTATAACGGCGAAGTACAAAATGGGTTGCTGTACTTTGAACATGTTCTAATGAAGCTAATTTTTCTGCTACGAAGAGGGCAACATCTTGCATGGTTTTTCCTTCAATCAGGACAGATAGGTCATATCCTCCTGACATTAGATAAAGTGCTTTGATCTCCGGGTATCTTTGCAGACGTTTGGCGATTTTATCAAAGCCATAGCCCCGTTGGGGTAAGACTTTGACTTCAATAAGTGCGGATACTTTATCATCGCCAGTTCGATCCCAGTTAATCATGGGTTGGTAGCCGACAATTACTTTTTCCTTTTCCCAATCACTGATACGCTTTTCAATATATTCCACCGTTAAACCGGTTTGAATCGAAAGCTCTTCAGGTTTAAGTCTACAATCTTCAGCAATTAGTTTAAGCAGGGTTCGATCCTTATCACTGAGCATTTAATCCACCTCTTCTATTATACTTCAAAAAGCAAAACTATTTTTTGTATTCTGTATACGTTTTGAGCATAATTGCAACTAAGGCCATGGACCCAAAAATAATGTCCATAACCATAGTTGCTTCTAATATATAACACATCTTAGCATGTTTTTATTTATTATAAAAGATCAAATAAGGAGGTCTGTTAAACTGCAGCCTTGGTCGAATTAAGAAGTCCGCCTGCTAAAAGGATTTTAGCTTGGCGTTCGGTAAGATCGTGTTTAACCCAAACCGGCTTTGAGTCGTTATCTAAAGTAATTGCAAATGGCTCGGAGGTTTTTACAGCCTGATGCAGACCAGACAGGTGCAAGATCATACCGGCGTTTAGACGGTCTAAGTCATTTTCATCGACAAAGGTAAGAGGAAGAATACCAAAATTAATGAGGTTAGCACGATGAATTCGGGCAAAGCTCTGAGCTAAAACAATACGGAGACCCAGATACATAGGAGCCAGAGCAGCATGCTCTCTGCTTGAGCCTTGACCATAATTATGTCCGGCAATAATCATGCTTTGTTTGTGGGCTTTGGCTTTTTCGGCAAACTGAGGATCGATCTTGTGGAAGGTATATTCAGAAATTGCCGGGATATTGGAACGAAGGGGGAGGATTTTCGATCCCGCTGGCATGATATCATCGGTTGTAATATTATTGCCCAGCTTTAAGATGACTGGCAAATCAAGAGAATTATCCAGAGCAGGGGCAATTGGGAGTGGCTGAATATTGGGTCCGCGCCGAATGATCGTATCCGGATCACCGGGAGGAATAATCATGCTGTCATCAAGGCGAAAGCGTTCCGGAAACTCAACTTCAGAGGAAAGCCCCAGAGTCCGGGGATCAGTGATGAAGCCGGTGAGAGCAGAGGCTGCTGCGACTTCCGGACTGGCTAAGAAGACTGAAGCATCTTGAGTCCCGCTGCGGCCTAAGAAATTTCGATTAAAGGTTCGGACAGAGACTCCTTTAGAGACTGGAGATTGCCCCATACCAATACAGGGACCACAAGTTGATTCAAGGAGACGTGCTCCACTATCGAGAAGATCGGTTAAGGCACCATTGCTGGAAAGCATGCTCAACACTTGACGTGAACCTGGAGAAATAACTAAGCTCACATTTGGATGGACCTGCTTACCTTTTAGAATTTCCCGAACTCTCATTAGATCCTGATAGGATGAATTTGTACAACTTCCAATCGCCACCTGTTGAACAGCAGTTGCAGAATGATTGCTTACAGGAACCACATTATCAGGGCTATGGGGCTGGGCGATGAGGGGAACCAGAAGAGACAGATCGATTTTCAGCTCTTCGTCATAAGTGGCATCTTCATCCGCAGATAAGGGAATATAGTCTTCCCCTCTGCCTTGGGCCTCAAGAAAGCGCAGAGTTTGTTCGTCACTCGGGAAAATCGAAGCAGACGCACCCAGCTCAGCACCCATATTAGTTATAGTTGAGCGTTCCGGAACAGTAAGGGTTTTTACTCCCGGCCCGGCATACTCAATTATTTTACCGACTCCACCTTTGACAGAAAGGAGTCGGAGTACTTCTAAGATAATATCCTTAGCAGACACCCATTCGGAAAGCTTTCCTGTCAGCCAAACCCGCAGGACTTTAGGGCTGGGAAGGTAAAAGGCTCCTCCACCCATTGCCACAGCAACATCAAGCCCCCCGGCACCCATAGCTAGCATCCCCATTCCACCGGCGGTGGGGGTATGGCTATCTGACCCGAGGAGTGTTTTGCCTGGTTTGGCAAAGCGTTCAAGATGAACCTGGTGGCAGATTCCGTTTCCGGGACGGGAAAAATAGGCCCCAAAGCGTGCCGCTGTACTTTGCAGGAAAGCATGATCATCAGCATTTTCAAACCCGGTTTGGAGTGTATTATGATCTATATAACTTACCGAACATTCGGTTTGTACTCTAGAAAGGTTCATGGCTTCAAACTGTAGATAAGCCATCGTACCTGTAGCATCTTGGGTAAGTGTCTGATCAATACGCAGCGCTATTTCATTTCCGCCTGCTAAATCACCGGAAACTAAGTGAGATGAGAGTATTTTTTGAGCTAAATTATGACCCATGATAATTCCTCCTTTGAAGTTGGTATTAACTTTACCAAAAACAAGAGGAAACATCTAGGGTTTTCCTATATGTATACAAAATATCTCGGTAACAACTATTGATTTTTTTTAATTGTAAATTTTATAATCAATAGTTGTTCTACATGATGAAACCCGCAATTGAAGAGAAGCAAAGCAAATCACATATTTCGCAGGTTGTTCTCAGGGATTTTTATTAATTTAAAACTCTAATGACAAGTTTCGATAGATTTAAGGTTGGGTTTGTCAGATTTTCAGGTTATAATAGTTGAGATAGTTGATAAATTGTTAAGAGGGGTTATTATATGCCAATGTATGAATTTAGATGTCCAAGTTGTGGTGGAATCACCACAGAATTATGCAAAATGGGTGAAAACGGAGAACATTTATCGTGCTGTGAATGTGGAACCACAGGACTTCTGAAGAATATTTCAGGATTTGCCAGCCTTGGGATACCTGGTGGTGGTGGGAAGGGCAGTTGTTCTTCGAGTTGCAGTGGTAATTGTACAGGATGTCATTGAAAGGAGAACTGTCTTTTTGAACAAGCGACTTAATATAGTTATGGTTGAACCAGAAATCCCTCCCAACACCGGAAATGTAGCACGACTTTGTGCTGCTACCGGAGCTGCTCTACATTTGGTAAAACCCTTAGGTTTTAGCATTGATGACAAACATCTTAAACGTGCCGGTTTAGATTACTGGCACCTGCTTGATATTTATATTTATGAAAACTTTGCCGAGTTTGAGGAGAAGAACCCTGTAGGACCTCGTTACTTAGCGACGACAAAAGGTTCCAGGTCTTATACGGACATTTCCTACGAGCCAGGCGGTTACCTTTTGTTTGGTAAGGAAACGAAAGGGTTGGCTCCGGAAATTCTTGATCGCTATCCCGAAACAAAAATACGATTACCAATGCGCTCGGATGCCCGTTCTTTAAATCTCTCGAATTCTGTAGCGGTTATCGTTTATGAAGTATTACGGCAATGGGGTTTTCCGGATCTTGTTTAAGAGATTATCATTATAGGTTTTGACGCCCAAACTATAGAGAATAAGTGTGAAGTAAAGGCGGTAGAGGATCAATCATGATGAATGGGTATGGGCTGACATTTCTTATGGCCTTAGTTATTGCAGTATTTGCTACACCGGTTTCCATGAGACTGGCAAAATATTGGGGAGCGATTGCCTATCCGGGTGGTCGGCATATTCATCGGCGACCGATTCCACGTCTCGGAGGCTTAGCTATCTATGCTGCATTTTGGATTGCGGCTTACTATACACAAGTCTGGGATAAAAACATTTGGGGTCTATTCATTGGAAGCAGTATTATTATGGCCGTAGGCATTTGGGATGACATCCGTGAAATTCGACCCTTATATAAGCTTTATTGGCAAATCGCAGCAGCTGCAGTGCTTATCTTCTTCGATTTTTCCATGAATTCTATATCTCTTCCCTTCCTCCAAGAACCCCTTAATTTTGATAAGCTTCATTTAGGCATTGTTGGCCTGGCGTTAATGTTGTTTTGGGTTGTTGGATTGGTTAATACTGTTAATGTCTCGGACGGCATGGATGGATTAGCTGGAGGGATTTGCTTTATCGTTGCAATTTTACTGTTTTGGTCAGCGAATGGGATACAGTCCTTTTCAGCAGCTAATCTTACCTTGGCTTTAGCTGGTGCCCTTCTAGGGTTCCTGTTTTTTAACTTTCCCCCGGCCCGGGTCTTCATGGGGGATTCCGGGAGTATGTTCCTGGGGTACATCATTGGTGGGATCTCTATCATGGGTCTGCTTAAAACGGCAACAATTTTGGGCTTGGTTTTCCCGCTGCTTATTTTAGGTATGCCTGTCACTGACTTAACCTTTGCGATAATTCGACGTAAACTACGGGGGCAGTCTATAGCCATGGCAGACCGGGGGCATTTGCACCACCGTCTGCTAGATGCGGGGTTTACCCAAAGGCACGCTGTTTTTTTAATGTACGGGATTAGCGCTTGCTTTGGAATGGCGGCGGTACTAGGAGCGAAGGGTCAATGGATTGGTGCCATTATAGTGCTTTTAGTTGTCTTTGCTTTATTAGTTACAATTCTTATGCGTCGTACAGATAAGCTTATAGGACTTAGTAGACGCCAATCAAAATAAGCCAGAATAAACGGCTGAAATACTTTCTTCAGAATGAGGCAGCTACACTTCTTTTTCCTTCTATGCATATGATGGTCGGAAAGGGGGTATAAGTATGCCATTAAATGTATTTGCCTTTTATAATGGCTTAACGGAGCAAACTAAAGGTTATCCTTATCTCAAACGTTATGGCAGAACTATACAGGAATTAGCAATTTTTGAGGTTTCGATTCAGAATAATGGAACGATTCTCGGGCGTCCAAGCCGAAGTCTTATTAATGAAGCTCATGCTATGGGAATCAAAGTACTATTGGTAGTCAGCAATTTAACGCGCCAAGGACAGTTTTCTACGGAGTTAATGGCCCGCTTAATCCGGGATCAAGATTTTGCTAATCAAGTCTGGAGGAACATACGCGATATTTTGGTTGAGTATCAATTAGACGGAATTAATCTTGATTTAGAAAAGGCTGCACCGACTGACCGGACACTGTTTACCAGATTCATTCAAAACTGGTCTGCTATGTTTAGAGCGGGAAATTTCCTGGTCTCAATAGATGTTCCTGCCAAGGTTTCCGATGATCCTCAAAATGCTTGGAGAGGTTCGTTTGATTATCGGCCTATTGGGCAAGCTGTAGATGAGGTTATATTAATGACCTATGAGGAACATTGGTCACATAGCGAACCGGGATCGGTTGCCTCTATTCCTTGGGTAACTCAGGTTTTAGATTATGCGATAGCTAATATTCCTCGGGATAAAATCTACATGGGGATTCCCCTCTATGGGTATGATTGGCCTGAGGGTGGGACGGGGAAGGTCATTGGCTATCAACGAGCAACTGAGCTGGCTAGGAGATATGGGGCTCCGTTGCAGTGGAATGCAAGGCAGCATAGCACCTACTTCCGTTATGAGACCAGAGGGGTTCGTCATACGGTATATTTTGAAGATCCAAGAAGTTTGAGAGATAAGTTGGAACTAGCCACTCAGAAGGGGATCCGCGGTGTTGCCCTTTGGGAGATGAACCTAAGTTATCCTCGTTTTTGGGAAGTACTTGAAGAGTATGTAAATCGTTAAATAAAATAGGAGGTTTTTTTAAGTATGCGACTTCATTTCCATGGACATGCCTGCTTCGAGATTGAAGGGGTAGAAGGGCGAATTCTTATTGATCCTTTTTTAAGCGGGAATCCTAGTGCTACAGTCAAACCTGAAGATTTTACACATTTAGATGCAATTTTGGTAACCCATGGGCATGACGATCATTTAGGGGATGCAATAGAATTGTCTAAACAAACCGGTGCTCCAATCATCTGTGTTTTTGAATTGGCTCATTATTGCAAGAGTCAAGGGGCCAAGACACATGCGATGCATATTGGAGGAAAGCATCAGTTCCCCTTTGGTTTGGTTAAGTTAACCCAAGCTTTGCATGGATCCGGGATAATAAGTCCAGACGGAGAAACTATGATTTATGGGGGCCTAGCCTGTGGATTTTTGATTCAGATGGAAGGTAAATGGCTTTACTATGCTGGGGATACAGGACTGTTCGGAGATATGGAGCTTATCGGCCGACGCTATCCCATCGAGGTTGCCATGCTGCCAATCGGAGACAATTTTGTAATGGGGGTTGAAGAAGCAGTACATGCATCCCAATTATTGCGCCCTAAAGTAGTAATCCCCATGCACTATAATACCTTTCCGGTGATTGCTCAAGATGTTGAAGAATTCTTGCATCTGCTACAGCGCAGAGTGCCGGAAAGCCAAGGTAAGGCCCTTAAGCCAGGAGATTTATATGAAGTTTAAAAAGAGGTTTATTTTAATCCCACTTGATTACCAAGTGGGATATTTTTATTGAGAAATGGTCAAACTTAAAGAGTGAGGAGAGTTTTATAAGTTAAGGAGATGAAAATGATGACAAGAAAATTATGTACGATTCGTTGCCTTTATGGGATCAATGGTCGCTGTCGGTTGGAACATATTTTAGGTGAACGTGGTCCAAACTGCCCTCACTATGAAGAAGACTTTAACATCATGAGCAGGGGGAGGGTCTAACTATGAAGGCCAAGAAGCCAAAAGTAAAGAGAATAGATCCTTTAGAACCGCTAAAAATGGAGATCGCGGCTGAATTAGGATTACTTGACCAGATTCATAATAAAGGCTGGCATTCTTTAAGTGCCAAGGATGCAGGGCGTATCGGAGGATTGATGACTCAGAGACGTCGAAAAGATAGTTAGTGGATAGTAGAAGACATAGGTGAATATTAATTCATGTGATATAATTATAGTCCGATATAGTAAATAGTGGGGAGCGTTAATAGTTGACAAAGCATCAACAAATTTTAACCTTTATTGAAGATCTGGCAATTGGTAGTAAGGTTTCCGTACGGTTTATTGCCAAGGAACTGGACGTAAGTGAAGGAACGGCTTATCGGGCTATAAAAGAAGCTGAAGGAAAAGGATTTGTTCGTTCGATTCCAAAGGTTGGAACCATTCGAATTGAAGGGCTGAAGGAGAGACAAATCGAGGACCTGACATTGCGTGAAGTTTCACAGATTGCTGAAGGAGTTGTAGTCTGTGGTTTCACCCATCTTGATCGCTCCCCCAATAAGTTCGTTATTGCTGCGATGGAATTAAACACTATGGCACGTTACTTAGAAGCTGGGGCATTGTGTATTGTTGGAAATCGAAGAGACGCCCAGATATTTGCTTTGAATAACAACTCGTCACTTTTAATAACCGGGGGATTGGAGCCGGATGAGGAAGTTGTAGAATTAGCACGCAAGCATGAATTAGTGATTATTCAGTCTCCCTATGATACTTTTGCAGTCACCTCAATGATTAATCGTGCACTCTATGACCGATTGATTCAAAAAGAACTTATTTTAGTTGAAGATATTATGGTTGAGGATGTCAGTTTTCTTACAATCGATGCGACAGTTGATGATTGGCGAAAACTGTCCCAAAATACTGACCACAGTCGTTTTCCGGTGGTTGATAAGGATATGACTCTGGTAGGGATTGTATCTGCTGTGGATGTTGCCGGAGCGGATGTTAAGACACCTATTAAAGACGTAATGAATGCGAATCCATTTCTAGTCGGACGAGATGACCCTGTAACCCATATTTCACGAATTATGGTTTGGGAAGGATGGGAAATTGCCGTTGTCGCGGATCAGGGGAAATTGATTGGCATCATTAGTCTCCAAGATGTAATTGAAGCTTATCAGCAAGTTCAAAAACAGCCACAGTTTGGCGAAACCGTAGACAATCTTGTGCTAAGTGGGTTCCGCTTTGTTGATGATGCCGAGCATCTCACAATTGAAGGAGAAATCACTAACGCTATGAGTGACGATTACGGATCTGCCAGTTGTGGAGTTATTGTGACAGTTATGAATATGGCAGGTTACATTTCCCTGCGTAAGAAGTATCGACTTAATGCAATTACCGAGAATTTCACTCTTTATCAATTACAGCCCATTGCAGTTGGTACAGAAATTGTGGTAACAGCTAAGCTGTTATTAGTTGCTAAAAAGCACTGTAATATTGAAGTCGAAGTGATGGCTAATAATGATTTAGTGGCCAAAGGATTAATGACCGCTAGGATTGGGGACAAGAAATTGGTGAGTGATACAGCCCATTAGGAAATTGATGTGGCTAAAGCCCCCTCGTCCACTGGATTGAGGGGGCTTTCTAAGGAAGGTAGGTGGGATCCTTATGAGGGCTCAAGTAGCTCATAATATGCATGGCTTTGTACACCTGCATAATCATACAGAATTTAGCCTGCTAGACGGGGCAGCACGAATTAAAAATTTAGTTCAGCGTGCTGTGGAACTGAAAATGTCGGCTTTGGCTATCACAGATCATGGAGTTATGTATGGAGTTATTGACTTTTATAAGGCTTGTAAACAAGCGGGAATTAAACCGATTATTGGCTGTGAGGTTTACGTCGCACCTAATAAGAGAACGGATAAAGTACAGGGAAAGGACGACTCAAATTATCACTTGGTCTTGTTAGCTGAAACTGAGCAGGGGTATCGAAACTTAATAAAATTAGTTTCCATGGCGCATATTGAAGGTTTCTATTATAAGCCTAGGGTAGATAAGGAAATTCTTCGCAAACATGCTCGGGGAATAATCGCTCTTAGTGCTTGTTTAGCTGGAGAAGTTTCCGATTACTTAGTTCATGACCAACTGGAAACGGCAATCAAAACCGCTCTTGAGTATGAGGAGATATTTGGGAAAGGTAACTTTTTTCTGGAACTGCAAGATCATGGCATTGAAGAGCAGCGCAAGGTTAATCAAGGAATGTGGCGGGTGCACGAGAGTACAGGAATTCCAATGGTGGCTACCAATGATGTACATTATGTTAATCGTGAAGATGCCTTCGTTCAAGACGCTTTGCTCTGTATACAGACCGGAAAAACTTTGGAGGATACAGCCCGGATGCGTTTTTCCAGTCAAGAGTTTTTTCTGAAATCTGAGCAGGAGATGTCTCTCCTCTTCGGGGAACACCCGGAACTTTTGAGCAACACATCCATGATCGCTGAACGTTGTCAGATGAATTTTCAGTTTGGGGAAAATTATTTACCGGTGTTTGAGGTTCCCCCAGGGTATACCTTAGACAATTATCTGGAGGCAGAATGCCGTAAGGCCTTTCCTCGGTTTTATCCTCAAATGACTGAATTAGAATGTCAGAGGTTAGATTACGAACTAAAGGTCATTTTCCAGACGGGTTTTTCAGGATATTTTTTAATTGTGGCTGATTTTTGTCGATTTGCCAGGGAGAACGGAGTGGTGGTTGGTCCGGGAAGAGGATCAGCGGCGGCAAGTATGGTGGCTTATCTGTTAGGCATAACCTCAGTCGAGCCCTTGCGCTTTGATCTCCTTTTCGAACGTTTCTTGAATCCCGAACGTATTTCCATGCCGGATATTGATATAGATTTTGACCCGGAGGGTCGAGAGCGTGTCATTCGGTATGTCACAGAAAAGTATGGCTCTGATAAAGTTTGTCAGATTATCACCTTCGGAACCATGGGTGCAAAGGCGGCTATCAGAGATGGGGGACGAGTTTTGGCTATCCCCTTATTTCGAGTTGATAAAGTTGCTAAAGCAATACCTTCAGATCTCGGAATGACCTTGGAAAAAGCTTTAGAGGTGTCCCCGGATTTGGCTCGTATGGTAGATGAGGATGAAGAAATTAAAAGACTCTATACTCTTGCCAAATCACTTGAAGGAATGACTCGTCATGCTTCTACCCATGCGGCAGGGGTGGTGATTGCTAAAGACCCACTGACAAATTATCTCCCTCTCCAGAGGACCTCTGAAGATTTTGTCATGACCCAGTTTCCCATGAAGGCTGTCGAGGAAATCGGCCTTCTAAAAATGGATTTTTTGGGTTTGAGAAATCTAACGATTTTGCAAGAGGCTGTCCGACGTATTGAAGAAACTCATGGTTTAAAGCTAGATCTACTAACCTTAGCCCTGGATGATTCAAAAACCTATGAGCTACTAGCTTCCGGAAATAGCACCGGAATTTTTCAGCTGGAGAGCGGCGGAATGCGTGCCATCCTCAAGGATCTTAAGCCAACATCCTTTGAGGATATTATTGCCGTCGTAGCTTTATACCGCCCTGGACCAATGGAACAGATCCCGGAATTTATCCGCAGGAAACGTGGAGGGAACATTACTTATCTGCATCCCAAACTGGAGCCAATTCTTAAATCGACCTATGGTATTATCGTTTATCAAGAACAAGTCATGCAGATTGCTCGAGATCTAGGCGGGTACTCTCTGGGAAGAGCTGATCTGCTCCGTCGAGCGATGGGTAAAAAGAAGAAAGAAATCATGGCAGAAGAGCGGCAGAACTTTATCTACGGCTTGCAGGATAGCAGTGGAGAATGGATTATTCCAGGAGCTTTGAGATTGGGCTTGACCCTCGAAGATGCTGAAGAAATATTTGACTTAATGGCGAAGTTTGCGGAATACGGCTTTAATAAAGGGCATGCTACGGCATACGCTGTTATTTCCTATCAAACAGCTTATTTAAAAGCTAATTACCCTCTAGAATTCATGGCAGCCCTCTTAAGCACAGTGATGGGTTCTTCAGATAAAATTTCCTTTTATATTCAAGATGCTCGCAATAGTGGAATACAGGTACTTCCTCCTGATGTTCAATATAGCCAGGTAGGATTTTCGCTAGAAGAACAAGCGATTCGCTTTGGTTTAGGGGCCATTCGCAATGTAGGGGTCAATGTTGTAGAGAAAATACTCGAAGCAAGGCAAGAGGGGGAGTTCAAATCTCTGGATGATTTTTGCCTGCGTGTTGACCAAAAGGTTCTAAACCGGCGTGTTGTGGAGAGTTTAATTCGTTCAGGTGCCTTCGGATCACTTTGTACAAGAGCCCAGGCTCTGGCAGTTATAGATCAGGTATTAGAGACAACTTCCCGTCGACAGAAAGATCGGCTTTCAGGGCAATTTTCTCTTTTTGATTTAGATGAAGACATGGAGGAAGGTACTGCTTTACCTGAGATTCCAGACTTCAAGGAACGGGAGATTTTAGACATGGAGAAGGAGTTTCTGGGCCTTTATTTAAGTGGACATCCCCTGTCGTCTGTCTTACCGTTGCTGAAAGATTATATGTCTTCCGATATTTTGACTTGTCTGGAGGGGGAGGAAGAGAAGAAGGTGGCCCTGGGAGGATTAGTAACCGGATTTCGTCAGAATATTACGAAAAAGGGGGAGATGATGGGTAGTTTCGTATTGGAAGATTTGACGAGTGGGATTGAGGTTTTAGTGTTTCCTAGGGTGTATGCCCAGACTCCCTCTATTAGTAATGATGATGTAGTTGTTGTAGTAGGACGGTACAACATCAGGGATGAAGAGAAAAAGATTTTCGCTGAGAAAATTACCAAATTAGAAGACTTGAAACCGAGCACAGTTAAGGCTCCTAAGCAAGAATTAGCGGCAGTAGCTCAAGTCTCAGAAAAACCTAAACGTCTTTATCTGAGGTTTTCAAATCAAAACAGTGACTTAATGGAAACAGTGTTGAGTGTTTTACAACGTTTTCCAGGGAGTCAACCCGTCTACTTCTATTTTGAGGATAGCAAAAAAGTACTTGAAGGGAAACAGAGTTTCTGGGTTGACGATAGGGATGAGTTAACAAAAGAACTTTGTGAAGTGATGGACAAATGCAATGTGGTTTGGAGACAAGCTAAAAATTTTGCTTAATGGCTACTGACTTGCAGGAATCTAAGTCTTTAAGGCGAAAACCAACAAAACATCCAAATTAAGAAGGTGTAAAAGTGAGAATTGCTATATATCCCGGAACATTTGACCCGGTGACTAAAGGTCATCTCGATATATTAGATCGGGCGAAAGAGTTCTTTGACGGTTTAATTATTGCCATCGCCTCAGATAGTAATAAGACTCCGTTATTTCTGCCTGAGGAGAGAATGGATTTGCTTATTGAAGCAACTAAAGACATGCCTAATGTAAACGTCCGGGTTTTTGAAGGGTTAACAGTTGAATTCGCTCGCCAATGTGGAGCAATTGCTATAATCAGAGGATTACGCGCCTTATCCGATTTTGAATATGAATTTCAACTGGCCTTAATGAACAAAAAGATTGCCCCAGACATTGAAACTATATTTCTGATGACCCAAAGTGAAAACTCATTTATCAGTTCTAGTGCAATCAAGTGGGCTGCCAAATTACAGGCCGGAGTCTCGGACTTTGTACCTTTGCATGTAGAAAAGGCGCTGATTGCCAAGTATGCCAGTTTGGCGGCGAGCCCCAAGAAGGTGGATTAAACCCCTTTGTTGCACATTTAGTAGGGCTGTGGTATCATAAATCGATTTAAAAAGGGGGATTTGCAAAAAATGTGGACTGTTATTTATATTGCTCCCAATAAATTAATTGCCGAGAAGTATAAAAAAATCCTCACGGACGAAGGTATGCTTGTCCAGCTTCGTCCAATCGGATCAACACACCTAGGTGAGCATGCATCAGTCGAAATTCTTGTCCCAGAATCTGAAGCAGAAGAGGCCCATGAAATTATAACTGGCGCTATGGGGAGCTAACTATGTTTAAAGATATATTCAGGAAGACAAAGTATGTTACTATCAATTCTAATCAGAAGCAAAATCGAAGTTCTGAGGCACCTCGGCAGGAAGAGGCGGCAATTGTTAGTAAGAAAGAACTTCCTGATGGCCTTTGGGTTAAATGCCCAAAGTGTGGGGAAGTTCTCTTCAATAAGAATCTAGATGAAAATGGACGAGTTTGCACGACCTGCGAACACCATTTTAGAATTTCTGCTCAAGGGCGTCTTGCATTATTAGTCGATGAAAATAGCTTTGAAGAGTGGGATTCTGAATTAAACCCCTTGGATTCATTAGAGTTTCCCGGATATAAAGAAAAGCTTTTAGAGGCACAGGAAAAATCCGGTGTCTTAGAAGGAGTAGTTACCGGGCGTGCTCGGATTGAGGGTATTCCCTTTGTCGTGGCTATTAATGAAGCGGGTTTTATGATGGGCAGCATGGGTTCTGTCGTTGGAGAAAAAATTGCCCGGGCTATTGAACGCGCCATTGAATTGAGATTGCCGGTGGTTATTTTTTCTACGTCAGGTGGTGCTCGGATGCAAGAAGGAATTCTTTCTCTGTATCAGATGGCCAAGACGAGTGCAGCTTTAGGAAAGTTAGCGGAGAACCATTTGTTATATATTTCCGTTCTTACGGATCCTACCTTTGGTGGAGTGACAGCCAGCTATGCTTCATTGGGAGATATAATTATTTCCGAACCTAATGCTTTGATTGGATTTACAGGACCACGTATCATCAAACAAACGATGAGGCAGGAGCTCCCGACCGGGGCGCAGACCGCCGAGTTTAACCAGGAACATGGTTTAATTGATCTTATCGTGGCCCGCACTCAGATGCGTCCGGAGTTAGCACGTTTACTGCGATACCATCAGGAAGGGGCTCAATATGGCTCAACTATTTGAATTTGAAAAACCTATAGCGGAATTAGAACATAGAATTTCTGAGCTCCAGAAGTTTTCTGCGGATAAGGGAATTGACCTTTCCCAGGAAGTGGACACCCTAGAGAAAAGAGTTCTTTTATTAAAGAAGGAAATCTACGGGAACCTGGAGCCTTGGCAAAAAGTGCAAATAGCCAGACATTCCGAGCGGCCGAATTTCTATGACTATGCCCCCTTGCTGTTTGAAGATTTCATAGAGCTTAAAGGGGATCGTCTGTTTGCTGATGATCATTCAATTGCGGGGGGTATTGCACTTTTTCATGGGGTTCCTGTGACAGTGGTTGCTCAAGTGAAGGGTAAGGATACCAAGGAAAATATTAAGCGTAATTTCGGGATGCCACATCCTGAGGGGTATCGCAAAGCGATACGTCTGATGGATCAAGCCGAAAAGTTTGGGCGCCCAATTTTAACCTTTATAGATACACCTGGAGCTGCCTGTGATTTGGGTGCTGAGGAACGTGGGCAGGGAGAAGCTATTGCCCGATGCTTGCTGGCAATGTCTGGGTATCGTGTGCCAGTGATCAGTACGGTTATTGGTGAAGGTGGAAGTGGCGGAGCACTCGCTCTGGGAGTTTGCAATGTGCTTTTAATGCTTGAGAACTCCTTTTATTCTGTTATCGCTCCGGAAAGCTGTGCCTCGATACTCTGGAAAGATACAACGAAGGCCAAGGAAGCTGCTGCTGCTTTGAAATTTACTGCTAAGGATCTGTTAAGATTAGGAGTTGCTGATGAATTAGTTCGGGAGCCTCAAGGGGGAGCCCATAATAACCTTCAACAAACAGCTGACGAATTGTCACAGGTAATTTCCAAGTATCTGGTTAGACTACGTTCAGAAAGTCCGGAAGCAATTCGTGAAACACGCTATCAGAAGTTAAGGAAGATTGGAATGTTTCGCGAATCTGCTGAGATAAATTTAACAAAAAAGCTTGACTAAGTCTCTTGTTTAGTGTTATTATATCTAAGTCGTCACGATTTGTGAGACGAATTCCATAACGGGCGAGTGGCGGAATGGCAGACGCGTCGGTCTCAAAATCCGATATATGTGAGTATGTGGGGGTTCAAGTCCCCCCTCGCCCACCACAGTAAATTCAAGGCCTTCGGGCCTTTTTTGTTTTTAGTTTGGAACCAAGATTGTACGAAAAAATATTGCAGAGATAATAAGCTTAACTCGACATCACGGCTGGAGAGCACCGCTGGTTTTTGCTTAACTTCGGAATCGATTTGAGTAGGGCCTGGGTATTTATAACAAAATAATGGCAAGACCGTAAAGTGCCACGCCTTTACGGTCTTGCCATTATTTTGTCAACAGTGAGGGCTCGAACACATAGCCTATCCGAGTAAGGTTGTTCAAATCTATGGTCAATCATGAACCTTTTTCATTACTGCAATTCCCTAAGTCGTTCACTAAAATAGGTTTTTACGTGCTCAACATATTCTGGTTTTAAGGAATATTTTCTAAAAACACAGCTAAAGTCTCTATCTAAGCCGTAAGTTCCAGATTCAACCCATTCCTCATCAAGATTACACGTCGCATTAATCTGATCGTACAAATAGCTGGAGCCTGAGAATTTTTCTAATAAATTATGTAGTTCGAGATCTATTGTTTGATGTGGAAGAACAAGATTAAAAGGTTTTTTGTAATTTCCATATTTGTAAGTACCTTCTTCTTCCCAGACAAAAGGTTTGTCACAAGATTCTAAGATAGCTTGACATGTTTTAATCATCTTTGCTTTATCGTCAGACTCTATGCACATTTTTAACACCTCGAATAATTTTACGCTTATTATACAACGACAAAGTATCAAAAATGAACTTAATAGTTTATTGCGAAAGTTCTTGCTTAAGATTGGATGAACTAAAAATACATTAGGGATTAGGGATGGATTAATCAATCTGTCAATCCCCGCTTACCTAACAAAATTCCGGATTCCAAGTTGGATTAAGAGTGAGTTTGCTATTCTAGTTAAGTAGATTATACTATTCTGGTAACGAGAATTACCATTATTAACTTAAGTAGAAATGTCGGCAGGATTCAGGAAACTTTCAGCTTTCCCTCAGGTAGGATTCAACCTCTTATTACATAATTAGGCTTAAGCCCATCAAGTCATACTTTCTGTTTTGCGTAAAATTATTAATGATCTTTGCCTGTTGTAAAGGAGCTTACTAGCATGAAGAAATTAAAGGGCATCAAACTACTATTGGTCGATGATGAACCAAACATTTTGCAGTTTCTGGAGATGGGGCTTCAAGAGGAGGGATTTGAGGTTCAAACAGCTCAAGATGGTATGGCAGCTGTAACACTTGCCAAGCAATTCCAGCCTCATATTATTATTCTTGATGTAATGATGCCCGGTATGGATGGCTTTGAAGTATGTCGAATGCTAAAAAAGACAGAAAATGTGGCCATTATCATGTTGACTGCTAAGGATGAAGTGGATGACCGAGTAAAAGGACTGACCCTTGGGGCTGATGACTATATGATGAAACCCTTTAGCTTTGAGGAATTGCTGGCCCGCATTCAGGCTAGAATTCGAAATCAATTCCCTAATCTCCTGGGTGAGGTTGAGTTAGGTGCCTTCCGGATTGACGATAGGCGTAAAGAAATCCTGTACGAGCAAAGAGTTCTCGAACTCTCGACCACGGAGTATGAGCTGCTGAAATTCCTAGTACTGAATCACGGTTTAGTCTTAAGCAAAGCGAAGATCTTGGACAAGGTGTGGGGCTATGATTTCGGAGGGGATGAAAATATTGTAGAGGTGTATATTAGGTCTTTGCGGGAAAAATTAAACGATAAAGAGCATCGTCTAATTCGAACCTTGCGCGGGGCTGGATATCGGGTTGATCTCTAAAATGAAAGCCCTAATCAAAAAAATAACTCGAACTATACCTAAAACCAACTCCCTTCGTTTTCAACTTTTATCCCGTTCGCTATTGCTTATGGCTGGATTATTGGGGATCATAGGATTTTTTCAATATATCTTTATGCAAGAATTTATCTATCAAAATAAAGTAATCAGTGTCCAAAACCAGGTATTAGCCATTCATCCGGATGTTTGGGAAAGGTTAGCGGGGGACTATGTCAATGAACTACCCGAGATAATCCCGGATATTAAAGCCGGAGAAGAATTCGGTGATAAACCTCCCGGTAATGGTCGTAATAAGGCGCCTTTTTTCTTCCTGCAGGACTCTACGATTGCTTTCTATGATCTGAAGGGAAACTTTTCAGTGTTCTCAGATTCTTCGGCTGATGGTGTACTCCCTACAAAACTTGACGAAAAGGATTATGAAAATGCCACACGTTCAAAACCCAACCTAAACTATAAGGTTATTGATCAAGCTTCAGGACATGAGAAATTGATTGTTCTTCAGCCAATCAGATCGAGGGATCAATTGGTTGGAGTTGTTCAGGTAAGTATAAATACTAAACCTTTAAGGGATATTTTGACTCGGCAATTGCTGACATTTTTACTGATTTCTTTTCTTGCTTTGATCGGAGGTATGTTAGCCTTCATCCCTGTTTTAAGAAAAACCTTGGTTCCATTGTCTAAAATGGTCGATACTGTGGAACAAATCGATGCCGGGAATCTGGCTGAACGGTTACCGGTTGACCAAGGGCAAGTAGAAATTGACCGCTTGGCCGATTCGTTTAATGGTATGCTTGAAAGGCTGGAAACGTCTTTTGACGCGGAAAAAGAGGCGAAAGAACAAATGCGGCGCTTTGTTGCTGATGCATCTCATGAGCTACGCACGCCTTTGACGTCAATTCATGGGTTTTTAGAGGTTTTGCTTCGAGGTGCTATGAATCAACCTGATAAATTGCACAGATCGTTAACTAGCATGTATACTGAATCCGAACGGATGAAAAAGTTAGTTCAGGATCTGCTTCTTCTAGCGAAGCTAGATCGCTCACCAAATATCCAGTTAGCGGAAGGGGAACTTGACGAGATCATTAAAGGAATGGCACCTCAGTTAAGATTATTAGCTGGGAATCGAAAAGTCACTTTGAAGCTTGCTTCTCATTTAAAATGTTGCTTCGATGAGGACAAGATGAAACAAGTCATTTTGAATCTTTTTCATAACGCGGTGCAGCATACTGATCCTGAAAAAGGGGATATCCAGATCGCTTTGGAGAAGGTTTCAGCTGGTGTGGAGTTGACGGTTAGAGATAATGGTTCAGGTATTCCGGCAGAACATCTGCCAAAATTATTTGATCGTTTTTATCGGAGTGATTCATCCAGAACTCGAAAATATGGGGGAGCGGGATTAGGTCTGGCCATAACAAAATCTCTTGTAGAGCATCATTGCGGAACCATTGGAGTAGAAAGTTTGGCAGAAGAGGGAACTGTGTTTTATGTATGGCTCCCCCAGTCTTGTGAAGAATAACTCGGTTTTTGATTAAAGGTTTGCTCCTTTTTTGTTATGAATGCAAAAACACTTTGTGAACAATAATTAAGGGGACTATCAAAAGATTTCCATGAAAATAACCACAGGAAGCTTAAGAATAGCTTCCTGTAGTTATTTAAGGGAACTTTTTAGCTGGATACAATGAGAAGTAAAATAAGCTGCTTATTGGTCATACCCGTTGGGATGGCTCAGGTGCCAAGCCCAAGCGCTCTCAATGATTTGTTCTAAAGTACTATGCTGTGGACTCCATCCCAAAAGTTCTTTAATCTTTTCCACTTTCGCTACAAGTCTATCCGGATCACCTGGCCGACGTGGAGATTCAACCAGAGGAATTCTTCGCCCCGTGACTTGGCGGGCCGTTTCGATGACCTCTCTAACACTAAAGCCAGAACCAGTTCCAACATTATAAACTCCGCTTTCAATCCCCTTTCCCAGAGCTTCCAATGCTAAAACATGTGCCTTCGCCAAATCCAGAACATGAATATAGTCGCGAATGCACGTACCATCGGGAGTGGAATAGTCCGTACCAAAGATATGTATTTCTTTTCGTTGCCCTAATGCTGTCTTTAAAATCAGAGGAATAAGGTGTGTTTCAGGAAGATGATCCTCACCTAAAGAACCATCAAGTGCTGCTCCGGCAGCATTGAAATAGCGCAGAGCAATCCATTGGAGGTCATAGGCTTTCTCAAGCCAAGAAAAGGATTGCTCAATCATAAGTTTAGACTGGCCATAGGGGTTGATGGGAATTGTAGGTGCACTTTCGGGAATGGGTATTTCTTCGGGAATACCATAAGTTGCTGCCGTGGAGGAGAAGATTAAGCGCTTTACCCCTGACTTAAGGAGCGTACTTACAAAACGGTTAGTCTTCGCAGTATTTTCCTCGAAATAAAGATCAGGTTTTTCCGCGGATTCCCCGACCAAGCTCCTCGCGGCAAAATGAATTACGGCACTGATCTGTTCTTGTTCGACAATCTTTTGAACAAGATGTGGATCCGCAATGTCTCCCGAAAAAAAGGGAACATCACCTATAACGGATTGCCTATGCCCGGTCACAAGATTATCGAGAACAACGGGTTTGTAACCCTGCTCTAAAAGTGTTTTGACGGTAAGGCTGCCGATATAGCCCGCCCCACCGGATACGAGAATAGATTGCATGAAATCTCCTCTTTTCCTATACTTGAAGGATATAAACAAAGTGTATAATTGTTGAGTATAGACCCTTAATTAAATACTAGATTGACTTCTTGAGGAAATAATGCTTAAGATTACCAATATTATAGCATCTGGAAATAAATCTAGGAACCCAAAGGAAAATTTATAAGTGTGTTGAGATATTTTAAGAGATCCTCCTATTAAATAGATAGGGGGTATTTTTTTGCCCATTAAAGCAACTTTTGCGAGTGAATTCTCTCCAAAGTCTTCGCCGTGAGGCATCTCCAAACGGGATACCATTGAGACATGCATTTTGGGCTTGCCGGAAGCCCCATCCTACGGCGAAAACAGTGTTTTCGTTCTTAACGAAGTGTAGGTGGGGGAGGTTCACAGTCGAAATATACATAGAACGAATGTGCTGGAAATAATCCAGTGATAATTTAACAAAAATGCTCAAACCTTCGTTAGATTAGTAGAGAAGGCTTGAGCATTTTTTATTGGTCATTTGGTTTGTTCTAAGTAATACCCTATGTTACGTACTGTTTTTATCGTTGAAGCGCCGATTTTCTTTCTCAGGTAGCATATGTAGAGGTCTACATTGGCAAATTCTATCACAGAATTGGCTCCCCAAAGTCTCTCGAAGATACGTTCCTTGGTAACAACATTTCCGTAGTTTCGCATGAGAGTTTCCAGCAATAGGGTTTCCTTGGCACTTAGTTTAATGACACTATTTCCTTTCGCTACCCTACACTTTAGGGTGTTTAAAACTAACCCTGCTACTATCAGCTCATTGTCAATATAATCTTTGTCTATTCTTCTGGAAAGTGCTCTTAGTCTTGCTAAGAAAACTTCAAGAGAAAAAGGTTTTAGCAAATAATCATCGGCACCCGCATCTAAACAATTAATCATAAACTTTATATCATTATTAGTGTGGAGAACTAAAATGGGCGCAGCTATGTCATGGGCTCGAAGTTCCTTGATAAAATTTAGGCCATTAATCATTGGAAGAAACGAATCTAGGACAATAAGATCATATGACCCAAGCAAGGCCAACTCTAATCCGATTTCGCCATCGTGAATGCTATCAACCACATAACCTTCTCTTTTTAAGCGGGTGTTTAGTGTTTTTGAAGAATTGGTTTTATGTTCTATAAACAACAGCTTCATGATTGCCTCCTGAAAAACCTCAGCATATTTAATTAAGTTAGGGTCTATTGCTTGTTGGTTGAACTGGAAATAATTATAAAGCAGTTTCCTGAAAATAAATTGACCGTTAGCTGAACGTAAGCTGAATGTTGGATTGCTAATCAAGCACATGTCTGGATCAAATAAAAAACCGGATTCCTGTCGGAATCCAGTAAATTATCCTAGTATAGCTTATTTTCTATATACTAACTTGATTTGGAGCCGATTCTGACATTGGGAGAAGGTTTCAGTTAATCATAGATTTTTCTTATCTAAGTTTAATTAAGCAACTTTATTAGGTAAATTTAAAATATTGGTTCTTGTATCAGGACGTGTTGCCAAATAAACACCTATGATAACAATGGCTGCACACATTAATTTGATAAGGGTAATGGACTCCCCTAAGATTGTCACTGACTGGATAATTGTAAAGATAGGTACGAGATTAATAAAAACGGCGGTTCTAGAGGCACCAATACGTTGAATGGCAATAGATTGGAAGAGATAACCTAATACTGAAGCAAATACGCTCATGTATAAAATAGAGAGCCAACCTCTGGCAGTGGCTGTTGATAAATAAGTAGCAGGGTTTTCCCATAAAACAAAGGGAAAAGAGATAATAACACATATTAAGAAGGTATAAGCTGTGATCATGAAAGGGGATATATTATATTGCTTCATGTATCTTCGACTAAGTAGGGAATAAGTCGAAAAGCAAAATACTCCAAGCAGCATTAGAAAATCGCCATGATTTACTTGAAATTGAGAGATTATTTGCCAATCCCCGTTGGTAATAAAGAGAAAGACGCCGCTGAAAGAAAGGAAAATCCCTAATACCCTGTAGAAGGTCAATCTTTCACTGAAGAACATCGCAGCCAAAAGGGTAGTAACCATGGGATTGATGGCTCCGATCAGGGAGGAATTAATTGCGGTAGTATAGCTCAGTGAAGTGAAAAATAAGACATGATAGCAGAAAGTGCCGACAAAGCCGAGCAAGAGAAGAGCCGGCCATTGTTTGCCGCGAGGGAAAAGGTTTTTCGGTTCTTTGATATACAAAATTGTGAAGATAAATGGTAAGGCAAAAAGGAAGCGAAAGAAAGTAAGGGCATAGGGCGGAAAATCCTGAATGGAGAATTTTCCGGTTATAAATGCGCCGGACCAAAGTAGACTTGTTAAAACCATCAGTAATCGAACCTGTTTATCGGACATTAGAATCTTCCTGGTCACAAATGCTAAGAAACCATCCAGCATATTCACTTAACCGACTAAATAAAGTGGCAGCACTACAGAACTTTAACTACTAAGGTATGTTTGTTGTATCTAAACGCTCATAACCCCTAATAAGATTAGAAGCAACTCCAACACATGGTTTGCACAGAATACCGGAAAGAGGAGATCTACTAAATCGTTAAGGTAATCCTTAGTAGATTATTCATTTATGCTGCTATAAACCAGGATATTTCACTTCCTCTCAAGGTTTTTAATGTTGTTGGGTTTTCCCTTTCAAAGTACACATTAAGTTTACCACGTTTTCCTCAGCTTTACTTCTTAATATATGGATTTGTTAATAGGAACTAGTCCGTAAACAAGGGTTACTTAATTCGATAAGTTGAAGGGAGTCCTGTTTCCCTCAGTTTGTTAGAAGGTATTCCGTATGATATAGTAAAATGATAAAGAATGGGGGTTTTCAGGATGCCGCGTATGCTTATCTTAGATGGAAATAGCCTTGCAAATCGTGCCTTTTATGCACTTCCGCCTTTAACAACAGCTGATGGGCGACCAACCAATGTTCTCCATGGTTTCTTAACCATGCTCTTTAAATTAGAACAAGAGCAGCACCCGGATTACTGGGTGGTTGCTTTCGATAAAACGAAGGCAACTGTTCGGATTGAACAGTATGCCGGCTACAAAGCACAGCGCAAAGAAACTCCAGAGGGATTACGCCCACAATTTGATTATCTCAAGGAGATATTAGCAGACATGGATGTCCCACTCCTGGAGTTGGCGGGCTACGAAGCGGATGATCTAATTGCCGCTATAACTAAACAAGCGGAAGCTCAGGGAATGGAGATCCAAATATATACAGGGGATAAGGATGCCCTACAACTCATATCCCCAAGAACTAATATTTTTCTGACTAAAAAGGGAATCAGTGAAATTGAACGATACGACGAGACAGCTCTGTGGGAACGCTATCAACTGCGGCCCCATCAAATTATTGATCTTAAGGGTTTAATGGGTGACACCTCGGATAATATCCCAGGTGTCCCAGGAATTGGAGAGAAGACCGCTCTGAAATTACTTTGGGAATTTGAAACTGTCGAGAATGTTTTAGCGAATGTTGAGAGAGTATCTGGGAAAAAGGTTCAGAGTAATTTAAAAGAATATGCCGATCAGGCTATCCTAAGCAAGAAATTGGCTACAATGCTGACGGAAGTTCCCTTGACTTTTTCTAGCGAGGATTTTGTTTATCGACGTCCACAGGCCTCTAAAGTTCTGCCGGTTCTGCAGAAGTATGACCTGAGAAATGTAACGCGTTTATGGCATGAGCGCCATAATGATGAAGGGCTTCTTAGTGAAAATTCGGAGGCAGTGTTAGAAACCTGGCCTGAACGAGCAATGTCAGAAGAGGACTGGCTCCTTCAGATAGACGAATGGAAGTCCCAAAAGAAACCTCTTACCCTAGCTTGTCGATACAAGGGGACAGGGTTACAAGGGGGACAATGGCTGGAATGGGGAGTAGCTGCCCAAGGGGAGACCTTTATTCTGGATCGTGATGAGGCATCGGAAAAGGTTTGTCAGGCATGGCTGGAATTAATGGGAAACGATGAGATTCCTAAAACCTTGGCAGACAGTAAGACGGTAGCTTTATTACTTGCTAACGAAGGTGTGCAACTAAAGGGTTTAGCCCTAGATCTAAGCCTGGCATCCTACCTAATTCAATCCTCGCGACCGAAGTTTGCGCCTCTGGATTTAGTTAAAGAGTATTTTCCCAGTCAAGATGTATTCGCTAATATTGCCGAGGAAGCTGCAGCCTTAGCTCAAGTTGCCCCTAAGTTTGAAGAAGATATCAGTACTCTGGGACTTACTACTCTTCTTCACGAAATCGAAGAACCCTTAAGTTTGGTTCTTGCGCAAATGGAACGGCACGGAATTGCCATCGACTCTGAAGCATTAAAAGCCTTTGGGGACGGAATAAGTCTAACCTTAAAACAGCTGGAGCAGGATATTTATGCGTTAGCTGAGGAAACCTTTAACATAAACTCTACGAAACAGTTGGGAACTATTCTTTTTGAAAAGTTGGGCCTACCTAGCGCTAAGAAGACGAAAACTGGGTATTCTACAGATGCGGAGACCTTAGAAGAACTTCGCATTGCCCATCCTGTTGTGGCCAAGATTCTTGACTATCGGCAATTAAACAAATTAATGTCTACCTATGTAAATGGATTACTCGCTCAGGCCAAGGAAGGTCGGATTCATACCACCTTTCAGCAAACTGTGACAACAACCGGACGTTTGTCGAGCACGGAACCCAATTTGCAGAACATCCCAATTCGATTAGAGCAGGGAAGACAACTGCGAAAGGTTTTTCATCCTACTGAACCAGGGTGGGTGCTTCTCTCTGCGGACTATTCTCAAATTGAACTTAGGATTTTAGCCCACTATTCCCAAGACCCTTTACTCTGTGAATCCTTTGCCCTGAGACAAGATGTTCATACCAGGACCGCTGCTGAAGTGTTTGGAATTTCACTGGAAGAGGTAACTTCGGATATGCGCCGAAGTGCAAAGGCGGTTAATTTTGGCTTGGTCTATGGATTAACTGAATTCGGTCTCTCCAGGGATTTGGGCATCCCGCGTAAAGAATCTAAGTTTTATATTGAGCAGTATTTTAAGCGCTATAGTGGAGTTAAACGGTATCTGGAGGATGTAGTGACCCAGGCCAAAACAGACGGACAAGTACGTACCCTGTTAAATCGCTTGCGTCGCATTCCTGAGCTTCTGCATTCCAACCGAGTTCAACGTCAGTTTGGGGAGCGGATTGCAATGAATACCCCGGTGCAGGGCACAGCTGCGGATATCATGAAATTAGCTATGCTTAAAGTAGCCGAAGGATTGAAACCTTTTCAAGCAACTATGCTTCTCCAAGTACACGATGAGCTCTTGCTTCAAGTAGCTCCGGCAGATCTGGAAAATGTTGCCCGCATGTTAAAGGAACAAATGGAAAATGCCTATCCTTTAACCGTGCCGATGACGGTGGAATGTAAGGTTGGCCCTAACTGGTACGAAATGCAGCCGTTTCATTCAATATAAGGGGTGAGGAAATAATATGCCCGAACTTCCCGAGGTTGAAACAATCCGAAGGACATTAGCCCAGCATGTTAATGGTTTGAAAATAAAAGAAGTTAAATTAGTTTGGTCATCTGCGGTTATCAGTTGGGAAGATCAACCATTTGAAGTACTAGTCGCCGATCGTCAAATTCAAAGGATAGATCGACGGGGTAAATATCTATTAATTAGATTAGATAATGATCTAACACTGATTGCCCATATGAGAATGACTGGGCGTTTAAACTATTACACAGAAAAACAACCCCCTGACAAGCATACTCATGTAGTTTTCTGTTTAGACAAGGGGGAAGTTCATTTTTCAGACGTTCGTAAATTTGGGCGTATCCAAGCAATACCCACCTCTCGGAGCATCAGTGATTCTTCCTTAGGCAAACTTGGACCTGAACCCTTAGAGTTGGAATTTACTCCTCAGGTTTTGAAAGAGCGATTTGGTAAGAAAAAAGTCTCTGTAAAAGCCGCCTTGTTAGATCAACATGTTTTAGCAGGCTTAGGAAATATCTATGTTGACGAATCCCTTTTTCAAGCAAGGATTTCCCCTAACCGTACTGTGGATTCCCTAACCGAAGAGGAACTAGCTGAACTTCATCAGGCAATCCGAAACGTCCTCCAAGCGGGGATTGATGCTCAAGGGACATCCTTTCGAGATTATCGCGATGCCAATGGAGAGAAAGGATCCTTCGAACGGGCTTTACAAGTGTATGGCCGGGGAGGGGAACCATGTAAAGTTTGCGGGCAGAAATTAGAACGGGTTCGCCTTGCCGGCAGGACGACGGTTTATTGTTCGCAGTGTCAAAAATAAGCCCATTTGGGTTTGTGAAGAAATATGATCTACCAAAATTTCCTGGGGAGGATATTGCACATTGGTCATTCCGATGAGGGTATAGAGGATAGTATGGAGTACTCCTAAGAGATGCTGTAAAAGGAGCTGTTGTAACTGCTATAACGCAGTGATCAATGCTCCTTTTGTATGTTTATTCCACCAAAACAAAAGGATCAAGATAAGAGATTATATAAATAGCAGATCATTCATATCACAACGAAATTTAGCTTGAGAGTTCGAATTTAGAAATGTTTTAAAGACTGAAATTGTAATAAAGATTTAGCCAAGAAGGAATATGAATTAACATGGCGAAATTTAATCAATTAAATATTTATACTTTTCTTATTTAGTTGAAAGACAAATGTTTCAAACTATTCGAAGAGGCTTGTTTAAGTTTATCTTTGCCAAAATGCTTTAGCTTCTTTTTCAAGTTTAGTTAACCTCGTGTAATAATCCGGAAACTCATTTAAATGGGCTAAAGCTATTTTTGCTGTTGTAATCGGGTCATCTTCTGTAACATTAGTAGCCTGATCTCTTCTACCGTGTTCCAATTCCACATCTAGACCTATTCTGAATTGTTCTATATTAAATGGGTTTTTGCTCCAATCTATTCCAAGTTGTTCGCCAATTTGCTGGGCTTCAGCGGTAGTGAATTTTTGACGAGGACTCGGCATGAAGTTATTAATCAAAGTGCCGCCGGACAGTAGATGATAGTGTCTTTGATCAGTAGTCGTAAAGCCTTGATAAGTATGAAAATGTCCTCCAGCAATTTCAGTGCTTGGAGCTGTGATTAGCTTGAAGTAGTGCCTATGACCATTATCTTTTGTACTGCAACCAGATATCTCATGAACATGTAGAGGATTATTAGGCGATTCGCTACTAAGACCTGAATATCGATGTTGATGATTGAAGACTCTATCACTAATACCTTCAAAGTAATGACCATGTATTACGTTCATATAACCACCTCATAATATTATATTTATGGGCGGAATAATGGTTATTGTATTGAGTGTGGTTACGTTATTAATTTAACAAAGTGGTCTTTATATGGGCTCAATACGTGCTAAAGGTAAATCCAGTATGGATATTTTGGAATAGCTGTCGGTGCGTCTATTACTTTCTTGGCTGCTTTTAGCAAAGCCAAAGGCAAAAACTGCGTGGATTAGGGATTAGTGGTTGTCAGAGTGCACTAGTAGGACAAAGTTCATGTTTTAGAAAGAGAGTATTATGTGTATTAAAATGTGGTTGATTATGTAGATATCGAAAGAAAAATGACAAAGAACCATAAATGAAAAGTTTTATTTTATAGCTTTATCCTATTATAGATTTGATTCTATAGGTATCTACTTAAATAAGGAGTGTATTAGATTATGATTAATGGAAGAATGAAAAAACCCTCACCATCAATCGATGAATGGCTCAAAGAAGCAAAAAAAAATCCTGCGGCTTTACAGGAAGGGATGTTTTTAGTTCATAATGGCGTTGTCCGCCAAACGCCCAAAGCTAAGGTACGCCAAGGAATTGATGACGGTTCTATGGTGAGGGGAATGGAGTTTGATTATGATGCTGCAAAGGTTGATGCTGCGATTGCCGAAACCTATAAGATGGACGGTATCTTCCAGGTTAGGGTTTGGCTTAATCAAGGCATGCTCGAATTAGGCGATGACATAATGTATGTTCTGATAGGCGGCGATATCAGACCACATGTAGTTGATGCCCTGCAATTCCTGGTAGAAAAGATTAAAAGCGAATGTGTTACCGAAATCGAACAAAAATAGTAGACATCTAGCGATTGAAATATTTTTTCAAAAGAGGCAAGAATCTATGGAAGACAAAAAAATAAAGACAAAAGTTTCAAAACCCAAATTTGAATTTGATTTAGATATCATAGAGCTATCTGGAGAAAATATAGTGAATGAAATGATAGTCTCCAATGGAATAATTTCAAACTGCTATTTAGAAAATCATGAAGCAGAGTGCATGACTTTTAAAAAAGTAAAATTAAACAAAGTCATTTTTAACAAAATTATTTTGAAACGTTTAGAACTGATAGATGTAAGCTTTCAAAATTGTGATTTATCAAATATTGATTTTAGTAAAGCTATATTGCACAGAGTAGAATTTATAAATTGCAAGATGGTGGGTATTAATTTAAGTGAAGCTACATTGAGAGAGGTAACATTCATAAACTGTAATAGTAAATATGCCTATTTTCGTTATTCGAATTGTAAGCAAGTTGTATTCCAACAATGTCAATTGATTTCTGCGGATTTTAAAAATTCATTGTTAATTAACGTAGAATTTCAAGATTCTAATCTTGTTGAGGCTCAAATGAACTTCACAAATCTAAGAGGAATAGATTTTACAAGTTGTGATATTGAAGGGATAGGCGTAAATATTCCAGATATTAATGGTGTCATAGTGAATGCTATGCAAGCGGTTGATCTTTCTAGATTACTAGGGTTGACTGTTAAATGAAAAGTAGATTATTTTATAGACTTTAAATCAATTCCGTTAAGCAACCATAGATACATTCCTTAAACCTTTAAATGTGATTATTTCTTTTATAGTCACATTACCATACAATGCTACCAGTATTTTAAGATCTGAAATAGTCCCTGAAATAGCCATTATATACCTCCTATCGTATAATCATGCAAATTACAACAATTTGTCATGCTTATTTATACGTCGGATGATCAAATCTTAGTAGGGTTAAAAGTCCTGAAATTCTTACCAATTATGTCGAAGCTGCGATTATCGTTTTGGGACGCGTCGCAAAAAAACAACTGGTATGGAGGGGTAATTTCATGATTACTAATGAAACTTTAAAAGTCATTAGGCAGCGTAGAAGTATAAGAAGTTTTAAAGAAGAGCAAATCAAAGATGAGGAAATACAGGCGATACTTGAGGCGGGAATGTATGCTCCTAACGCTGGAAATCAAGCCTGGCATTTTACTGTAATTCAAAACAAGAAATTACTAGAGAAACTGAATCTTGCAGCTAAGCAAGGTGCTCAGCAAATGGATATTGAACACTTAAGGGCATTAGGTAATGATAAAGAGTTTAATTGCTTGTACCATGCCCCTACATTAATTATTGTTTCTGGCGATGAGAAGGCTTTCGTACCTCTAGAAGCTGATTGTGCCGCTGCTACTCAGAATTTACTTTTGGCCGCAGAATCAATTGGGGTGGGGGCTTGCTGGATTTTCTTCGTCCTATTAGCGTTTAATTCACCTTTAGGAACAGAATTAAGAAATGAACTTAAATTACCAGAGGGTTACAAGCCTTACTATACGGCGGTTTTTGGCTATAAGGATGATATTGTCGGCGATGTACAAGACAGAAAGCCAAATCTAATTACATATATCAGATAGAGTTAACTTCCGAGTATAGAGAAAATCCTTTGGGCCATAAGCAAGTAATAACAGAAATCGAAAATAATCGGGATGGTTAGTGTCAATTTAGAAACCTGAGGTAAGCAACTATTGCTTACCTCAGGTTTCAGAATTTCAGTAATATTACTTTCATGAACTAAAAAATTCAACCTACTTTATGGAGCAGAATTTGTCTGCTGCAATATGCAGATAGTAGCAAAGTCCAGGTTGCAGAGTTTCAAGCATATTTCTATGAAAATCATCCTCTAGGAAAAAATTTGTTTGACTTGCAAATGACTTCGAATCAATACTTGTGCCGTGGGTATTCAGAAAATTAAGGTGATTCTCTATGAGATTATGCAATCTCTCATCTGTTACTGCCCATCCACTTTTTAAAGCATTAGAGAGGTTAAAAAGAAATTGTTGAGCCTCGGCGGCTTTTTCGTTTAAATCATCGACTTGAATTTCTTTTTTTGCCATCATATCATAATTATATTTTTCTTTGAGATACTCATTTTGTTCAGATAGAGCACTTTCCCATTCATTTTGATTAAGCCCTTTGAACATAGATTGATTGTTCATAATTACTCCTTTTCCGGCAAGGACAATCGATTCTTCTAGAGTTTTTAACAAACAGTCAAGTCGCTGCCTGCGCGCAATAAGCAGTTCATACTGATTTGTCAAACACAACTGACGACTCGGTTCATCCTCTAACGCCTTTTTAATATCTTTGAGGGAGAAATCAAGTTCACGGTAGAATAAAATTTGCTGCAAGCGTTCTAATTCTTTGACTCCGTAGATTCGGTACCCTACATCACTGATTCTGCAAGGCTTCAATAAACCTATTTTGTGATAATGATAAAGTGTTTTTACCGTTACACCTGTTAGATTTGCAACTTCTTTTACGGTGTATAACATTATTTCTCACCTCGAAATAATCATAAAGGCTTACCTTAGGTTGAGGTCAAGGACTTTAAAGGAACTTATTCTATCGTAACCACCTTTGTTACATTTCACTTCGGCCTATTACAAATGGAGTGCCTACCACTTGGTTAAGATTACAGTAATTGAGATCCATCATAATTATTGGATCGACCTTAATCGGGTCAGGCTTGCCGTCGCTAAGACATTGTTCATTGGCGTAAACCGCAACTATTTCTCCTAAAAACATCTCAAAATCAAAGATGGGTATAGTTTGAATGACTTTACACAGATAATTGATAGGGCATTCGCTAATCATGGGCGCTTTGCCAATGTCATCATAAAATGAAGTGAAAACATTCGACTTATTTGTTGTTTTCCCGGATACGATACCGCAATAATCTGTCTTCTGAACTAAATCTGCAGAAGGGATATTAACACTGAAGTATCCATTTTCCTTGACACCCGCTGTTGTATGGTGAGTGCTTTTCAATGAGATATAAAGAACAGGTTTCATACTAACAACCCCATATGCCCCGAGAGTGGCGTAATTTGGCTTGCCATTTACATCCGCACCTACAAGCACTGTTGGAAAAGGGCCAAAGGGTCTATTCTCAATTTTTATTTTTTTCATGATCCTACCTCCAAGTATATCTTTTGCAGCTGCATGAAGAATAATATCAGAGATGCTAAGAAAAGAATAGACTTTTTCTTTCTGCTGAATTATACTATGGCTAAAGTGCGCCCCTGAGTTTTTGACAAAATAAATATGGCATAAAGACAGACAAGCCGATCATCCTTATTTAGGGAAATCGGCTTTTCATTATATTCATATTTCTAAGTTACATAGGATAGAGGGATCGTTTGCTGTGATTAGGGTAGGAATACGATATCATATACAGAGGATTAGCAACATTGGAGATAATATTGAATTTAGTAACCCCGTCGCAAACTATGAGAACGTTAGTTCACGACCCTGGTCAGCAAAGATAGGAGAGACTAAGAATGTTCTTGCGAAGATTGAGCTTACTTAAAGAAAGGATTCCAAGCCACAAGGTTTATCCGTTTTCCATACCTGCGTTTAAGAGTTTAGAAAAGATTGAGTTTAACAACAGTGTGACATTTTTCGTAGGCGAGAATGGGTCAGGGAAATCTACACTTCTTGAAGCCATTGCCTATAAATGTGATTTCAACACAGCCGGTGGAGGTAGAAATAACTATTATGAAGTCCAGTCCTCAGAATCTGCATTAGGTGATTATATTAGGCTTTCCTGGGCACCCAAAATCACGAATGGCTTTTTTCTCAGAGCGGAAAGCCTCTACAACTTTGCCTCTCATATTGATAGTCTCGGCCCAGCTGCTTATGAGCCCTATGGTGGCAACTCCCTCCACAAACAATCCCATGGAGAATCATTTTTGTCGATATTCGCTAATAGGTTTGGGAAAAAGGGAATCTATTTATTGGATGAACCGGAGGCTGCTCTTTCCCCAGCTCGTCAGCTCACCTTGTTGAGAATTATTAGGGATTTAGTAGAAGGCGGTCGGTCCCAATTCATTATTGCAACACATTCTCCAATTATTTTGGCTTACCCAGCTGCCCAGATTCTCGATTTTGATACTTCACCGGTTTCTCAAACAACCTATGAAGATACCTCACATTATCAAATTACCAAAGGCTTCTTGGAAAATAGAGATCGTTATTTACGAAAACTATTTGAAGAATAGGCTTCACCCTTAATAGAGTTTGAGATATCGGAGAGGATATGAATTTAAGTAACTCCGGCGTGGAAAACCTTCGGAACGTTCTTTGAAATGGCACTTTAGAAAGTATGATAGCTTGGAGCGATATTAAATATTATGGAACGTAAAGAATACGCAGTAATTGTTTTGCATGAGATCTATGGTATTAACCCCCACATTAAATGGGTATGCGAACACTATTTGGAGTCTGGATATGATGTTTTGTGCCCCGATTTCTTTAAGGGTAAAGAATTCTTTGGTTATAGTAGAGAGGGAGAAGCTTATCAGTATTTTATTGATCACATTGGATTCAATTCGATGACAGAGGAATTTGAGAAAATATTGCAGAAGGCACATAGCAATTATAAACGGGTATATTTACTAGGCTTTAGTGTTGGGGCTACGGCAGCATGGCTATGTAGCGGTTTAGAGAGTACAGTTGATGGGGCGATTTGTTACTACGGATCTAGAATACGGGACTATCAATTTATAAATCCAAAATGCCCAGTATTATTAATTTGGGCAAAGGAAGAAAAATTCTTTGATGTTTTAGAATTAAGTAATGCTCTTAAAACCAAGCCTTTTGTTAGAACACATATATTGGATGGAAAACATGGATTCAGTGATCCTTTTAGTAAAAATTATAATGAGCAATCTCAAAAAATTGCCCAGGACTTGGTTGGTAGGTTTTTACATAGTCTAAAAGGCCGATGACAGCATGTAAAAAAGAACAATAATGATCTCGGGGAGGATTAAAATGAACGATAGATTAGAACCATTCCATAGGGGCTTATTAGTGATTTTTTTTGCCGTGCTCATTTGGTCGGTTATAAATCCAAAGGATTTATTTACATGGTTTTTAGAAGTTTTTCCGGCACTGATTGGGTTAAGTGTAGTAACCTTAACTTATAACCGATTTAGATTGACCAATTTAGTTTACTTTTTGATATTAGTCCACGCGATCATACTAATAGTTGGTGGACACTACACATATGCAGAAATGCCGATATTTAATTGGCTAAGAGATGCTTTTCATCTTGCTAGGAATTATTATGATAGGCTGGGGCATTTTGCCCAGGGTTTTATACCCGCTATTATCGTCAGAGAAATATTAGTGCGGAAATCAGCATTAAAAAGAGGTAAATTATTATCGTTCCTTATAATTAGCATCTGTCTTGCCATTAGTGCATCCTATGAATTAATTGAATGGGGAGTGGCAGAGGCCACCGGTAGCGCAGCCGATGCATTTTTAGGTACTCAAGGGGATGTTTGGGATACACAATGGGACATGTTTATGGCACTTTTAGGAGCAATAATGGCATTAGCATCTATGAGCAATCTCCATGACAAGTTCCTAAAAAAATTCATTAATCAGTGAAAACAATAATTATTTGGAGGAATTCAAAATGAAGACAATCGGTTTAATTGGAGGAATGAGCTGGGAATCGTCATCCGAATATTATCGCATTATCAATGAAGAAGTTAAGCAAAGGCTCGGAGGTCTGCATTCGGCCAAATGCGTTCTCTACAGCGTAGACTTCGAGGAAATAGAGAACTGTCAAAGAAATGGAGAATGGGAAAAGGCTACCCAGATTCTAATAGATGCTGCTCAAAGTCTGGAGTCGGCAGGGTCTGATTTTCTCATCATTTGTACGAATACGATGCATAAGGTTGCTAAAGAGATCCAGGCGGGCATAAATATTCCAATACTTCACATTGCTGACATTACAGCACAACATGTTTTATCTAACGAGATTAAAACAGTTGGCTTATTGGGAACAAGATATACTATGGAACAGGATTTCTATAAATCTCGCTTAGAGACTAGGGGAATAAAAGTATTGATTCCAATGGAAACGGATAGGGTAATAGTAAATAAAGTAATATATAACGAGCTATGTCTGGGACAGATTATTGAAGAATCTAGAGTCCAATATAAAAGAATCATTGAGGATTTAATAGAAAGAGGCGCGATGGGAATTATTTTAGGGTGTACAGAAATTGGTTTGTTAGTTAAACCAGTGGACTCGTCTGTACCCTTATTTGATACAACTTCGCTTCATGCCATAGGGGCGGTAAACTTAGCAATAGAATAATCTATTCTAAAATTCTTAAACCTAGCCCCCTAGCATGGTCGCTGGAGCAAACAGGCACAATGAACGTTCAGTCGTTCAAATGGAGGTAAGGTATGAAAATTAATACAGTGAAAGATAATAATATAGAAATTGCTGTAGTAGATTGTAACGAAATATTGATAACAGATGTTCAATCAGCATTAGATTTAATGGCAACAATTAGGTACGAAACAGGTTGTGATCATATAATCATTTATAAATCAGCAATCTGTGAAGAGTTTTTCGATTTAAAAACTAAACTTGCAGGTGAAATATTGCAAAAGTTTGTTAATTATCATGTGAAGATAGCAATTGTCGGCGATTTTTCAGTGTATACCAGCAAGAGCCTTAAAGATTTCATTTATGAGAGTAATAAAGGAAAGGATATATTTTTCCTGCCCAATGAAGAACAGGCTGTTCAAAAGTTGAGTAAACAATGATTGTTACAAGAAAATGTCAAGTACAAGCACTGAGCGGTTAATGTTCAGTGCATTTTTATGATGCCCCCCCCCTCGGGAAAGAGTGGGCAAATGGTGCATCGATGCACCATTTGATAATATACTGAGCTGTAATGAAATGCCAAAATATAGTATAATGACCTGAATAAGCTACCATAGAATTCGAGAACATGTGTAGTATAACGGTTTATCCATGAAATGCATTGGTAAGGCATGGGTATTATTATGATCCTTTAAAGACAATCACCAAAAGGGTTGAAATTGCGGTGAGGGCTTAAAAGGGGAGGTGGGTTTAAATGTTCAAGAGGATTTTAGATTATTTTTTTGGTTGGGAAACGGTTTATCTCACAAACAATATTGATAAATATGCCGGCATACGAGGAAGGCTGCTGAATAATGGGGTAAAGGCAAAAACGAAAACAACCAATAACTCTTCTGGCGGTATAGGAAACTCCGTTATGCCCAACAGTACAAACTATGAAATTTTTGTTAGGAAAGAGGATGTCCATAGAGCAAATCAGATAATCCATAGTCAGCGATAAAACGGATTTCGTAACTTTTCAAGTGGCACAAATCGGAGGAGTAAATTTGGAAATAAAGATTAGAGATGCAGTCATAAAGGACTATGAAAGTTTATGCGAGGTATACATTGAACTTGACGAACAACACCGGCTAAATCATCCTGAACTTTTTATTTTGCCTGAAGATTATGCAAAGGCAAAAGAGTACCTACTGGAAAGCATTAATGATTCTAATAAAGGGCTTTTTGTTGCTGAGGCAGATTCAAAAGTTGTTGGTTTTGCAGAATGTTACTTACAAAAGTCATCTAATTTCCCAATTATTAAGAAGAGGGAATGGATACAAATAGATGGTATAGCTGTCAGGGAAGGTTACCAAAAACATGGTATTGGGACACTCCTTTTAAGAAGAGTCTTTGAATGGGCTAAGAATAAGGATGTAGATAGAATTGAGCTAAAAGTATATTCCTTTAATTCTAATGCCGCCCAATTTTATGCTAATAATGGTTTTAGAGAATTAAGTAAGGCTATGTATTTAAACTTATAGAAAATGAACCTTACTTTGGAATATTAATTAATCTTAAGTACGACAGTTTAAGGAGTCATGCGAGCAATGGATAATGCTTTTAAAGTAAAGCAAATTACCAAACTATATGATAGTTGTAATCAATGTGGTTTGCCGACTTTGACTTGCATATGTGATATGGTTACTCCGATAAATTCAAGAGCCAAGTTTTGGATTTTAACGAGTGAAAGGGAATTTTCCAGGCCATCAAGTACTGGAAGATTACTTAAATTGATAAATCCACTTTCAACGGAAATATTCTTATGGGAACGAACCAAACCCTCGCAAAAATTGATCGAAAAGATGACTAACTTTAAGGGTAAAACGTATTTATTATTTCCGTCTGAGCATGAGGATTCTGAGAGTAAAACTCTAAGCAACCTTCAAGAAGAAATGAACGCATTCATTCTAATTGATGGTACTTGGAAGGAAGCAAGAAAGATCTTTAGGAAGTGCGATTATTTGAAAAGCATTCCCCAAATCTCTATCAAGCCGGATTATGAGTCTGAATTCACATTGCGAAGGGGTAGGCTTCAAAAAACACTTTGCACGATTGAAGCGGCAATGGAAATTCTAAAAAGTACTGGGGAGACAGAACAGCAAAGAATAGTCGAGCAATACTTTAACCTTTTTCTTAAACACTATAAAGCAGGTGCTAACTCCCATTTGCCTAAAGACTAATTTGCTCATGGCTTCAATTAAACGAGAAAGCGGAAACTAGTTTTTTCCAAAGGGTTTAATAGTGACTTGATTCATTATGGACTAAATATAGTTTTGGGTAGATTGACATACTAGCAAACTGACAGTTAAGCTATGTTATACGCATGGGAGGAGTGAAAAGCCCTTGGCTACCAAGTTTAGATATCAGTCTGATAGGCCGGTGACACGTTCTAAATACCGGTTGCTTCTTGGCAAGCTTTTCTTTACATGGCGTCGTTACTTCCAATGGTATTTTTCTAGGTCAACCCAATATGCATCTACATTCCAGAATCTTGCCTTCCCTTTTAAAGTGGCAGATCATAAAACGCCATTGTATCGGCAGCTTAAAAATGTTGATAGGTGGTTGCAGGAAAACAAGGTAACGAACTTGAAGTTGGCTGTGTCGAAGATAAATGGGTTAGTTCTTAAACCAGGAGAGACATTTTCCCTTTGGCGTTTGGTAGGAAAACCAACGAAAGCAAAAGGGTTCTCGGAAGGGATGGTGCTAAAAAACGGGTCTTTTGTACCGGGAGTTGGAGGGGGCCTATGCCAACTTTCCAATCTTATCTATTGGATGACCTTACATACCCCCTTACAAGTAAAGGAACGCTGGCGCCACACTCATGACGTATTTCCGGATGCTAACAGGACTCAACCCTTTGGAAGCGGAGCCACCATTGTTTATAATTATATAGATCTCCAAATAAAAAATGTGACCCCAAATTATTATCAACTTCAAATAAATGTCGGAGAATCAGATCTGGAAGGCCAATGGCGATGTGAACAACCTCTATCCCATAAATATAAAGTTTATGAAAGTGACCACTTGATTACCCAAGAATGGTGGGGTGGGTACATGCGTCACAATGTTATAAGCCGCCAGATATTTGATCTCCATAATAATCAGCTAGGAGACGAGTTTATCACTGAAAATCATGCCATAATGATGTACGAGCCTATGTTAACAGGTAGTATTTAATCGCTAGAAACTTTGAATTAAGGATTGCTGAAAATATGGAGGAAGAACAGATTGTCTTGGAACCAAGAAAATTCCTTATCAACTCATCAAACAGATAAAGCATACAGTAATCTGCTGGCCGATTGTGAAAAATGTTTCGGTTTATGTTGTGTTGCACTATACTTCGCTGCTTCAGAAGGCTTCCCCAATGACAAGGACGCGGGTCAACCTTGCATTAATCTGCAGCGAGATTTTCGCTGTTCCATTCATCAAAGCCTGAGGGAAAAAGGAATGAAAGGTTGCATGGCTTTTGATTGCTTTGGTGCGGGGCAAAAAGTAGCTCAAGTAAGCTTTTCGGGACTGGACTGGCGGAAAAACCCTGAATCTGCCAAGCAAATGTTCGAGGTATTCCTTATTATGCGACAACTCCATGAATTGCTCTGGTATCTGTCGGAAGCTTTGACATTAGAACCAACCCGAACTATCCATAAGGAACTGCAAGTTATGCTTAATAAGACTGAACTTGTAACTGGCCTTTGTCCTGAAGCTCTTTTGAAAATAGATGTAGCTGCACAACGTGCAGAGGTTAACGCTTTACTGCTTAAAACTAGTGAACTTGTTCGAGCTGAAGCTCGTCTAGGGCAGGAGACCAGTTCAGGGCGAAAGAAGTCCTTCCGTAGGGGAGCTAATCTTATTGGAGCAGACCTTAGAAAATTTAATCTTAGAGGTGCAAATCTAAGAGGAGCTTACCTTATCGCTGCAGACCTCAGAGGAACTGACTTGACTGGAACTGATTTTATTGGGGCTGACTTACGAGATGCGAACCTCAGAGGAGCGGATTTAAGAAAAAGCCTCTTTCTTACCCAGGCACAAATTAACACCACAAAGGGAGATAATTTCACGAAAATACGATCATCCTTTACCCGGCCAAGGCAATGGGACGCCTAGAAACGAAAGTTAGGTATAGAGCCTACGAATTTTTGTCTTAAAAGGGAGGCAGTAACTATTCATGTCTAATTCTATAATTAGAAGAGCCGAAAGTACTGATATTTCCGCTCTCGTTAGGTTACTCGAAATTCTTTTTTCAATAGAAAGTGATTTCAAAATTGATGAATTTAAACAACGCAAGGGGCTTGAAATAATGCTGCGGGATGATTCCAAGGGTTGTATTATGGTTGCCGAGAACAATACGCAAGTAATTGGAATGTGCACTGCTCAGATATTAGTCTCTACTGCCGAGGGCGGGTATGTAGCTCTCATTGAAGATCTGGTAGTGGATAATGAATATAGGGGAATAGGCATCGGCAAAGAATTGCTTTCATCCATTGAAGGCTGGGCGATGGAAAAGGGAGCAAAAAGATTGCAGTTATTGGCCGATAAGAATAACAGCTTAGCGTTGGATTTTTACAAAGCCATAGGGTGGAATAGCACCCAATTAATCTGCTTGCACAAGAAGTGAGTATTATTAACTTAAACCCAATAATTCTAGAGAGGATATGGTGTGTACTTTGTACGGTAAGAGGAATGCATTTAAATATCTAATGCTAGTGACAATAGTTATGATATGTGGTTTAAGCGCACGAAGGTTCTCTTCGCTTTTACCACTTTGGATTAATTTGTATTTAGGGGATATCTTATGGGGATTGATGATTTTTTTCTTGTTCGGTCTTCTGTTCAGAGCCAGATCAACAAGAGTGGTTGCAGCCAGTGCGCTCATCTTTTCCTATGCAGTTGAGATTAGTCAACTATACCATTCCCAGTGGATTGATTCATTAAGACACACTAGTATTGGCGGTTTAGTTTTAGGTCGCGGATTTTTGTGGAGTGATCTGATTTCCTATACTCTAGGAATTGATTTTGGATTATTGATTGAGCGAAGGCTGAATTAAGCAAGTTAACTACGCTACTATGGGGAAAATGATGATGAAAGATGTCCCGTTTTTATCGCTTATAAAATCCAGCTTGGCGTTATGTCGTTCAAGAATACTTAGTGACATAGGAAGCCCCAGTCCGGTTCCATTTTGTTTGGTTGTAAAGAAAGGCATTCCGATATTATCCTGCAGCTCTGGAGGTATTCCCTGACCATTGTCACAGATGATTAGTTTAACAGAGGTTTGATTGCTCTCTGAGATAATCTTGACACACCCTTTAGATTTTGTAGCTTCTAAGGCGTTCTTAACGATATTTAACAAAACTTGTTTGATTTCATCTTCATCAAGCAGTGTAGGGCTAACAGGCATTTGTTCAACCATAATAATTTTGTCTTCTGCTAGTGCTTGAGCTTCAATGAGGGGTAATACACTATTAATGATATCATTAATAGTATGCATTTTAAGATTTGTTGGCTTAGTCCTAGACAAACACAATAATTCAGTTATTATTTGATTGGCTCGATTAAGCTCGTCAATCATTAAATTGAAATGCGTCTGATAAGGAGAGATTCCTTCCTTAAATTGAAGCAATTGCAAGAAGCCTTTAACTGTCTGTAAAGGATTGCGAATTTCATGAGCAATGCTTGCTGACATCTGTCCAAGAAGGTTTAGATGCTCGAGCCTGCGGAGTTCTTTTTGACATCGTAGGTTGTCAGTAATGTCAATTCCTATTTCTAAACGACATGGTTTTTCATTAATGTTTATTAATTCTGAAGTAATGATAATGTGTTTAGAAGAATCAGATGATTTACTCTTAACTGATATTAGTTTACTAAAAGAATTGTTGTCATAATCTTCAGGTATTTGGGGAGGAAAAAATTGATTGTTCAGAGTTTCGAAGATATCTTCTTTAGTTTTACCAATTATTTCGTTTGCTGAATAACCAAAGAAATCTGCGAAACTATCATTAACACTGACAAACTGGTTATTATCTTGATTAACAATTGCCATCAGGGCATGACTGTTGTGAAAGACCGCTGAAAGCCGTTCTTGTGCTCTTAACAGCTCATTTTGAGTATGTTTGTGATGTGTGATATTCTTAAAGAACACGACGATATATTTATCGATCATACATAGATTAGCTTCGAACCACCGGTTTGTAATAGAGCCGCAAAATTCGAGACTAGTATTTTGGCGATCATTTTTTATCTTATACATTGCATGAAATATATTGGTATTAATATATTGAGGTGCTATTTCCCAAAAGGGTTTGCTCATTAAATACTCTTGGGGTAAAAGAAAAAATTCCTCGGCTTGAGAATTCATTTTTACAATATAGAACCATGGATCAAGCATTACGCAGGCTTCAGGAATACAGTTGAAAAAATGAGACGATAATAGTTCATCCAATTTGCATTTTTCGGAATGATAATTATCGATTTTCATTAAGATCACTCTTTTCTACTATCTTTCTTGTATCATAATCCTTGAAACTCGAAAACGGTGTCGCATTTTGCGGAAAAAATATACTACCTAGCAAAAAATTTCCATACAGATAATATTCGTTTATTCTTATTTTCCTTTCTCGAAGGATGTTTTTGAGTTTGTTAGAAAAGAAGGTCTATGATATAGTAAATTTCGATAACGAGCTTGTTTGTCAAAATATTGAGGTGCTTTATTTTCTTAACGAGGAAACCACGTTAATAGCAACCCAGACTTAAGTTAAATTAATGTTGTAACGAATATCAATAGAGCAGGTGCAGAAAAATGAGTGTTTTATTTTGCCGCGATTGCGGTGTTGATATATCCGGTGAGCCACTTTTTCGGCGGATTAGTTTTGCCCTGGAAAATGGAGAAAAGGCGGCCTTAGTTGGTCCGAACGGAGCAGGTAAAACAACTCTCATTCGGGCTTGTATAGGTGATATGCGCTTAGAATGTGGAGAGGTTCAAATCCTTGGTTCCTACGGTTATCTGCCTCAGACTCCTATTGTGGAAGATGAAGGTAAGGTTTTTGACTGTGTAATCCGGGAACGTGCAGATTTACTATATCTGCAGGAACAACTGAGGGAGTTAGAAGAAAAAATGGGTACCACTCCGAGTGAAAAAGTAATGGAGCAGTATGCTGTTTTGACTGAATCCTTTGAACGCCAAGGAGGCTATGCTTTAGAAGCTTTAGTTCGGAAAATATTAGCAGGCTTAGGCCTTGAAGAGGAAATGAATTCTCAGGTTGCTATGTTAAGCGGGGGACAAAAAACCCGGTTAGCTCTATGTAAGCTTTTGCTTCGAGCACCTGAACTTTTAATATTAGATGAGCCAACCAATCATTTAGATATTGCTGCCATGGAATGGCTTGAAGGGTACTTGAGAGATTATTCCGGAGCCTTGCTGATTGTTTCACATGACAGATACTTTTTGGATAGAACAGTCTCGAGAGTTTTGTGTCTGGAAAACGGCGGATTGAAGAGTTATCCCGGAAATTACTCTGAGTATGAATTACTCAAAGCTATAGAGGCCAAGACAATAGATCGAGAAGCAGAACGTTTAGCGAAAAAGATTGCAAAGCTTGAAGAATATGTTCGTAGAAATAAGGCTGGAGTCAACTCCAAGCAGGCCAGGGGCCGGGAAAGTCAGCTGCAAAAACTTAAGCCTATTCAGGTCAGCAAGGTAGATCATGGACTTTCAATCTCCATGGGAAGTGGTGGAAGAAGCGGAAATCGGGTACTTGCAATAGAAGATCTATCGATTTCCTTCGCAACCAGGACTCTTTTTTCCAATGTACAACTGGATCTGAGACGTGAAGATAGAGTAGCGTTGTTGGGCAAAAATGGGATCGGAAAAACGACTATTCTCAAAGCCATTCTTGATCAGGTTCCTTTTAAGGGAACCATTCGTTTAGGAGCAAATGTGAAACTTGCCTATTACTCACAGGAACATGAAAATCTGGGAACTTCCGGTACGATAATGGATGAGATCCGAAAGGTCTCCGATTTAAAGGATCCGGAGATTAGAAGTCTTCTAGCCAGATATGGGTTCCGAAAAGATGATGTGTTTAAACTTATATCTGTCTTAAGTGGAGGAGAAAAGAGCCGTTTAGCCTTATGTAAACTTTTCTTAGAGCAAGGGAACTTACTCCTGCTGGATGAGCCGACAAATCACCTGGATGTTGAAACTCGTGGGGTTTTAGAAGAAGCTCTTCAAGAGTACGAGGGAACAGTACTAATGGTTTCCCATGATCGCTACTTCTTAGATAAGGTTGCCAACAAAATTGCCGAACTAACCCCTCGCGGACTGCTGATTTATGATGGAGATTACACCGGGTTCAAAGAGTATAAACAACAGCAAGAAGAACTTTGTGATGCTCCTCTGGATCGAAATAATAAGACAAGTGGGCAAGATCAACAAGAGAGCCGCCTTCAAGCACGTGAAAAAAAGCGAATGAAGCAACTCGAATTAGAAATCGAAGAGTTAGAAACAAAACTTCAAATATTAGAAGAAGAGCTTGGAATGGCCAATACCAATTATGAGTTAGCTATGAAGCTGCATGAAGATTATGAGGCGGCAAAGCAACGAAGAGATAGTGCTTTAGAAGAATGGATTGCTGGAAATGATTGATTTCACCAAATAGACTTTGAATCCATATATTATCCTGAAGTCGCAAGATGGAGGGATACATATTATGGGAGTAGCTATGCTTATGGCAGTGGCTTTAAGTCTGGATGGTCTTGGTGTTGGGTTGGCGTACGGGCTGCGCCGCATTCGAATACCGGTAAACTCGCTTTTAGCTATTGCAATGTGTACAGTTTTAGCAATGGGCACTTCAATGCTTTTCGGTGGCTGGGTAAGCTTATGGCTAGAGGTGATACCTGCACAGTTATTAGGGGCTGTAATTTTACTCGCGCTAGGAGTTTTTCAATTAGGGAAAGCTATTAGGAATGGGAGCGAAGAAGTCTTTCCGAAAGCAGTGCCAGCTATGGCTTATGCTCAACCTAAAGTTGTTTTAGAACCGGTTTTCAGGTTTCAATTACAATTATTCGGTTTGGTAATTCAAGTTCTTAAGACACCAGATATTGCAGATGTCGATGGTTCTGGGGTAATCAGTTTAAAAGAAAGCTTACTGTTAGGAAGTGCCCTAGCTATAGATGCCTTTGCAAGTGGAATAGGAGCTGCTATGGCTGGAATGACTTTGTCAGTTATTGGAGTCGTAGCCTTGACCCAAATAATGATGCTGCGGCTAGGTCAGCAAATGGCAGGGAAAATTCCCGTGTATTGGACTAGTAAGGCGGAATATTTGCCAGGTGTTGTTTTAATCTTAATCGGATTGGGAAAATTGATCTGAGGTGAGAAGTATGTTTAACATTGGCCTGACGGGTGGAATTGGCAGTGGTAAATCTACAGTTGCCCAATGGTTTAAAAATAAAGGGATACCAGTTCTCGATGCTGATCAAACGGTTCACCGTTTGTTGCAAACTGACTCATTGACGATTTCAAAATTAGTCACTGAATTTGGCCCGGAAATTTTGAATAAGAATCAACAAATAGATCGTATCACTCTAGGAAAACTGGTTTTCAAGGATGATGATGCACGAAAGCGCTTAGAGCGCATCGTGCACCCTCGTGTAAAGCAATGTATGAATGAAGACCGAGATTCGCTTGAGCAGAGAGGGGTTAAGATATGTGTTTGGGATGTACCTCTGCTCTTTGAATCAGGATTTAAAAAGTATGTCGATGAAGTTTGGGTTGTCTGGGTACCACGCAGCCTTCAAATTTCTCGCGTTCTGGCAAGGGACAAGCTGAGTCTGGGTGAGGTGGAAGCCCGAATTGCTTCCCAAGGGTCACTAGCTGAAAAGTGCAAGCTAGCTGATGTTGTTATTGATAATTCTGGGGACGAGGATCAAACAGTGTGTCAACTCTCTAATAAATGGGAAGAATTACTAGATAGGCTAGAGATTAATTAATACATAATAGACGACTTTGAGAAAATAGACTAAGGATAAATACCTTTCTTAATTGTGAGAAGGAGATGGGATGGCTAAAAAGAATTTGAAGCGTAAGATCAATAGCCGGCAAATTAGCCTGGTTATTATGCTATGTATTTTAGCAGTTTATAGCATTTTTCATTTGGTAGATTTACAGAAGATTATCTATCCATACCCGCACCGGATAATCATTGAAAAGTATGCTTCCCAATACGGAGTTGATCCCTTATTGGTTCTTGCTGTGATCCGAGAGGAAAGTAAGTTTCTTCCTCAATCAGAATCTCATAAGGGTGCAGTAGGACTAATGCAGTTGATGCCCAGTACAGCTCAATCCATAGCCCAAAGTGTTGGAGATAAGGGTTATAGTAATGAGTATCTACTTGATCCGGAAAAGAATATTCAATATGGAACATGGTATCTGGCTAGTCTGCAAAAGTTGTTTTCTAACAATCAAACTTTAGTGATTGCAGCTTATAATGGTGGAAGAGGGCATGTTCAAGAATGGATTGAATCCGGTCAAATTGACCCGAATAATATCCGGCAGGAGGATATTCCCTTTAAAGAAACCCGTGATTATGTGCAGCGCGTCTTGAAAAGTTATCAAAAATACATTAAACTTTATCATACATAACTTGGATAGCGTTGAGATAGGTATCCATTTACAGGTGAAAGGAATGTATCTTTTTGAAAGAGGTTGATCAGGAAGAAGTCCAAAAAATTCTAACTCGTCTAAAGACTGTACGAGGACATATCTCAGGTGTAGAGCGCATGATAGAGGAAGAGAAAAGTTGTGAAGATATCCTTTTGCAACTTGTTGCCATTCGCTCAGCAGTTCATAAAACATCTGTGATTATAGCTCAACGTTATGCCAGTTCCTGTCTATTAGATGCCATTGACTCGGGAGAGGATCGGCAAGAGGTTCTGAATAATGCTATCGAAACCCTTATGAAACTTAACCAGTGAAACCTTCAGATTTTAGCCGTCACTCTTTCTTAAGGGGGGGCGGCTTTTGGGTTTTAATATTTACGAGACTCTCACTTCTTGTAAGTAGGTGCTCCTTATTTTGGTGAGGGTAGAGTTCTCCGCCGAAGCCTCGATGTTCAGATTTAGCTAAACCGAGTTCGCTTAGCCTTCTATATCATCAACCCTCAAATTAACTAAAGTAATAAGTTATTTTTTATAATTGGTTAGCAGGAAAATAAGAAAATAATCAATGAATTCTATAATATTTTATTTTAAAGCCGAATTTAATTGCTTTATTCAGGAAATTTGATATACTTTAATTGAGCATATGCCCAAAAGGAGCTGATTTGATGCCAAGGCGACGTTGTTGTGGCCTAATCGACGATGCACTAGTCTGCCAGACTTTCATTCCTCTGGGACAATCTTGTTTAGAAGAAATAAATATTAACTTAGAGGAATTAGAAGCCATTCGTCTTAAAGACAAGGTGGGGTTGGATCAAATCGAGTGTGCAGCGTCTATGGGGGTTTCCAGAGCTACGTTTCAGCGAATTTTAGGAGCGGCTAGGTCGAAAATCGCTTCGGCATTAGTTGAAGGGCGACCTATAATTATTCGAGGTGGTCACTATTTGATGAAAAATCGTGTGTTTGAGTGTATTGGATGCGGAAATGTATGGGAAGCAGAACCTTGTGCAACTGGTGGGAAACATGGCTATGAAATTGCTTGCCCTAAATGCGGGAGTATGAAAAAAGTAAAACTGGGGCACAGCAAAGGTGACTGTTGTGGGAATTCCTCTGAAGGTTAACAAAACATGTAACTATATATTCATTTAGTTCTGTTTTTCCTCAGACTAATTAAAAAGATACATTATAATGATATGGAGGGTATAATATGTCTAAAAAAATCGCAATTCCAACAAATGGTGATGAACTAGACCCACATTTTGGACGAGCTGCTGGATTTACTGTCTTTGAGATTGAGGGAAATGAAGCTCGTTTTGTAGAATTACTAAGTTCTACGGGTCTTCAACATCAGCATGAAGGACTCGCCAATATGTTTAAAAGCAAAGGGGTAGAAGCCCTAGTATGCGGTGGTATTGGCGGAGGTATGATTAATGGTCTTAATGCTGTAGGCCTTGAAGTTGTTTCTGGAGCGTCCGGGAAAGTTGCAGATGTTGCAAACCGATATGCATTAGGTAAGATCGTTAGTACGGGTTCTGTTTGTGCACATGATCATGGAGATGGCCACCATCACCATCACTAAGGAAGTTTTTACGGCGATACTAGGAATAAGAGCTCGATAAAAGGATAACCTTGACAAATGAAGATTTTGGGGAGTAAGATAATTTTTGGCGACATTTCTCTAAGAGCGAGCAATAATTTAGTAATAAAATTGGAGGTAGTAAAGTGAGCGAATCATGTAATAGCTGTGCTGCAGCTGGTTCATGCAACACAGAAACTTGTTCCAGTGCGCCCCAATTAACCAAGGCTCAGAAAGCCAGCAACGTTAAGAAAGTCATTGCGGTTATGAGCGGTAAGGGTGGAGTTGGAAAATCTTCTGTAACCAGTATGTTAGCAGTAAGCCTAATGCGACAAGGATTTAAAGTAGGAATTCTTGACTCGGACATAACCGGACCAAGTATTCCAAAGATTTTTGGAATTAAGGAGCGGGCTGGCGCAAGCCAAGGTGGGATTATTGCACCAACCAGTCGTGGCGGGATTAAAGTCATGTCGCTCAACCTTATGATTGAAAACGAAGATGATCCTGTAATTTTGAGAGGGCCACTGATCACTCAAGTAGTTAATCAGTTTTGGAAGGATGTTATTTGGGGAGAGTTAGACTATCTTTTAATTGACATGCCTCCTGGCACAGGCGATGTGGCAATCACGTTATTCCAATCTCTGCCGATTAATGGGGTTGTGATGGTAACAAGTCCTCAAGCTTTGGCTAATATGGTAGTACGGAAAGCTATCAAGATGGTTAGAAATTATGAACCTCCCATTTATGGGCTGGTTGAAAATATGGCTTATGTGCAATGTCCGGATTGCAGCAAAAAGATAGAGGTATTTGGAAAACCTCAAGGAGAGGAAGAAGCAAAGCGTACTGGTATTCCTTTCTTGGGCTCCTTGCCACTCGACCCGGCACTTGCAACATTATCAGATGATGGTAAAATTGAAGACTATCAGTCCGCTGATTTTGATCAGATTGCTCGCAGCTTAGCTGAACAGATTAAATTATCAAGTGATAAGAATCTAGCCTAATTGAACAGTGAACAAGGGATTGTAGCAACTATCTAGTTGTTACAATCCCTTTTGCTTTCGGCGCCCACTTGTGTTTTTTAGGGTACATTTGATATTCGTAGAACTAGTTCAGACTTTACTTTTTCGATAGAACTTTTAAGAGATTGAATTTCGGCTTCATACTTCTTCACTGTATGTCCCGGGAGATGTAAGCCGGTTTGCTTTAGGACAAAACTTCGTTCTTCCTCTAATTCTTCTAGCTCATCTAAAAATAGTTGTAACTTTGTGTTCAAATCTTCGAAGCTTAATTCGGAAATGTTCATAGAAACAAATCTCCCCCCCTTGTCTTAGTTATCTGATTATATTACAATTTAAAAACTAGTTATGTCGGATTTGCGACTGAACTCAGAACTTTTTCCTAGGGTTGACAAATGGGAATGAGGCGAATATATTAGAATTATGTACCACTCCGGGGTATATAGGGGTTGTCCTTAATTGTTAAACTTAAGCATAGCTTCTCACCGCTTTAGCTGAGCAGCTTGCTAATTGAGAAAACGAGAGATTTCCTTGACTAGACAGGAGAGGGGTTAGAGTCCATGGCTGCATTTATTTTGGAAAAGCTTTGCCGGGGATGCAAACGTTGTGTTAACTCCTGCCCCATTGAAGCGATCACAATGTTTTCACACCTTGCAGTTGTAGATCCAACGGTTTGCATTGAATGTGAAGCTTGTATGGAATCTTGCATGCATGGCGCAATCACCTTTAGAGCGTCAGAGGAGTTGAAAAAAAACAATGGATAAGAGGGAAGAGCTGCAAACAAAACTTGACCATGTAGAGGAAAAACTGGCAGATTTAAAAGCACGCTGGCCTTATCATTCGGTGCAGCCAAAGTTGGTAGCTGAGCGAGAGGATTTAGAAGAGGAACGGGAGCAGTTGCTACATATGCTTAAAAATTTCCCGAACGGGATCCATGAAAAGCCCTGAATAAGTTAAGTCTATTTGGCCTTCAGCAATGGAGGCTTTTTTATACTGAGATTTAGGGATTAACTGGAATGGCATAAAGGAAATGTAATTGTTTTGTTGAATTAGAATTAATAAATTATAGACAGGAATTTGATTAGAAGAAAGGAAACTAATAAGGGAATTTGATTTCTGCGTACATCAAATATCAAAGGGGACGTACCGGCGTTGGTTCCATTCCCGAAGAAAATGGAAATAGAGATATTAATTGGAGGCAAAAGATGATAGTTCTAGATGGTCTGATTATATTTATATCAGGGTACCTATCGAAAACCCCTCTAAAACTTTTAACCTATATATTGATCCTCTCTCTACTACCCTTGGCAAGTATGGTGATGATGATTAACCAGATACAAACTGTCAATCTGGATTTTTACCATTACATAGCTCTGATCGTCTTAACAGCGTCAGCATTTTTAAGTGTATGGGTTTTTCCGGCGTTAAATGGGGATTACAAAAAAGTAGACTTTTCCATGAACTTTGTGACTGGAATAGTAGTGCTAATTTCAATGTTTCTCTTTGCCTTAGTTGAAGTGCTGCCACAGGGTATACTTGAGTCTTGCTTAAGCTCCTTAATCTCAAAAAGAAATACTTATGATATATGGAATAGACCGCCTTACCAACTGGCACACTTCGTTATCATGGCAGGAGCCTTTCCGTATATTGCATCGTTTATAATTAGTAAAACGATATTGAGTTTAAGAGCAGTCAAAGGTGATGATAGCCCGCGGAGGCAATCTCTTATAACCTAAGCTCTTCAACCGTGATCCAGAAGATTGGAATTGGGGTTTTGCCAGTTGAAATCTTTAAAGAAAGTAATGACTATTCTATAATGATGACTCAAGGCAAAGTTGAGTTCTATCCACAACTTGCGGTAAAGAATCGAGAGGATATTATTAATGCCCTAGGATTAAGAGAGGATGAACTAGATCAACGTTGCCCAATTCAAATCGTCTCAACAGGACATTCCAAAGTTATGATTGGAATTAAAACCCGACAAAGATTGAACCGGTTATCTCCAAATTTGTTAACATTAGCTCAAATTAGCAAAATGATTAACTGCAACGGCTTTTTTGTTTTCACTTTGGATACAGAAGACAAGGATATTTTGACTCATGGAAGAATGTTTGCACCTGCTATTGGGGTTAACGAAGATCCGGTGACAGGAAACGCAAACGGTCCTCTTGGAGCATATTTAGTTAAACATGGCTTGGTTAACCATAATAACTCAAGCTTTTCTTTCACGGGTGAGCAAGGGTACGCAATAGGACGAAGCGGTCTGGTAAACGTGACGGTTCGTTTACAGAAGGGCGAGCCAGAACAAGTCAAAATTGGCGGGAAAGCGGTTATTGTCTTTAAAACAGAAATTAAAATTTAAAAAACACTATCAAGTTATTGGGACGATTCCCATTCAGTTGACTAATGCCTTTAAGATCAATGTAAATTAATATAGAGCCCTTCAGAGTTTGTTGAAAGTGAGGGTGAATAAATGTCTGTAGGGAAAGGGAGGATTTTATCAATCATCTTTGGTACCGTAGTTTATTTAGCTTTCTTTTGTCATGGAATATTAAATTATCCTATGTCATGGGTAGTAAAAGTCTTTTTTAAAGCACCTATTCTTGGATTGGCTATCGCAGTCATAATTTGTCTGATTTTTCCTGACCGGAAAACGAAGAGTATCCCAAACGATCAGGTAATCTCAGGAGTTCTGTTTTTGGCGAATATACTCTTACCAATTCTTCTCGGTTTGCTAGCATTGTGGTATGTTGTTTATGGCGACTATACTGAAATTGATTGGTTGATATGGACATTAGCCTTTTGTATAGGCTTAAATGGTGTGGAACTAATTAGAGGAAAAATTGGATTGTAGTGATATTTCATCTTAAGATTTGCTTAGAAATAAAAAAGAACTAAGAACTAAGGAAGGGCGACGGTGTCTTCAACCTTTCAAATGTTCTATTTAGGGCTTGCTAACCAGAGGCTGATGGATTCGGCATGGTTATATATAATAGGGATTGCTTGCACTATTACTGTTGGTAAGCATCTTTGTCCAAACCGAGAGGGCAAATGGTGCATCGATGCACCATTTGATTTACTCTAAGTGCACGGTTTTGGCGTCAAAGGATGGCTTTCCATGCACATATTTATTAAAACACTACCCGAAAACCCTTGCAAAGTTTAGCTTTGCGATAAATTAGCAAGCCCTAATTAATGACTTAACAATTAGTTCTTCGTCCAATTTAGTTCTTAGTTCCCTTAAACTATTACTTACAATGCTTCACTTTCTCTTCCCACCACCCAAAGGCCACTATGGCCGAAAATGTCATTGGCACCGATCCCGGGGAGGTTAGAAAAAGCACTAAATTACCTCCGGAGGGGAAGATTAACTTTCCGTCCTCTTCACTGACCAGGGTTGCGCCAGGAGAAACTATTCGGTCAAAGACATTAATACCGCCAACCGGAACTCCAGTGACATTTTGGTTAAACTTCACATCCACTTTTGGTACCGGATGTGGGATTAACGCAGTGTTAGCAGGACTGACCTTAGTTGAAGGGGCTCCAATCCCGGGTGGATCTGTATTAAACCATAGTTGTACTAAGAATGGTTTGTCCGTAAAATTGGAAATGGTATAGACATTAGCAAACAAATTTATTCCGGAGTTGTTTGGGTTTACTAAAGCGCCCCAAGCATTTGTTGTATTGCTAAAGGTTAAGGATTCTGTCTGTCCGACAAAATATTTACCCTGGAGAGATTTTGATAGTGTATTGGGGATGCTCACCACTTCAAGCGGCCTTTTGGGAAGGAAAATTGATTCCATAAAATCTGTCATCACACACACCCCTTTTAAATAGTTACTACTTTATTATATTGGGCTTGGACAAAATGGTTCTATTTAGGATTAATTTAAGAGATTAAAATTAACAATAAGTACTCAATACAAAACAAATTAACCATAGAGGTGAACTGTAAATGGCTTTAAGACAAATTGTACTTTATGATAATGAAATTTTAAGAAAGAAAAGTAAAGAAGTTCAGATAGTAGATGAGAAAATCAGACAAATATTAGATGATATGGCGGAAACAATGTATAATGCCGGGAATGGAGCAGGCCTAGCTGCCCCCCAAGTAGGATTATTAAAAAGATTGGTTGTAATAGATATGGGACAAGGTCTGATTAAGTTGGTCAACCCAAGAATAATTGAGCAAGAAGGAGAACAAAAGGTGATTGAGGGGTGCTTAAGCATTCCTAATATTTACGGAAAGTTAATAAGGCCCGCAAAAGTAACGGTTCAGGCGTTGAATGAAAATGGCGAGGAAATAAGCTTAACTGGTACAGGAGATTTAGCAAAATGCTTTTGTCATGAAATAGATCATTTGGAAGGAGTCCTTTTTACGGATTTGGTTACCGAGTATGTAAAAAGATAGTTGTGGAGGGGTGGATATGGCCAGAAAGTCTTTCAACGAAAAACTTAATAGTTCTGGGGACTTGCCCAAGATTGAATTCATAGGTATTGATAATAAGATGGCTAAGGGTTTTGGATGCGGAAACATGCTTATCGCAGCTCCCAAGGAATATGACGAGGTAATGAAAAGGATCCCGGAGGGGAAGGTTATTACTTCCGATGGAATTAGAAATTACTTAGCTCTGAAGCATGAGGCTGACTTTACTTGTCATCTTACTGCAGGAATTTTTATCAATATTGCAGCAAATGCCTCACAAGAACGCGAAGCTTTGGGAGGCAAGGATATAACTCCTTACTGGCGCACCTTGAAAAAAGGTGGGGAATTAAATGACAAATACCCCGGGGGAATTGACCAGCAGAAAATGTTATTAGAGATGGAAGGGCATGAGGTAATCAAGAAAGGCAAGCGCTGCTTTGTAAAAGATTTTGAGAAGGCGCTATTTAAGTTTTCATGACTATTAGGACATTTCCAATATCATCTATGTTTTCGGTAAGTCAATGAGTTCAAGAGGAAACAGGCGAGATGGTAATAAATAAGGTATTAGAACTGGCTCTAAAGAATGACAAAAGCTACCACCTAAGGTGGTAGCTTTAATTAAAACTATTATTAATTGTATTCTAAAATTGCGCCTCTGTTTCCTGAGGTTACTAAAGCTGCATATCTTGCCAAGTATCCGCTGGTGATTCTAGGTTTTCTCGGCTTCCAAACTGCTCTGCGTTTTTCAAGTTCTGTGTCACTAATGGCGAAATTAATAGTGTTAGCCATAATGTCAATTTGAATCATATCGCCCTCTTCGATCAAGGCAATATTACCCCCAACGGCTGCTTCAGGAGAAACATGACCAATAGCCGCCCCCCTGGTTGCACCGCTAAATCGTCCATCAGTAATTAGAGCGACACTTTCCCCCAGGCCACGCCCCATGATTGCTGAAGTAGGATTTAACATTTCCCTCATGCCCGGGCCGCCTTTCGGACCTTCATAGCGGATTACGACAACATCTCCAGGGACAATTTTCCCCGAGTTGATAGCTTCCATAGCATCTTCTTCACAGTCGAATACTCTTGCCGGGCCTTGGTGCTTCAACATTTCCGGGGCCACGGCTGAGCGCTTGACAACACAGGAATCAGGGGCTAAATTCCCCTTTAGTACAGCAATCCCACCGGTCTTACTGTAAGGGTTTTCCACGGGCCTGATAATCTCAGAGTTTTTATTCACGCAGCCCGAAATGTTTTCTCCCACAGTTTTTCCGGAACAGGTAAGCAAATCTGTATTAACCAAACCGAGTTTATTCAATTCATTCATGACTGCGTAGATTCCACCGGCTTCATCGAGTTCTTCAATAAAGTTATGCCCTGCCGGTGCCAGATGGCAAAGGTTGGGCGTTTTGTCAGAGATGTCGTTAGCAATATCGAGATTTAATTCAATTCCGCATTCGTGAGCAATTGCCGGAAGATGCAGCATACTGTTAGTGCTGCAGCCCAAGGCCATATCTAAGGTTAAGGCGTTTTCGAAGGCTTCTTTAGTCATAATATCTTTTGGACGAATATTCTTTTTCAGCAGTTCCATGATTTGCATGCCGGCGTGCTTAGCCAGTTGAATCCGTGCAGAATAAACTGCCGGGATGGTTCCATTACCCTTTAACCCCATCCCTAAGACTTCGGTGAGGCAATTCATGCTGTTAGCTGTATACATTCCGGAGCAGGAGCCACAAGTAGGGCAACCCTTATTTTCGTATTCCAGTAGTTTTTCTTTGGTGATTTTTCCTGCTTGAAATTCGGCGACAGCTTCCGAGACATTAGAAAAGCTAATTTTATGACCATCTACTTTACCGGCAAGCATAGGGCCACCACTGACAAATATAGTGGGGATATTTAGTCTTGCTGCAGCCATTAACAATCCGGGAACATTCTTATCACAGTTTGGAACCATCACTAAAGCGTCAAAGGCATGAGCCAATGTCATGGCTTCAGTAGAGTCGGCAATTAATTCTCTAGTAACAAGGGAATATTTCATTCCTTGATGCCCCATAGCAAGTCCGTCACAGACAGCAATCGCAGGGAAAACAAGGGGGGTTCCGCCAGCCATAGCGACCCCTAACTTAACTGCGTCAACAATTTTATCGAGATTCATATGACCGGGAACAATGTCGTTTTTAGAACTAACTATACCGATTAAGGGACGTTCCATTTCTTCGTTGGTTAAACCCAACGCATTTAATAATGCACGGTGTGGCGAAGTTCTGGTTACTGCAGCACTATTCATTATTTAAACACCCTTTCATTCTTGCTGTATGATTATATTATAGATTGTATGATGTCCAATGTCTATAACTTAAAAAACAATAAAACAATAAAGCGATAATACTATAAAACCTAAGACATAAGATCTGAAATTAAGAAATGCAGTATAGCTCAATCAAAATACAGTTGGCCAAAGTTTATAATATTAAAGGAAATTCGGGATTGTTTCAAGAACATAATTAAAGGAAGGTTCACCTTAAAAACACTTCATTTATTGTGGCTTAAGGAGTTAAGTAGTAGGGATCGTTGTTAATCTATCCGGTGCGAGAGGATTAGAGCATAGTGGAAATAAACTTTTTTCTAAAAGGATTCATTTTGGGATTTTCTATTGCCGCGCCGGTTGGCCCAATAGGCATTTTGTGTATTAGACGTACTTTGGAATATGGGAGGATGTCAGGATTTTTGTCTGGGCTTGGTGCTGCGACAGCAGATGCTGCTTATGGTATGATAGCAGGGTTGGGATTAACTGTGGTCACAAGCTTTCTAATAGGGCACCAAGCATGGCTGAGGATAGTTGGCGGGATGTTTTTATGCTATCTCGGAATTCGAACGTTTATTAAAAGACCGGCTGAAAATCCAACTTTAGTCAATAATTACGGTTTATTAGGCAATTACCTTTCAACATTTTTACTTACGCTTACCAATCCTATGACCATTATTGCCTTTGTGGGGGTTTTTGCTGGATTAGGTCTTGGGACGAATAAATCTAGTTATCTTTCTTCATTTAGCTTAGTCTTGGGAGTGTTTCTCGGGTCGGGCTCGTGGTGGATGCTCTTAAGTTTTACGATAAACGTATTTCGGAAACGATTTAGTGCCTCCAGATTATTATGGGTCAATCGGGTATCAGGGTTAATCATTATTGTTTTTGGCCTAATAGCACTGATGACTTGGAAATAAAGCAATTGAATTCTTTCAACAAGGCATAATTCCAGTGTTGAGTAAGAGTTTATTGCTGTGACCACTTTTATTCATAATTTCTAATACGGGAGGTTGTGTATGATTGTTCGTGAAATGATTACCGAAGATATTCCACAGTTAGCACAGTTATATAAACAGTTTTGGAATGAAGAATCACGCATTGAAAAGATGTATGAAGGGCTTAAGAAATTACAAAAAAGTGGTTCCCACATTATGCTTAGTGCAGTTGAAGGCAATCAGTTAATGGGTTCTGTAATGGGAGTGATCTGTGGGGAGATATATGGAGATTGCCGGCCCTTTATGGTGTTGGAAAATATGATTGTTGATGAGTGTTGTAGAAATAATGGAGTTGGCAAACTACTGATTGCAGAGTTAGAAAAAAAGGGCATTGAAAAGAACTGTTCTCAGATAATTCTAGTGACTGATCGTAACAGGATTGATGCTTGTAAATTTTATGAATCTGCAGGATATGATCCTAAAACTCATATAGGTTATAAAAAGAAACTAACGAATCCTGACGATCAGAAAATTGATTGAGTCTGAATTTTTCAAAATTATGGAAGACTATTGGGTGACTGAATGATTCTTAACCTAAGTCATTCATAAAGAATGGCAACTACTGGGAGATTGAAGGGAGTCGACTATGAATTTAAAGTATGAACTGAATAAGCAGGATCTAATTGACTTTAATATTTTCCATATTACCTATTCTAAATTGTCTAGGAGGTCGTTTTTTATACAACGGTATATTCTCTCGCTATCCTTTCTAATTTTACCCTTTATCCTGAGAAACTTCAGTACGATACCCTTAGGGTATTGGCTAACTGTTTGTATATTATTATATTTATATTGGGTTGCATTTTACCCGAAACGGATAAGAAAGATTGTCACAAGGAAAATTTCAAGGATGCTGGAACAAGGTAAAAACAAAAGTGTAATAGGAAGACACGACTTAACCCTATCGAACACGGGGATCGTTGATATAAGTGAGAATAGTGAAGCAAAGACTCAATATACTGAAATACATGATATTGTTGAAGACAAAGAACATATTTATGTATATGTAAATGCGAATTCAGCACATATTATCCCAAATAGAATTTTTGAAAATCTGGATAAAAAGAATGAAGTATTGGGATTGTTAAAACAAAAGGCAAAATCAAACAACTAATTATTCTTAAGGAGTAGATCTATGAGATTATTTATCGGGGTTGATTTGCCTGTTCAACTTAAAGAAGCCCTTGTTGAATTTCAGTCTGAGCTAAGAGCTCGTGGAGTTAGCGGGTTCTTCAAATCCCAGGATAACTTTCATATTACCTTAGAATTTTTAGGGGAAATAGACCCGGATAAAGTTATAACACTGTCCGAAGTAATCTCCCAGGTTGCCAGGGATTCTACCCCTTTTGATTTGAATATTATTGGTTTAGGTGCATTTCCGTCTTTTAAGAGGCCGCATACTTTATGGACAGCGGTCAATGGAGATTTAGATCAACTTCATAAAGTAAGGAATGATCTGCATATCCAGCTGAAGGATAGGGGTTTTAGAGTAGAAGAACGCCAATTTAAACCCCATATTACCTTGGCATCACGACCTAATTGTGACAACCCTGCAATGCAAGATGCTTTGTCAAGAAAAATTGGTGATTTTTTAGTATCTGAAATTGTTCTGTTTGAGAGTAAGGCTATCCGCGGGAAGAGAGTCTATACGGATGTATTTAAAGCACGATTAGGAACCTAATCGTGCTCTAATATAATTTTGCTTTTTCATAACACCTGACTATTTCTCGATAATAGTTGGCCGGAATTAGTATGCTCTATAATCCCATCATTTAAGGCTACTCTGCCGTTAACAATTGTATACTTAACCCCTTTGCATTCTGTCAAGGGGGTTTTATAGTCGATTTCATTATCGGTAGGATAATTGTAATTATTGATATCAATAATCGTGATATCAGCAGCTTTCCCAGGGCTAAGTGTCCCTCTATTACTAAAACGAAAATGTTCTGCCGGCAAAGAGGTAATCCTACGAATAATCTCCTCAAGTTTGATACCGCTTTCTCTGCACAAATTAATAAAAATCGGAAAGGCACCCTTTCGATACAGTTCGTACCAGGCAAAGGGATCGTCTATTTCTCCATTTACCTTATCTGAGCCCACCATCAAATACGGGTTTTGGGCTATATTCTCGGCATAAGGTGTTCCGGGAAAATCCTTTCGAATGAGTCCGCCCTGACAGAAGGTAATTTCTTTACGGTCATTATTTAATAGTTCTAGGATGAGCTCATCGACACTGATCATACGTTCTAAAGCGATTTCTTTCAGAGTCCGATTTTCCAGGTTAGGGATACCAGTGTTTACAAGGGCTAGATTCTCCTTAGAGTATAATCTTTTTACTAACCTTTGTTTTTCTTCAGAAGTTAGAAACTCTTTTGTCGTTAAATACTGAAACAATCTGTCCTTACGTCGAAAATGCCCACTGCTTTTAGGAATAGTATCGACAGCTATCTCTAATCCATTTTGGCGGGCGTTTAATATCTCATCAAATCCTTCCGGACAGTTTGGGGTTAGATGGGATACCTGTACCCGTATACCTGCAGCGGTTCCAATTTGGATTGCTTCTTTTACTGCTTCCAGGGTACCTAAATAGCTTCGGATATGAGAGGTATATATGCCATCATATTTTTGCACTACTTTAGCACATTTGACAATTTCATCAGTATCGGCATATTTGCTCGGGCTATAGGTTAGACCTGTAGATAGTCCTAAAGCCCCTTGCTCCATACCCTCTTCAAGTAGACTAACAATCTTAGTTTCTTCTTTGCCGGACATTTTTCTATTTTTTGTATCGCCCATAATACTCCATTTAATAGTGCCATGTCCTAGGAGAAACCCCATGTTCAAATTTGAACCCTTGTTCTTGACAATATCTATATAGCCGGAAAAGTTTGTCCAGGAAGGAACGTTAAGCTTATTTCGCTCTTTTGTCTGATGCGAAATGAGCCCTTTTTTTACCATGTAGCTATAAATATTATCTGCAGAATAGGGAGTTATAGAATGGCCACAGTTACCGTTAATTATGGTAGTAACTCCTTGACGCAAATACTCTTCGAATATACTGCTTTGTAAAACTGTAAGCTCCTCATGGACGTGAGGATCAATGAATCCCGGACAGACGGTTAAGCCGGCAGCGTTAATAATTCTATCGGCTTGGCAATTTATTAGGGGGGAGATTGCAATGATTTTTCCTTTATTGACAGCGAGATCGCCATTATATGCTGGCCTTCCTGTACCATCAATTATTATTCCATTAGTTATTAAGAGCTCACATTTCATTCTATAATCATCTTTATTCGTATCATTATCTTAATTACTCCTCAGCTAGTTTTACGCTGACACTGATCTTGGCTGTATTATATTATTCTGACCAATTACCGTCAACGGAGGGTTTCTGGAAAATGCAATTCTTTAAAAAACCTTATTGAGGTCAAAATATCTCTTTGTGTTATATGTATTAACATAATTCGGGGAACACTATGCACGACATATTGTAACGCAAAAAGGAGGAAATTTTGATGTCTGAAGAACTCAATGGTTTAAAAGAACACTACGAATTAGCCATTATCGGTTGTGGACCAGCAGGCTTATCTGCAGCTCTTAATGCTAAGATTCGGAATCGAGATTTTGTTTTACTTGGATCTGAAGTGTGTAGTCCCAAACTCTCCAAAGCCCCACAAGTTGACAACTGGCTTGGAACCCCAGAAATAGGGGGCGAGGAACTTCGTCAGCGCTTCCTGGATCACGTAATGGAAAAAGACATTCCCATTAAATATTTTAAAGTGACAAATATTTATCCCGGGCCGCCTTATACGCTTATGGGCAAAGATCAATCCTTTGAGGCGGATTCCGTGATTATTGCCACAGGGGTATCCGCGGAAAAGCTATTTTCGGGAGAAGCTGAATTATTAGGCCGTGGGGTAGGATATTGTGCTACTTGTGATGGACCTCTTTACAAGGATAAACAAGTTGCTATTATTTCCTATAATCAAGAAGGGGAAGATGAAGCAAATTATATGGTGAATATTTGTTCGAAAGTTTACTATATCCCCTATTACACTGATATTGTTAAAGTTGATTCCCGAGTTGAGATTAAAAAGGGTAAGGTTAAAGAAATCATTGGGAATCAAAAGGTGGAAAAGCTTGACCTTGGGAATGAACAATTGGAGGTTGAGGGCGTCTTTATCTTACGTGATACCTTACCTGCAGAACAACTAATCTCCGGTCTTGAAATGGAGGACTCGGCGATTAAGGTTAATCATAAATTAGAGACAAGTATGCCGGGGTTATTTGCAGCAGGAGACTGTACAGGGCAGCCGTATCAATTGATTAAGGCAGCCGGAGAAGGAGGAACGGCTGCTTTGCAGGCAGTAAAATATTTAGATAGCTTAAAATCTACGAATCCTGTTGATCAAACCTCTAATGAGGTGGTACCAATCCACTAATCGATTAAAGCCGTTGGATGCAGATGATAGCAAACAGCGGCTTTAGTCGTTCCAATAACTATTTAGGACTTTTGAATATTGACCATATTGGCCAGCTTAGAACATCTTTGTTTTTTAATAAGTTGAGAGGAGAGTTATTACGGTTTTCTGTGAATACCCCCAGTAGGGTCTGGGCTATTGTTGAGATGCTTGGCAGAAGAGGAGGCAGTTCGGAAATTGTTGAACTGTTTTCCCTTTCTTTTGACTCCAAGGGTTGAATGACGAGTTCCGGTAGTTTTTTGTGCTCTGTGTTTGAAGAGTCTTCTTTTACCGGCGGCTCGTAATCTGTGCTATCTACCCTATTTTTCTTGAATAGCTTAATTGAATGATAGTCTCTATTCATAGGAATTTGCTCCTTTCTAACAATAATTAAATCCATTATTTACTAATTATAATATGTAAAATTATCTTCGATTGTTTATACAATCAGCAAATATGGTTTGTAACTGTTTTTCCACGCAAAGAGGCCGATGTCAGCGAACTCATCGTTGACATCGGCCTCAGTATGCCAATGGACTGGTACTTAAAGGGTGAAAAGAATAACTCCTATGAGGAAAAGAATAAATCCTACGATGGTAGTAACTGCGCCGGATGTTGGAGAACCAATGAGAAAGAGACCGATTCCGGCAATAAAAGCACCTATTAACATACTTATTCCATCATTAGAGCAGGGGTTAGGGCAGGGTTTAGGGCAGGGTTTAACACAGGTTCGTTCATCCGAGATAACTAAATCTGACATTTCATGTCCCCCCATTTTTTATTGACTGCCGATAGGCTGGTCTTACTATAAGTTATGAGGGAATAGTACAAGTGTTACCTAGATTAAGGAAGTGAATGCCCCGCTGGTATCGATATCCAGAACCAAAGCCGTGGCGTTTATTCCATGCCGCTCTAACGCCTTCGTCATGCTTAAAGGAACATCTTTTTCGAGGTTATCCGGGATTAAGGCCAACAGCGTTGGGCCGGATCCACTTAAGGCAGAGCCATAGGCACCTGTTTCGAGAGCTGCTTCAAGTGTTTCCAGTAATCCGGGAATTAGAGCAGCGCGTTGATTTTGGTGAAGTGTATCACGCATACCTTCTTTTAAGAGAGAATAGTCTCCTCGAATAAAAGCTTCAGTAAGTAAGGAGACGTGGGAGATATTAAAAACGGCATCCTTACGATGTACCTGATCCGGTAAGATCCCACGCGCTTTTTTGGTGTTTAGGTGCATATTGGGGATAGTCACAACTGCTTTAAAGTTAGGAGACTGAGTTAGAATTCTTGGAAGTACTCCGTTTTCAGTAGAAACTGATAAAGTAACTCCTCCATATAAAGCCGGAGTAACATTGTCAGGGTGCCCTTCAAGAGCGTTGGCTACCTGAAGAAGCTCTAACTTTGTGTAAGGAGATCCTGCTAAAGTGTTGGCGGTCACGAGTCCTCCGACAATGGCAGCTGAACTACTTCCTAAACCTCTGGCAGGAGGAATGAAGTTTTCAAAGGTTAAGTCGAGATTAGGGATAGGGTAATTAATGAGATCCCAAAAATGGCACATAGTTTTCCAGACCAGGTTAGTATCATCCGTTGGGATGCCCTCTTTGTAAGAGCCTGATAAAGTAATTCTAAAAGGTCGGTTGGTTTCTACTGTAATTCTATTGTATAACTGAAGAGCCATGCCCAAACAATCAAATCCAGGTCCGAGATTGGCAGAAGTGGCTGGTATCTTAACTTGCAACATCATATTCCTCCCTTAAAAGAATTGGGATATTATGATTCTGGATAATCTTTTTCAAAACGGATAACGTTATCAATGCTAAGGACTTTGCTGTAGGCCTTAACAGAATCCAGGGCCTCCTGGAGTGCACCTTCACGACAAGGGTGAGTTACCAGGACTATTTCTGCCTGATCCTTACCTCGTTGTTTTTGGATAATGGAAGCAAAGCTAATGTTCGCTTCAGCAAAAAGTAAAGCCAGAGTTGCCAGGACACGGGGTTCGTCTTTGACAAGCAGACGTATATAAAAGGCAGTATAAAAATCTGAGGAGGATTTGAGAGGTAAGTCCAGGTAACAAGTACAATTAATTGAAGACATGGAATTCGATTTGAGATTGCGGGCAATGCGCATAACATCCGAGACGATTGCACTCCCCGTAGGCAATGAACCAGCACCGCGCCCATAAAACATTGTTTCCCCAACAGCATCTCCAACGACATAAATAGCGTTAAAAACACCATTTACTGAAGCAAGGGGATGGGTGAGAGGCAATATAGCCGGGTGAACGCGAACCTCAATTCCTTCATCCTGATGTTTAGCCACAGCTAAAAGCTTAATTGTACACCCCAGTTCAGCAGCGTAGGTTAAGTCCTCACGAGTAATTTTTGAAATGCCCTCTACAAAGACGTCATTAAGAGCAACTCGCGAATTGAAGGCTATAGAAGCCAGAATAGCCAGTTTACGCGCAGCATCTAAGCCATCCACATCAGATGAAGGATTGGCTTCGGCATACCCTAGTTGCTGGGCTTCGGCAAGAACTTCCGCATACTCACGCCCCTGTTCAGCCATTGCAGTAAGAATATAGTTGGTCGTGCCATTAATGATGCCAAGTAAATGAGTAATTTTATTGGCTGAAAGAGATTCTTTAAGTGCTGCAATAATCGGAATTCCACCTCCGACACTTGCTTCAAAATACAAGTCTTTCCCGGCTTCATTGGCTGCGTCAAGCAATTCGTGACCGTGAACTGCTATAAGATCTTTATTAGCAGTAACCACATTTTTTCCGTGTTTCAAAGCTTCTAGGATAAAGGTTCGAGCAGGCTCGATACCGCCCATTACCTCAATAATAATGTCTATTTCAGGATCATGGAGAACTTCTTCGGGCTGATCTGTCAGCAGAAAATCGCCGCTGACATCTCGCTTACGATGAAGGTCACGGTCAAGGATTGCCTTTATCTGAAGATCGCAATGAGTACGGGTCTGTATATCTTTAGCATTTTGTTGCAATACTTGTACCACACCGCATCCTACAGTGCCTAGACCTAATATACCTATTTTAATGGACATGATAAGTCACTCCTCTCGAAATACAAATGTATCTGCATAGTGGACATTATACCTTGGACTATCTAGCTTTGACAAGGAAATTCTATAGGAATTTCCTACAATTCTATGAAATTAGGGTTGACACTGAGGAGTGTATTCTGTATCATATACACAAAGTTCTCGATACAAATGTAATATAACAGGAAGTGTATCTAGGGTTCCGAGGTAACTCTCTATTAAGGGAGAACCTGACTGGTCCGAGCGGTACAGAATCCATAATGGGTTTACACCGTGGGTAGAAAAAACCCAAGCGGAAAGTTCCACGTTGCTAAGGGGACTACGCTTGGGATTTTTAATTTCTTTTACTAACAACAGGAGTGGAGGATATAGGAATGCTCATTTATCTAAATGGTTCTTTTGTTGCTGAAGAAGATGCCAAAGTTTCAGTTTTTGATCATGGCTTTTTATATGGAGACGGCATTTTTGAGGGGATTAGGGCATATCACGGTAGAGTGTTTAAATTAGAAGAACATTTAAAACGCCTTTATGAATCAGCTAAATCTATTAATCTTAGCATCGGGATCGATAAGGAAGCTATGGCTGAGGTTGTCCTGGAAACACTCCGCAAAAATGATTTAAAAGATGCCTACATTCGCCTGGTCGTTTCACGAGGAAAAGGAGATCTGGGACTTGACCCCAATAATTGTTCGAATGCCACGGTTATTTGTATAGCAGCACAAATTAAGCTTTTTGAGCAAACTATGTATGAGCAAGGGCTAAATGTGAAAACCGTTGCAATTAGAAGGAATAATCCGGATTCTTTAAATCCCAGAATCAAATCCCTTAATTATCTTAACAATGTTTTAGCTAAAATAGAATGTACTCAAGCGGGAGTTATAGAAGCGATTATGCTCACTCAAGACGGTTATGTCGCAGAGGGGACAGCGGATAATATTTTTATCTACCGTAATAATGTTTTGCTCACTCCGCCTCTTTCGGCAGGAATACTAGAAGGTATTACCCGAAATACTGTAATACAACTTGCTCAAGACTTAGATATAGAAGTAAAGGAAATGTTATTTACTCGTCATGATATGTATACTGCTGATGAGTGCTTTCTAACCGGTACAGCTGCTGAATTAATTCCAGTTCGAATTGTCGATGGACGTGAGATTGGGCTGGGGAAACCAGGTGCAATATTTAAACAGTTACTGAAGGAGTTTAGGGCTCTTACCCAGGTGAACGGCCCTGAAATATACTGCATGTAAGAGCAATTGTTTAGGGAGGGAAAACTATGAGTGAAGAAGAAAAAACAGGATTACTTGGCGCTCATATCTTATTAAATGCCTTACAGCAAGAAGGTGTTGACGTCATCTTTGGTTATCCCGGAGGGGTATTGCTTCCACTGTATGACGCTCTCTTAGATAGTCCGATTCGTCATGTATTGGGACGGCATGAACAGGGAGTTGTTTTTGCGGCGGATGGTTATTCCAGAGTAACTGGGAAAGTAGGAGTTTGCTTAGGGACATCAGGTCCGGGAGCCACAAATCTGGTAACCGGTATCGCCAATGCTTTCTTAGATTCCATCCCTATGGTTGTCCTGACTGGGCAGGTTCCCACAAGCTCTATTGGCTCCGATTCATTTCAAGAGGTAGATATTATTGGAATTACAATGCCTATCACAAAACATTCATATTTGGTTAAAGACGCCAGGGATCTGCCAAGGATTGTCAGAGAGGCTTTTTATATAGCTCGTACCGGTCGTCCCGGGCCTGTTCTTATTGATTTGCCCAAAGATGTTCTAGCTGCTGAAAACGTTGTTCCTTTTTCTAATGAAATGAAGTTAAAAGGGTATAAAGCGTTTGGTCAAGCTAACAATGGAAAGATTGAAGAAGTGGTTAAAGTACTTTCGGAGTCTCGAAAGCCTGTGTTATATGCGGGGGGCGGAGTTGTTACCGCCGGGGCGGAAGATGTTTTGAGGCAATTTATAGATAAAACATCTATCCCATTGGTTACTACCTTGATGGGAACCGGAAGCCTTCCTTTTGAACATCCTAACTCATTAGGTATGGTAGGAATGCATGGAACAGTGACAGCCAACTATGCTGTGGACGATTGTGATTTGTTAATTGCGGTGGGTGTGCGTTTTGATGACCGTGTAACAAGCGGTATAGGGCATCGGTTTGCGACTAAGGCTAAGGTTATTCATATTGATATTGATCCGGTTGAGATCAGGAAAGTGGTAAAAACAGATATCCAAATCGTTGGCGATGCGCGCCAAGTAATAACAGAGATGCTCGAGGTTCTGCCGGCTTTTCCGGTTCCTCAAGTTACAGAGTGGTGGAAACAGCTGCACGACTGGAAGGCGAATCATACTCTGGAGTATGACAAAGACAGACTTACCCCTCAGATGGTCATTCAGTGTCTCGGGGAAGTAGCCGGCGGAGAAACTATTGTCACCACAGATGTTGGACAGCATCAAATGTGGGCCGCTCAGTATTATCCTGCAGTAAACCCGCGCAATTATGCAACCAGCTGCGGTCTTGGCGTTATGGGTTATGGCTTACCTTCAGCTATAGGAGCACAAATTGCACGTCCCAATGAAAAAGTTGTAGTAATAACCGGTGATGGGTCTTTCCAAATGTCGATTCAAGAGTTGGGTACGATTGCTCAGAATAAACTTCCTATTAAGATTGTCCTTCTGAATAATGGAGTTCTTGGTATGGTTCGACAAATGCAAAAAATGTTTTATGCTGAGCGTTATAGTCAAATCAGTCTTCAAGGCAGCCCTGACTTTGTTAAGGTGGCAGAAGCCTATGGTATCCATGGCATTCATGTCAATTCCTTCGAACAGGTTCGCGGCGCTCTTGAGGAAGCGTTTAATCATCCCGGACCAGTGCTGGTGGAGATTGCTATCTCAGAAAATGAAAATGTTTTACCTATGGTTCCCCCAGGTAAACTTATTACTGAAATGATTGTGAGGTAATAATATGTTGCATACACTGGCAGTTCTTGTGGAGAACAATCCTGGAGTTTTGATTCGTGTTGCAGGATTGTTTACCCGGCGAGGTTATAACATCGATAGTCTGACAGTCTGTCAAACAGAAGATCCGGAGCTATCGCGAATGACAATCGTCGTTAATGGGGATGATCAAATCATAGAACAGGTACGAAATCAATTAAGCAAACTAGTGGTTGTTCACTCGGTTTCGGATTATACTGGTGAATGTGTTGTTGATCGTGAACTTGCCTTGATTAGGGTTCAAGTCAGTAGTGAAACACGGTCTGCGGTTCTCCAAACAGTGGATATTTTTCGCGGGCGGGTTGTGGATATGGGTAGAACGAATTTAACCGTTGAATTAACCGGAGATATACCCAAAATTGATGCGTTTGTCCACGCAATTCAACCTTATGGATTAATGGAGTTAGTACGCACTGGAAAAGTTGCAATTTTGCGTTCAGAAGCATAGTGAAAGATTTTCCTTGTGTAGTATAATAAAAATGGCTTTGGTTATTTAAAGGCAAAGCTTATAGTTGAAAGGGAGTTTTAGAAAGATGGCAAAAATGTATTATGATGTAGACGCAAATTTGGAGTTATTAAAAGGCAAGGTTATCGCAGTAATGGGTTATGGTAGTCAAGGACATGCTCAAGCTCAAAACCTCAAAGATTCTGGACTGAATGTAGTTATAGGGCTTCGTCCGGGGAGTGCTCGTACTGAACGTGCACAAGCTGCCGGCTTTGAAGTAATGACAGTAGAAGAGGCTGCAAAGCGGGCAGATGTTATTCAAATTTTGCTTCCGGATGAAACCCAAAGTAAGGTATATAATGAAGAGATTAAGCAACATCTAACCTCCGGAAAAGCTTTAGTCTTTTCTCATGGATTTAATATTCATTTCGGTCAAATCGTTCCTCCAAGTGATGTGGATGTTTTCATGGTGGCTCCGAAAAGCCCAGGCCATTTAGTACGTCGTACTTACACTGAAGGGGCAGGAGTTCCAGCCCTGATTGCTGTTCATCAAGATGCTTCCGGTAAGGCCAAAGAATTGGCCCTAGCGTATGCTAAAGGAATTGGATCAACCAAAGCCGGCGTTTTAGAGACAACTTTTGGAGAGGAAACCGAAACTGACCTCTTCGGAGAACAGGCAGTCCTTTGCGGAGGAGCCTCTGAGCTGGTTAAAGCTGGTTTTGATACCTTGGTCGAGGCTGGTTATCAGCCGGAAATTGCTTACTTTGAGTGTTTGCATGAATTAAAACTTATCGTTGATTTAATGTATGAAGGCGGTATGAGCTGGATGAGATATTCAGTATCTGATACTGCTCAATACGGAGATATGACCATTGGAAAACGCATTATTAATCAAGAAACTCGTAAAGAAATGAAACGCGTTCTTGAAGAAATTCAAGATGGTCGTTTTGCAAAAGCATGGTTACTTGAGAACCAAGCTAATCGTCCAACCTTTAATGCTATGACCCGGATCGAAGCAAATCATCCGATTGAAAAAGTTGGGGAGCAATTAAGAGGAATGATGAGCTGGTTGAAAAAACACGAATAGTTAATATCTTTTAGCTGCTTTACGGCTGAGACTACTTTATTTTTGAAGGAATGCAGATCATTGCCATTCGTGGCAATGGTCTGATTAAATTTAAGATAGAATTTGGGGCTATAAATACACTGTTAGCTGGGGTTTTGTCTTGTTTCCACCCAGATTCACTGGTCACTCTTTTCAACAATGCTTTTCAAAAGTAATCGGAAGGATGTTTGAGTAATGCGGCGGATTGAGATCTTTGATACTACTCTGAGAGACGGCGAACAATCTCCCGGAGTAGCACTAAATGCA